>NZ_JBDZYG010000001.1:0-611451 GCF_040329455.1 Ruegeria sp. SCP11 | reverse complement strand
TAACAGCTCATCGTTTGTCGAGCGCACCATCTCAGACGTGTCTCTCTCCAACGGTGATGTGATCGAGATCGCGGGTTTTCAAGATTCTGGGGAACCTTTGAGAACAGACTACCTAGACTTCGAGTTTGTCGACTGGATACTGGTTTGAAAAACACTTCAGATAAACGTTTTGCCTCGCCTCATCGCCAATGGGTACAGCACAGGTTGCAAAACGAAAGCATTCGCCAGTTAGCGTCAAAGCCAACCGTACAGACTTGAAGGATACACAAGGAGTGAGATTTACTACTTTTTGTGGAGGTCAAACAGAATTCGGTTGGGCCATGTCGCTTTGCCCTTGATTTGAAGCAAGCAGTGGGAAAGTACTTTGCCAGTACTCGGTACTTGCATCCGCAGCTATTATCTTCTCTTTAGTTTTTCGTATTGGCAGAACTGATAGTAGATGACTACTTCTTTGCCACGCCCTATCCCCTTAGTTTTAAGCCAAAAACAGTTCTGTGACCAATTTGACTGCACTTTCACCCAAACACCTAGATTGCATCGCTTCAGTCAGCCAAAATCCGATAGACAGAACTCCTGCCTATCCCTAGGCGTTGCGCTGTCTCTGATGCCCTTACACTCTTTGCCTTAAGCTTTCTGACCTCATCTGATTTTGCCATGGCTGTGGGCTTCCTGCCTTTGTATTTCCCGAGCGTCTTTGCATCAGCAATCCCCTCCCTCTGGCGTTCAAGCATGATGCCTCTTTCGAACTCAGCGATACCACCTAGAACTGTAAGCATCAGCTTGCCTGTGGGCGTGGATGTATCGATGCCAAGATTGATGATCTTGAGTGAAGCAGATTTACCTTCAATTTCCATTAGGATCGACAACAGGTGAACCAATGAATTGGCCAGACGGTCTAGTTTTGTAACGACCAAGGTATCTCCCTCACGTATGAACTCTAACGCAAAGGTAAGCTATTCTCTTGCTGTCACATCGACAGACGAAACCTACTCCCTGAAAACCCCTTCATAGCCATCAGTTTCTAACTGTTCAATCTGTGCTTCAAATCCCGACCTCTGATCCAAGATTGACGTCCTGGCATATCCGATAAGCATAAACCTTCCTCTCAATAGCCTCTTAGACATAGGGACACGGATACCTCAAAACGTTACCACCCACCCTATTGGAACCAACTAACTCAGGCTGTGCGCATCCCATGAGATCAAGGCCCACTGATACCACCAGTTAAACAGGTTGAGCTCACTAAAAGACCAAAATGTGAGTTTTGCTCAACCTACCGCCGAGACAGAACACGCTGTGCAACCTCTCGAACACGATCAATGCCCCTGAAAGAGCGCTTTTTCAGGTTAAGAGAAATGCTTCATTGTTCCGAATGTGCATGCCCTATCGAAAGAACATGGGGCGCGTACAGTCGCCGGCAGTTGAACTAACCATGTGCTCAAGACTGCGCTCCAAGCAAAAGAGCAGACACTGCGCAAAATGATGTCAAAGTCACACTACTCTTACCAGTGTCGTAGTTTGTTGCCTTTTTGCTACTTTTTGCGCGGATTATATGAGCCTTCGTTGTTGCTCGTCTCCAATAGCGGCGATAGAAAGGCGGCGCGATTGATCGTGACCAAGGAAACTCCTTGGAAATGCTGTGCAAAGATAGAAAAAATGAAAATAAAAGAAAGAAGTTTGACCTCTTTTGTACTAGCAGGGTTTTTGGCAATTTTTACCACGACCGTACTGCAGTTCACTATATTTGAAGGCGCTATACTTTTAAATGTGAATTTCCTGCTGCTTGGCGGTGCATTTCTTGTGAATATTTGGGCAATATTTCATTATATTAGCCATCGAAACGCAGGGATCGCATGCATACAGGTCAGCTATTACAACGCTTTCGGAATGATTTTACCCGGCATTATATATCTAAGCGTTGGTCTTCTTCCATGGGTTGCTGGATTTCGTATATATAGTGACAATTTGATGTTCCAAACATCGGCTTTGTTGTTACTCGCCTCTTTCGCTCTGCACCTTGGAATTATACGAGGCTTAACGTTTTCTGGTAACCAAAAGACAGAAATAGCTAGATATTCCGAGAAAAGAATTTTTTGGGTATTGGTGATTTTGTTTCTTCTATGCCTGTGTGCTTTTGCATGGATTGGACCGAGCATAATAACTATGCCAAGGATAGAACTGAGCAGTAAAGTAGAAGAGGGAAGAAATACATTCGGCGTCTTCAAACGAGTCTCTTTAGTTCTTTTTGCTGTTGGTCTTGTAGCTGGGTATTTCGCTCGACATAGCGAACACAGGCAGAACCGTAGAGTTTTTATGGTATTGTTTATCTTAAGCGCCGCAACCCTTCTAATCTTTGTAAATCCGCTAAACTCAGCCAGATGGCGTGTTATGGGGTTTATAGTCTCTTTCGCATTGATTTTCTTTTCGTTTAATTCTCCAAAATTGAAGACAACATTCTTCTTACTTCTTCTTTTCGGAACGATAGTCGTCTATCCGTTGATTGGTGTTTTTAGCCGGTCTGCAGACCAGTGGAACACTTTGACCGCAGGCCAATGGCAAGCTTTTTTTGCCGCTGGGGATTTTGATGGAGTTCAAAATGTTTTGCAGGGCATTTATTACGTTCAGGTTGAGGGGGTTTCGTGGGGCTTTGGTATGGTCTCGTCAATTTTCGCATTTGTCCCACCCCAGATATGGGTGGACAAGCCGGTACACTCTGGAAGGCTTGCAGCAGAATTGGTGGGAACAATTAACCCAAACCTTGCAATGCCTTTGCCCGGCGAGGCATTTATGAACTTCGGTTGGTTTGGAATCGGATTTATGTACGTTGTTGGAAGATGGATCGCTGCAATTGATAGAAACATTCGGGTTGCATCAATCCCCAACTTTAGCTTCTTTGTTTCAGTGGTTATTGCTGGAAGTGCACTCTTTGTCTCTCGCGGCGCATTAATGTCAGCAATGGAATTTATCGGCATCATCATGATTAGCATAATGGGTATAATGCTCGTGGGAAGTCGGTACACCCAACATTCTTGATGATACCATTTGAGGTTTCATAAGTTTTTACGAGATAAAAATATAGCACTTCATTACAGGGGTCAGGTGTGACGCAATTTGAAAAACGAAAACTTCAGGGTCTTCAGTACCTTCGTGCAATTGCTGCAATTGCAGTGGTCATTGAACATATATTAGGGCAAATCTCTTTGCGATCTGGTGTGGCTATGCCACTTGATGGAATTGATTTAGGTGCAAGGGGGGTAAGCCTTTTCTTTGTCCTTAGCGGGTACATTATTTACCATGCTCATAGTTCTGATGGCCGCGGTTGGAATTACCTTTATAATTTCTATTATAAAAGATTGATTAGAATAGTACCGTTCACTCTCCTGGTTGCAAGTGTCTGGGTTGTAATGGCGCAACTTGGGAAGGTAGTTGGTGTAGAGGCCTCTGGTGGAGACTTTTGCAGTTGGCTCAGCGCATCATTCATACTCCCATTGTGCGAACCTTATCCTCAAGTTATTTGGACCTTAAGGCATGAGGCGCTTTTCTACCTTATGTTTGGGGTATTCTTTTTCTCTCAGAGAGCTTTCTTTGTTATGCTATGTTTGTGGGCGGTTGGTTCAATTTTAGTTCCAACAGGTTTCCCATTGGATGCATCGTCGCCAGAGGAGATTTTACTGGTTACGGCTTTCTCGGAAGCCAACGTTCTGTTTCTCCTCGGTGTACTAACCGGAGTTGCTGACAGAAAATTATTAAAGTTCAGCGTTCCTTCCTCTGTGTTTTTGATCGGCATCCTAATATCTGCTGGCTTTGGGGCGCTTCTCGGTGAGGAGAAGTATACGTTATTAACCGTTTCCACATTTGGAGTTTTTTGTGCTGTGCTTGTGTTCTTGGGAGCAAGAGTGGATATGTCATGGCGAATGGGCGAGCTGCTTGGTGATGCCAGCTTTGCGATGTACATCACACACCCGCTACTTCTAACTGCTTCAACAATTTTGCTCTTTAAGATCACGAACAATTTGTTTGTGGTGTTTATGGCAGAGTTCCTTGTTATGATGTTGGTGGCAGTTCTCTTCTATCGCTTTATAGAAGCTCCATTTCTAAAGCTTGTTCGAAAAAAGAAGCGGTCTGCGGTCAAGGACTTGCGACTCACAAGCTGAATTGGCTCATAAATAAAAGTAGGGAGCGGAGTAGGACTCGAGGAAAATTCCGATGCCTCTATCTTAAGCGGACATGCCCAATCCAAAACGGCGCTGACCTTCTGTATTGACACGTTTCAGATGATGTACTCTTCTAGGGTTTCGTTCCTTCTGAATGGCCAGAATAATCCATGTATTAACTTGTCTTTCGAATCTTAAGATAGGTTGTGAGTGTTACACGAAGCAAATCAACTGAATTTTGAACCTCTGCCATTCCTTCTGGGATTGTTTCGACCTCAACAAGAGGGGGGTGGCGTTTGAGAAACTGAGCCCAAAAACCAAGGGGTTTATTATTGTTCTTTTGATTTGAGGTTGTTTTCCCTTAAGCAGACTGCCTCTGAGGCTGCTACATTCCACGGCATACCGCCTCTTTCCCGAAGCACACCGCGATCACGTGGGCGATGCAGAACGGCGCAACCATCGAGGAGGACGCCAGTTTCTTCTCCACCTCCACCGACACCATTGAGCGGGTGTATAGGCACCACTCACCCTACTGTCAGGAATCAGCGATGGAAGCGATCAACAATCCTATCAAGGCGCTGAAACGTGGGCCGTTTCATAGGCGGGGGTGATCCAGTGACCCCAAGAGTTGGTGCTAAGTTGTTGATTTCAATGGCGCACCTGAGAGGATTCGAACCTCTGGCCTCTGCCTTCGGAGGGCAGCGCTCTATCCAGCTGAGCTACAGGTGCCTTGGCCGTTAGCTATCCTTGATCCGATCCGGGTGCAACTGCAAATCTTCCCGGATCGGTCAGGTTTCACGCAAAGAGATCGTGCGCCAGTTCAAGCGCATCAACCAGCGTATCGACCTCACCCTTGGTGTTGTAGAGACCAAAGCTTGCGCGGCAAGTTGCGGTCACGCCCAAGAAATCCATCAACGGTCCAGCGCAGTGATGACCAGCGCGTACAGCGACACCTTTCTTATCGAGAATCGTAGAAACGTCATGCGCATGCCCTGCCCCGTCCAGCGTGAAGCTGAAGATCGCAGCCTTGTCCGGGCGTGTTCCCTGAACCTGCACCCAATTCAGGCCGGTCAGCTTTTGCATTGCGTAATCTCGCAGCGCGCCTTCATGAGCGGCGACGTTCTCCATCCCCAGATCCATCATGTAATCCAGGGCCACACCCAAGCCGATGGTTTGTACGATGCCAGGCGTTCCGGCCTCGAATTTCATTGGCGGATCGTTATAGATTACCTGATCCTTACTGACTTCTTTGATCATGTCGCCGCCACCGATGAAGGGGCGCATCTCGGCCATACGGTCGGACTTGATGTAGATCGCGCCCGAGCCTGACGGGCCATAGAGCTTGTGACCTGTGATCGCGTAGAAGTCGCAACCAATATCTTGAACGTTGACCGGCATGTGTACCGCACCCTGGCTGCCATCAACCAGCACCGGAACACCCTTGGCATGGGCGCCTTCGGTGATCGCCTTGACGTCCACAACTGTACCCAGAACATTCGAGCACTGGGTAACAGCCACAAGCTTGGTCTTTGGGCCGATCGCATCAATCACGGCCTGCGGGTCCAACCCACCATCCGCATCTATATCCACCCATTTCAAGACAACGCCTTGACGTTCCCGCAAGAAGTGCCAGGGCACGATATTAGCGTGGTGCTCCATAACACTGAGGACGATCTCATCACCCGCCTGCAGACGCGGCATCGCCCAGCCATAGGCCACAAGGTTGATCCCCTCGGTCGTGCCCGAATTCAGTACGATTTCGTTCTCATTCGCCGCACCTAAGAACTTGGCAATCGTACCACGAACAGATTCATACTTCTCGGTCGCGAGGTTGGACAAGAAATGCAGGCCGCGATGCACATTCGAATATTCCTCGGCATAGGCCCGCGTTACCGCGTCGATCACCACCTGTGGTTTCTGCGCCGAAGCACCATTGTCCAGATAGGTCAGGGGCTTACCGTTCACCTCACGCGACAGGATCGGAAAGTCTGCACGGATTTTTTCTACGTCATACATGGTTTTCTTGTCCCTATACCGGGGCGCTGGGTGTCACTGCGAGGACAAAAGGCACGGCGACCAGAGCCGACAGCACAATGACCCCAAAGGATTTCCAGAGCGTCCCGAATTTATGCGCTTCATTGAGGAAATGAAGCGTGACGTAAAGGCTCACTATTGCCGTGGCGAACAAAAACAGCACCATCAGAAACGGAATGGCAATCGCCAGCAGAAGCGTAATGAACATTGCCGTGATCTGTAGGTACTGCAGCCAGACCGTTAACGTCATGATCTCGTTAAAGGTGGCGCGTCCGCCCAACAAACGCCCCGCAAACAGAAATGCGGCGATACTGAACATCATTAGCGTGCCCGAGCGGATCAGGCTCATAAAAATCGGTTCGGGCGGCGGAGCATCCATGCCGTCCGGGACGGGCAGAAGATATTCGAACCCGAACTGAACCAGCGCATTCAGGATAACGGCTAGACAAAAGCCCAACCACAGAACCTCGCGCCCAAGTCGATATTCCAGCAATCGTCGGGCAGCCTCTGCTGGGTTGGTGAGGGTTAGAACCGCAAGGCTGCCCAAAGTCATGGTATTCATTCAGAGGACCTTTGTGCTTGTTTGAGGCCAGCCAGCCAAAACCAGATAAAAACCCCAAGCCACACAGCGCCCACCAAGGTCAATGCCGGACCGGGCCCGATGAAACCTGCGACCAGACCGTTCAGAAGCAGCAGAGGCGTAGACGCTAGAAGCGCCCAGAACAGAGCGAGCCGCGCGCCATAAGACGTACCCCGACCGCCCACAAGACGGGCAGCGCCATAGGATACGAATGCTAGCGCATAAAAGAACAGCGGTAGAATGATGACAGTGCCCAGCAAGGCGCCGCCCATCAGCATGTTAAGTTCAAGCCCTTCCAAATGAGCCCGACGCGCTAGGCTGGGAAGCTGCGCAATGAACGCCACGACGCAGAACCCCATAACGAAGATCAGCGCCCTGTCCTCACGTTCGCCCAAGTCCAGAAGCCGGCGCACCACACGCCCCGGCCCCCGGTAAGTGGCCACGATATCCGATGTCAGAGGCATCAGCTGTGCCGCGCCAGCCAGCCTTCCAGACGGGTCACGATCTCCTCAGCCAGTTCGCTGTCTTCGATCTCGTCCACCGCCTCGGCCAAAAACGCCAGCGTCAGCATGTTTGTGGCATCCTTGTACGGAACGCCCCGCGACCGCAGATAGAACAAAGCCGTCTCATCAATCGCGCCCGAAGTCGAGCCGTGCGAACAGGCAACGTCATCGGCGTAGATCTCAAGCTCGGGCTTGGCAAGAAACTGGCTGTCATCATCCAACAGCAGCGATTGGCTGATCTGATAGCCATCGGTTTTCTGTGCGCCTTCCTTCACAAGGATCTTGCCCTGAAATACGCCGGTCGCGCCGTTGCGCAGCACTTTCTTGAACACCTGACGGCTTTCGCAGTTCACCGCGTCATGGGTGACGAAAACGGTGTCGTCGTGGTGGAAGTCACCATCTCCAACACAGGCACCTGCCACGTGGGCCACGGCATCATCACCTGTCAATTCGATGACCTGCTCATTTCGGGTCAGAACGCCGTTCGCGGTCAGGGTAAACGATTTGTAGGTCGATTCCTGACCCAAGCGGGTGAACATATGGGTGGCAGCACGCCGCTCATGGTCCCGACCTTGCGCCCGGATGTGATGCAAAGTGCCATTGTCGGCGATATCGATTTCCATGCACTTATTGAAGCGAGACGCCGCCGGACCATTTTCCAGAATTGTCACTTCGGCATCGCTTTCCACGCGGATGACATGGTGCAGGATCGCATCCGAAGTCACCGACTCATGGCGGTACACAAAGTTGATCGGCTTGGACGGTTTACCGGTTACGTGGATCGCGACACCATCAGTCGCATAGGCTGTGTTCAGTGCTGCCAGCGGTCGCTGAACCGGGGTCTGGCCCCGTTCTTCCAGTTTGCCGTACAACTCTTTCGCCCAATGGATATCCTTGCAGCAGATATCTTCGAGCCGATCGATCTTTACTCCCTCAAGGGTTAGATCGTCCGAATCCTCGGGGCTGAAGACGCCATCGATAAACACGATTTTCAGGCGATCGACATCGTTGAACACCATTGGTTCACCTGAGTCGAACACAGCGGCCTTTATTGCCTCGGGTGAAATGAGCGTGTCAGGCTGAGTGTACTTCCAGTATTCGTCACGACGCCCGGGCAGACCCATCTCGCGCAAACGAGCGAGCGCCCCGTCACGAGCTGTCTTCGTGCAGCCGGGATCGGGCATGGTCAGAGACGCCAACCGCGCCTCGGTTGCGGTCTGTTTCGCTTGCGGCAAAGCCATCAGTTCACCTCGGCCAGAATGTCGGCATAACCATTATGTTCAACTTCCAGCGCCAACTCAGGGCCGCCGGATTTCACGATCCGGCCATCCGCCATGATGTGGACGACGTCAGGTTTGATGTGGTCCAGCAGACGCTGATAGTGCGTGATGACAAGGAAACCCCGGCCTTCGTCACGCAGCGCGTTCACGCCTTCCGACACCAGCTTCATCGCATCCACGTCGAGACCCGAGTCGGTCTCATCCAGGATGCACATCTTTGGCTCCAGCATCGCCATCTGCAGGATTTCGTTACGCTTTTTCTCACCACCCGAGAACCCGACGTTCACCGGGCGCTTCAGCATATCCGCATCGATTTTCAGCGATTTGGCTTTAGCGCGCACTTCTTTCAGGAAATCGGCGGCGGACAGTTCTTCTTGCCCACGTGCCTTGCGCTGAGCGTTCACAGCGGTCCGCAGGAAGGTCATGTTGCCGACGCCCGGAATTTCAACCGGGTACTGGAATGCCAAGAATACACCGGCTGCGGCGCGCTCTTCCGGCTCCATCTCCAGCAGGTCCTCGCCGTCAAGAGTGGCCGAGCCTTCGGTCACTTCATAACCATCGCGGCCCGACAGTACATAGCTGAGCGTCGACTTGCCCGAGCCGTTCGGCCCCATGATCGCGTGTACCTTCCCGGCTTCAACCGTCAGGTCCACACCTTTGAGGATCTGCTTGTCTTCTTCTTCAAGCTGTACGTGCAGGTTCTTGATTTCCAGCATGTTTTTTCCTTTTGCATCTCGCAAGGGGCGTCGTGGCCCCGATAAATTCCTATCCCAGCACTTTGCGGATCAGACGTGCGGCAACCCAACCAAGGATTGCCCCGATGCCCACCGCCCAAACCGGGTTGATGAAGTCCATGTAGAAGATGTTGACGTAGGCCACCCCAAGAAGGCCGCCCAAAACAGGCAGGGCGTACCCAAGCCAGGTCAGCACATCATCCTTTCGGATGCCGTTTCGGGGTGTTCGCGTCATCAGCCGACAGAGCCTTCGAGTGAAATTGCCACCAACTGCTGCGCTTCCATGGCGAACTCCATCGGCAGGGCCTGCAGAACGTCCTTACAGAAGCCATTGACGACCAGCGCCACGGCCTCTTCTTCGTCCATGCCGCGCTGACGGCAATAGAAAAGCTGATCGTCGTCAACCTTGGAGGTTGTCGCCTCATGCTCAACGCGCGAGGAGTTGTTCTTGACCTCGATATACGGAACCGTATGCGCCCCACATTTGTCGCCGATCAGCAAGCTGTCACACTGGGTGTAATTTCGGCTATCCTTGGCTTTCGGGTGCATCGACACCAGACCACGATAGGTGTTCTGCGCCTTACCCGCGCTGATGCCCTTGGACACAATGCGCGACTTGGTGTTCTTGCCTAGGTGAACCATCTTGGTGCCGGTATCGGCCTGCTGATAGTTATTGGTGATGGCGATCGAGTAGAACTCACCCTGGCTTTCATTGCCGCGTAAGATGCAAGACGGATACTTCCAAGTCACGGCCGAGCCGGTTTCCACCTGCGTCCACATCACCTTGGACCGATCACCCCGGCAATCGGCGCGCTTGGTCACGAAGTTGTAGATGCCACCCTTGCCGTTCTCATCCCCGGGGAACCAGTTCTGCACGGTCGAGTATTTCACCTCGGCGTCTTCCTCGACGATGATTTCGACCACAGCCGCGTGTAGCTGTGCGGTGTCGCGCTGAGGTGCGGTACAGCCTTCCAGATACGACACATAAGAGCCCTTGTCTGCGATGATCAGCGTGCGTTCGAACTGACCGGTATTTTCCGCGTTGATGCGGAAATAGGTGCTCAGTTCCATCGGGCAGCGGACGCCCGGTGGGATGTAGACGAAGGACCCATCCGAGAACACGGCCGAGTTCAGCGTGGCATAGAAGTTGTCCGAGACCGGAACAACCGACCCAAGGTATTTCTTTACCAGCTCGGGATGCTCTCTAATCGCTTCAGAGATCGAGCAGAAGATTACGCCGTGTTTTGCAAGTTCGCCCTGGAAAGTCGTACCAACCGAAACCGAGTCAAACACTGCATCAACAGCGACCTTACGGCCTTCGGCTGGTGCATCCTCAGCGCCTTCAACACCGGCCAGAATCATCTGTTCTTTCAGTGGGATCCCCAGCTTTTCGTATGTAGCCAAAAGCTTGGGATCGACCTCGTCCAGCGATTTCGGTTTTTCCTCCATCGATTTTGGACGGGCGTAGTAATACTGGTCCTGAAAGTCGATCTCAGGGTAGTTGACCATTGCCCACGACGGCTCATCCATCTTGGTCCAACGCTCAAAGGCCGAAAGACGCCATTCAGTCATCCACTCGGGCTCTTCGTTTTTCTCCGAAATCAGACGGACGATATCCGGATTCACACCCTTGGGCGCGTATTCCATTTCGATATCGGTATCCCAGCCGTACTTATATGTGCCAACCTCGCGCACCGCGTCCACGGTTTCCTGATCGACACCTTCTTTTACCTGGGTCTGGTCCAAAGCGGCCATATGACACCCTCCGTCAGATCACGCGGCGCGCGCGCGATGCTTTTTCTCTTTTTCAAGCCACGTTTCGGCGAAACGCAGCACATCTTCTTCCGTTGTCCGAGGCCCAAGCGACACGCGGATCGCGCTGGCCGCTGTAACCTCGTCATACCCCATTGCGGTCAATACCGCGCTGGCACGAACCTTGCCGCTGGAGCAGGCAGAACCCGCACTGATCGCAAAACCCGCCAGGTCCATCTGCATCACCTGGGTTTCACCCTTCCAACCAGGGGTGGCAAAACAGAGGGTATTGGGCAGGCGGTCCTGATCTTTCCCGACAAAAATAGTAGATTTAGAACTGGCCTCAAGGGCCTTTTCTAGAATATTTCTAAATTCTTTGACCTGCTCCCAAACGCCATTGGCCAAATCTCGTGCGGCTGCTTCAGCTGCAGCCCCGAACCCCGCAATTCCAATGACATTTTCCGTTCCGGAACGACGGCCCATTTCCTGCCCGCCGCCCTTAATCTGGGCTGGCAAATCCGTGCCGCGCTTCATAACGACAGCACCAACCCCCTTAGGTCCGCCGAGTTTATGCGCCGAAATCAACGCCATCTGAGAATCCAACCAGTTGAACGCAACTGGCAGCTTTCCAAAGGCCTGCGTTGCATCGGTCACCGCCAGCCCCGAAGGAAGCGCCTGAACGATCCCGGTTTCCGAATTGGCAAGTTGCAAAGTCGAATTCGCAGGATCAATCACTTGAACTCGACCAGAGGAGTCCACGGTCAAATCCTCTGTTATCCAAGATCTTACGGCGTCATGCTCAACAGCGGCCCCATGCAGGTCACGACCGCCAAGCGTAAGCGCTGCCCCTTCGGTCGAGCCTGAAGTGAACACAATGTCCGCTCCATCCGCGCCGAACGCCGATGCGATTTGCGCGCGCGCTCGTTCAATCAGCGACTTTGCCGCCCTGCCCTCGGAATGAACCGAGGACGGATTGCCGCACACATCCATCGCCGCGATCATCGCCTCACGGGCTTCAGGACGCAGCGGAGTTGTAGCGTTGTGATCCAGGTAAATACGAATCATAGATTCACCTTTTCGCGAATGCGAAATTCTTTCACGTTTTGCGAGGCCAAATGCATCGTCTCACTCATCCACAACGGAAAAAAGGCTGGGAACTGCGGGGCACGGAGCCAGATCATTCTTGATCACATCAGACAGCCGCGTCTGGTGCAGAAAGACATATACATGGGCACTCAGGCCCTCCCACAAGCGGTTTGTCAGCGATTGCGCCCGACTGCCGGAAGAAGCGCCCGAAGCACCCGCCCCTTTTTGCAGGGCGTCAACGGTTTCATCTACGGCTCCCAGAATCTCGACCACGCGGATTTCTGATGCAGGCCGCGCCAAACGATATCCTCCGCCTGGGCCGCGCACAGAAGACACCAGCTCGGCCCTGCGAAGCTTGACGAATAGCTGTTCCAGATAAGGCAAAGAGATATCCTGACGTTCTGAAATCTCGCCCAGCGTCACAAGGGCATCGTCGGCTTGAAGTGCAATATCGGCCAATGCAACCATTGCATAACGACCCTTGGTCGAAAGCTTCATTCTCTATTCCTCTTGGCTGGTACCGCGCGAAAACATTGACGCCGCCGTTGCCAGTGCGTATCTCCGACGGGCAGCGCTTTGCGCAACGCATCTTAATTAGAACCGTTCTAAGGTGCCTGACGATAACCGTCAAGTATATCCCGGCGCCAAGAAGAAAAAGACAGGACCAAAGCACACATGCCCGAGGTGATTTTTCCCGGACCCGAAGGCCGCCTGGAAGGCCGTTACCACCCGCAAAAGGAAAAAGACGCACCGATCGCCATCGTGCTCCACCCGCATCCACAATTCGGCGGGACCATGAACAACAAGGTGGTCTACAATCTGCATTATGCGTTTTACAACATGGGTTTTACCGTGTTGCGTTTTAATTTCCGCGGCGTGGGCCGCAGCCAAGGCGAATACGATCAGGGCGTAGGTGAACTGAGCGACGCAGCATCGGCGCTGGATTACCTGCAGTCGATGAACAACAACTCCAAGCATTGCTGGGTGGCAGGTTTCTCGTTTGGCGCGTGGATTGGTATGCAACTTCTGATGCGTCGGCCCGAGATCACAGGCTTTATCAGCGTGTCGCCCCCGGCAAATATGTACGACTTTTCGTTCCTGGCACCCTGCCCGTCTTCGGGCTTGATCATCAATGGTTCAGCCGACCGCGTCGCGCCGCCAGCCGACACCGTCTCGCTTGTGAACAAGCTGCACGAGCAAAAGGGCATCACCATCACCCATAATGAGGTCGAAGGTGCGGATCACTTCTTCCAGGATCGTCACATGGACACGCTGATCACCGATGTTAGCGACTATGTGAAGCGCCGTTTGACCGAGAACACACGCTGATGTCCGATACCATCACAACCCTTGCCGCCAAACTGGCCGAGGACACGATGAAAGTGATGGATGAAACCGGCGACGACCGTTTCTTTGTTGAAGTGGGTGACTTGTTGGGCGCGTCCTCTCAAACCTTGGAAGAGGCGTTCTTGACTGAGATTCGCGTGCGTTTGGCAGAGCGCAAAGCGCGTAAATTTGTAATTCAAAGACTGTCAGAACACCGTTCAAAAGTTAAGGCGATCGAAAAACAATGACCGATAGACTGTCCGCGCAATTAGAGTTTTTGAAATGCGCGGACAGGCTGAAGTCAGTCAATCGTGCAAATTTTCTTCTGAACCAGTCCCGACCCGAGAATGCGGCCGAACATAGCTGGCAACTAGCCTTGTGGGCTTTGGTGATGCAACCCTTGGCCAGTGAGCGGGTAAGCATCAACCGGGTTATCCGGATGTTGTTGCTTCACGATCTGGTCGAGATCATCGTCGGCGACCATCCGATCCATTTGCAAACAGACTGGCAAGCCGTCGAACGGTCAGAGCAAGCCGCGGCAGCCGAACTGTTCGGGCTTTTGCCCGATGATCACAGGTTGGAATGCCTCACCCTGTGGCAAGAGTTCGAGGCCGACGAAACGCCCGATGCGAAATTTGCGAAATACCTCGATCGCTGCCAGCCAATGTTTCAAGTTCTGTGCGCGTCCAACTCGATGCCAGAACATCGAGCAATCGTTGAGGAAAACCTGAGCAGCGGTCGTGCAGCCTATTTGAAAACCGAGTTTCCGCAGGCTTTCGAGGCGGCCCGTAGCTTACTTGAATATACCCCTCCTGCTGACACTCCATTCTCGGATCGCCTCCCCTTCCTTGCCGAGAGTGATAAATTGAAATCGGTCAGTCGTGCCTCACGCCTTTTGAACGGTGAACGGTTCGAGAATTCGGCCGAGCATTCTTGGCATATCATGCTCTATGCTTGGATTCTGTCCGAACATGCCGCTCCTGACGTTTCCAACGATCGGGTTCTGCAAATGTTGTTGCTTCACGATATCGTTGAAATCGACGCTGGCGACCACCCGATACACGGTCAGGTCGATCATGAAGCTCAAGAGGCCGCCGAAAATGCTGCGGCAGAAAGATTGTTCGGTCTCCTGCCCGATGATCAAAAATCCGCGTTCTTGTCATTGTGGCGGGAGTTCGAAGCCGCCGAAAGTTCCGACGCCCAATTTGCCAAGGCAATTGACCGATTTCAGGCGCCGGTGGGAAATCTTGAAACGGGTGGCGGCTCTTGGAAAGATTACGATGTAACCTATGCGCAAATCGAACAGCGGGTGGGAATCCCCGTTCACAGGGGTGCTCCGGGTTTGTGGGCCTGGCTTCAGCCCCGATTGAGCAGCTATTTCTCGGCAGCTGTCGATATCTAGAAAAAAGAAAAAGAGGCACAAAGGCCTCTTTTTCTCGTGTTTCGGCAGGCGCTTAAACCTTAAAACTCTCTAACCGTTCAACAAACTCGGCTGCGTTTTGTCGACGGACCCCCCGTCTGCAAGCCACCCAAGCACCTCATCAAGGCCGAAACGAAAACGGTAGTAGATGCAGCCATCTTCATTTGAACCAAATTTGAAAACAAAAAAAATCTTAAAACAACAAACCTTTAACATTGCAACTGATGAAAAAACAGTCAGGTTATCCATACTTCACAAATGCTTAAAAAATTGACGCTACATCGCCATTTTCAAGGCGTCGACAGATTCTCCTTGTCCGGCCGGCAGATTTCGTGCTCAACCGCAAGAAACATTTGTCGAGAATCTCCCGTGCCTAAAGCCTATCTAATCCTGTTACTGGCAGTCGTAGCTGAGACCATCGGCACGACCTCTTTGCAAGCCAGCCAGCAATTCAGCCGACTCTGGCCCTCTGTTTTGGTAGTGGTCAGCTATGGGCTCGCATTTTACCTGTTGGGATTAACGTTGAAGTTCATGCCGGTCGGCATCGTCTACGCCATCTGGTCCGGTTTGGGCATCTTTCTGATCGCGATTATCGGATTTATTGTCTTCGGCCAAAGACTGGACTGGCCGGCAGTGATTGGACTGATCATGATTTTGGCAGGAATTCTGATCATTCACCTATTTTCCAAGACTGCAGGTCACTGATCGCCGGTTAGGGCTAGCAAAATGCTCCGCATCGCGGTATGCGCGCGGCAACTTCCCGTTCAAAGGCTGACCTCATGGACCTGCGCAATATCGCAATCATCGCTCACGTGGACCACGGCAAGACGACCCTGGTAGATGAGCTGCTTAAACAATCCGGCGCGTTCCGGGAAAACCAAGCTGTGGCCGAACGCGCCATGGACAGCAATGATCTTGAGCGCGAGCGCGGGATCACAATCCTTGCCAAGGCCACTTCGGTCGAATGGAAAGGCACGCGCATCAACATCGTGGACACTCCGGGTCACGCCGATTTCGGTGGTGAGGTCGAACGTATCCTAAGCATGGTTGATGGGGTTGTCCTGCTGGTCGATGCAGCCGAAGGCCCGATGCCGCAAACCAAATTCGTGACCTCTAAGGCGCTGGCTTTGGGTCTGCGCCCCATTGTGGTTCTGAACAAGGTCGACAAGCCCGATGCCGAACCCGACCGCGCCCTGGACGAATGCTTCGACCTGTTTGCAAACCTTGGTGCCGATGATGACCAGCTGGACTTCCCAGCCATGTACGCCTCGGGCCGCTCTGGTTGGGCTGATTTGGAACTGGACGGTCCCCGCAAGGACCTGTCCGCCCTCTTCGACCTGATCGTCGACCACGTCCCTGCCCCGAAACAGGCAGACAAGAAGGACGAACCCTTTCGTATGCTGGCCACCACTTTGGGCAGCGACCCGTTCATCGGTCGCATTCTGACTGGTCGCGTTGAAAGCGGTACACTTAAAGCCGGCGACAGCCTCAAGGCGCTCAGCCGTGATGGTACACTGATCGAGAACTTCCGCGCTTCGAAAATCCTGGCTTTCCGCGGTCTGGCGCAACAGCCCATCGACGTCGCCGAAGCTGGTGACATTGTCACCATCGCGGGTATGAGCAAAGCGACCGTGGCGGATTCTCTGGTGTCTCCGCAAGTTGAAGAGGCCCTGCCCGCACAACCCATCGACCCGCCGACCATTACCGTGACTTTCGGCATCAACGATTCGCCGCTGGCCGGTCGTGACGGCAAAAAGGTCCAGTCCCGCGTTATCCGTGACCGCCTGATGAAAGAAGCAGAATTGAATGTAGCCATCCGCATCACCGACACCCCCGGTGGCGAAGCCTTCGAAGTCGCGGGACGCGGCGAATTGCAGATGGGCGTTCTGATCGAAAACATGCGTCGCGAAGGGTTCGAACTCAGCATCTCGCGCCCGCAGGTTCTATTCCGCGAAGAAGACGGCCAGCGTATGGAGCCCATAGAGGAAGTCACCATCGACGTGGATGACGAATTTTCCGGCGCAGTAATCGAAAAGGTCACCGGCGCGCGCAAGGGTGAACTGGTCGAGATGAAACCGGCGGGCGCTGGCAAAACTCGCATCATCGCACATGTGCCCTCACGTGGATTGATCGGCTATCACGGTGAATTCCTGACCGACACTCGCGGCACCGGAGTTCTGAACCGCGTATTCCACGGCTGGTCAGCGCATAAAGGCCCAATTCCGGGTCGTCGCGCTGGCGTGCTGATCTCAATGGAAAAGGGCCTGGCCGTAGCTTATGCGCTATGGAACTTGGAAGAGCGCGGTCGCATGTTCGTTGGCCCCCAAGCCGAAGTTTATCAGGGTATGGTGATCGGCGAGCATTCCCGCGATAACGATTTGGAAGTAAACCCGCTGAAGGGTAAGAAACTGACCAACGTCCGCGCGAGCGGATCGGACGACGCCGTACGCTTGACGCCCCACGTTCAGTTCTCTTTGGAAGAGGCAATTGCCTATATCGACGACGACGAATTGGTCGAAGTCACTCCGAACGCGGTCCGCCTTCGCAAGCGCTTTTTGGACCCGCATGAGCGCAAGCGGATGGCGAAATCAGCGTAAAGAAATTCGCTCAATAGTTTACACTTTGGCAACAATGCCACACTATTGACAAAATTAAGACCTGTGCGTGGATGCACGACCATGACAAGCCCGCCATATTGGCGGGCTTTCCTTTTGTTTTCAATAGATTTTCGGACAAAAAGCGGCCTTGCATAAGTTAACCTAACCTAAACACCCCTTGAAAATGTGACTTAAAACGGATGTAATTGTGTTTGAAGTATGGCATAAGTGCTGTGCCAAAAACGAGTAGCACAAATCTTTAGTGCGTAAGAGTTAGTAACGAGTTCCGAAGGAGTGGCGCCATGCGCGTGAAATCCCGTTTATTATCCATTGTATTTCTTTCAGCAACATTTCCCTTGATCACCGCAGGCTCGGCCCAAGCGGAAAGGTGTAACATCAAAACAGCACGGCAATCTGTGTCTACAGACACCTTGTGTGGATGTACCGTCGTCGACACGAGGATGCTTCGCTACATCCAACGTCGGGCTGATTTCGAAGATATTTTAGCGCGTACGCTAGAAAGCTGTCCTGCGTTCGCAGCTGTCCTCACCGATTTCCCGACTGCAACAACCGCTTCCGCTGGCCTTAATGGTGAAGGCGATAATGGCGTTAATAACAACGGCGGCGGCGGTAACAACGGCGGCGGTGGCAATAACAGCGGCGGCGGCAATAACGACGGCGGCGGAAACAACGACGACGGTGGAAACAACGACGACGGAGGAAACAACGACGACGGCGGAAACAACGACGACGGCGGAAACAACGACGACGGCGGAAACAACGACGACGGTGGAAACAACGACGGCGGCGGCGGTGGTAACAACGGTGGCGGCGGCAATAACGGCGGCGGCGGTGGTAACAACGGTGGCGGCGGCAATAACGGCGGCGGCGGCGGTAACAACGGCGGCGGCGGCAATAACGGCGGCGGCGGCGGTAACAACGGCGGCGGCGGCAATAACGGCGGCGGCGGCGGTAACAACGGTGGCGGCGGCAATAACGGCGGCGGCGGAAGCAACGGTGGTCCCGGAAATGGCAACGGGAACAACGGCAACCCCGGCAACGGAGGCGGCAACACCGGAGGATCTGGCCCAGGTACCGGAAACGGCGGTGGCAATAACGGCAACGGTGGCAACAACGGTGGCGGCGGCAACGGCAACGGCGGCAACAATGGCGGCGGTGGCAATAGCGGCGGCAATGGCAACGGCGGCAACAATGGCGGCGGTGGCAATAGCGGCGGCAACGGCAACGGCGGCAACAATGGCGGCCCGGGGAACGGTAACGGAAATGCTGGGAACTCCGGGAACGGCGGCGGCAATAACGGAGGCTCTGGCACCGGCTCAGGTAATGGCGGCAGCAACAATGGAAATGGTAACGGTGGTGGTGGCTCCGGAAACGGCGGTAGCACCGGTGGTGCTTCGGGCGGACAAGGCGGACAAGGCGGCACGATCAACTAAGTTGACAAGCGTTGACATAAGCCAGCGCCTGAAAATGGCTCCAACCATCCGAAAAAAGCAAAAGGGCGACTTCTGGTCGCCCTTTATTCGTTGAAAACAGCTCTCATGTAGAACTGGTAGCCGTTAGTTAACTACTTGCGTAAACACCAACCCAGCTACTAGGCCGACTTGGATTTTGCATACGTAGGAACAAATACCGTGTGGCAGACCATGGCTTGATCTGATTGGTCAGGTTGTCGAGGATCAAATCCCCTGCTGCTGACCTGTAAACTAAAACTGCATGCGAATTGCGCTTGGTATCCAAGACAGTTGCAATAAGCAGTTTACTTGGATCAACGCCTGCGCGGATCAGGTCTCTTTTCTTCAGCAGGGCGAAATCCTCACAATCGCCGCCCCGTGACGTTGGCAACGCCCATCTTTCAGCAGTCCGGTATTGCGAGCGATCCGTTACCGACCGGGTTGTTGCGTTCACTTTACGGTTTACGCGCTGGATTATTCGCATTTCCTGTTGATAGGACATGGATACTGACGCCTTGGTAGAACAGGCCCAGCTATATTGGCGGCACAACTGCTTCGCACCCGACGGCGGCGGTGACACGGCAACACTCTTGATAAACCGACCCTCGCTCGCATCCGCAGTCGAAACCATGCCTAATGTGCCCAACACAAATGCGGAGACAACGGCCAATCGCCCCATAGTTGAGGTCAAACGCCCAAAATCGGCTCTATGATCACTGCTCAAAGGTATCATGTCAGTTCCTCGATCCAATTCTCCTCGTACGCTTTTGGGTAAATCAGACCGTAGTACGTTTCCGATAACTATCGACAGACAAAGCCCATTGCGCAATCTGAGGCGAAATTGCAAATCAAAAGAGGCGGAAATCCGTCAGTCTTTAAGGCCATTTCAGGCAAAAAATGAGAAGACCGAGACACAATCCAAGGGCGAAACGGCGCAAAAAAACATTGGAATTTTGGCGCAACACGCTGAAAATAAAGAGGACTCAAAATAAGTCAAAAACCGGGCAACTAACTAAGTTGCCCGGTTTTTCGATCGGCCAAATTCCGCTTAATTTACAAAGGTCGCGTTGGTGATAGTCGCGACAGAGTTATTCGTTTATCTCGACAACCACCAATTCGCGCTCACTTGCACCTCGTGCATGGTCCAACGCCTTTTGATATTCGGAAGAATTATAACAATCCACCGCAGCTTCGACGGAAGGAAACCGAGCCACAACATTCCGCGGGCGTTCCTTCCCTTCAAGTTGAACGTAGCGCGCGGCACGAGCTATGAACTCCCCCCCATGCTTGGCAAGGGCGGGTCCCGCCAATTCAGCGTATTTGCTATAAGCTTCAGTGTCGGTCACAGTAACATGAGCAATCCAGAGTGCAGGCATCTTAACCTCCCAAGACTTGTTCTGCGGCCTTGATTGCCGCATCTGAATTCGATGCATCGCGGCCACCGCCCTGTGCCATGTCGGGACGCCCTCCGCCGCCTTTGCCGCCCAGTTCGGAAACTGCAGCCCGAACCAAATCAACAGCCGAGACTTTGTCGGTCAGATCCGAAGTCACACCAGCCGCGACGGCTGCTTTGCCGCCAGCATCCGCAATCAAAAGAACGGCGCCGGAACCCAACCGAGCTTTATGTTCGTCAATCAGCGCGGGAAGATCCTTGCCCGACACACCGGAGAGAGACTGTGCAAGGAACGGAACACCGTTTACGTCACGCGCATCGGCGCCACCCTGGCCCGATCCACCAGCCATCGCCAAGCCCCGGCGAAGTTGGGCGACTTCGTTCTGCAAAGCTTTGCGTTCGTCCAGTAGTGTCTTGACCCGACTGACCACATCATCGGGCTGCGCTTTCAACTCAGCCGCAATCTGCCCCAAGCGCTGGTCTTGTGCTGACAGATGGCGGAACGCCTCATCCCCGGTCAACGCTTCTATCCGGCGCACGCCAGCGCTACTGGCGCTATCACCCAGCACGACGAAGGTACCGATGTCTCCGGTCTGGCGCACGTGTGTGCCGCCACACAGTTCGATCGACCATGTCTCACCGTCATGACCCTTGCCTGTCGGCGCTTTGCCCATCGAGACCACACGAACCTCGTCGCCGTACTTTTCGCCAAATAGCGCCTGAGCCCCCAATTCGCGGGCATCGTCCGGCGTCATGATCCGGGTTTCGACGCTAGAATTCTGGCGGATAAACTCATTCACCTCACGCTCGACCTTTTGGATTTCCTCAGGGCTCAGCGCCTTGGAATGGCTGAAATCGAACCGCAACCGGTCCGAGGCATTCAAGGACCCGCGCTGAGCGACGTGGTCTCCCAGCGTTTCGCGCAGCGCTTCGTGTAGCAAATGCGTGGCCGAGTGGTTTGCCCGAATAGCACTGCGGCGCGCGTGATCGACTTCAAGCTCAACCGCGTCACCTTTCGACAACGTACCCTGGCTAACGGTCACCCGATGTGCATAGACCTTGCCTTCAGCAAACTTACGCGTGTCCTCAACCTTCGCCACATCTTGCATGTTTTCGAGACGACGGATTTCCCCTGTGTCGCCAACCTGACCACCGGCTTCACCGTAGAAAGGTGTCTGGTTTACAACGACCCATCCGGAACCACCCTTTTCGATCTTGTCGACCAAGGCTCCATCGACGACCAACGCGGCCACTTGGCCTTCGGCTTTCTCGGTATCGTAGCCCAGAAAATCCGTGGCTCCGGCATTATCCAAGACATCGAACCAGACCGCTTGGTCCGCGGCTTCTCCTGATCCAGCCCAAGCGGCACGAGCTTTGGCCTTTTGCTCTGCCATGGCCGCATCGAATCCATCCGTATCCACGGTCAGGCCCTTTTCGCGCAGCGCATCCTGCGTCAGGTCCAATGGGAACCCGTACGTGTCATACAACTTGAACGCCGCATCACCTGGCAGGGCAGCCCCCTCGGAAAGACCAGCCACCTCATCATCCAGCAGTTTCAGGCCGCGATCCAAAGTCTGCTTAAAACGGGTTTCTTCCAGCAGCAGAGTCTCTTCGATCAAGGCCTGTGCCTGCCCCAACTCGGAGTATTGCGCTCCCATCAGTTGCACCAGCGACGGCACCAAACGGTGCATAACCGGGTCTTTGGCCCCCAAAAGATGCGCGTGACGCATCGCACGGCGCATGATCCGGCGCAGAACATAACCACGCCCGTCATTCGACGGCATCACGCCATCGGCAATCAGAAAGGAAGTCGACCTCAGGTGGTCCGCAATCACACGATGGTGAACGTTCTGATCGCCATACGGATCGACACCAGTCGCATCAGCAGAGGCTTCGATCAGAGTCTTAAACAGGTCCGTGTCGTAGTTGTCATGGCTTCCCTGCAACAGCGCACCAATCCGCTCCAGCCCCATGCCGGTATCGATCGACTGCATATCGAGTTCGACCATCGAGCCGTCTTCGAACTGCTCGTTCTGCATGAAAACGATGTTCCAGATTTCGATGAAACGGTCACCATCTTCCTCAGCAGAACCCGGAGGGCCACCCCAGATATGATCGCCGTGATCATAGAAAATCTCGGTGCAGGGGCCGCAAGGGCCGGTCGGGCCCATCTGCCAAAAGTTATCATTTGTGGCGATGCGGATGATCCGGTCTTCGGGAACGCCGACCTTCTTCCAAATCTCAAACGCCTCGTCATCCGTGTGGTAAACCGTCGTCAGCAAGCGGTTCTTATCGATGCCGAATTCCTTGGTGATCAACTCCCATGCAAACGGGATAGCCTCGGGCTTGAAGTAGTTTCCAAACGAAAAATTCCCCAGCATCTCAAAGAACGTATGGTGGCGCGCGGTGTAGCCCACGTTGTCCAGGTCGTTGTGTTTACCACCTGCCCGCACACATTTTTGAGCTGTGGTGGCGCGCTGATAATCACGGGTTTCTACGCCGGTAAACAGGTTCTTGAACTGTACCATGCCCGAGTTGACGAACATCAGCGTCGGGTCATTGCGCGGGACCAGGGGGCTGGACGGCACCACTTCATGCCCCTGTTTGGCAAAGTAGTTCAGAAAGGTCGATCGGATATCGTTCAGCGTGGGCATAAGGTTCTCTCAGCGCGCAATCATATTGTGTCGAAACGGGTTTATCCCTGTCCCCCCGGATAGTCCACAGCATAGGGTGTGCAGAACGAAACAAGGCGGCCCTAACAGACCGCCTTGCTCATGATAATGTTGGGGTAATTACGCTTCGAGGATATCGTCATCCTCAGCAGCACCGGGCGGCATGTCGAAATCCAGACCGTGGGCCGCACGAATCTTGTCTTCTATCTCCAGCGCGGCACGGCTGTTATCACGTAGGTATTGCTTGGCATTCTCACGCCCCTGCCCGATCCGCTCATCACCGTAACTGAACCATGAACCCGACTTCTCGACCACACCAGCCTTCACGCCAAGGTCTAGCAACTCACCCATTTTTGAGATGCCTTCGCCATACATGATGTCGAATTCCACCTGCTTGAACGGCGGAGCCACCTTATTCTTAACGACTTTAACGCGGGTCTGGTTGCCGACCACTTCGTCACGGTCCTTAATCGCACCGATGCGGCGGATGTCCAGCCGGACCGAGCTATAGAATTTAAGCGCGTTACCACCAGTGGTGGTTTCCGGGCTGCCGAACATCACGCCGATTTTCATCCGGATTTGGTTGATGAAGATTACCATGCAGTTCGAACGGCTGATCGAACCGGTCAGTTTGCGCATCGCCTGGCTCATCAGGCGAGCTTGAACGCCAACATTGCTGTCGCCCATGTCGCCCTCAAGCTCGGATTTTGGTGTCAGCGCCGCCACCGAGTCGACGACGACCATGTTCACTGCGCCCGAACGAACCAACGTGTCGGTGATTTCCAATGCTTGTTCACCAGTGTCAGGTTGCGAGATCAGCAACTCATCCAGATCAACGCCCAGCTTGCGGGCATATTGCGGATCCAGAGCATGTTCCGCGTCAACGAACGCACATACACCGCCACGTTTCTGCTGTTCGGCAATACAATGCAGTGTCAGTGTGGTCTTACCCGAACTCTCAGGCCCGTAAATCTCAACAATCCGCCCCATCGGCAGACCACCGATCCCCAGCGCGATATCCAGTCCGAGCGAGCCTGTTGAGCTTGCTTCGATATCCTGTTTGGCACCCTCGCCCAGCTTCATGATCGAGCCTTTGCCGAACTGCCGTTCGATCTGTGCCAATGCGCTGTCGAGCGCCTTTTGCTTATCTGCGTTTTTCTTGTCGCTCATTGTCAGAAGATCCGCCATTGTCCTGTCGCCTTCCCTTTTGTCACACCCTTGAACGGGCGGCAATCGCTGCTTTGTTCGCCTCTTGTTCCTTATGGGACCAAAAAGAGAACATTTCAACTAAAACTTACAGAACTTACTGTTGGGCAATTGTGTTAAAGAGTCGTTTACGCCAATCTACGAAAGTAACAAATACGAACCAAGGGCAATTAAATGCTTGTTTTCTATAAAGAACGCCTCGCGTTTCTGGCCGTTCCCAAAACAGGCAGCACGGCGTACCACACCGCCCTTCGCGACCGGGCCGATTTTGTTGTGACAGGCCCTCCTGACCTGAAACACGCTCCTGTCCGCCGCTATGACCGCTTTTTTCAGAACATTTTTCGAAAGATGCACGGGACCGAGATGGATATCATGGCTGTAGTGCGCGAGCCGATTGACTGGCTGGGAAGTTGGTATCGGTTTCGTGGCCGCGACGACCGCATCGGGCATCCGCATTCTACCCGAGACATGAGCTTTGATGAGTTCGTACGGGCCTATATGCAATCCCCCCGCCCCGAGTTCGCTGATGTAGGCAGTCAGAGCCAGTTTTTCCGCACGCGAAGCAACGGTCATGGCGCAAGTCATATATACAAGTACGAAAATCAGGATAAAATTCTGGGTTTCCTGGAAGATCGGTTGAATATGAAAATTGACCTGCAACAGGAAAATGTCTCACCCAAACGAGACCTATCTCTGACACCCGAAACCGAGCAAGAATTCCGCAAACGCCACGCAGCCGAATTTACCTGCCACGCTTCAGCACTTTAGTTGAGTTGCTGAAACACCGCCTCGGTCAGTTGATTTAGCGAGAACGGCTTGGGTAGGAAGGCTGAGTTCGCGATCTCCGGCCCGGAATCGCCAAATGCGCCTTCCGTGTAACCCGACATGAAAATTACCCGGACATCTGGACGGGTTTCCATTGCTTTGCGCACCCAGGTGGGTCCATCCATACCGGGCATAACCACGTCAGTGACAAATGCGTCGACATTCAGCGCCCTGTCCTCAAGAAGGCGCAACGCCTCTTCGGCTGACCCGGCCTCTAGCACGGTATATCCCTTTAACCGAAGTGCTCGTGTTGCAAATGCACGCACTGGCGCTTCGTCCTCAACCAGCAGGACAACCCCTTCGCCTTGACGGGCGTTTTGGGGGTGAGTAGCGGGCTCCGCCTCTGGCAACGCCTGCTGAGACAAGGAAGATACTGGAAGGTAGACGATGAACTCGGTCCTGTGTCCCTGAAGGCTGTCCACGAAAATGAAACCTCCGGTTTGCTTGACGATCCCGTAAACGGTGGAGAGGCCGAGCCCTGTGCCTTCTCCAGTACGTTTGGTGGTATAGAAGGGCTCGAACACTTTTTGCAGCTTGTCTGATGGAATTCCCGTACCGCTATCAATCACTTTGACAGTTACATATTCTCCCGGCTGAACCGTCGCGCGGTCACGTCTGAGCGGCTCGCTCAGCACCACTACCTCGGTCTCGATCCTCACCTCACCGCCATCCGGCATGGCATCGCGGGCGTTGACCACCAGATTCATTAGAACTTGCTCCAGTTGCCGTTTATCCGCGCGCACCGGTTTCAGCACCGGATCGTGGCTCAGGATGAGGCGCACTTTCTCGCCGACCAAACGATTCAACAGATGAATTAGGTCTGAGATCGTGTCCCGCAGGTCCAAAACCTCGGGCTGCAGATTCTGTTTGCGGGAAAAGGCCAATAGCTGGCCAACCAGAGCGGCCGCACGGTTAGCATTCTGATTGATCTGCACAAGGTCGCCATAGTCCGGGTCACTTTGATCGTGCCTCAGCAACAACAAGTCGCAATGACCCGAAATAGCCGTCAGTAGATTGTTGAAATCATGGGCAACTCCACCGGCCAGTTGCCCAACCGCCTGCATCTTTTGGCCTTGCACAAACTGAGCCTCCAGCGTTTTGAGTTCGGTGGCGTCGTTCAACACTGCTATCAGATGGATCTGGTCGTTGCTCACAACGCGGCTCAGCGTGACCTGAACAAAGATCTCCTTATCTCTGCGTGTTAAACGCAGAAATTCAGAACGCATTGCCGGTTCCTGAGCGGCAGTACGTCCCAGCCATTCGAGAAGCGGGTGACCGAGCCCTTGCATAATCTGGTCGACATTGGTCCTACCCGGTTCAATCTCGCCAATCAGCTTCACGGCAAGACGGTTAGCCTCCAAAATACTACCATCAGGCGATAGACACATAATTGGCACCGGCAACTCGGCGAAGGAAGCCCCACTACTAGTTTGCTCGTTTTCCGCAAGAGGTAAAACAATCAGATCGCGAGCGGTGCCAGAGCGACTAAGCTCTTTAACGGCTGCTGAAACAGTTCCACTTTCGGTTTGAACCTGTAGAATATCACCCTCAGCTTTTTCCTCATTTTGAAACATCAGGTGCGGTATTTCTCGACCCAAAAGCTGCACCGCAGCAGCGTTCATTCGAAGCAGAGTGCCATTTCGCCCTTCAGTTACAACTGGAACACTAACCTCATCCCATTGACCCGGCGAATCCAGGTGAAAGCGCCAACAGAAACGCCCATTGCCCACGTCAAATACAGAAACCGGAATTGTTGACGCCACAGTTACGATGTCTTCCCTCGTCCTGCCGTAAATTTCAGCCTTGGATTGCAGACGCAGCAATGTTGCCGAAGGATTTGCGAACATCGTCCTCAGACACCGCTCCAGTCGTCCACCCGCAGAGGCCTGAAACTGCCCCCGAGCCTCAGCATTGGCGTGAAGGATATCTCCTTGGGCATTCGCGATCACGCATGGAAACAAGTCCTGTTCCGCAAACACAGCCATCGTCTTAATCGCTTGCTGCCCGAAATAGTCAGAGATCTTGCCACGAAGAACCACTAGAAACGCGGTAGCCAAAAACGAGACGCCCGCCACCATGAGCCCGGTATGCCAGATTTGAGGAAGAAGGCTCACGACGGACGGCAGACACAAAAGTGATCCGATTACGATTAAGGAAAAAAGTCGTATGCTGGACGGGGTCTTTTGCAAGGACGGATTAGAGGATACTTCCGTGGTTTCAGTCATAAACAACTCAAGTCGTTGGGCTTATGCGTACTCAGCCCAAATTAAGTTAATCCCCGATTAACAAAACTCGAAGAATCTCCTTAAAGTTGTTATGTTTGACGCTCTATCGCGTCAAGTGTGCTGTAAAGAAGCCGTCTGTACGGTGGGAAACGAGCCACGTTTTCCGAAAGGATTCACACCATTCGGTATTGTTTTTTAGAAACTTATCAACGACGACCCCATTCTCATCGCCAAGTACGGAACATGTAGCATACGCCAACACGCCGCCCGAGGCGATCTTTGAGGTCAACCCGCATAGAATGGCCAACTGAATCTCAGTCAATTCCTGCAAGCGAGCTTCGGTCAATGCCCACTTGCCCGCAGGAGCCCGTCTCCAAGACCCGCTACCTGAACAGGGCGCATCCGCAAGGATCAGGTCAAACGGGGCCTGTCGCGCGAGGTCTTCAGTCGACAGGATCGTAACTTGCGCCCCCGCCCGTTCAGCTCTTTTTGGCAGGTCTCGCATCCTGCCGAAATTCACGTCATGGGCAAACACCTGAATCCCAGGATGAGCAGCCAGAGCCAGAGATTTTCCCCCTCCTCCTGCGCAGTAATCCAGCACCCGTGCACCGGGGCGAAGATCTAAAGACCCGACAACGGCCTGACTGGCGGCATCCTGAAGTTCAACCAGTCCATCCGAATAGGCTTTGCTATTTGAAATTTTGCGCGAACCCTCAACGACTTCCAGTGCAGTGTCGCAGGCTGGGTGCGCGACGGCCTGGATTCCCTCAGCGTACAAAGCAGCAACGGCTCCGGCTAAGTCAGTCTTGATCAGGTTAACCCGCAAATGAACCGGCGCGCGGTTTTGCAGTGCCTCTGCGACCGCAAACGCCTGATCCCCCAACGACGAATGAAAACGGGGCCAAAGCCATTCTGGGATGTCATATCGTTCAGCCTCGGTCGCGAAATCCCGCGCGACTTCATCTGAGGAAAGAACCGTCGGCGCGTGGCGAGCCCCTGTAAACAAGCCGTCCAGTGCCTCCCCCGAGGTTCGCACCGCGCCAATCATCAAGCCGCGCCCGGTCTCAGAACCTCCGAGCGCCGAAAATGAGCGCTTGCAACGCAACGCAGCAAACACATGATCACGGACCGCCGCTCGATCCTTGGAACCGGCGAAGCGGCTTCGACGGGCCCAGTTGGTCAGGGACTTCTCGACAGGTGATCCCAGTAGAATCTCGTCAAGAATTTCTATCGAAGCCTGAATACGTGCGGCCGGTGTCATGGTCTTTTCCGATACTGATGAGGTGACTTCGGGTCCAAGTGCCTCGAAAGCAAAACGGCGCCCGGGTCAGGGCGCCGTGTTTGGTAACAACCCGATTTACATTACCCGGTAGTTCGGGCTTTCGCGTGTAATCTGCACGTCATGCACGTGGCTCTCTTTCAAACCCGCACCTGTGATTTTGACAAAGTTGCAGTTCTTGCGCATTTCCTCAACGGTCGCACATCCGGTATAGCCCATCGCCGCGCGCAGGCCACCGACCAGTTGGTGAACCACGGCACTGGCCGACCCTTTGTAAGGCACCTGCCCTTCGATCCCTTCAGGCACCAACTTGTCGTTGGCGGCATCCTTTTGGAAGTACCGATCTGCCGAGCCGCGCGCCATCGCACCCAAGCTGCCCATGCCGCGGTAGGATTTGAACGAACGACCCTGATACAGGATCACCTCGCCCGGGCTTTCGTCTGTACCGGCAATCATCGAGCCGACCATGGCACAGGAGGCACCCGCCGCGATCGCCTTGGCAAAATCGCCCGAAAATTTGATGCCCCCATCAGCAATGACCGGAACATCGCCTGCTGCCGATGCACAGTCCATGATTGCCGTCAGCTGAGGCACACCGACCCCGGCAACCATACGTGTAGTGCAAATAGAACCCGGCCCAATGCCGACCTTGATCGCATCCGCACCTGCGTCGATCAGTGCCTTGGTCGCTTCACCTGTGGCAACGTTACCGGCGATAATCTGGACCTCATTCGACAGGGTCTTAGCCCGATTCACCGCATCCAGAACCCCTTGAGAGTGGCCGTGCGCCGTATCGACAACGATGATATCGACGCCCGAATCCACCAGTTGCTCGGACCGTTCAAACCCGGCATCCCCGACCGAGGTCGCCGCCGCTACACGCAAACGACCCAGAGGGTCCTTGCAGGCAGTGGGGTTCAGAACGGCTTGCTCGGTATCCTTCAGCGTCAGCAACCCGGTCAGTTTGCCAGCTCCATCAACCACCAGCAGCTTTTCGATGCGGCGGGCTCTCATCAGGCTCTTGGCCTCTTCCAGATCTGCAGGCTCTTGCAGCATCGCCAGATTGTCCGAGGTCATCATCGCCTTGATCGGCGTATCGTCCGAGGTGGCAAAGCGCATGTCGCGGTTGGTGACGATGCCGACAACGCGGCCTTGCTCATCCACGACGGGAAAACCTGTGAAGTTATAGCGCTGAACCAGTGCTTGCGCGTCGGCCAACGTTTGATCGGCACGCAGCGTGACCGGATTGTAAACGATCCCCGATTCAAATCGCTTAACCCGGCGCACTTCGCGGGCCTGCTCCTCAACCGAGAGGTTCTTGTGAATAACGCCGATCCCGCCAGCTTGCGCCATTGCAATGGCCATGCGGGCCTCGGTCACCGTGTCCATCGCCGAACTGAGAAGCGGGATGTTCATGGTGATCTGACGGGTCACGCGCGTGGTCGTGTCCGCCGTCGCAGGCAGCACCGTCGATGCCCCCGGAACCAAGAGTACGTCGTCAAAGGTGAGTGCCTCACGAATCTGCATCTACTAACCTCATGCAAAAGCCCGTTTGGCGGTGACCCTATTACATGGATTCAGGCCAAGGAAAAGCCCCTGACCAAAACTAGTTTCACCCTGAAAGGCGATACCCCTGCAAAAAACGACGTTCTCCGTATCAAAGGTGCCGCTGAATGGCCTTTCCCTTTGCGCGCAAACTCATATCTTGCCCGGCATACGCGCGAATACAAAAAGGCAGGCCAGTTATGACCACCGACCCTCTTGTTGTCTTTACCCCCTCGGGCAAACGCGGGCATTTCCCCGTTGGTACCCCTGTTCTGACCGCTGCCCGACAATTGGGCGTGGATTTGGATTCGGTCTGCGGCGGGCGCGGGATCTGCTCAAAATGTCAGATCACGCCGAGCTATGGAGAATTCCCCAAACACGGCGTTTCGGTCTCTGAGGATGCGCTAAGCGAGTGGAACGCGGTCGAGCAGCGCTATGACGACAAACGAGGGCTGAAACCGGGACGCCGTCTGGGCTGTCAGGCGACAGTTCAGGGCGATATCGTGATCGACGTGCCGCCCGAAAGCCAGGTCCACCGCCAGGTCGTCCGCAAAGCCGCCGCAGCTCGCGCCATCACAATGGACCCGGCCACCCGTCTGTACTTCGTGGTTGTGGAAGAGCCCGACATGCATTCGCCTACCGGTGATCTGGAGCGTCTTGAACGCGCTCTGCGCCAGCAGTGGAACATCGAGGCCGTCACTGCCGATCTGTCGCTGATGTCAAAGCTTCAGCCGGTGCTGCGCAAGGGCAAATGGGAGGTCACGGTTGCCGTTCACAAGGGCCACAAGGACACTGTTGCACGTATCGTGGAAATCTGGCCCGGCCTGCATGAAAGCGGGTTGTACGGCCTGGCCATTGACCTCGGCTCGACCACTATCGCGGCACACCTGACCGATCTTGAGACCGGAGAAGTAAAAGCGTCCTCGGGCTTGATGAACCCTCAGATCCGTTTTGGCGAAGACCTGATGAGCCGCGTTTCGTACTCGATGATGAACCCCGGCGGGGACCAAGAGATGACGAAAGCCGTGCGCGAGGCGATCAATGACCTAACGGTTTCGATTGCGGATGAGGCCGGAATTGACGCCGACCTTATCGTGGAAACAGTATTCGTATGTAATCCGGTCATGCACCACCTGCTTTTGGGGTTGGACCCGGTTGAACTGGGACAGGCCCCGTTTGCGCTGGCAACGTCAGAAAGCGTCTCTCTGCCCGCACGTGAAATGGACCTGAATAAAATGAACCCGCGGGCGCAGGTCTATATCCTGCCATGTATCGCAGGCCACGTGGGTGCAGACTGTGCCGCGGTGGCTCTGTCCGAAGAACCCGGCAAGTCCGAGGACCTCGTGCTGATCGTGGATGTGGGTACCAACGCCGAAATCCTGCTTGGCAACACCACGCGTGTTCTGGCTTGCTCGTCGCCGACAGGTCCGGCGTTTGAGGGTGCACAGATCAGTTCCGGTCAGCGCGCGGCTCCCGGGGCCATCGAGAGAATCGAGATTGCCCCCGCAACCAAAGAGCCGCGCTTCCGTATTATCGGTTCAGACAAATGGTCCGACGAGGAAGGGTTCGAACAGGACGTCGCCACAACTGGTATCACCGGCATCTGCGGCTCGGGTATCATTGAAGCCGTCGCCGAAATGCGTATCGCTGGCCTGCTGGATGAAAGTGGCTTGATCGGATCGGCCGAACAAACCGGTACCGCCCGTTGTGTCCCCGAAGGACGTACACACGCCTATCTGATCCACGATGCCAGCGCAGAGGGCGGCCCGCGCATCACCGTGACCCAGGGTGATATCCGCGCCATTCAGCTGGCCAAATCGGCGCTCTACGCCGGCGCGCGCCTCTTGATGGATGAAATGGAGGTCGACAAGGTCGACCGGGTTGTTCTGGCCGGTGCGTTCGGGGCCCACATCTCGACCAAACACGCGATGGTTTTGGGCATGATCCCCGATGCACCTTTGGACAATGTCTCAAGCGCGGGCAACGCCGCCGGAACCGGCGCACGGATCGCCCTGTGTAATATCGCCGCCCGAACTGAGATAGAACGTGTCGTGCGCGAGATCACAAAGGTCGAAACTGCCATCGAGCCCAAATTCCAAGATCACTTCGTCGCCGCCAACGCGATCCCGCACAAAACCGATCCTTTCCCGGAACTGGCGCAGGTCGTTACCCTGCCCGCGCCTTCGTTCAATACTGGCGGGGATGAGGAAAAGTCTGGTCGCCGTCGCCGCAGGAGGTCATAGTCGCCTCATTGTTGGGAGGCATTGATGGATCTGGCAAACGAAGAACAGGCGGAATACTGGGGTAACTCGGACTCCGGTACCAAGTGGCTGACCTACGAAGATCAGCTAGATCAGAATTTCGCCTCGGTTCTTGAGTTGGTTCTAAACCGCGCCGGACTATCGGAAAGTACGAATGTACTAGACATCGGCTGCGGCACGGGCGTCAGTACCCTGGCTGCAGCTGAGCGTGTTGGGCCGGCGGGGCATGTTCTGGCAGCCGATATCTCGCAGCCCTTCCTGGATCGCGCGCAAATTCGTGCCTCCGAAAAAGGTTTGACCAACATCCAGTTTCAATATGCGGATGCGCAGACATTTACCTTTCCGCAAGGCCAGATGGATGCCGCAATCTCGCGCTTTGGTGTGATGTTCTTTGAGGACACGGTGGCTGCTTTTGCCAACATCGCGCGTGCCTTGAAACCCGGTGGAAAGATGACCTTCGCGGCTTGGGGCCCCCTAGGCGACAACCCTTGGTTCAAAGTGCCTCATTTGGCGGCGGTCAAGCGGTTGGGCCAGCCACCGCGCGTCGACCGCTATGCGCCTGGACCGCTGGCATTTCACGATCTGTATCATGTCACCGGCATGATGACGCAAGCCGGTCTGACCGATGTGAGCGGCGAAGCGGTGCCAATGGCGTTACCCGGTTTTGGTGGCGCCGAAGGTTCCGCAGCCCTGTGTACGCGCGTTGGCCCTGCGGCCCGCGTGATAGCGCATTTTGATGGCAATGCGCAGGATGTTGAGGCCATTCAAAACAGCGTCACAGAGGATTTCCGGCGCTTCCAATCTGGAACAGACCTACGCATCCCGGCCGTTATCAATCTGTTTCAGGCACGCTGGCCGGGATAATAAGATCGGAACAAGCGGCCCCAAGTGATACTGCAACCACACGGCCAATCCCCTCTCCCCGGAAGTTCTGAATATTGGGGTAAACAGCTTTTGAAAACGCTTGGCTCTGGTACGCCAAACTTTAAAAAATTCATGAAATTGTATATAATTTGTTAATAGAAGCTTTAAAGCGGACTCGTTCGCGGGACGTGTCATGGGGGGCCAAAAGACAAAATCTGTCCAATCGAATGGAAGCGAATGGCATGCCTCCATGTCGGTCGCGTTGGCGCTTGGGCTGGGCTTCTTTGTATTGACTTCCGTTGCTGGCGTATTGGGCGTGGGCTTGGTCGTTGGCTACCGAAACACTTCCGAGTTGTTGACACAAAAGGCGCAATTGATCATTGGCGCGCAACGTCAGCAGGTTGAACGCTATTTGACCGCGGCCTCAGACCAAATCGATTTCATTGCAACTCGGATTTCCTCAGATGAAGTAGAGCCGGACGGGTCCGAAGAATTCGTCAGCCTGCTGTTGGGGGCCGTTTCGGCGACCCCTCAAATTCTGCGCATTCAGTTCATAGACGGAGAACAAATCCTGACTGGCGTCGAGCGTGTTCAGGACGAAACCTTGCCGATTTTCTTGAAGATCGGCGATGATGTGGACTTGCTGCACCTCATAAGCGATGCGATTGAAACCGGAGAGTCCCACTGGGGGCGTATTCTCTGGCGTGAAGAATATGCGCAAGCAGTGTTGAATTATCAAAAACCCGTCATTCGGCAGGGCAAAATTATCGGCGTCCTGTCCGCCTGGGTTTCTATCGTAAAACTGTCCGAGTTCTTGGCCGATCAGGAAGTGGAGTTCGGCGCAAATGTCTTCATGCTTTATGGAAAGAATTCTGTTTTGGCGCACCCACTTATGGCGTTCGGTTACGCTGGGTTGAATCGCGCCGCCCCTCTGCCAGAGCAAAATCGATTTTCCGACCCTATCGTTGCGGCGATGTGGCTGCCCAATGATCGCTTCAGTGTCGCCAAGTATTTTCTGACCGGAGCAAACACCCGCTTTGTTGCGTATGCCGATTGGGAGTATGTCGTTTTCTTTGATGAGCTATCTAGTTACGGCCCTCACCCCCTTACCGTTGCGACATATTTCGAAGCCCACGACATTATCGCCGAGGCAGCTCGACTGAAATGGGCCATAGTATTCTGCCTCATCATGGCAGTTCTCTCGGCGGGGATGGCTGCACTGATCGGACAAAAAATTGCGCAACCAGTTCGTCGATTGTCGGACAGCGCCAAGCGGGTTCATGATCTGGACATATCCAACATCGCCGAAATCGAAGGCTCTTTCTTTCGCGAACTGGACGAAGCCGCACGTTCGTATAATTTCATGCTTGATGGCCTTCGTTGGTTTGAACTCTATGTTCCCAAGCGGTTGGTACGCCAATTGATGCGCCATCATACTGGCAAACAGATCAATTCCGCACATCGCGATGTCGTCATAATGTTTACTGATATCGTCGAATTTACGGCTCTGTCCGAACACCTGACCGCGCCTCAAACCGCATTGTTCTTGAACGAGCACTTTGCTGGTCTTGCCGAGTGCATCCAACGCAATGGCGGTACCATCGACAAGTTCATCGGAGACTCGGTGATGGCGATTTGGGGGGCACTGGAGCATCAGGACGACGCGGCTGACCTGGCCTGTCATGCGGCAATCGAGATCGCGCAGTGGATCGAGGATTACAACCAGCACAGGCGACTGGATGCGGGGCTATCGTATTCGGTTAGACTACGTATCGGGATACACATTGGTCGCGTGGTCGTTGGAAATATCGGGAGCGAAGGCAGACTAAGCTATACCGTCGTTGGAGACGCCGTGAATGTCGCCCAACGTCTAGAGGAAGCTGGTCGAACCCTGGGCAACATTGAAGACGAAGTGAATGTTCTGACATCCAGCTCAGTCCGCAGCGCTTTGGTTAAACCACTCGAGTTCGAACGCATCGGCGCACATAAACTCCGTGGCAGAGAGGAGTTGGTCGAAATTTATTCACTCAAACTGCAATAGAGAAAAAAGGCACGCCTAGACTAAGGGCTTATTCAAGGTACATAAAGCCGTCCACACAACAACCAACCCATTGTAATATTTAGGGGTATCCGTGGAGCGGGTAGCGGGAATCGAACCCGCGCGTTCAGCTTGGGAAGCTGACAGGCTACCATTACATCATACCCGCCGCGTAGCGCTGGATAGCACCGCGCGTCGATTGTCTGCAAGCGACTTTCAGACAGGAGCAGGATTTACTCAGTCCGTGCCCGCAGGCTGTCGATCAGCGACTGGTCCACATCCAAGGCTTCGAAGGCCGCATCCAACGTCTTCTTGTCCAGATGCTGCGGATTGAGGTCCATGTCTTTTGAAAACGCATCGACAATCGCCTGCATCGCTTTGATTCTTGCATATTTCTTGTTGTTTGCCGGGATCACATGCCACGGTGCGATCTCAGTTGAGGTGCGGGCCAGCATCTCATCCACGGCAACCTCCGCTTCGTCCCACCGTTCGCGGTTGCGGAAGTCCTCATAAGTCAGCTTCCAGCGTTTCATCGGGTTGCGCAGACGTTCTGTAAACCGCTCCATCTGTTCTTCCTGAGAGATGTGGAAGAACAGCTTTACGATGCGGGTGCCGTCATCCACCAGCATGCGTTCAAAATCGTTTATTTCTTGATAAGCTGCCCGCCAACGCTCTTCCGGAGTGAACTTCTCGATCCGTTCGACCAGAACCCGCCCGTACCAACTGCGGTCAAAGGCCGAGATCGCACCCTGGGGCGGCAACCTCTCCCAAAAGCGTAACAGGTAATGGCGGTTGAGGTAGTAGTTCCGAGGGGCGCCAATGGGCCACACCTTGAAACTGCGCGGGTCCAGCGCTTGGCTGATCCGCCGGATGGTGCCGCCCTTGCCCGCCGCGTCCCAGCCTTCAAAGACAAGTACGCCCTTGGCCCCGTGAAACAGAAAGGCCTGTTGTATCAGCGCCAATTGCGCCTGCAATTCAGCAAGTTTTTCGAAATACGCCTGCTTGCCCAGTTTCTGGCTGAGGTCTGCGTCCGCAAGCTTCGGAGGATGATGCCGTGTCATATCTGCGCTGGTCCTTCGTCATCTGCTCCAAACAGTCTGACTTCCTGCGCAAATTTAAGCCTTGATCGGTGTCAAGAATGAAAAAGGCCGGGCAAACTGCCCGGCCTCGTCAATTTTGAGCTTTGTGGATCAGGCGCGGCGACGGCGTCCACCGCCACGACGTCCACCGGCGGCGCCGGCAGCGCCTGCCTCGTCCGGCGATTTGTTGAACTTGATCCATGCCCCACCATGCGGGTCATTGTTGGTCAACAGGTTGGCGGCGCGGATGGCCTCCATTTCCTTACCTGCGCGCGGCTTGGTCGAGCCCAGACCGAACATCTGAACAAATGCCTCGTCATCCATGCCTTCGGGCAGAATGATGCCAGCGGCAACAACCTGTTCTTTCTTCTCGGCAATCTTTTTCTGCGTAGTGGGCAGAGCCACCGGGTTCATGATCGCCGACGTCATTCCAGCACCCATGGCCATCGGCAGGAACGCGTTGTTGATGCCGTGACGGTTCGGCAGACCGAACGAGATGTTGGACGCACCACAGGTGGTGTTCACGCCCAGTTCCTCGCGCAGACGACGGACCAGAGCAAACACCTGCTGACCAGCGGTTGCCATTGCACCGATGGGCATTACCAGCGGGTCAACGACGATGTCATGCGCAGGGATGCCGAAATCGGCGGCGCGCTCAACGATCTTCTTGGCCACGTCAAAACGGACATCGGGGTCTTCCGAGATGCCGGTGTCGTCGTTCGAGATCGCCACAACCGGCACGTTGTATTTCTTGACCAGCGGCAAAACCAGTTCCAGACGCTCTTCTTCGCCAGTCACCGAGTTCAGCAGCGGACGACCTTCTGCCGCCTCAAGGCCAGCTTCCAGAGCACCGGGAACCGACGAGTCGATGCACAGCGGCACGTCGACAAGCCCCTGCACCAGATCAACGATCTTGCGCATCAGCGGCGGTTCGGTCTCGTTCGGATTGGGGTTCGAGTTGTAAACAACGCCCGCATTGATATCCAGGACTGTTGCGCCTGCCATAACCTGCGCCAGCGCGTCTTTCTCGACGGTTGAGAAATCGCCCGCTTCAAGTTCGGCAGCCAGCTTTTTACGGCCGGTCGGGTTGATCCGCTCACCGATCACGCAGAACGGTTCGTCAAAGCCCAGGACGGCGGTTTTTGTTTTTGATTCTACGACTGTACGGGTCATGTCCGTTCCTTAGGAGTTTACAGGCTTTGCCGAAGCGCCGCCGTTATTGATCGCCCAGTTGGCGTTGGTCTTGATCCCGCCCAGCGGGAAGAAATGCACGTTGGTGATGTTGAAGTCCGGGTTGGCCGCTTTGTGGTTAGCCAGTTCGGTGACAACATCGGTTGGCTCATAGGGTAGCAGCAGCTTGGAAACATCCATCGCGCGCTTTTGCAGAACCTTTAGCGACGGGCCAACACCGCACGCAATAGCGAATTTGATCAGGGTCTGCAGCTTAGCCGGACCGGCGATACCGATATGAATCGGCAGATCAATACCCGCTTCTTTCAGGCTGTCAGCCCATGCGATGATCGGTTTGGCGTCAAATGCAAACTGAGTCGCCAATGCCATCTCGGCATCGGTGGTTTCGTTAAACTTTTGCTTCCAGCGCAGAGCGTCGTCGACGTTTTTGGTCGAACCGTCCGGGTCGATGTCCTTGTTGCCCTCGGGGTGGCCTGCCACGTGCAGACGCTTGAAGCCTGCCTTGTCGAACAGACCGGTTTCCAGCAGCTGCATCGAGCTATCGAAATCGCCATGCGGGTTCGCAACACCGCCAGCCAGCAGCAGCGCCTGATCAATGCCGGCCTCACCCTGATACATGGAAATCCAGTTTTCCAGCGTCGCCGCGTCCTTGATGATCCGCGCCGGGAAGTGCGGCATCACCGGGTAACCTTCAGCCGCGATGCGCTTGGCCGTTTTGACCATGTCCTCAATCGGCGTGCCTTCGATATGGGCGATGTAAACGCGCGTACCCTCGGGCAGTAATGCGCGGAAATCCTCGACCTTTTCGGCGGTGCGCGGCATCACCTCGATCGAATAGCCCTGTAAAAAGGCTTCGACGGTCGGATTGACTGGGCCGTTTTCGACCGCATCACGTTTCTTAAAGTTCAGCAAAGCCATTGCGGCCTCCCATATAGATCTGGGGCTCATGCCCAACCGTCATTGGCGATCAGGGCCTTGATGCGATCCTGATCGTATTCCGTTTCCAGACGCACGGCCTCAGCCTCGGCAATCTCGGACGGATCGCCCTCAACTGCAAAAGGCTCGGCTTTGCGCCACTCGGCCAGGTAGGCATCGCTGTCCTTGGCATTCACCTTCATGGCAGCCCGGTCGATGGCTTGCTCGAACCGTTCCTCCAACTGCCGCTTGGCGCCCCGGCGACCTTTGCCGACGATGACTTGAGCGGGAATATCGCGCCAGTAAACGATGGTGACGTCAGGCATTGTTGCTGATTCCTCCTAACCAGATGGGGAGTTTCTAAACTTCTATATGGGTCAAAGTCGGTCGATTTTCGACACACGACGTATTTCAAACGACCTTTTGCTCACGACGGGATACAGGGCTTGTATCGGAAACGCGCGCAAACGCGCATATCAAAATACTCATCACTTTAATGAGCGTCTTGCACGATGGATTGGGCCGACCTATGGTCGGGGTAACTCGAAAATCGGAGGGCGTTAAAGATGGCGCCCAAGCGTCCCAAAGGTGCGGGCGCGTTCCCGAAGGCGGTTGAAAGCCCCGCGCCGGCAAGACCCGATCCAGATGCATTATATGCAGCGCTGGATTTGGGAACAAATAGCTGCCGCATGTTGGTAGCCCAGCCCAAGGGCAGCGGGTTCCATGTGGTAGACAGCTTTTCCAAATCCGTGCAATTGGGCGCGGGCTTGGAACGGACCGGACGGCTGTCTCGGTCATCGATGGCGCGCACCATTCAAGCGCTGCGCATCTGTCAACAAAAGCTTAAGCGAAATAAAGTCAAACGGATGCGACTGGTCGCGACCGAGGCGTGTCGCCGCGCAAAGAACTCGCGTGACTTCATCCGGCAGGTGAAACGCGAGACCGGCCTGCCCCTGGAAATCATTCAGCCCGAGGAAGAGGCCCGTCTAGCCGTGATCTCTTGCGCACCGCTGGTGTCGACCAAGACCGAACAGTTGCTGGTTGTTGATATCGGTGGCGGCTCGACCGAGTTGGTGTGGATTGACATCTCTTCCGTACCCCGCCGGGACCGTCCGGCCGCGATCATGCGCCTGCACAATGGGTTCCACACTGCGGACAGCCCATTTCCAGCAGCCAAAGTGGTAGATTGGATCAGCGTACCGCTAGGCGTTGCGACACTTCGAGATCAGTTCCACGACGTGGAAGATGACTCGGCGCGCTTTGCACTGATGAGTTGGTTTTTTGAAGAGAACCTTGCCGATTTTGCTCCTTATAAGGACGAGCAAGCCCGCGAAGGGTTCCAGATTGTCGGCACTAGCGGCACGGTGACAACAGTGGCGGCCTCGCATCTGGGGCTGAAACGTTATGACCGAACCAAGGTGGACGGTCTGCGTATGACCAGCGATCAGATTGACAAAGTCATACGGGGATACTTAGAACTCGGCCCACTGGGGCGGCGGCGAGATCCGCGTATCGGCGATGACCGGCAGGCCCTGATCATGTCCGGCTCAGCCATTCTGCAGGCTTTGTTACGCTGTTGGCCCACTGACCGCCTTTCCGTGGCGGATCGTGGGCTGCGCGAAGGTTTGCTTTATGCGCAGATGAGCGCGGACGGTGTATTGGAAGACGGACCGTTCTGATGGCGAAGACACCGAGTGGAAAAAACAACTCAGGCCGCGGGCAACGCGACCTGAAGGTAAAGGTGAAAACAGCGCGTGGGCGCAAGCTCAGCTCGACCCGCTGGCTTGAGCGGCAGTTGAACGATCCTTACGTGAAACGCGCGCAGGCCGAAGGCTATCGCGGTCGCGCGGCGTACAAGATTCTCGAACTGGACGACAAGTTCCGCTTTCTCGTTCCCGGCGCGCGGGTCGTCGATCTGGGCTGTGCCCCCGGAGGCTGGCTTCAGGTCGCGGTCAAGCGGGTGAACGCGCTGGGCGAACGATCGGGAAAGCGTATCGGCACAGTTTTAGGCGTTGACCTGCAAGAGGTCGAACCCGTCGCAGGTGCCGAAGCGCATGTTCTGGACTTCATGGAAGATGATGCCGACGAAAAGGTCAAAACATGGCTAGGCGGCAAGGCGGATGTGGTTATGTCCGATATGGCGGCGGCATCGTCCGGGCATAAGCAAACCGACCACCTGCGGATCATGGCCCTGTGCGAAACAGCGGCTTATTTCGCCTTCGACGTTCTGGAGGAAGGTGGCACTTTCGTCGCCAAGGTTCTTGCTGGGGGTGCCGAGGGCGATCTGCAGAAACTATTGAAGCAGAAGTTCGAAAAGGTGGCGAATGTGAAACCGCCCGCATCCCGATCGGACAGTTCTGAGAAGTTCGTGGTCGCGACTGGTTTTCGCGGCTGACCTAGTCGTCCAACCAGCTCCGATCACCGGCTAGAAACTGCTCACGCAAGGACGCCGCTGCCGTGCGTTGAAGCAACAACGCTTCACCATGATTGATGTATTCCGGTTTTCTGGCCTGAAGATCAGCAATTCTCTGGTTCAACGACAATGGGTTTTGCAACTGAGATGTGTGGACCGGTTTGTCGGACATGAGTCACCTTGAGGTCTAGCAGAGTTTCTACTTTGACCCACACTTAGCCGGGAAATTTGCCGGTATCGTGGCACAAACCGGGCCGCGTAATGCCGATCTATGGGGACAGTTGCGACTTAAGTTGCAACAAACCCGGATCTTCCGGCAGCATCGTCAGCCCTTCTTCCAGAGCCGCGCGCCCGGCCTCTGGGCCTCGATTTATCTGTGCCAATTGCACCAACATCGGCCAAGCCTCGGCGCGCTGCGGGTCGAGGGTGACAACCTCTCGGAAGGCGCGTTCAGCGGCCGGAGCGTTGCGGAAGGTCACTGCCATGCCACCCAAAACAAGGTGAGTTTCAGGGAAATCGAGGCGGTTGGATATAGCTCCTTGCCATTCAGCCATGCCCTGCCCGACCAAAGCCTGTTGCTCCGGTGTCAAGGATTGGCTCGGAATGTTCAGGAACTCTTTAGCGGCAGAAATACGCACGTTTCGAAAGGGGTCCGAGAGCAGAGGTTCAAGCCGCCGGACCTGATCGGACACCGTCGCCTGACGTTGTAAAGGCACCGCATTGGCGCGCACCAAGGGATCCGGATCAGACAACAAGGATGCTGCCTGCATCGCAACCTCCTCGGACCCGAAGGGTTGGAGCAGATAGGCCGCCGTGGCCCGTACGATGCCGGCTATTTGCGGGTCAGTCGCAATTGCCAGCAATTCATCCGGCCCGTTCGCCTGCCCCGTCAAAGCCGATCGAAACGCTGTTCCGTAGTGCGCGCTCCGGTGAATGGAGACTGGAAACCACGCCTCGATCTGTTGTGCAGCCCAAGCCTGATCTTCGGTTTGATGGCAATCGGTACACGCATCCTGCCCCAAACCCAAATCGGGGCGCGGGATACGGAAACTATGATCTCGCCGTCCATCAACGCCCATATAGACGCGTTCGATCATATGACAGGACGTGCATTGTGCGCCTTCAGTACCTTCTGCGTGGTGGTGATGCGCGGGCGTGTCGTACTCCTTTGCTGTCAGGGTCGGAAAATCAGGGTTGCCCGCCGGTGAGTGACATTGGTTACAAACCCCATTGCCGTCCGCCTTCAACTCCGCGCTGTGCGGTTCATGGCAATTCATGCAACTGACGCCCTGCGCGTACATCTTGGATTGCAGGAACGAACCGTAGACATAGACTTCGTCCAATATCTGGCCGTCCGGATGATAGAGACCGGGGCGTAGCACCGCCAGATTATAGGCATCGTGGTAAGGTTTTCCCGGGATCGGGTTACCGTCTCCATGCGCTTCGCGCCGGGAATGGCACCCGGCGCATTGTTGGATTTCTGTCTCGGTCCGGCCCTTGCCCCAATCCATTGTGAAGCCAAATTCGCTCAGATCTGCATCGACACTTTGACCTTGTGTCCAATCGATGTGCGCCGAACCCGGGCCGTGGCAGGCCTCGCACCCAACCCCGATCTCTGCTTGCACCGATGCATAACTGCGGGTCTGCGCGTCGTAGTTTTTGTCAAACCCTGTGGCGTGGCATTCAGCGCAGCGGGCGTTCCAGTTCTTATACGGCCCGGTCCAGTGCAACCCGTCATCCGGCGGCAGGTCTTGGTCAGGATATAGATGAAACCAACGCTTTTCCTCAGTGTCCCAGACGACGTCAAAACTCTGCAATCTGCCGGGTTCCGTTTCGAACAGATATTGCTGCAATGGCTCAATGCCGACCACCGAATGCACCTCGTAGAGCTTTTTCGCCCCGTCTTTCTCGGTCACGTGGGCCTGCAGAACGCCTTCGTCGCGCTCAAAGTCCACCGTCATTCCGTCGTGATCGAACCGCGTCTCATCAAAATCCGCTTTAACATGCCCATCGTCTACCCGCGTCCAGGCCAGTGCGTGATGGGACCCTGCCCATGCCTCGGCTTCATCCGTGTGACACTCAACACACTGCTCTGATCCCACGTAGTCAGGCGTTTGAGCCAATGCATCGAACGGTACCCACAGAATAAGAAGGAACGCCCACCGTCTCACGTCGCTTGCCCGTCACTCTCATTCTGCAAGTCCATCAAAGCGCCGTTGTATTCCGCTCCGAGGATGAGAATGGCTGCACACAAATACAGAAAGATCAGCGCGGCCATCGCCCCGGCAAGACCTGCGTAAGTAGCACTGTAGGAGGCGAACTGTGCGATATAGACAGAAAATCCCCACCCTCCTGCCGCCAATAGCGCCAGTGTCAGCAATACACCCGGCAGAATTTGCCTTAACTTGTGACGCCCTGTCGGCAGTATCAGATGCGCCAAAACCACGACGCCAATAGGAACACCGACCGTGAACGTCCAACGCAAGCGATCCACCGACAACCAGTCGGACACGTTCACATCCGTTTTTTCGGAAACGAGTTGAGTGTAGATGGGCAAAACAACTTCGACTGCGGCAATTACCAGAATGCCAATACCGCCAATGACGACCAGCCCCAGACATAGCAATCGGGTTTTCCAAAAAGGCCAGCTATCGTGGTCGTGATAAGCTTGGTTCATCGCAGCACGTACCGCCATGACTCCATTTGAGGCAAAAAACACGGCCAGCAAACCACCCAGCGTGATCACGCCCGAGCCTGACTCGTCCAAAACCGAGCGTAACTCTGCCACGATCGGCGCGGCAACATCCTGTGGCCAAGCGCCAAATATCAACTCGATCAGTTCGTTCGTTACATAGTCCTGCGACAGAGAGCCAGCGAGAGCAACGGTGAACAGAACGAAGGGAAACAACGCCATCATCATCGACATGGCGACGTGGCTGCTCATGACAAAGCCATTCTTGGAGCCGAACCTATTCAAGGCCAGAAAAAGCGCCTGAACCGGTCGGCCTAAATAGGGAATCACACGCGCGATCATGACGAAAGCCTAACCCGCCCGCTCCGTTCACTGAACCGGCAAATCAAAAAGCTGCGCAAATAATCTCCGACAAATGTCTGGGCGCATTGCATAATCCGCCCCCGCTGTGCAGGATCAGCTTTAAGCCCTCTGCGCAGCTCCCGAAACAGGCCGAAATATGACACTGGACAATGACACCATAGCGTCCCCTACAAGGCTCAAGCTTTCCGTTGTACGGGACGTGTCCATTGTTGCGACGCTTGTGGTGCTGGGATTATATGCCGGATCCGCGTTTCTGATCCCGCTGACCATGGCCTTGCTCATCAATGTCTTGATTATAGCTCTAAGCGACCGGATCATCGCCCTGACCCGAATGCCCGTCTGGCTGGCAAACGTCGCAGGCGTCACGGTTGTTTTGGCCGGCTTGTTTGTGATCATGTATATTCTGGGAAGCCAGGCGACCCAGTTTGCCAGAACAATTGGCACTTACGAAGATCAGTTCGACGAAGCCGTCAATCGTGTCACCGGTCTAGTAGGCAACGACGTGACCAAGTTTATTCGCGACAACCTGATCAACATCGACATGTCCTATGTTGCGAGAGTTCTTCTTGGCAGCGCAACTTCATTGCTGAACCAATTCTTTCTGATCAGTCTTTACGTCGCCTTCCTCATGGCCGAGCGGCTGGCCTTTCGGAAAAAGATACAGCTGGCTGCAGGAGACCCCAAAACCGGTAGCGAATTTGCGGCCATTGTAGATGCGATATCCTTCAGCCTGCAACGTTATGTCGGGGTCAAGACACTGATCAGTCTGATAACTGCGGGCATCAGCTATTCGGTTTTCAAAATTCTGGGTCTGGAATTTGCGGAAACTTGGGCCGTCCTGACCTTCGCCCTGAATTTCATACCATCAATCGGCTCAATTATCGCGGTGATTTTTCCGTCCATGATTGCTCTGGTTCAATTCGAAAGCATTGGGCCATTCCTGATCATAGTATTTGGTTGCGGTACAATTCAGTTCCTGATCGGCAACTTCCTGGACCCCGCCTTTCTTGGCCGATCTCTGAATATGTCCACCTTCCTCGTTATCCTGGCACTGATGTTCTGGACCACGATCTGGGGATTGATCGGCGCTTTCTTGAGCGTGCCCCTGACGGTCTGCATTCTGATCGTTTTCAGCCATATTCCAGCTCTGCGCCCAGTTGCCATCCTGATGTCGCTGGATGGAAGACTGGGCGAAGAAATCAGCCCCAGCTCTGCTAGCTAAAAGATGAAACGCCCCCTGTTCATTGGCTCGGAGATCTATCGAAACTCGACCTATGGCTCCAAGCACCCTCTGGCGATCCCGCGCGTTTCAACCGTAATTGACCTGTGTCGAGCGCAAGGGTGGCTGACGACCGAAAACTATCGCGTCAGCCCATGCGCGAAACCCTCCGCCCTCGAGGCGTTTCATACACCGGATTACATCGCGGCCTTGCAAAAAGCTGAACATGATCAGTCGGTGTCAGACGAAACGCGAAACAAGTACGCGCTGGGCACTCTGTCCAACCCCGTTTTCCCCGAGATGTACCGACGCCCCGCCACGGCCGCCGGAGGCTCGATGTTGGGGGCCGATTTGATCCGCAACGGCGGTATCGTCTTCAACCCGGCCGGTGGCACCCATCATGGACTGGCGGACCGGGCCAATGGGTTTTGCTATCTGAACGATCCAGTTCTGGCGATCCTGACCTTACTGAGTGCAGGTCTAGATCGGATCGTATACGTCGACATCGATGCGCATCACTGTGATGGAGTCGAAGCGGCCTTTCACGGCTCATCCAAGGTCCGAATGATTTCAGTTCACGAGTCTCGCCGATGGCCGTTCAGCGGTACACTGGATAACAATGCGGGTGGTGCCGCGTTCAATCTTCCCGTCGACCGCAACCTCAACGACGACGAATTCCACGTCATCCTTGACGAGTTGATCCTGCCTGCAACTGCGTCGTTCAAACCCCAGGCGATCGTATTGCAATGCGGAGCTGATGCAGTGGCCGAAGACCCGTTGTCTCGACTGACACTGTCGAACAATTCACATTGGCGCGCGACCGCCAGCCTGCGCAATATGGCACCACGGTTGCTGGTTCTGGGTGGCGGTGGGTACAACCCCTGGTCCGTTGCACGGCTATGGAGCGGCGTTTGGGCCGTTCTTAATCGGATCGACCCACCCGGTTTTCTGAATGCCGAAGCGCAATCCATTCTAGGTAAACTGACTTGGAACCGTGCGGCGGGGAAGCAACCACCCAAGCATTGGTTCGAAACATTACGCGATACGTCAAAACACGGCGACATTCGACCGGAATTGCGGGCTGACTTGCGCTATCTTGCGGCTCGGATTTCGTAGTGGATCAGGCGCGGTAACGCTGCTAACCTCTCATCATTAATACACATTCTCGACCACTCTACTTCGGCGCAGCGCGTCATTTCCTGACATCTGACCATGATTGGACTCAATAAATGAATGCACTTAATCAGATGAATGAACTTAGGGCGCGCATGGGTCAGGCGATCATCGGACAAACCGAGGTGATTGACAGACTGATCATCGGATTGCTGGCAAATGGCAATCTGCTGATCGAGGGCCTGCCCGGATTGGCGAAAACCCGTGCCGTCAAAGCCATGGCACGCAATCTTGACGCCAGTTTCAGTCGAATTCAATTCACGCCCGATCTTCTGCCCTCAGACGTAACTGGTACCGAAGTGTTTCAGCAAAGCGATGCCGGCAACACCTTCCGTTTCGAACCCGGCCCGATCTTTGCAAACATAGTTTTGGCTGATGAGATCAACCGGGCACCTGCCAAGGTACAGGCCGCATTGTTGGAGGCGATGGAGGAACGGCAGGTCACCGTCTCGGGCACCACGCACAAGATGGATCCGCTGTTCATTGTGATGGCCACTCAAAACCCGATCGAGCAAGAGGGGACCTATCCCCTGCCCGAAGCGCAGATGGACCGGTTTCTGATGCATGTTCAGATCACTTATCCTCCTGTCGAAGACGAGGTTGAGGTTATTCGTCTGGTCCGCGGCGAAGAGATCGCGGCCGGGTCTGGATCGACAAATGATACTCCGGCGCCCATCCCGCAAGACGCCGTGTTTCAAGCGCGGTCCGAGATCGGACAGATCCACGTGTCCGATGCAATGGACCGGTACATGGCCGATCTGGTGCAGGCCACCCGAACACCCGAGAAATACAGTGATGAGCTTGCGACCTGGATCGAAATTGGCGCCAGTCCACGCGCATCTTTGGCATTGGACAAATGCGGGCGCGCGCATGCCTGGATGAATGAGCGCGTCTACGTTGATCCAGCCGACATCCGCGCCATCGCTCATGACGTCTTTCGCCACCGCATCACCCTCAGTTTCGAGGCGCAAGGAAGCGCCAAAACGCCCGACGATGTGATCGCGGAAATCCTGCGCCTCGTTGCGCTACCTTGACTATTCGGAGAGAGAGCTTCGTGGCCCAAACCGCCACATACCCCAATGACCCACGCATTCACGTGGATGCAGAACACCTCCTTCGGCTTGGTGCTAAATCGCGCGCTATCAGCCTTTTGCCCAGACAACCTGCACGCTCGATCCTGAACGGCCGCCATGCCTCGCGATTGCGCGGGCGCGGTCTAAACTTTGAAGAACTACGTAGTTATCTTCCGGGCGATGACACTCGGACTATTGACTGGAAAGTAACCGCACGCACCGGTGAACCCCATGTTAGGGTCTATACCGAGGAACGCGATCGCCCTGCCCTGTTATTGGTCGACCAGCGGGTATCGATGTTCTTCGGAACCGAAGTTTATATGAAGTCCGTCATCGCAGCCGAATCCGCCGCAATTGCGGCACATCGAATTTTAGCTCAAGGCGACCGTGTCGGCGGCATCGTTTTTGGTGACACGGATTTGGCCGAACACCGCCCCCAGCGCCGCCCTGCCGCCTTGACCCGTTTTCTGTCTTCCGTTGCAGCCTTGAACTGCAGTCTAAATGCCTCGCTTCGCGCAGAGCCATCAGTTGCGTTGAACGACATCCTGAAACAGGCAACTCGCATCGCGCACACCAACGCTCTGGTTTGTGTGTTTTCGGATTTCGACGGCGTTGATGAAGATTCCGAACGTATCCTGAGACGTTTGGCCCAATCTAATGATTTAATTTTGTTCAACATATTTGACCCTAGCTCGCGTCAACTTACCCCAGGTTTGAAAATGACTGTCTCAGATGGAAAACATCAAATCGAATTGGACAGCTCTGAACCGAGCTTGTCCGACCGCATCAAGGCATCAATGGACAAGCGGCTGGCGCAGTTGCAACAGTGGTCAAAACGCTATGGCTTTCCAATCGTCCCGATGACAACTGCGGAACCGGCTTTGGATCAATTGCTAAAGCAGTTCGGCCACCTCGGAGGACGACCGTGAGCGTCGAGACCGAGGGCAAATCCCTGGTTGAACTGCTGGACATGCTTGTGCCTGCGCCTGAGCCGCAGCCCATAGCCATGACACCACAGACCTGGGGTTGGCTGGTGCTGGCGGCAGTTCTTGCTGCGGCAATCGCTTGCGGAGTTTATCTGTATCTCAGGCACCGGCGCTCTAACGGGTATCGACGTGCCGCGCTGGCCGAACTTGACGCTGCAGGCAACGATACGGCCAAAGTTTCCGAGATTCTGCGGCGCACTGCACTTGCCGCTTATCCGCGCGCGCAAGTTGCCAGTCTTCACGGGCAAGAGTGGATCAGATTTCTACGACAATCATCTGATAATATGACGATTTCTGTTCACATGTCTCAGCTTCTTTCTGAAGCGCCGTACAAAAACACCCCGCCAAGTCCCGAAATGGCCCAAATGGCTCGGGTTTGGATCAACACCCATAAACCTTGTGGGAGGCTATGATGATCTCATTCGCCTTCCCTTGGGCTTTTCTTCTTCTCCCTTTACCGCTTCTGGTCTACTGGCTCGCACCTCCGCATCGAGAAAAAACAAGTTCCATCCGCATCCCTTTCTTCCGCCATGTTGCAAGAGCGGCGAGAGCTGAACCGAAGTCCGGATCGGTCATTTCTCAAAGGTCGATACTGCAGACCCTTGTCGTCATTCTGATCTGGCTACTGCAGGTAACCGCCCTGGCCCGTCCGGAGAAACTAGCGGACCCAATCATAGTAGAAAAATCCGCCCGGGACGTCGTACTGGCGCTTGATATCTCGGGTTCGATGGATCAACGCGACATTCAGTCGACAGATGGCACGCCCAAGCAACGGTTGGCTGCGGTCAAAGATGTCTTGCGCACCTTCATTGCCGAACGCCAGGGCGATCGCATGGCGTTGATCATTTTTGGCACACGAGCTTTCGTTCAGGCGCCGTTTACCGAAGATCTAAACAGTTTGAACGGGTTCTTGGATCAAACTAAAGTGGGAATGGCAGGCCCCAACACTGCTTTGGGCGATGCGATCGGACTTGGTATTCGCACTTTCGAATCCAGCGAAGTCGATCAACGCCTCATGATCCTGCTTAGCGACGGTGCGGATACGTCTAGCAGAATGACTCCAACCAATGCCGCAGCGATTGCCGCCGACAAAGGCGTTGTCATTTACACCATCGGTGTTGGTGATCCGGATGCTTCCGGCGAAGACCGGGTAGATCTGGAGGCATTGAAGGCCATCGCGGAACGTACCGGTGGCCAATACTTCTTTGCCAATGACGAAGCAGCGCTAACCGAGACCTACCAGCGTATCGATGAGCAAAACCCTAGAATTGTCGAAACTCAGAGTTATAGACCGCGTGAGAGTTTAACCCACTATCCACTTCTGATCGCGTTAGTATTGATTTTGGGCAGCTCACTGGGTTTTCATTTCGCACAGCACCGCAGGAGATCAGCATGATCGAGGCGCTGGCAGAGTTTCATTTTATTAGAACGGCTTATTTGCTGTTCTTAATACCCATCGCGGGTTTGTTGTGGTTGCTCCGCCCCAAACGCTCGGGAAAAACCAACGTACCTTCTGGTATCGCACCACATCTGGCGAAAGCTCTCATGCTCGGCGCGGATGACAAACGACGGTACTACCCCATTGATGTCGCTATGATTGCGGCAGCTTTGATTGCAATAGCCGCTGCCGGGCCTACGTGGTCGCGGAATCCCAACCCTTTGCTCGCCGATACGGCGCCCCTTGTGATCGCACTGAAGGTCACAGACAGCATGGAGGATACTGATCTGGCCCCGTCTCGGTTGGAGCGGGCAAAGTACAAGATCACGGACATTATCAACGCCAGAGCCGGGGCACGAACAGCATTGGTGGCGTATGCGGGTTCGCCCCACCGCGTTGCACCACTCACTGAAGATGCGAATATCCTACGGCCCCTGCTGGAAGGCCTGAACCCCGCCGTAATGCCGTCACCCGGCGATTCCGCAGCGGGCGCACTGACACTGGCACAAAGCATACTGGATGACAGCGAGACACCTGGGGCCGTTTTGTTTCTGCTGGACGACCTCGATCCCTCACAGATTCAGGAATTCGAGAACGCCTCCTCGAAGGTTTTCTTTCTGACAATGCTTCCGAACAAGCAGGAAATCGTTCAGTTGAACTCCCTGAGGAACGCAAGTGTCGTTGCGTTTTCCAATGACGACCAAGATATCACCCGGCTTTTGCGGCAAATCCAGACGAACTATGTAGACGCACTGGACGACGATGACCGGCTCGATTGGCAGGACAGAGGTTGGGTTCTGGCTTGGCCTGCGGCATTTCTGTCCCTGCTTTGGTTCAGACGGGGTTGGGTTATTCGGTGGGCTTTTCTGGGACTGTTCCTCATAAAACCCGCGAGCCCGGCCAAGGCGGAGGGGTGGCAGGATTGGTTTCTGACTCCAGATCAACTGGGTCAGATTGCCATGAACCAAAAACGATTTTCCGATGCTGCTGAACTGTTCGAAGACCCGTACCACGAAGGTTACGCCTGGCTTATGGTCGGCCAATACCCAGAGGCTGCGGCGATCTTTGCTGAACTTAATACTCCTGAAGCGGCATTTGCCGAAGGTATGGCGCGCGTCCGTAACCGAGAGTATCGACCCGCCATCAAGGCGTTTGAAACTGCTTTAGAACGTCACCCTAACTGGCCGGAAGCAAAACACAATCTAGAGGTAGCTATCGCCATCCTGGACTACGTTGAAACCACACGCGAACAGTCAGACACCGGCGAAGAGGCCGGGATCGGGGCGGATGACACGGTTTTCGACAATGAAGCAGGACGAGGTGAAAACACCACTATTCAGGCTCAAACCGAAGGCACCAAACCCCTGCCCGCAGATCAGTGGATCAGCGCCATCGACACCGACATGCAGGATTTTCTGCGCAACCGGTTCTTGCTGGAAAATCAGGAGAAAGAGCAATGAGGTACACTCTGCTTCTCCTGCTCTTATTGCTGCCCAGTGAAGTGTTTTCGCAGACTAGCGATACAATCCAACCACAAGTCACAGTGGAAGCGCCGTCCGAGGACGTGATCGTCGGGCAACCGACTACGGTGCTGATCAAGGTTCTGGTTCCAACTTTCATGCCGTCGCCACCCGGTTTTCCGTCTTTGGAACAGGAAAATCTACTGGTACGCCTTCCCGAACGCGCCTCCGGTCCTGTGAGTGAGAGCGTAAACGGCGAAACTTGGTCAGGGGTTCAGCGTCGCTATCGCATCTACCCGCTGGTCGCCGGGCCACTCGACCTCGGCACCACAGAGATGACGGTTACGTTTGCCGACCCCGACACGAATGCCCCGATAAAAGCATCGGTCCCACTTCCTCCGATCACGATCAACGCGGTAATACCTGACGCTGCAGATGATCTATACCCGCTCATCATCGGCACAGGCTTTGAGATAGAACAGGAAATTGAGGGTTCGACCGACATGCAGGCTGGCGACGCCATCACGCGGCGGATGACGGCACGAATTTCGGGTACCAGCTCAATTCTAATACCGCCACTAATCGCCGAAAATGAAGATCCTCTGTTGCGACCTTATCCCAAGGAACCCCGGTTGTCCGAGACAGAGGACAGAGGTGTCCTCTCCGGGCAGCGTGTGGACGAAACTGTTTATCTTGCGCAGGATGGAGGTCAAACGCAGTTGCCGGCGGTTTCCTTCCGTTGGTACAACCTGTCGACCAACTCGGTAGAAACCGTTGAGGTTGACGCCGTGGACTTGACCCTCGCTGCGCCCAAGTCTGGACCTCCGTCAACGGAAAAGCTGGTTGGTTACGTTCTGTGGGGCGGCCTATTGGTATTGGTCGGTTGGGCTTTTGTGCGAAGGGCCTTGCCACGCTATCAAGCCTGGAACAACGCCCGGCAAAAAGCCTATCAAGCGTCATGTGATTATGCCCTTGCGCAGATACACCGCGCGCTTAAGGCACAAGATCTTTCCGGTGCTTATTCTGCGCTCGAGTTGTGGAAGCAACGGAGCAGTGACCCGCAGGGTTACAGCGAGTTCGAGGCGCGTTTGGCTGAGATTGGCTCCGCACGATACGCGGCTGTTTCAGCTCAGAAATCACCCGACTGGTCCCGAGCGATTTCGGCTCTGGACGAACTGGAAAGTTCACCGGCAAAGCCAGCACACTCGCTTCCTCAATTGAACCCCTGACGGTCAGGTCTGGCAGTTGGCAATCAATGCCTGCCTGTCCATCAACCGCACACGTCCATACCCGAGTTCAATCAGACCTAAGTTCGCGAGACGGTGCAGACTACGATGCAGCGTGGGTTGAGACACAGCAATCATTTCAGACAGTTCCTCTTGGCTTACCACGATCCAGCCGTCGCGTTTTGACGTACCTTCGTCCAGATGTAGCAGCCGCAAAACAAGCCTCTTTTCGCTGCCGGTTACAGCTAGATTTGCCATAATGCGCAGGGCTGTTTGCATGTTCTCTTGGGTCAGGGCGTAAAAATCTCGGACATACAGAGGGTTTGCCTTTACCAATTTGGCAATCCGTGTGTTCGGGAAAAACAACGCTTGCGTCACTTGCGTCGTGACGACACTGACAAGGCGTGGGGCGTCGGCGAAAAGAGCCAAATCCCCGATCCAGAAACCCGCCCCTTCGCGATGTAGCACAAACTCTTGACCATCATCCGACGGAGCAGTGATCTGAACACCACCACTTAGTACAGCAAATATCCCATTCGCGGGATCTCCATGGTGATAAAGGGTTTCCCATGCGTCAAAAGTTTTTGCGACTGCACATTCCAGCAATTCACGCCGAAAAACTTCAGGGCGTTTGCTGAACCACCCGCTCTCTTGCAAGAGCTTAATATTATTCGCTTTGTCGAACATTACTATTTTTCAATATCATCAAATGATGAGTTTTCAATCCCCCTGATACCATAAGCTAAGCGTGTTCGATTCCCGGAATGGTGAAGCTTCGCCGTTCAGAATTCGACAGTTTTTAGGAAGCTTTATGGCTGATTTGCCAGCTACCAAACAAATACACACTTTCGGGTTTTGCGGACCCTTTTCAGATCAGGAGCACATCATGTCACCACCTCGTTCAATCGCAAACGGTTGGCGCACCACGTTGCGCCGCGCTGCTGTGGCAACTGTCGCCGTTGCATTGGCAGTTCCCGCTTGGGCACAAGAACAAAAACCCAATATCCTGGTCATCTGGGGTGATGATGTCGGGCAGTCCAATATCTCGGCCTATACCATGGGGTTGATGGGCTATCAGACGCCCAACATCGACCGCGTCGCAAACGAAGGCATGATTTTCACCGACTACTATGGCGAGCAATCCTGTACCGCTGGCCGATCATCCTACATCATGGGGCAGTCTGTTTTCCGGACTGGCCTGTCGAAGGTGGGTCTTCCCGGAGCCGATCTGGGTATGCAGGTTGAAGATCCGACTATTGCTGGCCTGCTGAAAGACCATGGCTATGTCACCGGTCAATTTGGCAAGAACCATCTGGGTGATAAGGATGAGCATCTTCCGACAAACCACGGATTTGATGAATTTTTCGGCAATTTATACCACCTGAACGCCGAGGAAGAACCGGAAAACGAAGATTATCCCGGAGACGCTGTTCTTGCTGATGGTCGCACCTTCCGCGAAACCTATGGTCCGCGCGGTGTGATCAAATCCAAGGCCGACGGTACAATTGAAGATACCGGCCCCCTGACCCGCAAACGCATGGAAACTGTAGACGAGGAAACGGTCGCCGCAGCGATCGACTTCATCCAACGTGCGCATGAGCAGGGCCAGCCCTTCTACGTGTGGTGGAACGGTACACGTATGCACTTCCGCACTCACGTCAAAGAAGAGATGCGCGCGAAGGCGAATGAAATCGTCGGCGGCGTCGCGGACGAGTACACCGCTGGCATGATCGAACATGACATGCATGTCGGGCAACTGCTAGACCTGCTGGATGAGCTTGGCATCGCCGATAACACCATCGTGCATTACTCGACTGACAACGGCCCACATTACAATACTTGGCCGGATGCAGCGGCAACGCCGTTCTGGGGTGAGAAGAACACCAACTGGGAAGGCGGGTGGCGCGTTCCGTCAATGGTTCGCTGGCCCGGTCAGATCGAAGCGGGCTCGGTCACCAATGAGATCGTCCACCATATGGACTGGCTGCCGACCTTCCTGGCAGCTGCCGGTGACCCCGACATCAAGGACAAGCTGAAGGCCGGTTACAACTCGTCCGGCATGGGCCGCGACTACAAGGTGCATCTGGATGGCTACAACATCCTGCCGATGCTAACCGGCGAAACAACAGAAAGCCCGCGGAGAGAAATCTTCTATTTCTCGGATGACGGTGACCTGACGGCCCTGCGCTATGACGATTGGAAACTGATCTTCCTGGAGCAGAAGGCGTGGGCAACACTGCGTGCGTGGATTGAACCTTGGACCGAACTGCGTGTCCCGCTGATTATCAACCTGCGTCGTGACCCGTACGAGCGCGCATATCGCACGTCCAACACCTACTATGATTGGTTGCTGGATCGGGCCTATTTCCTGGTTCCGGCTCAGCAATTCGTAGGCGAATTCCTGGCGACCTTTCAGGAATTCCCGCCTCGTCAAAAGGCGGCCAGCTTCAACCTGAACCAAGTGATGGAGAAACTGGCGACACCTACGAACAACTGATCGCCAAGAAAACGAAGGACCGCCGGTTAGACGGCGGTCCTTTGCAGATTGAAGAAGAGGGAATGTCTTATGAAGAGAGCTGTTCTGGCTGCCGCCGTGTTCATGGCTCCGCTTGTTGTATCCGCAGATCCATTGCCCAGTTGGGCGACATCGGATTCAAAAGACCAGATTATTGCCTTCGTTGACGCTGTTACCGACCCGCACAGCACTGAATACGTGACGCCGGCAGAACGGATCGCAGTATTCGACAATGACGGTACGCTCTGGGCCGAACAACCTGTCTACTTTCAGCTGACTTTTGCGATGGATCGCCTCGCCGAGATGGCAGAGGCTGACCCCTCGACCCTGTCCACCCCCACACTGAAGGCGGCTGCGCAAGGCGACTTGAATGCCATCGTCGAAGGCGGTCATGACGCCTTGATCGAGGTTCTGAACGCTTCACATTCCGGGCTAAGCGTAGAGGAGTTTCAAGCCTCGGTTTCCAAGTGGCTGGGCACGGCCCGACACCCCGACACCGGTCTGCCTTATGACCAGATGACCTATCAGCCGATGGTGGAATTGCTCCGCTATCTAAGGGATGAAGGTTTCCGAACCTACATCGTCTCGGGCGGCGGGCTTCATTTCATGCGGGTATTTGCCGAAGACGCCTATGGCATCCCACCCGAACAGGTTCTTGGAACCTATACCGGCACGACCTATGAGACATCGGATGGTAAACCCACGATCCTCAAGGCCCCCGGCATAGCCTTTGTGGACGACAAGGAAGGCAAACCCATCAACATTGAGCGTACAATCGGCAGACGTCCCATTCTCGCCGGAGGAAACTCGGACGGGGATTTCGCCATGCTTGAATGGACAACCGCCGGGCACGGACCCAGGCTGGCAATTCTGGTTCACCACACTGACGCCGAACGCGAATGGGCTTATGACCGCGAAAGCCCGATCGGAAAACTGGTTGATGGACTGGACAAAGGTCCCGATTTGGGATGGGTCATAGTTGATATGGCGCAAGACTGGGATCGCATCTACACTGGGGCGAACTGAGGCACACAGAGACCGATAACCCCATGTGGACATTGCTAGTTTCCGCGCTCGTCTTCTCTCTTTATGTGACGGCCGTGGTCTTCGCGATACGCGCAGCACAAACCGCTCGCACCCCTCAAGGAGCGGTTGGATGGGTGGTATTCCTGATCTCGGTCCCGGTGTTCGGCGTGCCAATGTACCTGTTTCTGGGGCACCACCGTTTTCGCGGCTATCGCATTGCGCGTAAGCACAGCGAACGCGTGGTTGAAGGGATCAAGAGCTTTGCAGACTTTTCAATGCCCGAACCCGGTTCGATGCCATTCAACCCTCGGCCCTTCGAAGTTCTGGCTCATTTACCGGTCTCACGCGGCAACGGAGCTAAATTGCTAATAGATGGGCAAGCCACATTTGACGCCATTTTCCGCGCCATTGATTCTGCGCAAAACTATGTCTTGATCCAGTTCTACATCGTGCGCGACGACACGCTGGGAAAGCAATTGAAAGACAAATTGATTGCCGTTGCCAAGCGTGGTGTTTCGGTCCGTTTCATGACGGATGCCGTAGGTAGCTATGGTCTTCCAACATCTTATTTGGACGACTTGCGCGCCGCTGGGATCGAGATTGCAAACCCTCGTGATCGCAGGGGTCCGCAGTATCGCTTTCAGCTTAATTATCGCAACCACCGCAAAACCGTCATCATCGACGGAGAGATCGGTTTCATCGGCGGGCATAACGTAGGCGTCGAGTATCTGGGACAAAATGAATATTTCGGCCATTGGCGGGACACACATATCGAAATGACCGGCCATGTGGTGCGGCAATTGCAGTTGATTTTCGTCGAGGACTGGAACTGGGCGCATGAAGATGACCTGATCGACAAGTTAGACTGGGCCGGATCGGTATCCGACCAGGATATGAACGCCTTACTTGTGGCAACAGGTCCGGGGGACGATACGGAAACTGGCGCAATGATGTTTTTCGCAGCCATCACCGAAGCGAAAGAAAGGGTATGGATCGCATCTCCATATTTTGTGCCGGACATCGACATCATTACGGCCCTGCAACACGCCGCCCTGCGGGGTGTCGACGTCCGCATTCTTGTACCTGAGGTGATCGACCATCGCTTGCCCTGGCTGGCTGGTTTTGCCTATTTCGACGAAATTCGGGACTGTGGTGCGCGGATTTTTCGTTATACTGAGGGCTTCATGCACCAGAAGGTTTTTGTGGTCGATGACACTCTGGCTGCTGTCGGCACGACGAACTTGGACAACCGCTCATTCCGACTGAATTTTGAAGCTATGGCGCTGTTTTTTGACTCACGTGCGGCTGAGGCAGTGGACAAAATGCTGAAAGCCGATTTCGAAAACAGCTATGAGCTGACCCGCAACCTATCCGAGCAACCGGCTTACATACGGTTCGGGTCGCCTCTGGCACGGCTGTTTGCGCCGATCCTTTAGGACATCAACTCTTCTTTGAAGACCTGAGTCATCAAGGCCACCATGAAGGCGGTAGACAGGCCAAAGGCCAGCAGCCCTGTGACCGAAGCGAACGCCCCGAAAATGCGCAACGGCTCGCCCAGCACAATGTCGCCATAACCAAGCGTGGTGAATGTCACCAACGAAAAATACAGCGCCGAGTTCCAGTCAGGCAGCACATCCCCAAGAACCCAGACGATCGCCCAGAGCCAGACCTGAAACGTGTGAATGGCGACGATAAACACAAGGGCGATGCAGATTGGCGCAGCGATCGAGAAGAACTTTTTGCTGTTTTCCAGACGCAACGCCATCACCCGAACAACCTGCGTGCACCACGTGAGCAGAATGATCTCGATAAGAAAGCACATGCCCAGATAGATACTGCCCCAAAGGATTTGCTGCGCTAAAGTCATCAAGCCATGTCTCGTGTATCTGCCCGGAGAAGTCCTGACACAATGGCGGCTTAGCTGGCAAAGGACAAGGCTGCGACGAATGGAAAAGATTGCGCCTCGGCGCTGGACTCTGCGGGATGGCGTTGCACATTGTTCTGGCACTGTCCATGGGGTTTTGCATGCTGCTGAATATCGAAAGGGTCCAGAAATCCTATCCAGGCGGACGGCCGGTTTTACGGGACGTATCGCTGACGCTTGATCAGGGGCAGACGCTGGCGCTGACCGGTGAGAGCGGCAGCGGGAAAAGCACGCTTCTGAACCTTGCCGCCGCGCTGGATGGTTTTGACGGAGGTGAAATAACGCTGGACGGCACAGCCTTGTCTGGTCTGGATGATCGCGGTCGCGCGGCCTTGCGCCGGCAGAGCGTGTCGCTGGTGTTTCAGCAATTCAATCTGATCCCTTCCCTGACCGTCGCGCAGAATCTTTCGTTTCACGCCCGGCTTGCAAATCGTGAAGACACCGATTGGACTACCCAATTGGCCGAAAGACTCGGTCTGCCCGATCTTCTGACACGATACCCCGAGAACCTGTCCGGCGGGCAACAACAGCGTGTTGCCATCGGGCGTGCCATGGCACCACGACCTAAACTCCTGCTCGCGGATGAGCCGACAGGGAATCTTGATGAGACTGCCAGCGCAACGGTTCTGGACCTGATGCTGTCACTGGTGTCGGACACCGGAGCCGCCCTGCTGTTGGTAACTCATTCACAGGATATTGCGGCACGGCTTGATCGGCAGGCGCATTTGTCTGGTGGCCACATCACATGAACAGAGCGATCATACAGGCCCTTATGTCACACTGGCTGCGACATAGGCTGCAGTTGGTCACTCTGTTGATCGGTATCGCCTTGGCAACAGGTTTGTGGTCCGCCGTGCAAGCCATCAACGCCGAGGCCCGTGCCAGCTATCAACGGGCCAATGATCAACTTGCGCTGGGTCTGTTTGACGAACTGCGAGACCCCTCCGGCCCGATCTCGCTTGAACGCTATGTTGTTCTGCGCCGTGCTGGGTGGCAGGTGGCGGCTGTTTTAGATGGGCCAATGCGGGTTGCGGGAAACACGGTACAGGTCATGGGCGTCGACATGGTCGCCTATCCGCCGCTGCCCGCCGTGACCCAGATCGAGCAAAGCGAAACACCCCCTGATCCGGCCGCCATGCTGACCGCGCCCGGTCGCCTTATAGCCGCCCCTGAGTTAGCACGCGTGTTGCAAGAGCAAGACGGCCTGCCCCCAGTTCTTTTATCCAATTCTCTCCCCCCCGATTTGATCCTGACGGATATCGGGGTGGCCGAGAACTTATTGGACAAGCCCGGCCAAATCTCTCGCCTGATGGTGTTGCCCACGCAACCTCGCGGCGTGCCACCGCTGTCCGATATCGCGCCCGAGCTGGAATTGATCCAAGCCTCGGATCAACTGGATACCACGCAGTTGACCGACAGTTTTCACTTGAACCTGACCGCTTTTGGTCTGCTGTCGTTTGCGGTCGGCTTGTTCATCGTTCATGGCACAGTGGGTCTGGCCTTTGCACAAAGGCGGGCCATGATCCGGACATTGCGGGCGTTGGGCGTTTCGATGCGGCGTCTGGTCTGGATTGTCACCATTGAACTGGCTGTTCTGGCCTTGATCGGCGGGGTTCTTGGATTGGTTCTTGGTTTCTTGCTGGCCGGTGTCCTTTTGCCCGACGTCGCCGCCACATTGCGTGGCCTGTACGGAGCACCTGTCGATGGCCAGCTATCGCTACAGCCACAATGGATTCTGGCCGGATTGGCGATGGCATTGGGCGGTACGCTCCTCGCCAGCGGTCACGCTCTGGTTCGACTGTCACGTATGCCCCTGCTGAGCGGGGCGGGATTGCAAGCGTGGCGCGGGTCAGGCAAAGGACAACGCTCATCTGGTCTTGTCGGGATTGCCTTGATCGCAAGCGGCTTAGGCATCGGCTTCGTATTTGAAGGGCTAGTCGCCGGATTTGCCATGGTCGGCGGGATACTGACCGGTGCGGCATTGGTACTGCCCTATCTGTTGTCCCTCGCCTTATCTGCCTTCCAAAAACGAGCTCAAGGACCAGTTGCCCAGTGGATATGGGCCGATATGCGCGCGCAGTTACCAGGGTTGTCCTTGGCCCTAATGGCACTGCTGCTCGCACTGGCTGCAAACATCGGTGTAGGCACAATGGTTTCTAGCTTCCGCCTCACCTTTGTTGGTTGGTTAGATCAACGCCTGACATCCGAACTTTATGTCACTGCAACCGATAACCAGCAGGGCCTAAAGGTCGCCCAATGGCTGAAACCCCAAGTGGACGCTGTTTTACCAATCCGCAGTGTTGAGCTGGCGCACGAGACTGGGCCTTTGTTTCTGTACGGGATTGTGGACCATCAGACCTACCGCGATCATTGGCCACTTATCACTTCCTCGAACGGGGTCTGGGACCGGGTTCTGGCAGGTGAGGCCGTGCTGATCAATGAACAGCTGGCCCGGCGGTCGAGCTTATGGCCGGGTGACAATCTAACTCTGAGTCCAGGACACATACTGCCTGTCGCAGGCGTTTATTCCGACTACGGCAATCCAACCGGTCAGGCCATTGTTTCGATGTCACAGCTGGACCAGATTGCTCCAGGGGCCGACACACGCAGATTTGGTATCCGTATCGCACCAGAGCGTGCGACCGAGATGGCACAAGCTCTGCGCGATCAGTTTGGCCTGCCCCGCCAATCCGTCGTGCAACAGGCTGCAATGAAGGCGCAGTCTCTGGCGATATTCGACAAGACCTTTGTCGTCACCTCGGCGCTGAACGTTTTAACGTTAGGAGTCGCCGGCTTCGCCATCCTGACCAGCTTACTGACCCTCTGGACTCAGCGCCTGCCCCAGATTGCTCCGGTCTGGGCGCTTGGGCTGACGCGGGCACAACTTGCACGGCTGGAACTGTTGCGCAGTGTGCTGTTGGCCGCGTTAACCGCGGCTCTGGCCCTGCCTCTCGGATTAGTTCTGGCCTGGGCGCTTCTAGCAGTGATCAACGTTCAGGCCTTTGGCTGGCGATTGCCGATGTTCCTGTTCCCTGCGGACTGGGCCTATTTATTCCTGCTGACCTTGCTGGCCGCCTTTGTCGCAGCCGCCTTGCCCGCGCTGCGCTTGTTGCGCCTGCCGCCCGCCGACTTGTTAAGAGTGTTTGCCAATGAGCGTTAAAGCCTGTCTCTGTGTTCTGCTCTTTTTGCTACCACCTGCCCTTCGCGCGCAGGGTTACGCAGATCTGGGTGGGCCGGCCGAAGGCTATGCAATCCCGCAATCGGGTTACCAGTTCGAATTTCCCAGAGATCATGGACCTCACCCAGAGTTTCGGATCGAATGGTGGTATCTGACGGCCAACCTGACTGGCGAAGATGGGCGCGATTACGGCATACAATGGACCCTATTCCGGTCCGCCCTGAGACCGACCGAGACCGAGGGGTGGCAAAGTCCTCAACTGTGGTTGGGCCACGCTGCAGTGACCACTCCTGAAGAACACTACTTTAGCGAGCGCCTCTCACGCGGCGGGATTGGTCAGGCGGGGGTCACAGCCGAGCCGTTCGAGGCCTGGATTGACGAGTGGTCTATGCGAGGGCCTGATCCCAGCGCATTGACATTGACAGCCAGCGGACCTGAGTTTGCCTACAATCTGTCGCTCAACGCCCAAGGGCCGATCGTGTTTCACGGCGACGCCGGGTACTCGGTCAAATCCGCAGATGGACAAGCCAGCTACTACTATTCTCAGCCGTTTTATACAGTCGAAGGCGTGATTCAACTGCCCGACGGCGATGTCAAAGTGACCGGTCAGGGTTGGCTGGACCGCGAGTGGTCCTCGCAACCCTTGGCGGAAGATCAGAGCGGGTGGGACTGGTTCTCACTCAGTTTTGACGACGGCGATAAATTGATGGCTTTTCGTCTACGCGGTGGGCTTGGAGATTTTACCGCAGCGACATGGATCACCCCGGACGGAACCGCCAGCCCCCTGCCTGATGGGTCTGCAACCTTCACTCCACTGGATACCGAACGGGTCGCCGGACGAGATCTTCCGGTGCATTGGCGTGTAACACTGCCCGACCGAGATTTGGATGTTGAGGTGTCAGCCATTACACCCAACGCGTGGATGGCCACTCGCTTCGAATACTGGGAAGGTCCGGTCAAGGTAACCGGCAGCCACACAGGCCGCGGATACCTTGAATTGACGGGTTACTAATTCTAGCGCACCACGTAGACCGAGACCGATGAGTGGCGGACGACCCGCGCGGCATTCGGGCCAAGCAGGTAATCTTTGAGATCGGGTTTATGCGCTCCGATCACAATCAGATCACTACTGGCGCTCTCCGCAGTTTTCAGAATTTCCTGATACGCGGTGCCAGTGGCCACGACGTGACGGATTTTCTCGTTCCGCTCCGCCCCTAGCACCGACACGCAGAGTTCAGACAGCTTGGACTGCGCCTCTTCCAACGCCTTGTCGTGAAAATCCGGTTGGAAAAAACCAGAGACCCAGCTTTCCCCGAAATCCGGCAGAACCGTCACCACATCCAGCTGCGCATTGTCTTGATCTGCCAACGCTGCCGCTGTTTTCAACACATTCATGTCCAGATCGCCGTTGCTGATATCGACGGCACAAAGAACTGAGTTTGTCATGCAGGCACCTCTTGTCTTGCGGCACGGCCGCGTTGGAGGAAGGCGATCAGACCCAACAGGATCAGTGCCGGGATATAGATCAGTTGCTTGGGCGGCTGGCTGGACGGCAGACTGACCGAAGTCAAACGAACAGCCTCATCCCCATAGTAGTCAAAATTCCCCAGCTTATCGGCCACAGGTGAGCCGAAGAGCGGTTCCTCCAGTTTGACCAAACCGTCTTCCTTAAACAGCATCAGGCCCATGGCATCGACCCGCGCCTCTCCGCCTTCTTCGTCGCCGACAGCCACAACTACAGTTGTATCGGTCATTGCCAGAGTGTCGAAATCTGGCCCGCTTACAACCAAGCGTACTGCAGTCCCTGGCGGTGTTTGACCCATTGTCTCAACAAAAGCCGAAGGTTCCACGGATGAAAATGGCGGAGCAACCCGGTCCATGAAATAGTCGGGCCTGAACAGCGCAAAGGCTACAAAGATTAGCGCGATGCTTTCATATATACGGCTATGGGTCAGAAAATATCCCATTGTTCCCGCCGTGAAGACAAGGATTGCTATTGTTGCGAATATCGCAACGATTATCCCTTCAACCCATGTCACGTCGATCAACAACAGGTCGGTGTTGAAGATAAACACAAACGGAAGTGCAACCGTCCGCAGGCTGTAGAAGAAGGCGGTGAAGCCTGTCTTGATTGCGTCGCCACCCGATACAGCCGCCGCAGCGAAACTTGCCAGACCCACAGGCGGCGTCACGTCCGCCATGATGCCAAAGTAGAAGACGAACAGGTGCACGGCGATCAGCGGCACGATCAAGCCACTCTGCGCCCCGAGTTCAACAACCACACCCGCCATAAGCGAGCTGACCACGATATAGTTCGCCGTGGTCGGCAGACCCATCCCAAGAATCAGGCTGAGGATACCGACCATAACAAGCATCAGGATCAGGTTGCCGCCGGACAGGAACTCGACCAGATCGGCCATCACCTGCCCAACGCCAGTCAGGGTCACAGTGCCCACGATCACGCCCGCGGTGGCCGTGGCCAGAGCGATCCCGATCATGTTTCGCGCACCGTCAATAAGGCCCTGCCAGAGATCGGCAATACCGTCGATGAAGTTGTCTTTCAGATTGCTCTGCCCGCGGAACAGTGCCTTCAGAGGTTTTTGTGTCAGCAAGATTACGAACAGCAGCGCGGTCGCCCAGAAAGCCGACAGGCCCGGTGACTTCTGCTCGATCATCAGGAAGTAGACCAGAACAATGATCGGAAGAAGATAGTGCAGCCCGGCTTTGTAGATCTCCGCGATAACCGGCAGTTCCACTTCCTTGGCGTTCGGATCATCGGGCTCCAGATCTGGAACCTGCGCAGCCAGGTACAGAAGGACCACATAGACGGCACAAACAATCAGGCTGAGGATCATCCCTGCTGACGAAGGAGCCCAGCTGGTGACCGCTTCCACCGGGAATTGTGAGCCATAGCAAAGGCCCGCAAAAACCAGGAAGAAGGACAACATTCCTACAACGGTGCGCGCCAGATGTACCTCGCGGTTGCCAAGCGTCGGCATGTTCCGCTTCACCGCTTCGAGATGCACGATATAGACCAGCGCGATGTAAGAAATTGCGGCAGGCAGGAAGGCGTGGGTAATGACTTCGACGTAGGAGATGCCGACATATTCAACCATCAAGAAGGCCGCTGCCCCCATCACCGGCGGCATGATCTGACCATTTACGGACGAAGCAACCTCAACAGAACCGGCCTGCTCACTGCTAAATCCTACGCGCTTCATTAGTGGAATGGTGAACGTGCCGGTGGTCACCACGTTGGCGATGGAGGAACCCGAGATCAGGCCAGTCGCCGCCGAACCCACAACAGCTGCCTTGGCGGGACCACCGCGCAGATGGCCCAGAGCGCCAAAGGCCATTTTGATAAAGTAGTTCCCTGCACCGGCTTTATCGAGCAAAGCCCCAAACAAAACGAACAGGAAGACGAATTTCGTGGAAACGCCCAAGGCGATACCGAATACGCCCTCAGACGTGATCCACATATGGCTCATCGCCTTTTTCAGGCTGGCACCCTTCCAGCGAATGACTTCCGGCACCCATTCCGAGGAACCGAAAAACACGTAGGCTAAAAAGATCGTCGCGATTATTGCCATTGCCGGGCCAAGCGCGCGGCGTGCGGCCTCGAACAGCAACAGCAGACCACCCAGCGCAACCCATTTATCAGTGTCGTCCGCCAGGCCGCCCGCGTTTACGATCTTGTCGTAGAAGAAATACCCATAAAGCGCCACAAATGCGCCGAGCGCACCCATGATCCAGTCTTGTACGGGAATGTAATCCCGCGGGCTGGATTTCAGCGCCGGATAGGCCGCAAAGGCCAGAAACATCGCAAATGCCAAGTGAAACTGCCGCGCGTTGTTCACCACGCTGCCGGGCAGCACATAGTTCGCCAGTGGTGAGGCCAGCACGACCTGAAAAATTGACCAGATTGCAGCCACAACAGCCAGAAAAATCCCGACATTACCGACCGGATTACGCCCACCTGCATCAGACGAGGCTACAAGCTCCTGTAGCTCTTCTTCGGATAGCGGACGATTGGATTGTGTGTCGGAACTCATAAAGTGTCTCCCCGTCGCGGCCATTTTGGCCTTCTGAAGCACCCGTTTGATACGGGTTTAGTGCAGGGTGCCCGTAGGCACCCTGCTTTAGGTCTGGCTTACTGGATCCAGCCTTTTTCTTTGTAGTACTTCTCGGCGCCCTGATGCAGCGGAGCCGACAGGCCGTCTGCAATCATTTCTTCGGGCTTGAGGTTGGCAAATGCCGGGTGCAGCTTTTTGAAGTCATCGAAGTTTTCGAAGACCGAGCTGACAACCGCGTAAACCGCATCTTCTGACACGTCAGCCGAAGTCACGAACGTCGCGCCGACACCGAAGGTTGCGGTGTCACCGTCCGAACCGCGATACATGCCACCGGGGATGGTCGCGGTGCGGTAGAACGAGTTGTCGTTGACCAGCTTGTCAACCGCGTCGCCGCTTACGTTCACCAGAACCGAGTCACAGGCGGTGGTGGCTTCCTGGATCGAGCCCGAGGGGTGACCTACGGTGTACACCATCGCATCGATCTGGTTGTCGCAAAGAGCAGCAGACTGTTCAGCCGCTTTCAACTCGGTCGCCAGTTCGAAATCGTCGGTGGACCAGCCCATTTCGCCCAGCAGGACCTCCATGGTACCGCGCTGACCGGAACCGGGGTTACCGATATTGACGCGCTTGCCTTTCAGATCCTCGAAATTGGTAATGCCGGAATCGGCACGAGCCACAACGGTGAACGGCTCCGGGTGTACCGAGAACACGGCGCGCAAGTTTTCAAACGGGCCATTTTCCTCGAATTTCGAGCTGCCGTTGTAGGCATGGTACTGCCAGTCGGATTGCGCAACGCCGAACTCCAGCTCGCCTTCGCGAATGGTGTTGATGTTGTAGACCGAACCACCGGTCGACTCGACCGAACAACGCACACCGTGTTCCTTGCGGCCTTTGTTGACCAGACGGCAGATCGCACCACCGGTCGGGTAGTACACACCGGTCACACCACCGGTGCCGATGGTAATAAATTCTTCTGCATACGCTGCTGGAGCCATAAGGGCTGCGGTTACGACCGCGCCGAGGCTGAGCTTGCTGCTATTTTTCATTTTTGAGAACTCCCACTTCTTTTTCGGATAGGAGACTGTTAGCGGTCCCATCCGGGACCCTGCCGGTACGCGAACTGCACACGTCTTGCAACAGGTACAAGCGCTTGAATTTCCAAAATCTCCCAACATATTCGACGTTTCATTCAGACACTCGACTTGTCAACCCCTGCGGACCGGCGAAGCGGCTACATCCGCAAATCTGAGGGGGTCTTTGGATTTTTCCCCCTGAAACGCGCCCAAATGGCCGAAAACCCGCTTTTCAACAAAGCTTTTGAAACTTAACTGCGCAATCACTAGTGTTATCACAAAACTTGAATATCTTGGGTAAGTGTCGAACACGAAAAGAAATGTTCCGCACTTTGGTAAAGGCCATCTGTGATGAAAAGCACCTCTCCCAGCCCCTTACTTGTGATTGCCCTAGTGTTCAGTGCCGCAATTGCGACCTGGGGTATAGCCGATCCGCAAGGGCTGGGCAGCCTGGCTTCTGCTGCGGTTGCGACCCAGTTCAATAGTCGCGGCTGGTTCATCATGCTTGAGGTCAGCGGCCTGTTGTTTGTGGCGTTGTTTCTGGCCTTTTCACGGTTCGGTAACATCCGCCTTGGGCCCGATGGTGCAAAACCCGAATTCTCTACTCCAGCCTGGATTGCCATGCTGTTCGCAGCCGGAATGGGAGTTGGCCTCCTGTTTTACGGCGCCGCAGAACCGCTGACCCATTTCGAGGTTTTGCGTCAATACAGCCCAGACCCCATGGCTGCCAGCCATGCCCTGTTTGTCACCTATCTGAACTGGGGATTCCACGCTTGGGCAATCTACGCCATCGTTGGGTTGGTGATCGCCTATTTTGCCTATCGTCGCCAACGCACATTGTTACTGAGCGCCCCTTTGACCGATGCACTAGGACAGGCGCGCTGGATCAAGGGGATGGGTTGGGTTTTCGATCTGCTCTCGATCGTTGCGATTGCCGTGGGTCTGGCCGGATCTATGGCGATGGGTGTTTTCCAGATACAAACCGGGCTGGCAGGATTGATTGGCGTCGATTCACCAGGTGTTCTGACCCTGCCGGTTTTTGCACTGCTATGCGTTGCCTACATCATTCCGCTGCGCCGTGATCTTGGCGAGGGGATGTCGCGACTGTCCAACATTGCCATGCTGATCGCGGTTGGGATGATGGTCTATCTGCTGATCCTTGGCCCCACGTCGTTCCTGATGGATGGAATCGTCTCGGGGTTCGGGCGTTATCTGTTCGGTGTCTTGCCTGCTGGGTTTTCAACGGCCGAGTTTTTCGATGACCTTTTGATCGATTGGTTTCACGGTTGGACGCTAAACTACATGATCTGGTGGTTGGCATGGTCACCGTTCGTTGGGATTTTCATTGCGCGAATCTCGCGCGGGAGGACGATCAGGGAATTCCTGTTCGGCGTTATCGTCGCCCCTACTCTATTCTCCATCCTGTGGTTCGGAATATTCGGCGGTCTTGGATTTTTTGACGCGCTGCGCCAGGAGGGCGCCCTGTCCGCCGTCAATGCCGAGAATCTGGACGCAACCACTTTTGCCCTGCTGGCGAAGTTCCCGCTGGGCGGCATCACGCAAACCGCAACGATTCTGGCTGCGTTTCTCTTTGTGGTGACCAGTGTTGTTAGCGCTGGCTTCACGCTTGCAATGATCGGCAGCGGTGGTGACGACAACCCATCGCCGCGCGTTCGAACCATCTGGGGCGTCATTCTTGGAGCCCTGGGTCTGGCGATGATCCTGGTCGGTGATATCTCATTGGTCAGATCGATCATCGCACTTTCGGCCATGGCGTTTGTCTTTATCGTACCTGTCCTCGTGGTATGCCTATTCAAAAGCCTGGCGCGAGAGGACCGGACATGAGCGGCCAATTCATCGACACGATGCTGAACCTCAGCGTTTTTGCCTATATCGGATTTTTGATCTGGCTGAGCCTGCGACGCGAACCATAACCTGCAGGTCGCGATGCGCCGAGGATGTCTGTGGTGGTGCCCAAGGAGAGACTCGAACTCTCACGATGTTACCATCGGGGGATTTTGAATCCCCTGCGTCTACCATTCCGCCACTTGGGCCACGAACACTGGATTAGCGTTCATAGCCAGGAAGGTCCAGAGGCAAAAACCAACCTAATTCCAGTTTGTTTTCGCCGCAGTGGTTGACGGCCTGTCAGACGCGTGGTTTGGCTTGCGCAACGTTAAAACAGGATTTTAGCACCGTATGTTGCGATCGCTTTATGACTGGACCATCCGTCTGGCCGAACATCCGCATGCTCTTTGGGCTCTTGCCATCGTGGCCTTCATTGAAAGCTCGTTCTTTCCGATTCCACCTGATGTGCTGATGATTCCCATGATCCTTGCGCGACCTTCACGGGCATGGCTGATCGCATCGGTTGCTCTGGTCGCCTCGGTTCTTGGCGGTTTGCTTGGTTATGCCATCGGCGCATTCTTTTATGAAAGTATCGGGCAGCCTATCCTGGAATCCATGGGCAAGGCGCATGCAATGGAAGAGTTCAACACCCGCTTCAACGATTTCGGTTTCTGGGCTGTTCTGGGTGCCGGTGTGACCCCCTTCCCCTACAAGGTCATCACCATCATGTCGGGCTGGACCGGTATGCCCTTGGGAACCTTCGTCGCCACGTCCATTCTGGCGCGCGCCCTTCGTTTTTTCCTTGTGGCTGGTCTGCTTTGGAAGTTTGGTGAGCCTATCCGTGACTTTATCGAAAAACGGTTGGGCCTGATGTTCACCTTGTTCATCATCCTGCTGTTTGGCGGTTTTCTTGTGGTGAAATACCTATGACACGAAAAAACACTCTGGTCTTGATTGCTGCGGTCGGTTCTACGGCCATGCTGCTTGGAGCGTGGGGTTTCCAATATCTCGGCGGTATGGCTCCTTGCAAAATGTGCATCTGGCAGCGTTATCCGCACGGCGCCGCCGTTGTAATCGGAGCCTTGGCGCTCGCTCTGCCGCGCGTGAACCTTTTGCCTTTGCTTGGTGCTCTGGCAGCGCTGACAACGGCAGCCATCGGCGTCTTCCACGCCGGGGTTGAGTTGAAATGGTGGGAAGGCCCCTCCAGCTGTACCTCGGGAGATATTGGCGGGCTGTCGACACAAGAATTGATGGATCAGATCATGTCTGCTCCACTTGTGCGCTGCGATGAAATCCCGTGGGAGATGTTTGGCCTGTCCATGGCCGGATGGAACGCAGTGATTTCCGGCGCTTTGGTGCTGATCTGGCTCGCCGCCTGGCGAGCTGGTCGTTAGAACTCGTCCAGTTCCGCATCCCAGTACAGGAAGTCGATCCAACTGTCGTGCAGGTGGTTCGGCGGGAACTTACGCCCAATATTTCGCAACGACTCAGCATCTGGTTGGCGCGGCGGCTTGCGCAATGTCATCCCTGCCTGCCGCAGCGATTTTGACCCTTTTTTCAGGTTACACGGGCTGCATGCCGCCACAACGTTCTGCCAACTGGTCACACCACCGGCAGCACGGGGAACCACATGGTCAAAGGTCAGGTCTCCGCGGCTGCCGCAATATTGGCAGCAGAATTCATCCCTCAAAAATAAATTAAAGCGCGTGAAGGCCACGCGCTTTCTGGGTTTTACATAGTCTTTCAGGACAACGACCGACGGTATTCGTATCTCGGTACTCGGGCTTCGGACGACCTCGTCGTATTCAGCCACAATGTCCACCCTGTCCAGCCAGGCTGCCTTTATCGCTTCTTGCCACGGCCACAGGGACAACGGGTAATAGGACAAGGGGCGATAATCAGCATTCAAAACCAATGCCGGATGGTGCTTGAGGGCACCAGGTTCCCTGACAAATTCGGTTCTGAAGTCTCCATCCATATCAGAATCGCTCCTCGCTCTGCTCTGCCCGTTTTTGACATCAGAGCGGGGAACACCCGCCCCGGCCTTATCTTAACTATATATCGTGTTAAAACTCTGACAAGTCCTGAGTTTCCACAATATCTCGGGGATTGGTTAATCCGAATCCGTAACAAAGAGGTGACAGTTATCCACAGGTTGCGCCAATGTGGTCTGCGAGCTATGGCGTTTGCCATGAGCTGGTTCATCCGATTCAACAAACCCTTCGACGTACTGCCGCAGTTTACTGACCGCGCCAACGCGGATTCGCCGCGTAATACCCTGTCGGACTACATAGACCTGCCCGGTGTCTATCCCGCCGGGCGGTTGGACCGGGATAGTGAGGGGCTGATGTTGCTCACCGATAACGGGCGGTTGCAGGCACAAATCTCGGACCCAAAGCACAAGATTGCCAAAACTTATTGGGTTCAGGTTGAAGGCCTGCCAGATGCAGCTGCCCTAAAAGCCCTGCGTGACGGGGTCGAGTTGAAGGACGGAAAAACACGCCCAGCCAAGGCCCGCCTAATGGACGAGCCAGAAGGGCTGTGGGCTCGCAATCCCCCGATCCGGGTACGCCAGACATTACCCGATTGTTGGATCGAACTGACGTTGCGCGAAGGGAAGAACCGCCAGGTGCGGCGGATGACGGCTGCCGTGGGACACCCGACCCTGCGCCTGATCCGCGCCCGAATTGGCGACTGGTCGTTAAAGGGGCTGGAACCCGGTCAATGGGACAGCCTGCCTGCACCAGCGTTGAACTCCACTCCTCAAAGAAAACGAGACCGCCGTCCACGCCGGTGACAAAAACCGCGTGTTGTGATAGGTTTAGGACATGAAGGTCACGCCAGATATCCCTGTACCGAACGGTATTCTCGAAGCCGCACTCTATGTTGATGACCTGGACACAGCTGAAAGGTTCTACGGTGAGATACTGGCGTTGAAGAAAATCCAACGCGTAGCTGACCGGCACGTGTTCTACCGGATCGGTGGCTCAGTCCTATTGCTGTTCAACGCAGATGAAACCGAGAAACCTCCGGGCAATCCCGACTTGCCCGTCCCGCCCCACGGTGCGCGCGGGCCAGGCCATGTCTGCTTGATCCTGACCCGCGCAGAAATCGACGTGATGCGCAAACATTTGCTGGACTGGAACATACCGATAGATGCCGAGTTCGACTGGCCCAACGGGGTGCGCTCTCTCTACGTACGAGACCCCACGGGCAACTCAGTCGAATTTGCAGAGGGCCATTTGTGGACCTGAGACTGTCAGCGAAGAGGCTGCTTTTCGCCACCGACGACGCGGTAGATATCGGCTGAAACAACACCAACCTCTGCCAGCATCGCCTGAAACGCCGCCATATGCGTGGCGTTGAAATGCGCCTCGAGTGCAGCCTGGTCCTGCCACTCCTCATAAACGCGAAACCGGTTGGGGTGGCCCAGTATCTGGCTGAACTCATAGACCAGACAACCCGGTTCCTTCACGGTCTCCGCCACCATCCGCTGTGCGGCTTTGGCTGCTTTTTCAACACCCTCCGGCGCGATTTCAACTGTTCCAGTTACGATCAGCATGCAGCGCCCGCTCTCAGATCAAACCGCTTGGAGATTCTGTCGACCGGAGTTCCATCTCGCAACGGCTTGCCATAAGCGACCGAGTAATCACGGAACCCCATCTTGTCATAGTAACTCAACCCCATCCAGTTATCGGCTCGAATTGTTGCGTTGATCTGAGCAAACCCAAGCGCCACCGCGTGTTTTGCGGTTTCCGCGAACACAGCCCGCCCGGCCCCTTTTAACATCGGCTGGCGTCGGGTGAAGGTGGCGATGTCGGCGCAGTCAGTAGGCAAATCTTCATGTGTTCCCAACCATTGGAAACCCGCCACCTCGCCCTGATCATCCAAGGCGACATGGCAGCAAATCTTGTCGATCCCGTCCAAATAACTTTGCGCAAACAACACCTCGGAGAACGGAATCTCCAGCGCGGTCGAGCCCCCAATTTCGATGATTTCGTTGAGGATGCGGCAGGCTGCGGCCACATCCTCTGTCATCATGGGACGGACCGCGATCATACCTACAGGCTCAGCTTGTCACGCATGAAGGCCAGCGCGACGCTTAGGCCGTCCGGGGCGATGCCGTGGCCGGTGCCTTTCATAACATGCGCGTAGACTTCTTTGAAATCAGCGGCTTGCAGCGCTTCCGCGGCTTCGGGCAACGATTGCGGCGGCACCACGTCGTCAACATCCCCATGCACCAGCAAGATTGGCATCCGACTGACCGTCTCATCCGGCAGCAGATCGGGTTCCAGCAACCGGCCCGAGAAGGCGATAATTCCGGCCACCGGGTCTTCGCGACGTGGAGCGACATGCAGGCTCATCATCGTTCCCTGAGAAAACCCGAACAGAACCACCTGCTCGGGCAGAACATCCTCATCCACCATCAATGCATCGAGGAAAGCATTGAAATCCTCAACCGCCATTTCCATTCCGCGTCGCGCTTCTTCCTCAGATGATCCGTCGATCCACGGGATCGGGAACCACTGGAAACCGTTTGGCATTCCGGGAATCTGCTCAGGCGCGTCGGGGGCGACAAACAGCGTATCCGGCAGGTGCTCGCCCAACGGATCGGCGAGCCCCAGAAGATCGGCACCATTGGCCCCATAGCCGTGCACGAACACCACGACCGAGCGTGTATCGCCCGAAACCGGCTCTTTTCGGAGCGCATTCAAAACCCGTGTCATCTGATCCCTTCTCGTTCTTTTGCCACCCGGTAATAGGCCCACAAAACTCGGGCCGCAACCGACCGCCAGGGCGACCACGCCTCGGCCATCTGTCGCAGTTCTTTGTCGGTGGGGCGTTTGGGCAGGTCATAGAGTATGCGCGCGGCCTCTTGCAGTGCCAGGTCGCCCGGTGCGATCACATCGGCGCGACCTAGAGAGAACATGGCGTAGATCTCGGCAGTCCAGACGCCAATGCCCGAAACTTCGGTTAATGTGGCAACAACTTCTGCATCAGGAACATCGCGTAATGCCTTGTAATCAATACGCGCCTCAGCCAAGGCACGGGCATAGCGTATCTTCTGACGACTGAGCCCCGCCGCCCGCAGATCATCATCCGTGGCCCACATAATCTTGCGCGGCCCGGTAAGTTTCGCGTCCTGCATCCGCTTCCAAATCGCGTTGGCCGACGCCACGCTGACCTGTTGGCTGACAATGGCGCTGAGAAGCTGGGCAAACCCGTCCGGACGACGACGCAACGGCAAAGGCCCGGTCTGTTCCATTGCCCAAGCCATGCGCGGACACGCCTCGGCCAACCAGTCGGCCCCTTCGGCCACACAATCAGGTGTCTTGATGATGCGTCCGACAGTCATGGGCTCTCCGGATAGTTTGGAATGCGCTCACGGTAGGTTGCTTTGTCGCAGATGCAACCCGCTTGTGTGACTGGCATTTCAAAGATACGCATGAGCCCATGACACTTGCCGCTGCCACTCCGCCCGACAACAGTCAGGCCAAGCGCAACGTCGCCGTTTTGGTGGCGGCTCAAGCTGTGCTGGGCGCGCAGATGCCGATGATCTTTATTGTCGGCGGGCTTGCGGGGCAATCACTGGCCTCTAACCCCTGTCTGGCCACGCTACCCATTTCGCTGATCGTTCTGGGGTCGATGTTAGCAGCCACACCTGTCTCGGCGATCATGCAGCGCTGGGGGCGTCGCGCAGGGTTTCTGATTGGTGCAACCGCCGGAGCTTGCGGCGGTGTGGTCGGTGCATATGGACTATACCTTGGCTCGTTCCCGATCTTCCTTCTCGGTAGTCTTCTGACTGGAATCTACATGAGCGCCCACGGGTTCTACCGTTTTGCAGCCGCGGATACGGCGTCAGACAACTTTAGGCCCAAGGCCATTTCCTATGTCATGGCAGGCGGGCTGGCAGCAGCTCTCATTGGCTCGCAACTCGTCAAGTTGACGGCAGAAGCCTATGTTATCCCATTCCTCGGCACTTATTTGGCTGTGATCGCGGTGAACATCTTCGGCTCGGCCCTGTTCTTTTTCCTCGACATCCCAACGCCCGAGAAACCGAAGGAAGATGCGCCCAAGGGCCGAACCCGTCTGGAAATGCTTAGGACCCCGCGCATCGCCGTGGCAATCATCTGCGCGATGGTCTCCTACGCGCTGATGAACCTTGTGATGACCTCGACCCCGCTGGCGGTTGTGGGTTGCGGCTTCTCCAACAACGACGCCGCAGATGTAGTAATGGCGCATGTTCTGGCCATGTATATCCCCAGCTTTTTCACCGGCCATTTGATCGCCCGCTTCGGCGTCGAAAAGATCGTGGCCATTGGTCTGGCCATTCTGGGCGCGGCGGGCGTTGTTGCCCTGCAAGGCGTCGAGCTGGGCAATTTCTTCGTCGCTCTGATCCTGCTGGGGCTCGGCTGGAACTTCGGCTTTATCGGGGCCACCACGATGCTTGCGGCCTCCCATGACGTGAGCGAACGCGGGCGGATGCAGGGGCTGAACGACCTGCTGGTGTTCGGAGGTGTGACGGTCGCTTCTCTGGCCTCGGGCGGGTTGATGAACTGCTCGGGCGGCTCTCCGGTCGAGGGCTGGACGGCGGTGAACCTCGCCATGATCCCGCTGCTGACACTGGCAGGCGGTGCACTGTTGTGGCTGGTCCTGAAACCGTCGGAGGCGGAAACGGTCTAGAACCTACCAACGCCCGCTGGCTACAGTCCACATGAGGGATAAGCGACGCCGAATTTCGCCCTGGGCCATATCACCGGTCGCGACACGATCCGGGCGCGCCACAGCCTGCCGAAGAACCCATTCCGCTTGCCACCCGACATAGAGCGCCGGCCGTGCTTCCGCGGAAACTCCCGACGCGTTTGATCGCGCGCTCTTCAGTCGATCAAGAGCCTTTTCCGCCAAAGCCCGGACACCTTCAGGCGTACCATTCAACAACGGAATTCTACCCCGCGCTTCAAGATCAGGAATGGCTCGAAACCAGTTCGCCACGCCGACCGCGTAACCGAAGTCGCGCAGAACGGTGTCGTCCGCAGACCCCAGAACCTGCGCCGCCGCAACCATCAAAGATCCAGCACTGTGGTTGATATAAGCTTCGAAATGCGCCTCATCCTCAAATGGATCCCTGTATATATCCCAACGCCTTACAGAGACATACTCATCTAGCATGGCTGCCAAATGCGGCGACAAGACCCGTGAGAGAGGTGTTACGACCTCGTGCCTCCGAACTGTCTGCCCCTCGGCAATCTCTTGCAATGCATCACGCCACCATTGCAGGCGCATTTCAGCGATCATCGCCTCTTGCGTAACCCACGGCGCGCGGGCGACCTCGACGTTCAACGCATAGAGCGGGAACAACATAGGTCGTACGGCAATTGGTGCCGCCATTACCGCCATGAATCGATCCGGGTCGGCACGATGCACCAAAGCCGCGCAGGCTTTGATGTCGTCATCGAATTCTACGGTCACTCCGCCACCGCGGCATGCGGCCCGCAATCGCGCACCAGTTTCCACTGAATCGCGTCCAAAAGCGCCTCGAACGAGGCATCGACTATGTTGGCACTGACGCCTACGGTCGACCAGCGCCGCCCCTGCCCGTCTTCGCTATCAATGATGACTCGCGTCACGGCTTCGGTGCCACCCTGGGTTATGCGCACCTTGAAGTCGACCAGCTTCATATCGGCCAGCACCTGTGAATACTGTCCGAGATCCTTTGCCAGCGCTTTCGCAAGCGCGTTCACCGGCCCCCGGTCGCTGCCGTTCTCGTCCATGGACTCACTGACCGACAGTTTCTTTTCTCCATCAACCTTCACAACAACAACGGCCTCTGACAGGCTGACCATTTTGTTATACTTGTTCTTGCGCCGCTCGACGGTGACCTTGTAGCGCTTGACCTCGAAGAACTCGGGCAGTTGCCCCAACTCGTCCCGCGCCAGCAGCTCAAAACTGGCCTGAGCGGTGTCATATGAATACCCCTCAGCCTCGCGCTGCTTGATCCGATCCAGAATACGCCCCAGCGCCGGGTCGCCCTTCTCCACGACCAGCCCGGCCTCGGTCAGACGCTTGCGGAGGTTCGATTGCCCCGCCTGGTTCGACATCGGTATGATCCGCGCATTTCCGACTGCGCCCGGGTCCACATGCTCATAAGTCGACGGGTCCTTGAGAATCGCGCTGGCATGAAGCCCCGCCTTATGCGCAAAAGCCGAAGCACCGACATAGGCTGATTGCTTACTGGGCACCCGGTTCAGGATATCGTCCAGCATCCGGCTGACACGTGTCAAACCAGCCAGAGCCTCCGCACTGACGCCGGTATCGAAACCCGACGCATAGGGTTCCTTCAACAGTAAAGTCGGGATTAGAGCGGTCAGGTTCGCATTGCCGCACCGCTCACCCAACCCGTTCAGAGTTCCCTGAATCTGCCGCGCTCCCGCGTCGACGGCAGCCAGCGAGCAGGCCACCGCATTTTCGGTGTCGTTATGCGTGTGAATGCCCAGCCGCTCACCCGGCAAACCGGCAGCGATGATCTCAGAGACAATCCGAGACACTTCCGCAGGAAGCGCCCCGCCATTGGTATCACACAGCACCACCCAGCGCGCACCGGCCTCCAGAGCGGCCCGACACACCTCAACCGCGTACGCGGGATTGTCCTTGTATCCATCAAAGAAATGCTCGGCATCGAACAAAGCCTCACGTCCCTGTGCCATGATATGTGCGACCGAGGCCCGGACGTTCTCGACATTCTCCTCCAGCGAAATTCCCAGCGCATGAGAGACGTGATAATCATGCGATTTGCCGACCAGACAGACAGCCTGCGTGCCTGCATTCATCACGGCCGCCAGAACATCATCATTCTCAGCCGACCGGCCGGCGCGCTTGGTCATCCCAAAGGCGGTCAATCGAGCCGTGGTCTTCGGCGCGACCTCGAAAAACGCGCTGTCCGTTGGGTTCGCACCGGGCCAACCGCCTTCGATATAGTCAACGCCCAGCTCGTCCAGAGCCTGCGCGATCTGCACCTTCTCGGCGGTCGAAAACTGAACTCCCTGTGTCTGCTGCCCATCCCTTAGGGTCGTGTCGTAGATGTATAAGCGTTCCTTTGACATCACACCCCCTCCAGCTTGGCGGCATCGAACCCGGCACCGGGTACAAGTTCAACGCCTTCCTTGCTCATCCGAACCTCCACCCCTGCAGCCAGATAGGCGGCTTTCAGTCGGTCCACTTCCGAAAAATCCTTGTTCTGCATTGCAACGGCCCGGGCATCCGCCAACCGGTCTGCATGTGCAGTCAAGTCCACCGAAGCGGTATCCGCCCAGGCTCCCATCTCGGGAACAAGTAATCCCAACAACTGCGCGCTCGCCAGAAGATCAGCCACGTCCCCATCGGCAGCCAGACGGTAGAGTTCCGCCAAAGCGCCCGCCGTGTTCAGGTCGTCACTCAGCGCAGCAATAACCGCGGGCGCCGCGCTGGCGGCGGGCTCGATGCCCGCTGTCAGCGCCCGCCATTTGCGCAGCGTTGTCTCGGCTTCACGCGCCTTCTTCTCAGTCCAGTCCATTGGTTTGCGGTAATGGGTTTGCAGGAACACAAAGCGGATCACCTCCCCCGGGACACCCTGTTCCAGCAGATCATGCACGGTGAAGAAATTGCCCAGCGATTTGGACATTTTCTTGCCTTCCACCTGCAGCATTTCATTGTGCAACCAGACGCGGGCGAAGTCCCCTTCCGGATGCGCGCAGCAGCTCTGGGCGATCTCGTTTTCGTGGTGCGGGAACATCAGGTCGTTGCCGCCGCCATGAATGTCGAAGCTGTCGCCCAGCAGTTCATAGCTCATGGCCGAGCATTCGATGTGCCAGCCCGGACGCCCCCGGCCCCAGGGGCTGTCCCAACCCGGCAACTCATCGGTTGAAGGCTTCCACAGCACGAAATCCATCGGATTTTTCTTGTAGGGCGCAACCTCGACCCGCGCGCCCGCGATCATGTCATCGACGGAGCGCCCGGACAAAGCACCGTATTTCTCTTTCCAGCTATCCACGGCAAACAGAACATGCCCCTCGGCTGCGTAGGCATGGCCCTTCTCGATCAGACCCTCGATCATCGCAATCATCTGGCCGATGTATTGCGTTGCGCGCGGCATCTCGTTTGGTTCTAACGCCCCCAGCGCGCCCATATCATGCAGATACCAGCCGATCGTCTCGTCCGAACGCTCCTGCACCAACTGCTCCAGCGTACCCGCGGCCCCGGCTTTCTGACGGGCCAGAGCGGTCGCGTTTATCTTGTCGTCCACGTCGGTGAAGTTGCGCACATAGGTCACATGATCCGCGCCGTAGGTGTACCGCAGCAGTCTGTAAAGTAAATCGAACACCACCACTGGACGCGCATTACCCAGATGAGCACGGTCGTAGACAGTAGGTCCACAGACATACATCCGCACATTGTCGGCGCTGATCGGCACGAAATCCTCTTTCGTCCGCGTCCGGGTGTTGTGCAGTTTGATCGTCGTCATCGGTCGGCTCCTAAAGACAGCATGTCGTGTCGCGTTGACGCGGGCTTAGCAACTTGTCTCAGGGATGAAAACGAAAGAAACCGGCCCGCTTGATAAATCAGCAGGTAATGCAGCAGATAATGATGCAGGTCATCGGGTTCATGGATTTCCTCTATCATGCAGATTGCCAGACGCCAAGCCTTGAGTTCCGTCGCTTCGCATCGCACGCTATTATGCATGAGGCGCGAGACAGTGAATGCCATTTGCCAAACCCTGCCTGGTGCCGAACTCTCCGACCCGTGGGGTGGAGGACATGACGCTTGGAAAATTGGAGGCAAGATGTTTGCCTGTATCGGAACGGCCAATGATGGCGTTTCCGTCAAAACCCCGGATATCGAAACCGCCCAGATGCTGATCGACGCCTGTGTCGGAGAAAACGCCCGGTATTTCCACCGTAGTTGGATTCGCCTGCCCTTCGACTGCGACAAAGACGAGTTGAACCACAGGTTGACCGCCTCGTATGAACTGGTCCGCGCCTCGCTTACTAAAAAGGCTCAGGCCACACTCCCCCCGCGAAGCTGATTGACAAACGGCTACTGCTCTGGCCCTGTCACCAAAAAACGACAGGACGGGAGCGGGCCATGAAGTTGTCGCAGCGTATCACTCACCTGACCGGAGGCGGCAGCGACGGATGGGATGTGTTCTACCGCGCCCGCCGAATGATCAGTGACGGCTATGCCGTAACCGAGCTTACCATTGGTGAGCACGACATCCGCACAGACCCGTCGATTCTCGAGGCCATGGACCTGTCGGCGCGACAAGGTCACACCGGATACGCCATGGTGCCGGGCACCGATTTGCTGCGTGATACCGTGGCCGCCAGGCTGCAAGCCCGTACAGGCGTACCCACCACCCGCAACAATGTGTTGATTACACCGGGTGGCCAGTCTGCCCTTTTCGCCGCTCATGTTGCGGTCTGTGATCCCGGGGATGTGGGCCTTTTTCTTGACCCCTACTATGCAACTTATCCCGGCACGATACGGGGTGCTGGTGCTGTGGCACGGGCAGTTCAGACCACAGCCGAAGACGCGTTCCAGCCGCGGGCTGAACAGATCGAAGCTGCCGTCGACGGTGCGGTCTCTCTGTTGATCAATACGCCGAACAACCCCACCGGGGTCGTGTATTCGCGCGAGACGCTAGACGATATCGCCACTGTCTGTCGCAACAATGACCTCTGGTTAATTTCGGATGAAGTTTATGACACACAGGTTTGGGATAGCAATCATATTTCGCCCCGGACCCTGCCCAATATGGCCGAGCGCACACTGGTTGTTGGCTCCATGTCAAAATCGCATGCCATGACAGGGTCTCGGTGCGGTTGGGTGGTCGGGCCGGAAGAGGTGATTGGCCATCTCATCAATCTCGCGACGCATACCACATATGGCGTGCCCGGGTTCATTCAGGACGCCGCCAGCTTTGCGCTGAATGCAGGTGCTGAGTTAGAAGAGCAGATTGCCGCCCCCTTCCGCAGGCGCCGTGCACTCGCGGTTGAAATTCTCGAAGCCCAAAACACCGTGGGTCTTATCCCGGCTCAGGGTGCGATGTATCTGATGTTGGATATCCGCGCGACCGGCCTCAGCGGTGAAGGATTCGCCAATGCTTTGCTGGATACTCACGCGATCGCCGTGATGCCCGGCGAAAGCTTCGGCTCTGCTGCTGCCGGTCATATACGTGTGGCGATGACCATTGACGATGATCGCTTCGCGACCGCCCTGAACACGATATGCGAATTTGCAGCCGATCTGGCCGAACAGCACGCGGTCACAGCTTAGCGGAATTTAGAACCGGAATGATGTACGCAGGTTGAATACGTTTGAATCCAACCCTCCATCTGTCCGCGTGACGTCGTCAAACTCCTGCCTCAACGCTTCGCCGCTGATGATAAAGCGGTCGTTGATGGGATAAGCCACTCCAATTCCATAAACGGCTGCAGTGTCATTATCCACGGACGCGTCCAGTCTGGCCGCGCCAACCACCACATATCCAAGGGCCGAACCAAAATCGTATCCGCCCCGCAGTTTCAGGCGGGTTATGCTGTCGAGGCTGCCTTCGCCTTCACTAAGATCAAATGACAGACGGTTGTACTCCAACTCTCCGCCCAACACAAAATTCCCGAAATCGCGATCATAGCCAATAAACGGTCCGAAAGTTGTATCATTACCGCTTGAACCGTTTGGGCCGTCCGCATCGGTGTAGCCAAAGCTGAAACCGGCATAAGGCCCTGTCCAATCCTCGGCCATTGACGGGGCTGCGATGCCAGCTGCCAACGTGAAACTGAGGGCCATAAGGGCTTTCATCAATCTCTCCTAAAAACCAAAAGCCAGAGCTTCGACCGCATAGGTTGTAGTAACTCAAAAACTTGGTCCGAGATCGTTAATATTCAATTGAGATCACGAACCACTCTTAAATAAGTGAAGGAACTATAACAGATTTTTACCCATGCCGGAGAAAAACTTGTGCAGACAAATGAACAGTGTGACATCTGCATATATACTTCGCTTTTAGGCACCCAAGTCGCAAACAGAACAGATTGGGACAGTGCACATCGGGATACTGCGTTTCACAAGGTGAGGACCTGAATGCAAAGCGATGTTTGGAAGATTCGGCTGGTCAGCCGCACCATTGGTGCGGACCGCGGTCGTGCGGCGCGTGGTCGACCATCAGGTGTGTGAACTCGGCCACCCTGATACGACCCCCAAAAAACCGGAATCCAAACCATGAACGATCAAACCCGCACCACATCCCGCAGCGGCGGGCGCGCCGCGCGTCGTGCCGCCCGTGCGACGTCCCTACCCGAACACCTGCGCCCAGTCCGCCCCGGCATGGAAGGCGGTGTCCTCAATGTCCTGACCCAAGCCCAAATCGAACGCATCCACGAAGCGGCGCTGACCGCATTGGAAACGATCGGTTTGGCGGACGCACCACAGAGCGGTATCGACTATCTGGTCGCCGCCGGATGCACTCTGGGCGATGACGGCCGCATTCGTTTTCCCCGCGCGTTGGTGGAAGACACAATCGCCAAGGCCAACCGCTCGGTCACGCTTTATAGTCGTGACGGAAAAACCGATCTAGAGCTATCGGGCACCAAGGTTCACTATGGCACTGCAGGTGCGGCGGTTAGCATGGTCGATGTCCATGGCAACGAATATCGCGACTCGACCGTTCAGGATCTGCACGATGCCGCGCGCATCTGCGAACAACTGGAAAACATTCATTTCGTACAACGCCCCATGGTTTGCCGCGATATCGCGGACAACCTAGAGATGGACCTGAACACGATCTACGCCGCGTGTTCAGGCACGTTCAAACACATCGGTACGTCTTTCACGGAACCCAGCCACGTCGCCCCCGCTATGGAGATGATCTACATGATCGCGGGCGGAGAGGATAAATATCGTGAGCGGCCATTCGTGTCGAACTCGAACTGCTTCGTCGTACCGCCGATGAAATTCGCAACAGAAAGCTGCGAAGTGATGGAGGAGTGCATCAAGGCCGGGATGCCCGTTCTGTTGTTGTCCGCCGGCATGGCTGGGGCCACCGCGCCTTCGACCATTGCGGGGGCGATCGCACAGGCAACGGCAGAATGCCTCGCTGGTTTGGTTTATGTAAACGCCGTAAGCCCCGGCGCTCCAGCGATTTTTGGCACTTGGCCCTTTGGCCTGGACCTGCGCACAGGTGCCATGTCCATAGGTTCGGGTGAGCAAGCCCTACTGACCGCAGGCTGTGCCCAGATGCACCGTTTCTACGACCTGCCGGGTGGTGCCGCCGCCGGCGCGTCGGATTCGAAACTGCCCGACATGCAGGCCGGCTGGGAGCAGATGTGTTCCAACGTCATGGCGGGCCTGTCTGGTCTGAACATGGTGTACGAAGCGGCAGGCATGCATGCCTCACTGCTGGGCTTCTGCCACGAAAGCCTAATCCTCAGCGATGATCTGATTGGTCAGGCCCAACGGTGCGTGCGCGGGATTGAAGTCACGGATGAAACGCTGGCATTGGATCAAATCGCCGAGGTCTGTATGGGTGGACCGGGTCACTATCTGGGCACCGACGCGACACTCAGCCGGATGCAGGCAGACTACGTTTATCCCACCTTCGGAGACCGCACCTCACCCAAGGAATGGGCGGAGCTTGGCAAACCCGACTTGATCCAAAAGGCGATCAAGCGGAAGGAGGAAATCCTTTCCACTCCGTCACCGGCCCGGTTCGATCCGTTGTTGGATGCAGAGCTTCGCGGAAAGTTCAACATTTACCTTCCCTTGTAAGTCTTTAAAAAAGCGGCCGGAAAAGCTCCGGCCGCTTTTCGCTTCCGATTAACCGTCGGTTGCCGGTAACAGGCCAGCTTCCTGCGCAACAGCGATCTCGGCCTCGTCCAAAGCACCGTCACCATTAGCGTCCATAGCCGAGAAAGTATCCGAGTCGACGTCAGGCAATACGGCCTGTACTTCTTCGATCGTTAGCACACCGTCCCCATTTGCATCTGCCGAGGACTGCGCGACGGCCAGCGCGGGCAATCCAAATGCAAGGGCGGCAAGAGCGGCCAAAGATTGCGGTTTCATTGTGATGCCTCCTGATAGAGTTTTTTGAGTGTTTGCGTCCGGACATGCACTAGAAACACCGCAACCCACCTGAGTGTCACCCGCATTGAGAGAAACCGGCACTTTCGCGCCAATCTCCGCGTGTTTGGTAGAGTCGCATTTGCGGCGAGCCGCCGGGCAAAATTCCCCCATAACGTCTCGGCGGGTCTTGCCCGATGAGAAATGCAAAATCCGGCAAATCCCTGCCTAACTTCCCACTTACCTCTGGAAAAAAGAAAGGGGGCCGAAGCCCCCTGTCAGTTTCGCCTTCCAGGCTCATTTCGTTGACCGCCCGGTGTTTTTTTGCCTGCGGCCTGGACTGCGCATGGGACGAGCGCACCCGCCCCTTGAAAGAGTGGGAGGGAGCAAATATTCCGCCCCACCCTGTTCCCGGCCAACACGGGCATGTCGGCCGAGTGAAGCAAGGCGCCTAGTGGTAAGTCTCAGGCTTTGCCTTGCCCCCTATTCGTCGGGACCGGAAGTCCGGGGGGGAATTCCAGGTCCCTACACCCCGCCTGGCGGGGCGTTTGCCTTAGCTACACCCGCTGGTCGCGCCGCAGGTGTTGCACTTCATGCAGGTGCCGTTGCGCACCAGCGTGTAGTTTCCGCATTCGCCGCAAGGGTCACCCTCATACCCCTGCATCTTGGCTTTGGTCCGAGCATCCATTCCGGTTGCGACAGCTGTTTCAGCAGCAGGCGTTTCGAAAGTGGGTGCGGTCTCGGCCATGCCGTTCACTTCAGCCTGACCGCCGTTAAACACCATCAGGTCCTGTGGCAGGCGCTTGCGCAGGTAACCCGTCGAGCTGATTTGCTTCAGCACTTCCAAAGACTTGGTTGCCGCGCTGTCGCTGATTTCCGAGACATTCGACAACCCGTCTTCCTCGCCCCTGCCCAGATCATCGAAGGTTGCGCCTTCGGGTTTCACGTGGGCCAGATCGGTGCGGTCCAGATAGGACACGGCCAATTCGCGGAAGATGTAATCCAGGATCGACGTGGCGTTCTTGATCGAATCGTTGCCCTGCACCATCCCCGCCGGTTCGAACTTGGTAAAGGTAAAGGCGTCGACGAACTCTTCCAGCGGCACGCCATATTGCAGGCCGACCGACACAGCGATGGCAAAGTTGTTCATCATCGCCCGGAAGCCAGCGCCTTCCTTGTGCATGTCGATGAAGATTTCGCCCAGCTTGCCGTCTTCGAACTCACCGGTCCGCAGATAGACCTTGTGGCCGCCCACGATCGCCTTTTGGGTATAGCCCTTGCGGCGATGCGGCAGTTTCTCGCGATGGCTGCGGATCATTTCCTTGACCACAACCTTCTCGATTACCTTCTCGGCCAGAACGACGGCTTTTTCCTGTGTCGATCCGCTTTCCAGCACTTCCGCCGCTTCGTCGTCATCTTCGACCAGCGCCGCTGCCAGAGGTTGCGACAGTTTCGAACCGTCACGGTACAATGCATTCGCCTTCACACCCAGCGACCACGACAGTTCATACGCCTTTTGGCAATCCTCGATGGTCGCATCATTCGGCATGTTGATCGTTTTGCTGATTGCACCCGAGATAAAGCTTTGCGCTGCCGCCATCATGGTGATGTGGCTATCAACCCCAAGAAAACGCTTGCCTTTCTTGCCGCACGGGTTGGCGCAGTCGAAGATCGAATAGTGCTCTTCCTTCAGATGCGGCGCGCCTTCCAGCGTCATGGTTCCGCAAACGTGGTCGTTCGCCGCGTCGATGTCTGCTTTGGTAAAGCCGAGATGGCGCAGCAGGTCGAAGGTCGGGTCATTCAGCTTGGTCGCCGGGATGCCCAACACGCCGGTGCAGAAATCCTCACCCAACGTCCACTGGTTGAAGACGAACCGGATGTCGAACGCGCTTTCCAGTGCCGCATCCACCTTGGCCAGTTCATTCGGGCCAAAGCCATGACCGGTCAGCGAGGTGTGGTTGATTCCCGGCGCGTTGCCGATGGTGCCGTGACCAACCGCATAGCCTACGATCTCTTCAATCTGAGACGAGGAATACCCCAGCTTTTCCAGCGCCGACGGCACAGAACGGTTGATGATCTTGAAATAACCGCCACCGGCCAGCTTCTTGAACTTGACCAGAGCAAAGTCCGGCTCGATCCCGGTGGTGTCGCAATCCATCACCAGACCGATGGTGCCGGTCGGCGCGATCACGGTGGCCTGCGCATTGCGGTAACCGTTCTTTTCGCCGAGGCTCAGCGCTTCGTCCCAAGCCGACATGGCCAGATCAACCAGACGCTTGTCCGGGCAGTTGTCGTGGTCCAGAGGCACCGGCTTAACGGCCAGTTTCTCATAGCCCTCGGTCACGCCCTGCGACGCGCGGCGGTGGTTGCGGATGACGCGCAGCATGTGATCCGCGTTCCGTTCGTACCCCTTGAACGGTCCCAGTTCACCGGCAATCTCAGCCGAGGTCGCATAGGCCACGCCTGTCATGATCGCGGTCAGCGCACCACAGATCGCCCGACCCTCAACCGAGTCGTAGCTGTAGCCCATGTTCATCAGCAGACCGCCGATATTGGCATAACCCAGACCCAAGGTGCGGAAATCATAGGACAACTGCGCGATTTCCTTCGACGGGAACTGCGCCATCGTCACCGAGATTTCCAGCGTCAGGGTCCACAGACGCGAGGCGTGCATGTAATCCGCCGCCTGAAACTCACCATCCTTGAGGAAGGTCAGCAGGTTCATCGACGCCAGGTTACAGGCCGTGTCATCGAGGAACATGTATTCCGAGCAAGGGTTCGAGCCGCGGATCTCACCATCTTCGGGGCAAGTGTGCCATTCATTGACCGTGTCGTGGAACTGGATGCCCGGATCGGCACAGGCCCATGCGGCGTGGCCGACCTTTTCCCACAGATCACGCGCCTTAACCGTGCGAGCGACTTTGCCATCGGTGCGGTTGATCAACTCCCAGTCGGCGTCTTTTTCAACAGCCGTCAGGAACGCGTTGGTCACGCGGATCGAGTTGTTCGAGTTCTGACCCGAAACCGAACTGTACGCTTCCGAATCCCAGTCCGTGTCGTAGGTTGGGAATTCGATGCTGTCGTGGCCCTGCTTGGCGTAGTCCAGAACGCGCTTGATGTAAGTCTCTGGGATCGCGACCTTTTTGGCTTCGCGAACCGCTTTCTTCAGGCTGTCATTCTTGTTGGGGTCATACGCGTCTTCCTGCGCGCCGTCCCAGCTGCGGATGGCCTCGAAAATGCCGTTCAGCATCTTCTCGTGCATCTTCGATCCGGCAACGATCGAGGCCACCTTCTGCTCTTCGATCACCTTCCATTCGATGAATTGCTCGATGTCCGGGTGATCTGCATCGACGATCACCATCTTTGCTGCTCGACGGGTTGTCCCGCCTGATTTGATCGCGCCAGCGGCGCGGTCGCCGATCTTGAGAAAGCCCATGAGGCCCGAGGACTTGCCGCCACCCGACAGCGCTTCGCCTTCTGCACGCAGATGGCTGAAATTGGTCCCGGTACCCGAGCCGTATTTGAACAGGCGCGCCTCGCGCACCCACAGATCCATGATGCCGCCTTCGTTCACCAGATCATCGTCGACAGACTGAATGAAGCACGCGTGCGGCTGCGGATGTTCGTAAGCGGATTTCGACTTGGTCAGCTTGCCAGTTTTGTAGTCGACATAGTGGTGCCCCTGCGCCGGGCCGTCGATTCCATAGGCCCAGTGAAGACCGGTGTTGAACCACTGAGGAGAGTTCGGTGCCGCGCGCTGGGTTGCCAGCATGTAACGCATCTCGTCGAAATAGGCGCGCGCATCTTCCTCGGTCGAGAAATAGCCGCCTTTCCATCCCCAATACGCCCACGCACCTGCCAAGCGGTCGAACACCTGCTTTGATGACGTTTCGCCACTAAACTCAGCGCCTTCAGCGGGAACGGAACGCCACAGGAATTCGGGAACGTCCTTTTCCTTCACCTTTTTGAGAGCGGTCGGAACGCCAGCCTTGCGGAAATACTTCTGCGCGATGACGTCACTAGCGACCTGGCTCCACTTTGCGGGGACTTCGATGTCATCCAGGCGGAAAACGATAGTTCCATCCGGATTTCGGATCTCGGATGTTGCGGACACGAAGTCCAGTTCTGCGTATGCGTCCTGCCCCGATTTGGTGAATTTCCTGTCAATCTTCATGTCCGCAGCCCTAGATTCAAACAACTTGTCCGTTAGCGTCAGGTACGTCTCAGCGACCTATCCGCCGTGCCAGAAAAATGGGCGCAAACGGCCGGGCGCTGCTTTTAACAGCGCGAAACCGACGTTACGGTTGCACGTTAAATTAATGTGCTTTCCAACCCTCGCCCTATGCCTTGCCCCGGTTATTCTACCAGATTTAGTGGCATCCCTTTCGGCTCATACAATTTGGCGTATTCACCCATAGATCGTCAACGCCATTTTTCAGTCATTTTTGAAATCTTTTTTGTTGACCGAATAGTTCCGGCCGGAAGAGTCCGATTCCTCCACAGATTCATCCACGACGCATCACGCGTGGTTTCATAATCGCTCAGAGGAATTAACTGTTTTTCTCAGCATAGTTACCGGCATTTGGTAATCCGAAGGTAAGGTGGCTAGGCTGTTTAAGAATCAAAACCCAGACGCACGGCAAGATAAATAGGTCGCACAATGTGCAAATCGGTTAAGAAAAGGACTCAGGCGTGCTGACAACGTTTCGCTTACTTCCCGTTCTCGGTCTTCTCGTTGCCTGTGCACCACAAGATGTGCCCCCACCTTCGCGCAGTGCGCAGTTCGACAGTTACCCTCAACGGCTGTTCGACACGTTTGAGATCGAATGCAACGGACCGGGCGAAGAGTTCAGGAAAACTGGCAGCCGAGTGTTTGAATGCGCCGAATTGCTGCCCCCCGAAACCACCGCCTATCTGATTCTCAATTACGACGGATATCCGCAGGACCTGCCCAAAAGTATATTGCGGATGGTCTCGACCAAAAACTCAACGGGCTACCGTGTAGACGCCGAGTTGTTTTTCAATGTGCCGCAACAGAAAGGCGCATCAGTTCAGGTTCCAGTGGAAAGTAAAGCACTGGATCAGGCGATTAGCGCTCTGTTCCAGTCTATGGGTGGATCACCAACATGAGTTGAAGAAGTGGTCGGGGCGGCAGGATTCGAACCTACGACCCCCTGTACCCAAAACAGGTGCGCTACCAGACTGCGCCACGCCCCGGACCGTGCGCCTTCCTAACGATGCCGTTCTGATTTGAAAAGCCCTAACAGGGCCAAATTGCAGGACCTTGCGAAAAAATTTCATGCTGCATCTGCGTTCCCGGCGTAATCAGGTAGCGCGACGCCAGCCCCGCGTTGATTTCAAGCACCGCAAAGACCGAATCCCCACCTTCGATCAGCGTCTCATCCTCAGGAATCGCATTTTCATGGACGTGGACAACCGTACCGGTGCGATCCAGAAAAATGATGTCTAAGGGAATCAGCGTGTTTTTCATCCAGAACGCTGTCCGTTGCGGCGGATCAAATACAAATAACATGCCCGAACGTTTCGGCATCGACTCGCGGAACATCAAGCCACGCGCTCTTTCCTGCCGGCTAATTGCGAGTTCTACGTTGAAATTGATCTGTGTCTTGTCGTTGCGCAGATTAACTCGGTCATTCTGGCACGCCGCCAACACCTCTCCGGTCCATAGCGTTGTTAAACCAGCAAGAACCGCGAGAGATTTCAACATGTTCGATCAGTCGTCCAGTGCCGCTTCCCAAGCCAAAACCTGGGCAGCCATACGCCCACGTTTACCATCGATCACGCGCATAGCCAGCGCTTCACCCGGCTGAAGATCAGCAAGCCCAGACCGGCGTAACACCTCGATATGCAGGAAAACGTCCTCGTCCCGACCAAAGACATTGGCAAAACCAAAGCCCTTGCCTTTGTCGAACCACTTCACTCGTGCCGCCTCAAGTGGTGCTTCTGCAATGACCGCAGGATCAAGCTCGGCAAAATCCGCCAACATCATTGAGTCGGTACGTGCAGGAGGATCGACACTGATAATCTCGACCGCCTGAACACCTCGATCAGTTCGGTGCGTCATGATCTCGATCCCGGCACCATCTGCGACCGAGCTTTGACCAAAGTTACGCAAGACGTTCACATGCAACAGAATATCCGGACCGCCCTCATCCGACACAACGAAGCCGTACCCCTTGGCAGGGTCGAACCATTTCACGTGTCCACGGACGCGGTACATATTATTCAGGTCTTCTGGCACGGTTTTCCCATCGCGAAAGTTAATGGTTCGTTAAGGGTCCGATGTGTATGGGATTGGTGCGCAAATTCAAGCTGAAAAAACCCTTTGGTTTCTTGTCGTTGCATTTCAAGATACGCGAACATCACGGATTCAACCTCTGCACTTCCCACGCCGAGCCCACTTGGTCGCGGCACCACTGAAACCTGTCGTGCAGCCTGAATGCACCATCGGCCCAAAACTCGATCTCGGTCGGTACTAACCTGTATCCACCCCAGAATGGCGGCCTTGGAGGATTCGGTCCCAGCTTCGCGGTCACCTTCGCAACCTCTGCCATTAAAGCAGTGCGGCTGCTCAGGGGGCGAGATTGCTTTGATGCCCAAGCCCCCAGACGGCTTTTCAACGAGCGAGACGCATAATATTCATCTGCCTGCGGTCCGCTTTCCCGAGTGATTGTACCACGAACACGGATTTGGCGCCGCAATGATTTCCAATGCATCACAAATGCCGCTTTGCCGGCGGAATCAAGTTCGATTGCCTTGGCGCTTTCATAATTGGTGTAGAACACAAAAGCATCGGATTCGATTTCCTTTAACAGCACCATGCGCACGTTGGGCATGCCTTCCGAATCCACGGTTGCCAACGCAATAGCGTTGGGATCGTTTGGCTCGCTGTCTTTGGCCTCGCCCAGCCACCGCGCCGCAATTTCAAACGGATCGGTGCCGGCGAATATGCCGTCGCGCTCAGTCATTTCCATCCCCCGGAAACTTTTGATCACTACCCTAGGGCGAGAACCCGCCACGGGCAAGAGTTCGCGGCCTTGATGCAGCGCATCCAATGGCATAAACCAACCCAACATGACGCGAAGACAGGCGGAGAACCGAACATGTCAAATCAGTTGATGGCCGGAAAGCGCGGCCTCATCATGGGACTGGCCAATGATAAATCTATCGCATGGGGAATCGCCCGCGCGTTATCCGAAGCCGGGGCCGAGCTGGCCTTTTCCTATCAAGGCGAAGCCTTGAAGAAACGGGTCGACCCGCTGGCGGCTCAACTGGGCAGCGAAATCGTTTTGCCTTGCGATGTCAGCGACGAGGAATCGATTGATGCCCTGTTTTCTTCGCTGGAAGGGAAATGGGGTAAGCTGGACTTTATCGTTCACGCCATCGGCTTTTCCGACAAGAACGAGTTGCGTGGCCGCTACGTCGACACCAGCCGAGCGAATTTCAAGCTGACCATGGACGTGTCGGTCTATTCCTTTACGGCTGTGATGCAGCGCGCCGAGAAGATTATGTCCGAAGGCGGCAGTGCCGTGACCCTAACCTACTATGGTGCGGAACAAGTAATGCCCCACTATAACGTGATGGGCGTCGCCAAAGCCGCGCTGGAGGCATCGGTGAAATATCTGGCCGAAGACTTGGGCAAGGATGGTATCCGCGTGAATTCGATCTCGGCCGGTCCGATTAAAACGCTGGCCGCCAGCGGCATCGGCGATTTCCGCTACATCATGAAGTGGAACGAGTACAACTCGCCCCTGCGCCGCAACGTAACCATCGACGACGTTGGCAAATCGGCTCTCTACCTGTTGTCCGACCTAAGCAGCGGAGTGACCGGAGAAAACCTGCACGTCGATTCGGGTTATCACATTGTCGGTATGAAAGCCGTCGACGCCCCCGACGTTGAAAAAGGTTAAAAAAAATGAGTGCCAAAGACCGCCTGCCCCACGAAAAAGGCTTTCACATTAGCTGGGACCAGATTCATCGCGACTCGCGTGCTTTGGCGTGGCGCCTGGATGGTCAGGGCCCTGATGAGGGCGCCTGGCGCGCCGTCGTTGCCATTACGCGCGGTGGCATGGCCCCGGCGATGATCGTTAGCCGAGAATTGGACATCCGCACTGTCGACACAATTAGCGTGCGCTCCTATCACCATCAGGAACAAGGCGAAGCTGAGGTCCTGAAGGCGCCGGATGCTGAACTGATGGGCGATGGTGAGGGCGTTCTGATCATCGACGACCTTGTCGACAGTGGCAAAACGCTGGAGCTGGTGCGCGCAATGTATCCCAAGGCCCATTTTGCGACCGTATACGCTAAACCCAAAGGCCGCCCGATGGTGGATACATTCATCACCGAGGTTAGCCAGGACACGTGGATCTTCTTCCCGTGGGATATGGCTCTGCAATATGTCGAGCCCTACCGTGGCACCGACTGATCTTTAGCCCAAAATCTAGGACCACGCATGACCCGGACCCGCACCGCCGCCACCTTCGCCCCTCCGGTGATGGAGGCGCGGCGCTGGCTTGAGGGCGTGGAGTTTCTCGAAGACCGCCCTCTAATCAATGTCAGCCAAGCGGCCCCGGTCGACCCGCCACCTCTGGCCCTGCGCCAGGCTATGGCCGAGTTTGCGGTGACGGAAGACCGAGCGCATCTTTATGGACCGGTTCTAGGAAATCCTGACCTGCGCACTGGACTGGCGGCACAGATCAGCCGACACTACGACGCCGACATCATGCCGGATCAAGTCGCGATCACCTCGGGCTGCAATCAGGCCTTTGCTGCCACAATCTCGGCCATCACTGATGAAGGGGATGAGGTCATCCTGCCAACCCCATGGTATTTCAATCACAAAATGTGGCTGGACATGGCTGGGGTGCGCGCCGTTGATCTGAAAACCGACAATAGCCTTCTGCCCGATGTGGACGCCGCCTGCGCGCTGATTACTGATAAGACCCGTGCCATTGCGCTGGTGACACCAAACAATCCCGGGGGCGTGGAATATCCTTCCGATTTGGTCCGTGCGTTTTATGATCTGGCACGCGAAACGGGACTACGTCTGTTGGTCGATGAAACCTATCGTGATTTCGACAGCCGCAGCGGTCCTCCGCATGAGCTTTTTCAACAGCCGGGATGGGACAATACGCTCGTCCATCTCTACTCCTTTTCCAAAGCCTATCGCCTGACGGGTCACCGCGTTGGCGCGATTGCAACCGGGGCCGACCTGCTATCCGAGGTCGAAAAGTTTCTCGATACGGTGGCAATCTGCCCCAGCCAGATCGGCCAGTTCTCGGCCCTTTGGGGTATGCAGAATCTCTCGCAATGGGTGGCCGGAGAACGCGACGAAATCCTCGACCGCCGCGCCGCGATTCAGGAGCAATTGCCTCGCCTGACCGACAAGGGCTGGCGCTTGCTGGGGTTGGGTGCCTATTTCGCCTATTTCGAGCATCCGTTCGACATTCCTTCGGACGAACTGGCGCGCCGTCTGGTGTCCGAGGCCGGTATCCTGCTGTTACCTGGCACGATGTTCATGCCCGACGATGACGTTGCCGGAAAACGTCAGGTTCGCATCGCCTTTGCAAATCTCGACCGCGCAGGAATCGCGCAATTGTTCAAACGGCTGGAAGCACTATCCTTCTGAGCTTGCCCCCCGGCGGTGCGCGTCGTATTCAGGGCCGCAACCGACAGGGCAGTTATTGCCACAGAATAAGAGGGCACCATGGCCGCAGGCATGAAAAACCTTTCGAAGACCTTTGTCTGGATCCTCATGGGCCTATTGATGCTGGGCCTTGCAGGCTTTGGAGCAACCAGCCTGACCGGCACCGTGCGCACCGTCGCGCAGGTTGGCAATGAAGAGGTTTCGATCAACGAGTATGTCCGCGAATTGCAGCGCGAGATCCGTGCAGTGGAGCAACAGACGGGCCAGCCTCTGCAAATCTCGCAAGCGCATGAGTTTGGGTTGGACCAACTGGCTCTGTCGCGCCTGACCGCTCTGGCCGCGTTGGACAATGAGGTCGGTGAACTGGGAATCTCCATCGGGGACGAGAACCTGCAAAAGGAAATCGTCGCCATTCCGGCCTTTCAGGGCGTCAACGGTACCTTTGACCGCGAAGCCTATCAATTCCAACTCGATCAGGTTGGCATGACGGATACCGAGTTCGAATCGGACCTGCGCAAGGAATCCTCCCGTACGATAGTGCAGAATGCCGTTGTCAGCGGAGTTGAAATGCCTTCGACTCTGACACAGGTGTTGACCGACTATGTGGGCGCACGCCGCAGCTTTACCGTCGCTACAATCGGACCAGATGCGCTTTCCTCGCCCATTGCTGAACCGACGGACGAACAGATTCAGGCCTATTATGATGAGAACGCCGATCAGTTCACCCTGCCCCGCACTAAACAGCTGACCTATGCGATTTTGTCACCTGATATGCTGCTCGACAGTGTCGAGGTCGATGAGGACTCGGTGCGCCGTCTCTATGATCAGCGCGCCTCGGAATTCTATCAACCCGAACGTCGTTTGGTTGAACGCCTGACCTACCCGAACCAAGAAGCAGCCGAGACAGCAAAAGCCCAACTAGAAACTGGCGGCGCCTCTTTCGAACAACTGGTGCGTGATCGTCAGCTTGAACTCAGCGATATCGATCTGGGCGACGTAACGCGTGAGGAACTGGGTGAGGCTGCGGACGCTGTTTTCGGCGCCGATCTGGACACCGTGGTTGGCCCGCTGCCTTCAACTTTCGGGCCTGCCTTGTTCCGCATCAACGGCTCGTTGGCGGAAAACAACACCCCGTTCGAAGACGCCGCCCCCGCCCTGCGCGAGGAACTGGCCGCGGACCGCGCCCGTCGTCAGATTGAAGCCCAGGCCGAAGACATCGACGACCTGCTGGCTGGCGGCGCAACGCTGGAAGAACTGACAGACGAGACCGAGATGGAACTGGGTCAAATTGACTGGACTCGTCAGAGCGACGACGGTGTTGCGGCCTATGACGGTTTCCGCACCGCCGCCGAAGCGGTAAACGAAGGCGATTTCCCCGAAGTTGGTTTTCTTGAGGATGGCTCGATCTTTGCTCTGCGCCTGAACGAAGTACTCCCCCAGCGCCCTGAACCTCTGGAAACCGCTCGTGATCGGGTGGCCGCTGCTTGGACGCAAGTGGAAACCAATAAGGCACTAGAGGAGCAAGCCAATTCGATTCTAGACCAGTTGAATTCGGATGGTGACTTCACAGCCACGGGACTGCCGTTCCGCGTCGAAAACGCCCTGACCCGCACTGCGTTCCTGGACGATGTGCCCACAGATTTCATGGTTCAGGTATTTGAAATGGAACCCGGCCAGTTGCGTGTTATCTCCGGTGCTGGTTCCGCTTTCATCGTGCGTTTGGAAGAACTGCTGCCGCCCGCCGAAACAGACGAGCTGCGTCAAGCTCAGACCGCGCTTGAGGCACAGCTTAATCAGGCGCTGGCACAGAACATCTTCGACGCCTATGTGCGCGATGCGCAAACCCGCGCGCGCCCCGTTATTGACCAACGCGCGCTGAACGCCGTGCAGTCGAGCTATTAAAAGAGACCGAATATGGCACTGACCCCTGAGTTCGACAGTTTCGCACGCGCATATGAGACCGGCGAAAACCAGGTCGTATATACCCGTCTGGCGGCGGATCTGGATACGCCTGTCTCGCTGATGCTCAAACTGACGGGCGCGCAGAAAGACGCCTTCATGTTGGAATCCGTGACCGGTGGCGAGGTACGCGGGCGTTACTCGATCATCGGGATGAAACCAGACCTAATCTGGCGTTGCCGAGGTGAGGCGTCCGAATTGAACCGCTCAGCCCGGTTCGATGCTGAGGCGTTTGAACCGCAGAATGGCAACCCGATGGATAACCTGCGCGACTTACTCGCTGAAAGCCGTATTGAGTTGCCGGACGACCTGCCTCAGGCCGCTGCTGGGCTGTTCGGTTATCTGGGATATGACATGGTGCGACTGGTAGAATATCTACCGGATGTGAACCCCGACCCTCTGGGCCTACCTGACGCCATCATGTTGCGCCCGTCGGTCATCGCAGTCTTGGACGGCGTAAAAGGCGAAGTAACAGTTGTTTCCCCCGCTTGGGTGGCCGAAGGGCAATCGGCCAAGGCCGCCTATGCCCAGGCAGCCGAGCGTGTGATGGACGCCGTGCGCGATCTGGAACGCGCCATGCCCGCAGAGACTCGCGATCTGGGTGACGCGTCCGAGGTTGCGCCTCCAGTGTCGAACTTCACCAAGTCCGGCTACATGGAAGCGGTTGAGAAGGCCAAGGAATACATCCGCGCGGGTGACATCTTTCAGGTCGTCCCCGCACAGCGCTGGACACAAGACTTCCCGCAGCCACCTTTTGCGCTCTATCGCTCATTACGTCGCACTAACCCGTCGCCCTTTATGTTCTATTTCAACTTCGGCGGCTTTCAGGTCGTAGGTGCCAGCCCCGAGATTTTGGTGCGCGTCTTTGGCGATGAAGTTACGATCCGGCCAATTGCAGGCACTCGCCCGCGTGGCGCTACCCCCGAAGAGGACAAGGCCAACGAAGTCGACCTGCTGGCTGACAAGAAGGAACTGGCCGAGCACCTGATGTTGCTGGATCTGGGTCGCAACGACACCGGCCGCGTGGCCAAGATCGGTACTGTTCGCCCTACCGAAGAGTTCATCATCGAGCGCTACAGCCACGTGATGCACATAGTGTCAAACGTGGTCGGAGAGCTGGCCGAAGACAAAGACGCGCTGGATGCGTTTTTTGCCGGGATGCCCGCAGGCACCGTCTCGGGAGCACCGAAGGTGCGCGCGATGGAGATCATCGACGAGTTGGAGCCAGAAAAGCGCGGCGTTTATGGCGGCGGTGTTGGGTATTTCAGTGCTGGCGGCGACATGGATATGTGTATCGCTCTGCGGACAGCCATCGTGAAGGACCAAAAGCTGTATATTCAAGCGGGTGGTGGTGTCGTGTACGACAGCGACCCCGAGGCGGAATATATGGAGACTGTCCATAAATCGAACGCCATCAGGCGTGCCGCTGCCGACGCAGCGCGGTTTACAGGTTCTGGTAACAGCTAAGCAATTCGGCTGCCCCATGTGGGCAGCCGTTTGAGTATTAAGGCTCTACTGGACTTCTTTCATCATCACTGCGGAAATCGGAGCCATTGCGACACGGTTGCCGCGATCTTCTAGCCCCCAGAGCAACAGGGCCGAAATTGTATCGGGCCGCAAACGACCCAGCATGACCACGGTGCCCTCCTGACCTGCGCGAAACGCGGCTTGGTCAAGAAAGCGGCGCATAATCTTGGGGTCCTGACGCGCGCCGTCGATGTCGCGGAAAATTACACCCGAGGGAACACCATTCCGTGCAGCCAGCTTTTGCACGGTGTTCAGGCCGTTATCCTGAGTAATCAGACCACGACCAGTGCCGGCGGCAATCGCGGCCACCTGATCGGCCAGTTTACGGTTCCCCTGAATGCCCGAGTCCACTCCCTCCAGAATACCCACCGTTTCGGGCAGAGTATTCAGCCAAACTTCCATAGACACCTCGGCATCCTGTGCGCTGGCAGCTTCGGGCAAATCAGCCAGTGCCAAAACTTCGAATCCAGCCTCACGGTGACGCGCCATCTTTTCGGCGGCCTCGGGGTCCGAAGGGCTGACGGCAAAGCTTAAAGGGTACGGAAAGTCGTGCAGCGCCTCGGCACCATAGGCCCCCTCATCATCGATCAGAATGATCGACATCAACGGCTTGGCGTCGGGGTTGTCGAAGTCGGCGGCGAAGGCTTCGATAGGTTTCCCGGGAATGATCACCTCTGTCGTTGCGTCACTCTCTTGGGCGCCCTCATTGCGCTCAGTCAACGGCACCACACGCTTACCAATGGTTGGAATTGCGGACGTTTCACCGTCGCCTCCGATCTGTGGCACGGAAGCGATCCGAGGCAGGTTGCGCGGAGCTGTATCCTCGTCCCCTTCAACAGCAATCGGACTGTCCTCAAAGGGGTTTGCCTCGGGCTCTTGGGTGCTGAGATCGGCCACTTCCGGTTCCGCCTTTGGGGCAACCTCAGCAATTTCAGGTTTGGGCTGAACAGCTGGCACCTCCAGCGATACATCTGGAAGAGATTCAGTATTGGGTGAGGTTTGCACCAGTGGCGGAGACTGCGGCGCAATCGGCGCCTCTGTCATCACACTAACCGGAGTCGAACTGGGCGCAACGGGCGCTTCAACCTTAACCGAGGCGTCCTTCACCTGAGGCTGCGCCTCGGGCTCGATCTCAACATCCGACAACTCGGCGAGCGTATCCATCTGATTGGCACTGGACTCTGGCGCGGCCGGAGGCAAATCAAGCACATCGCCATCGCCAATCGCCTCAGCAGCATCCGCCGCCACGTTGGGAACCTCGACAACCGCCGGTTCCGGAGCCGAGATCACCACGTCCGGTTTTTTCGTCAGGGGCGTGTTCAACGACATTACTGCCCCCAACACTAGGACAACGATCGTTCCCACGATCATTCCACTGACAAATCCGCCCATACCTTTTTGCCTCTCGTTCTGGCCCTGCTTCGATCACATGTCCGCCGTCTGCTGCGGCATTTGCTTACCAGAGCGCCAAGAACGGGATGTCCCCTTGACGCTGCCGTGCAAGCCTGAGCATGTATGTCCCGACATTATACCGTGGCTCGGGGCTGCATCGCCAGTCCGAAATGCCCAAGCCGAGACAAGTATCCAAATGCTGCTGCTGATCGACAACTACGACTCGTTTACTTACAATCTGGTACATTATTTAGGCGAACTGGGTGCCGAGATGGTCATTCGGCGGAATGATGCCTTGGATGTTCAGGAAGCCATGGCCATGAACCCCGCAGGTATTCTTCTTAGCCCAGGCCCCTGTGATCCAGACCAGGCCGGAATCTGCCTCGCCCTCACTGAGGCGGCCGCCGAGACGAAGACACCGCTGATGGGTGTGTGTTTAGGGCACCAGACGATTGGACAAGCTTTTGGTGGCGACGTGATCCGTTGCCACGAGATTGTTCACGGCAAAATGGGCACAATGCACCACACCGGCAAAGGCGTGTTCGCTGGGCTACCCTCACCGTTTGAGGCGACGCGTTATCACTCGCTGGTGGTCGATCCCAAAACCCTGCCCGACTGCCTTGAAATCACTGCCGAGTTGGAAGACGGCACCATCATGGGTCTTCAGCACAAAGAGTTGCCCATTCATGGTGTCCAGTTCCACCCGGAATCCATCGCCTCCGAGCACGGCCACGCCCTACTCAAGAATTTCCTGTCCGAGATGAAAGTCCCCGCATGAGCGACGCTCTGAAACCGCTGATCGGAGCCGCCGCCGACCGGCCCCTGACCCGCGCCGAGGCTGAACAGGCCTTTGGTATCCTGTTTGACGGCGAAGCCACGCCCAGCCAGATCGGCGGGCTGCTGATGGCGATGCGCACCCGTGGCGAAACGGTCGAAGAATACGCCGCCGCAGCCGCCGTCATGCGCGCAAAGTGCAATGCCGTGAATGCCCCCGCCGGTGCAATGGATATCGTTGGTACCGGCGGCGACGGCAAAGGCACGCTGAACATCTCAACGGCCACGGCCTTTGTTGTCGCCGGTGCCGGAGTCACCGTTGCCAAGCACGGCAACCGCAATCTCAGCTCGAAATCCGGGGCGGCAGACGCTCTGGGCCAGCTTGGGATCAACGTGATGGTCGGCCCAGAGGTCGTTGAAAAAGCTTTGAAAGAGGTCGGTATCGGGTTCATGATGGCCCCGATGCATCACCCGGCTATCGCCCATGTCATGCCATCACGGCAAGAGCTTGGGACGCGAACGATCTTCAACATTCTCGGCCCGCTCACCAACCCTGCCGGTGTCAAACGCCAACTGACTGGTGCCTTTAGCCGCGAGTTGATCCGCCCGATGGCCGAAACTCTGGGTCTGCTTGGGTCGGACCGCGCTTGGATCGTGCACGGCTCGGATGGCACAGATGAGCTGACGATCACCGGCATCAGCTGGGTCGCCGCGCTAGAGGATGGCATAGTCAAAGAGGTCGAGCTTCACCCCGAAGACGCAGGCCTGCCAGTTCATCCGTTCGAACACATCCTGGGCGGCACACCGGAAGAAAACGCTGTCGCCTTCCGCGTGCTGCTGGACGGTAAGCCCTCGGCCTATCGTGATGCCGTTTTGCTGAATTCGGCCGCCGCGCTGGTGGTTGCAGATGCTGCAACGGACCTGAAAGACGGGGTAGCCAAAGCCGTCGAAAGCATCGACAGTGGAAAAGCAAAAGAAAAAATCGCGGCACTGGCCCGAATGACTCAGGAGGCCGCATGACCGAGACGGTACTAGATAAGATCAAAGCCTATAAGCTGAAAGAAATTGCAGCAGATAAAGCTGAGAAATCTTTGGAAACGCTGGAATCTGAGGCCAGATTCGCTCCAGAGGTTCGCGGCTTTGCCCAAGCGCTGCAGAAGGCGTCGCGTCGCGGCTATGGCTTGATCGCCGAGGTCAAAAAGGCCAGCCCGTCCAAGGGCTTGATCCGCCCTGACTTCGATCCGCCCGCTCTCGCCAAAGCCTATGAAGACGGCGGTGCAGCCTGCCTGTCTGTGCTGACCGATACGCCCAGTTTTCAGGGCGCAAAGGAATATCTAACCGCGGCCCGTGCGGCGACCTCGCTGCCAGCCTTGCGCAAGGATTTCATGTACGACCCCTATCAGGTGGTCGAAGCGCGCGCTTTAGGCGCAGATTGCATCCTGATCATCATGGCCTCGGTCGAAGATGGTCAGGCAGCTGAACTGGAACAAACTGCTTTTGACTGGGGTATGGACGTTCTGATTGAGGTCCACGACGAGGCAGAGCTGCAACGCGCAACGCAATTGAAAAGCCCCCTAATCGGCATAAACAACCGCAATCTCAAAACCTTCGAGACTTCGCTAGATACCACACGCCGGCTGTCGAAGCTTGTACCGGGCGATCGGACCATTGTATGTGAAAGCGGTCTCAGCACACCTGAAGATTTGGCTGATATCGCACGCTATGGCGCGCGTTGTTTCCTGATTGGTGAAAGCCTGATGCGTCAGGACGACGTTGCCACCGCGACCCGGCAGTTGCTGTCAAACCCACTGATCCCCGGAGTGATGTGATGCCACTGACCCATTTTGATGCTCAAGGCCAAGCCCATATGGTTGATGTCTCGGATAAGGCTGTGACAGATCGGGTCGCAGTGGCGGCTGCTTACATCAAGATGGCACAGGAAGCCTTTGATTTGATTTCGGAAGGTCGCGCCAAGAAAGGTGATGTTCTAGGCGTTGCACGTCTTGCGGGCATAATGGGAGCAAAAAAAACGCCTGATCTGATCCCGCTGTGTCATCCACTGCCAGTCACAAAAGTTGCAGTCGAATTAACGTTGGATCCGGATCTGCCCGGTGTACGGATAGAAGCAACTGTTAAAACCTCGGGCCAGACTGGCGTAGAGATGGAAGCATTGACCGCTGCCTCGACCGCGGCACTGACCGTTTATGACATGACCAAGGCTGTCGATAAAACCATGGAGATCGGCGGCATCCGTGTTCTGTTAAAAGACGGCGGTAAATCAGGACGTTACGAAGCGAAATGATTACCGTCAAAGAGGCCCGGGCACTACTTTTTGATCTCGTTTCCCCGCTTGAGACCGAAATGGTACCGCTTGCCGAGGCCGCTGGACGCGTTCTGGCGGAAGATGTCAGCGCAACCCTCGACCAACCGCCGTTCGCGGCGTCTTCAATGGATGGCTACGCACTTAAATCGACCGAAGTCGAACTGCACGCGATGTTCAAGGTCATCGGTGAATCCGCAGCTGGTCATCGATTCGACGGCACCGTCGGTGCAGGGCAAGCGGTTCGTATCTTCACCGGCGCTCCGGTTCCTGAAGGCGCGGATTTCGTAGTAATTCAAGAGGATACGGAACAGCGCGGGGATCTCCTTACGATCACGGACGATCCCGGCCCGAAATCAAACATCCGTCCTGCGGGCTTCGATTTCACCTCTGGCGCGAAAATTACTGCACCGCGGATACTTCGGCCAGAAGACATCGCCCTGATGGCGGCAATGAACATCCCGGTTGTGCCCGTAAAGCGCAAACCCGTGGTCGCGTTGATTTCGACCGGGGATGAGTTGGTAATGCCCGGCGAGACCCCCGGTCCAGACCAGATTATCGCGTCAAACACCTTTGGGCTGAAAGCACTTCTGGAAGCCGTAGGCGCTCAGGTGCGTATCCTTCCGATCGCACGTGACACGCTCGCCTCGCTGGAAACAGCGTTTAAACTGGCTGAGGGCGCTGATCTGGTTGTCACCATTGGTGGCGCTTCGGTAGGAGAATATGACCTGGTCGCCGATGTCTCACAGGGGCTGGGAATGGAGCGGTCTTTCTACAAAATCCGCATGCGTCCCGGCAAACCTCTGATGGCCGGTCGTTTGGGCAACGCCGCGATGGTTGGCTTGCCAGGAAACCCTGTCAGCGCAATGGTTTGCGGTTATCTGTTCTTAGTGCCGATGCTGCGTCGTATGTTGGGCATCACACAAACGTTGCCTCCGTTCCAACGAGCCCTGTTAGCTGAGCCTATTGGTAAGAACGGCCCGCGCGAACATTACATGCGCGCGGTTGTCAGCGAGGACGGTATCCGGGCCTGCGGAGATCAGGACAGCTCACTGCTCAGTGTACTGGCGCAAGCCAACGCGCTACTGGTACGTGATCCGCATGATCCGGCGCGTTCTGCCGGGGATGAGGTGCTGTACCTCCCGATTTAGAAAGCTTCAATTTCATTGACACAAAACGTGAACATGCGTAGAACAAAAGAAAACGCATAACCGACGAGGTGTGAGCAATGCTGACCAAGAAACAGTTGGATTTGTTGGAATTCATCCACAAACGCGTTCAGGCGGACGGTGTTCCGCCTAGTTTCGACGAAATGAAGGCCGCGTTGGATTTGCGATCGAAATCCGGCATTCATCGCCTGATCACGGCACTGGAAGAGCGTGGCTTTATCCGTCGCCTTGCTCATCGCGCACGAGCGATTGAGATCGTGAAGCTGCCGGAAAGTCTTGGTGGCGAGCCAACGGCTGCTTTCAAGCCCCGTGTTATCGAGGGCGACAGGCCCGAAGGTCCACGCCCGGCCAATTTTGAACCCGTGACGGTGGATGCTCTGGAACTGCCCGTTATGGGGCGTATTGCAGCTGGTGTTCCAATCGAAGCCATCAGCCACGAATCTCACCGCGTTGCGGTGCCCGGCAGCATGGTTTCGGGCAAAGGCGATCACTACGCTTTGGAAGTACGCGGAGATTCGATGATCGAGGCGGGCATAAATGATGGCGACGTTGTCGTTATCCGAGAATCCAGAGTAGCGGATAATGGCGACATCGTTGTAGCACTGGTCGAAGATCAAGAAGCTACGTTGAAGCGCTTCTTCCGGCGCGGAAATGCCATCGCACTCGAAGCGGCAAACCCCGCCTACGAAACCCGCGTTCTGCCTGAAGACAAAGTCAAGGTTCAGGGACGATTGGTCGGGTTGATCCGAAGCTACTGAGCACTTTTAACGGTTGTTCCTGACCGTCTCCGGCGACCACAAGCGGTGGCCGATCAACTCTCGGCTGGTTGTTATTCGTCCGTTTGAAATAGCGAGGCTTCCGGTCTGCTTCAGTCGTTCTGGGTCAAAAAGGCCACAATCTCCTATGAGATCCAGATCAACTGAAGAGACGATGATCTGGTTCTTCCGACATTCCGTAAATCCTTGAGCGGCTCGTTTTCCGGTAATGTGAACCAGTTCTTTGCCCCGCCACACATAGCGCGGGGCCATGCCCTCAAGACCGGGCCAGCGCCCGGCAGCATTGATCTGATCCACGCCGTCCCCATCATTCTCCAACCAAACAGTAGCAATGAACCCGCTGCCCTTTTCCTTGCTAAGAGCCCTGCCATTTTCGGTCATAATCCCCACCAATCCCCCGGAATCCGCGATCAGAACCTCCGGCCGGTGTCCTTGCCCCCACAATAAAAAGGCCGCCGCGAGTGGTATAAGACCAGCCCATTTTGCCCGCCCGCGCCAAATGGCCAACCATAGGGCTCCGAGTGCAAACATTGGCAAGACATAGTGCGGCGGGCTGGCGACATATCCCTGCGCCCCATCCAGACCCGAAACCTTGTCCGAAACAATGAGAATCCACCGCAACCCCAACCCCATGGCGTGTAACGCAAATGCCTCCAGTCCGAACGGTGCCAGCAACGCGGCAACAAAGGCTGCCGGCACAACGATGGAGCCCATAACTGGCACTGAAAGCATGTTGGCCAGTAGCCCATAGTGAGACATGGTGTTGAAATGCGCTGCTCCGATTGGAGCGGTCGCCAACCCCGCGATGGTAGACGACATCAACAACCCGACCACCTGCTTCAGCCATTTTGGACCAGGCAGCGGGCGAAAGTCCCGCAGCGCTCCAAAGACCGCGACTAGCGCCGTCGTCGCTGCAAAGGACATCTGAAACCCCGGGCTCAGCAAGGATTCGGGACGCAACGTCAATACGATCAGTGCAGCCACAGCTACTGCGCGCAATGAAATGGCGCGGCGGTCAATCAGAATAGCGCCCAGCATAACACTGGCCATAACAAACGCCCGTTCCGTTGCGACGTTGCCGCCAGACAACAACAGGTAGATTACCGCTGCGACAAGCGCACTAGCTGCCGCCAACTTGCGCACTGGCAATCTTAGAGCAACGGTGGGAATGGCCGACAGTCCCAACCGACAGACAAGAAATACGAATCCGGTTAGCAACCCCATGTGAAGACCTGAAATTGCCAGAAGATGTGCCAGATTCGATGCGCGCAGAGATTTCAGCGTCCCCTGCGCCATGCCACTGCGATCTCCGGTGGTGACGGCAGCGGCGAAGCCACCAATCTCTCCGGGAAGGATTGCGCGCACCCGTTCCGAAATCGCCATGCGCCATGCCGTTACACGCACACCTTCAGTCGCGCTATTCGGCGGCGCAACAGTCATCACCGGAACCCGAGAATAGCCAACTGCACCCAAACGCTGAAACCATGCGTGGCGACGGAAATTAAACCCGCCGGGTTCAACCGGACCTTGCGGCGGAGACAGATGCCCGGTGGTCATGATCCTTTGGCCTGGCACCAGAGGTCCCACTCCGCCATGTAAAGAAAGTCGGACGCGCTGCGGTCGGCGGTCTACGGGCACATCCTCTATGCGTACCCGATCCAGCGTAACCCGCAGCGCATCCGACGCAGAGCGATCCATGGCTACGACCCTCCCCTCGATGGGGCCATAATAGCGCCATGACAGGACCGGCTCTGCGACCGAGTGGGCCCGCGCGCCGGCCAGAACAAAGCCAGCCGTGATCAGCGCGCCCCCAATTGCCAACGCAGCCCAGCCAGAACGCATCGTGCGACCGATCCAGGTCAGCACCACGACGACAAGCAAAAGCCACGCATAGACCTGAGATCCCGGTTCAAACCGAAGGCTGAAATACAGGCCAATGCCTACAGCCAGACAAATCGGAGACCACTGGAACAAGTACCCTGTTTGGTTCAGCAATGCGGCCTCGACCCGTGCCAGAACACGCATGGTTGCCCCCGTCCTTCCGGCTCGTTAGACAGACGCCAAACTATGCCCGACACGGTTACCAAAAGGTTAATCCATAAAATGTCCGATCAGGTCGTCACCCGTTTCGCCCCCTCACCTACTGGCTTTCTGCACATCGGCGGCGCTCGTACTGCGTTGTTCAACTGGCTCTATGCCCGGGGTCGTGGCGGCAAGTTCCTGCTGCGAATCGAGGACACGGACCGCGAACGTTCAACGCCTGAAGCAACGGCGGCGATTCTGCAGGGTATGGAGTGGCTTGGGCTGGATCACGATGGCGACGTGATTAGTCAATTCGAAGGCGCCGCGCGCCACGCAGAAATCGCACATCAACTACTCGCTGAAGGCAAGGCGTATAAGTGTTTCTCGACCCAGGACGAAATCGCAGCCTTCCGCGAACAAGCGCGCGCCGAGGGCAAATCGACCCTGTTCCGCAGCCCTTGGCGAGATGCAGATCCCGCCTCCTACCCTGAGGCACCTTATGTGATCCGCATTAAGGCCCCGCAGGACGGTGCGACCGTGATCCGCGATCAGGTGCAAGGTGATGTGACCATCCGCAACGATCAACTGGACGATATGATCCTGCTTCGGTCGGACGGTACTCCGGTCTATATGCTGGCCGTGGTGGTAGACGACCACGACATGGGTGTAACGCATGTGATCCGGGGCGACGACCACCTGAACAACGCCGCACGACAGATGATGATCTATGAGGCAATGGGCTGGGACGTTCCGGTCTGGGCGCATATTCCTCTGATTCATGGGCCTGACGGTAAGAAACTTTCGAAACGACACGGCGCATTGGGCGCACAGGAATATCAGGCGATGGGCTACCCGGCCGCGGGTATGCGCAACTATCTGGCGCGTCTCGGCTGGAGCCACGGAGACGATGAATTCTTTACAGACGATCAGGCCAAAGAGTGGTTCGATCTGGATGGAATCGGCAAAAGCCCGGCTCGGTTCGATTTGAAAAAGCTCGAGAATCTCTGTGGCCAGCATATCGCGATTGCGGATGACGCTGCGTTGCGGCAAGAAATTGAAGCTTATCTGGCTGCGGCAGAGCGTCCCGCTCTCACTCCGACACAATCCAGTGATCTGGAACGTGCGATGTATTGTCTTAAGGATCGCGCCCGCACCTTCCCGGAACTGCTTGAAAAAGCACATTTTTCACTTGTTTCACGCCCGATCGAAGCGGATGAGAAGGCTGCAAAGGCGCTACAATCTGTATCCGACGGTATACTGAAAGAATTGACGCCGCACGTGCAAAATGCTAGCTGGTCGCGGAACGAACTGGAGGAGGCCCTCAACGCCTTTGCAGATGCGAAGGGCATCAAGTTCAGCAAGCTGGCCGGCCCCTTGCGGGCAGCGCTGGCAGGCCGGGCCGTAACGCCTTCGGTGTTTGACATGATGCTTGTGCTGGGGCGCGACGAGACTCTGGCGCGGCTTTCCGACGCAGCAAACTAATCCTGGCTTCATAATCAGGTAACGCTGCTCCGCTACGACCCGGTTGGCACCTTGGTGCGTGACCGCAGCCCGCATGCTGAGTGCTCTCTCGGCATGCGCATGAACGAAGAAGGGACAACGATGACCGACAGCAATAAAACAGCCACTCTGACAGTCCATGGCGAAACTTACGAGTTGCCGGTTCATTCGCCAACTGCGGGACCTGACGTAATCGATATCCGCAAGCTCTATGGCGACGCTGGTGTCTTCACATATGACCCCGGCTTCACTTCAACCGCGAGTTGCGACAGCACCATCACATATATCGACGGTGAAAAGGGCGAGCTGCTGCACCGTGGCTATCCAATTGACCAGTTGGCTGAGAAATCGCATTTCCTCGAAGTCTGCTACCTGCTGCTGTACGGAGAGCTGCCCGTCGCCAAGGACCTCGAGACGTTCGAAACCACTATTACCCGCCACACCATGCTGCACGAGCAGATGCAGTATTTCTATCGTGGTTTCCGCCGGGACGCGCACCCGATGGCCATTATGGTTGGGGTTGTTGGGGCAATGTCGGCCTTCTACCACGACTCAACCGACATCACGGATCCGCACCAGCGTGAGGTCGCCTCGCACCGTTTGATCGCCAAGATGCCAACCATTGCGGCGTGGGCTTACAAGTACCACACCGGTCAGCCCTTCGTGTATCCGCGCAATGATCTGGACTATGCGTCGAATTTCTTGCGCATGTGTTTCAGCGTTCCAGCCGAGGAATACGAGGTTAACCCGATCCTCAGCCGCGCAATGGACCGCATCCTGACGCTGCACGCGGATCACGAGCAGAACGCGTCGACCTCAACTGTACGTCTAGCGTCGTCTTCAGGCGCGAATCCGTTTGCCTGTATCGCCGCTGGTATCGCCTGTCTGTGGGGGCCAGCTCATGGTGGTGCGAACCAGGCGTGCCTGGAGATGCTGGAAGAAATTGGTTCGGTGGATCGCATCCCCGAATACATCGCTCGCGCCAAAGACAAGAACGATCCGTTCCGTCTGATGGGCTTTGGCCACCGCGTTTACAAAAACTTCGACCCGCGCGCGAAAGTGATGAAGCAGTCGGCCGACGAAGTGCTGGACCTGTTGGGCATCGAAAACAACCCGAAACTGCAGGTTGCCAAAGAGCTGGAACGCGAAGCGCTGGAAGATCCGTATTTCGCTGAGAAGAAGCTGTTCCCGAACGTGGACTTCTACTCGGGCATCATCCTCGAGGCGATGGGCTTCCCCACCTCGATGTTTACCCCGATCTTCGCCCTGTCGCGTACCGTCGGCTGGGTCAGCCAGTGGAAAGAAATGATTGCCGATCCTCAGAACAAAATCGGTCGTCCGCGCCAGCTGTATCTGGGCGAGACCATGCGCGACTATGTGGATATCGAAAACCGTTAATCACGACGATTGTAAGCGAAAGCCCCGGACCAAGGTCTGGGGCTTTTTTTACAGAAGGCTCAGTTGATCGCCGACTTGGGCTGGCCTTTCGAACAGATCGCACCGCAAAGCCGATGTACGCGTCGCGAGGCCCAGACGTTTGACCGCCAGCGCAAACCGCTTGGCAATCAGCCCGGCATATTCACCTTCACCCCGCATACGATGCCCCCAGCGCGGATCATAGTCCCGCCCCCCGTGCATCTCGCGCAGCTTAGACATGATTTTCTCGGCCCTTGCCGGTTCATGATCCTGCAGCCACTCCCGCCATAGCGTGGAAACCTCGCGAGGAAGGCGCAGCATGATCCAACTGGCAGCATCCGCGCCAGCGTCACGGCCCGCCTCAAGCAAGTGTTCCAATTCATGATCCGTCAGGCCGGGCACCACGGGAGAGGTCATGACGCGCACGGGAACACCCGCCTGCGTCAAGCGGCGAATAATGGTCAGTCGCCGCTGAGGAGACGGAGCACGCGGCTCCATCCTGCGGGACAAGCCTGCATCCAGCGTGGTCAAAGAAATGCCAACCCGCGCCAACCCTTTCTCAGCCATGGGTGCCAGTATGTCTAAATCCCGCTCGATCAGTGCGCCCTTGGTAACGATCCCTATGGGATGGTTAAACTCTTGCAAAACCAACAGGCAATCGCGAGTGATCCCACGGGTTTTTTCGATCGGCTGATAAGGATCAGTGTTTGTCCCCAATGCGACCGGGGCCACCTTATACCCTTTGGCCGACAACTCTTTGCGCAGTATTTCAGCTGCATTCGGGCGCGCTATCAGGCGGGTTTCAAAGTCTAAACCGGCGGACAGTCCAAGATACGCATGCGTCGGGCGCGCGAAACAGTAAACACATCCATGCTCGCACCCCCGATACGGGTTGATGGAGCGATCAAACGGCAGGTCAGGCGAACGGTTGTAGGTGATCAGACTGCGCGCAATCTCTTCTCTCACCTCGGTCCGCAAAGGAGGCAGTTCTTCTTCGATCTCCCAGCCATCATCGCAAGGGACAGTATCGAAATGCTCGAACCGACCAACGGCGTTCGTGGCAACTCCGCGACCTCGGATATGTGAAACACCCATTTTGTTCCCCTTACGTTCCGCCTCTACGTATAATGGAGGCAGTTCCACCGGGCAAGCGACTACGAATTTTCCGAGGTTTGAGCACAGGTGTAGCGCAATAAGGCGAGACACGGGCTATTGAAAAGAATGCAGGATCATCATGCAGAAATTTCTGTCGAGTGAAGAAAAAATCTAACGTATAGGTCGGTCCCGAAACCACTGAGGTCGCAATCGTCACAGTCAAGCTGCGACGTTTTGGCCAAAACGGGGAAAAATGCCACCACGGGCCCATGGCCCGCACAGCTCAGGGAAATGCCCATGTCTGAAGAAGAAGACATCGTCCTGTCCGAACTTAACGACGACGAACTAGTCGAGCAAATGTTCGACGATCTTTATGACGGCCTGAAAGAAGAGATCGAAGAAGGTGTGAACATCCTGCTGGAACGCGGATGGACCCCTTACGACATTCTGACAAAGGCCCTGGTCGGTGGTATGACCGTTGTTGGCCACGACTTCCGCGACGGCATCCTCTTCGTTCCCGAAGTTTTGCTGGCGGCAAACGCGATGAAGGGCGGCATGTCGATCCTCAAGCCGTTGCTGGCCGAAACCGGTGCGCCGCGCGTTGGTAAAATGGTCATCGGCACCGTCAAAGGCGACATCCACGACATCGGCAAGAACCTTGTGTCGATGATGATGGAAGGTGCTGGCTTCGAGGTTGTCGATATCGGCATCAACAACCCGGTCGAGAACTATCTGGAAGCTCTGGAAACCGAACAGCCAGACATTTTGGGTATGTCCGCCCTGTTGACCACGACCATGCCCTATATGAAGGTTGTGATCGACACGCTGGTCGAACAAGGCCTGCGCGAAGACTATATCGTTCTGGTTGGCGGCGCGCCGCTGAACGAGGAATTCGGCAAAGCCATCGGCGCAGACGCCTATTGCCGTGACGCTGCTGTTGCAGTTGAAACCGCCAAGGACTTCGTCTCGCGCAAGCACAACCAACTGGCCGGCTGATCGGACACACAGGATTGTTCAAGGGCTGTCCGGTAATCGGGCGGCCCTTTTGTGTTTCTGCGGTCGTTGCACTCAATTTCAGAGGTGCTTAATGCAACCGGACAAACTGCCAGATGATGTCAGCCTTACGACAGAAGGCTACGATTCCAATGGGCAGGGCCGGATTCTACTGCTGGCCTGCGGTGCCTTAGCACGTGAGATTCTGGACCTGAAGCGTCGCAATGGCTGGGACCACATGTCCCTGACATGCCTACCCGCAATCTTGCATATCCATCCGGAGAAAATCACTGAGGCTGTTCAGGATGCGGTCGCAAAACACCGGGATCAGTATGATCAGATCTTTGTCGTATATGCGGATTGCGGCACTGGTGGGCTGTTAGAAAAAGCTTGCGCCGAGATGGGCGTCGAGATGGTCAAAGGCCCGCATTGCTATTCTTTCTTCGAAGGAAATCAGGCATTTGAGGCACATGGCGACGACGAGACAACCGCCTTTTACCTGACCGATTTTTTGGCGCGACAGTTCGATGCTTTTGTCTGGAAACCGCTGGGTTTGGACCGTCATCCAGAACTACGCGACATGTATTTCGGGAACTACACAAAATTGGTCTATCAGGCGCAGGTCGACGACCCGAACCTTACGGCCCGCGCCCGCGAATGTGCAGAACGTATGGGGCTGGAGTTCGAGCGCCGCTTTACAGGCTATGGCGATCTGGAAAACACACTTACGGATTGGGCAAACCGCAAGCCTTCGGCCTGACACGTTTCAGGCGTTTTCCTGAGCAACTTCCCTGATACGTTCGATCATCGACCGCAGCCCGTTTGAACGCTGCGCCGAAAGGTGATCGTTCAGACCCAGACGAGCAAGTTCCCCACCTGCATCGACCTTGGGAACTTCGCTAACCGGCAGTCCGTTATAAAGCGACCGCAGTACCGCGATCAGCCCGCGAACGATTAGTGCGTCGCTGTCACCGTCGAAACGGAACGCGCCATTTTCGATGATCGGGTGTAACCAGACCTGGCTGGCGCAGCCATGTACTTTGGTGGCCGGCACCTTGAGCGCATCGTCCAGCGGCTCCATCGCCTTGCCCTGATCGATGACATGGCGGTACCGGTCTTCCCAGTCCTCCAGAAACTCGAAATCCTCGACGATTTCCTCAAAGGCAGGCGTTGCCATGTTGCGGCGGTCCTTTTCATTGCGTTCACAATTGTGACCTATGCCGCCGGTCGGTGCCTGTCCACCCCCCTGCGCGGGTTTTCAATCAACGTATTTTGCGATAACTCATTGCTGGAATTACTGCTCTGGACGTTGGGACCATGCAAAAATCGTACGTTTTTCTTCTGGTCGCTACTCTGACCATACCTGCCTGCAACAGCTGGAGCGACTCGCGAGCGAACCCCTCCAACTGGTTTGGGTCAAGCCAACCTACGGCCCCGGTTGAGCCGGAAAGCTATGATGCCAATGCCTTGGTGCCTGAACAAAGGGAGGGCGGCCTATTTTCCGGTGCCGATCCCGAGGATACCAGCGTTCCGATCGCCAAAATTGATGAACTGCGGGTGGACCCGACACCGAACGGTGCGATCGTCTTCGCCTCTGGCACTGCGGTACGGCAAGGAGCGTACAATGCACGACTAGTACGAGTAGAGAGCGAAGAGAACCAAAAGAACGGCGTTCTGGAATTTACTTTTCGAGTAGAGTATCCCGAAGAACCGACCAATCAGGGAACCGAGCGGTCACGTATGGTCTCTGACGCCATCAATATCAGCAAAGAAGACCTACAGACGACACGCCTTGTGCGGGTTGTAGGACAGCAGAACGCGCTGGAATCGCGGCGCCGGTAACCAATGTTATAGCGACACGACCTTGACGCTCTGGCCCTTGGCAGCCAGGGCAATCTTGCCCTCACACAGTTTTAGGGCATCCTCGCCAAACACCTCAAATCTCCAGCCTGACATTGCGGGCAGTTCCCGCTCACCTGCAGCGATTTGGTCCAGTTCAGAACTGGTGGCGATCAGCTTGGCCGCCACACCCGAGCTTTCGGTTTTCGACTTCAACAGCACGCGCAGCAAATCCGCCAGTGCCGGGTTAACCTTCAACTTGTCCCGGCTATTGTCGACGCTCGGCAATTGATCAGCAGGGCAGTTCACGCCTTTCTTTACTGCTGCCAAAATCCCATCTGCGATCGCACCTTTGCGCGCCTCGCGCAGCAACAGGCGCGAGCCCCCCAGATCGGACGGCGACTTGGGCTTAGTAGAGGCCAGTTCGATCAGCGCGTCATCCTTGAAAACCCGGCTGCGCGGAACGTTGTTTTCCTGCGCATAGGCTTCGCGGAACTGCGCCAACTCGCGCACAACGGCGAGGAACTTGGCCGAATTTGTCCGAGTCTTCACGCGTTTCCATGCGTCTTCAGGACGAATGTCATAAGTTTCTGGTTGGGTCAGAGTTCGCAACTCCTCCGCCACCCAATGGCTGCGCTGCGTCTTCTTCAACTGCGCCGCCAGAAATTCGTAGATCTGGCGCAGGTGGGTGACATCGGCCAGAGCATAGGTCTTTTGTGCCTCTGACAGCGGCCGTCGCGACCAGTCGGTAAAACGTGAGGTCTTGTCGACCCCCTGCTTACAAACCTTGCGAACAAGTGTCTCATAGCCCACCTGCTCACCAAAGCCGCAAACCATCGCCGCGACCTGCGTATCAAACAGTGGCTTGGGGAATACTCCCGCCTCGACCCAGAATATCTCAAGGTCCTGTCGGGCGGCGTGGAAGACCTTGACAACATCCTCATTGCCAAACAGCTCGTAGAGCGGGTCCAGAGACAATCCATCGACCAGTGGGTCAACCAGCACGGCACTATCTTCATCCTCGGACGGGACAGCCAACTGAATTAGACAGAGTTTCGAATAGTAGGTGCGTTCGCGCAGAAACTCGGTATCTACGGTGACATAGTCATATTCCGCCGCGGCCTTGCAGAAATCGGCCAGCTCTTGCGTCGTTGTCAGGGTTTTCATGCGCGGTGCTGTTCTTGCTCTTGTTTTCTTCGGCTGATCATCTTGTCCGTACCCAGCCGTAGTGCAGACCATAGGCCGATTATGACACATGTGTAAATCACCCTGAGACGTTCAGGGCAGCAACACCCGAGTCCGGTCTCCACTGGCGTAACGGCGCAACACTGCGGGGTAGAGCTTGTGCTCCCACACCAGCACCCTGGCAGCCAAGTCTTCGGGCGTGTCGCCCTCTTCGATATTCACGCGCGCCTGCCCCAGGATCGGGCCATCATCCAGCGCGGCCGTGACCTCGTGAACCGAGCATCCATGCTCTGCATCCCCGGCCTCGATCGCGCGGGCATGGGTATTGAGCCCTTTGTATTTCGGCAGCAGCGAGGGGTGGATGTTCAGTATCCGCCCTTGAAAGCGTGAAACGAAATCGCCGGTCAGAACCCGCATGAACCCGGCGAGGCAAACGATATCGGGCTGCGCCTGTTCCAGCGGCTTCAGCAGTTCGGTCTCAAACGCGGCGCGGTCGCCCTTGAACGGACGGTGATCCACCGAGGCCGTTGGGATGCCGCGTTCTGCCGCCTTTTTCAGCCCACCTGCCTCGGCGTCATTCGACAACACCAGACAGGGCCGCGCCGGGTGGTCGCCAGTCATGCTGTCGACCAGCGACACCATGTTGGACCCACCCCCGGAAATCAGAATGGCGACGCGCTTGTGGCTCACAGCAGCTTGCCCGAATAGGCCATGCCGGGCGTGTCGGAGACAGTGCCAAGACGCGAAACCGTCTCACCCGCCTCGGTCAGCAAAGCGGCCAGTTCGTCGGCGCGGTCTTCTGTGCAGACGACGATCATGCCAATGCCGCAGTTGAAGGTCTTCAGCATCTCGGCCTCGGCGATACCTCCAGTTTCCGCCATCCAGCGGAAGACGGGCGGCAGGTCCCAGGCGTTCAGGTCGATCTCGGCGCCCAACCCCTCGGGCAGAACGCGCGGCAGGTTTTCGGTCAGACCACCGCCGGTGATATGCGCCAGCGCATGCACGCCCCCTGCCCGGATCGCCTGCAGTGCCTGTTTTACGTACAGACGCGTGGGCGTCAGCAGCGCCTCACCCAGAGTCCCCTCTCCAAACGGAGATGCCGCGTCCCAGCCCAGACCCGACATTTCAACCAGTTTGCGCACCAGCGAATAGCCGTTGGAATGCACCCCGTTCGAGGCTAGCCCCAGCAGAACGTCGCCTTGTTGAACGCCGGCAGGCAGATGCGCCCCACGCTCCATCGCGCCAACTGAGAACCCGGCCAGATCGAAATCGCCATCAGGATACATGCCCGGCATCTCGGCCGTCTCACCACCGATCAGGGCGCAGCCGGACTGTACGCAGCCCTCGGCGATACCTTCAATGATCCGCGCGGCGGTGTCGGTATCCAGCTTGCCAGTGGCGAAATAGTCCAGGAAGAAAAGCGGCTCGGCCCCCTGACAGATCAGGTCGTTGACGCACATTGCGACCAGATCGATGCCCACACCGTCCACCACACCTGTATCAATGGCGATCCGCAGTTTGGTACCGACACCGTCGGTCGCGCCCACAAGGATCGGATCCTGATACCCAGCGTCCTTCAGATCGAACAAAGCACCGAATCCGCCCAGCCCGCTCATCACGCCCGAACGATTGGTCCGCTTGGCCGCGGGCTTGATCCGGTCGACCAGAGCGTTCCCCGCATCAATATCAACGCCTGCATCGGCATAGGTGATTCCGTTCTTGCCCGTCGTCATGGCCAGCCCCTTATGAATGGTTCCCGCGCGGGTTATTCGATTGTGCGACATGTTGCAACGGTCAGGCTTGACGCGGACGTTCATCGTGGTACTCAAAGCCGCATGGCGGGCCTGTAGCTCAATTGGTTAGAGCAGAGCGCTCATAACGCTTTGGTTGCGGGTTCAAGTCCTGCCGGGCCTACCAAAAACCGCCTTTATTCTTTAAAATCAACGACAGGGTGTCCCACGAACTGGCCGATGTGGCTCATATGTTTTCAATGGGTTACAAAACGAGTGTCCCACGAAATTCAGTAATTTGCGACCGATTCCAGCTCAGGCGATCCCGGTAGTTTTTCGAGCGCTGGTACATCATTGCGCTCCAACCATTCCCTGATCACCGCCCAATGGTCCTGCGACCCAGCCGAGAAGCGATAAGAGTGCAGATCGGCTATCTTACGCTCGAGATCCGCCCACCACAGCAGCTTGAGTTTCAGCCCGTGGCTTTTCACCCAGACACACAACGCCGTCTGCCAGTCATCGACCCGGCGGGTCTCAAATTCTTTATGGAGATGAAACGGGATTCGGTCGGGCCATGTCGTCATGCCCCCGATATGAGGCAGGCAGGAGAAAGCGGCAAGCACTGGAACATGCAAGGTTAATAAAAACAGGAAGTGGGTAGAACGGAAATCGCAGAATCCTACTTTGCTCTAACCTTACAAAGGTCTAATGACACCGAGACTGTCTTTGAGTCTGTACCATGTCAGCTAGCTTTTGGTATAAATCCGCAGTTTGATAGATGAGACCCATTTGATACGCCGTTAAATCTGCTAACTCCACCCATGACTCTGTTGCTGTAGCCTTCATTTGAGCAACAGGTTCTTCCATTTGTTTTGCTGCCTGCGCATTCGTCAAAGCCAATGGACCATACTTTTCCGCGAGCCCATTACTTTCTTCACAAAATTGGCTATCGCCGGTCGCGCAAAGTTTGCAGGAAACGTCATCTAGAAGCACTGGCTGGCGTCCATTCCAATCAGCATTATGTACCCACTCTGAATGCTGGGGTTCGCGCAAGTAATTAAAGCTCTCGTATGCGGGCGTATTGTTATCAATATCCCACTGCGTCGTAATGAACGTTCCGACACGCGCACAGTAAGGCCTTGCAACACTAACTGTAATTATCAGCTCTGACCGTGCCTCCCCTGGAACAAGTTTTACGTCTGCCGAACAAGACCCTTTATCTATGTCGCAATCACATCCGCTGAACGACAGCAAACCACTTAATCTAGAATATAATTCCGAAGTGTCCTTTATTTCGCTCTCGAAACGGGAATTTGCCTTTTTCATCTCACCTACCGCCTGTGATAGGGCCTGTTCCACAGATTGAGATGAAACTTTGGAAACTTGGGAGAACGTAAGTGCGAAGACCAATAGAAACAAAACTCGCATAGTCAGTTCCTTTCTAAAGAAATAAATAAGTGACCTTGTGAAACACAAATATAGTAAGCTAAAAACAAGCAATCGTCACCGTCCCCTGACTGCAGAACTTGACTAAAAGAAAACGAAGACCCTCCCCTGCCTCCTTAAAAAAAGATGGCCGAAAACGGCCACAGCGAACACAGTGATACATTTTTCACGGACGTTTTGTCATCGAGAGGTTCCCGCCTGTGACGACAGATTGACCATCGAGTTGGCGACACTAGCCAGCTCTCTAATGTGAGGTCATTGAATATCACATCGCAACGACGTCATTCAGTAACCCCGACAAATAGTATCAAGCCGAGTTATTTGGCATTCGCTTTTGCTGGCAGTTGCAGAGCGTCGAGGTCGAAAACTTCGTACTGCCAATACTGCCGGGACAACCGCCACCACCTCGCCACTAGCAAGCCGTCCACAAAACCCCGGACATGGCATCTCTGACGGCGCGAGTGTGTCGGGTGAAGAAACGTATCGCCGATTTCAAATTGCTGTTCCATATCGGTCCCCTCTATCGTGATCTACAATAACCGGCCCGGTTTATCCATGAAGTGGCGGATGCGGTTTCCAAATGCCTGCACCGGTCACCAGAGGACCGGGCGTAGTCCAATGCATACCCTTCAGCGATTACCGCCCTAATGTCCTGCCCACCAGCATAGCACACCCCTACCCAGCGGTCATGGTGGCTCACCGTTCAAGTCACACGAAATCGACTTGCCGCGCAATAGTTCACCATCCAGCGCTTAGCGCTTTGCACTGATCACGTGCTGACTTCTGGGGCATCCATGCGGTTCAGGTGCACCGGAGTGCCATCCGCATAGGCCGCAGTGGCAAGGGCTAGGATAGAAGCTGTCTGGAGGTGTTTCATCCAGTTGTTACTCATGAAATAGAGGTGGGTTTGCCGCAATTTTGAAGCACCGGAAGCCCGTGGTATAATTTGAGTTTATTTTTGTTGCTTACGGAATTTGGAGGTTAAAAAATGTTAAAGTTTCGAATTGTCTGCATTTTTGTTGCCCTGTTCATTGGCGGTGGCGCATCCGCTCAGTCAAGCTGTGTGTATTCGTTCTACAATAACAGATCTCTGTACTTCCAAAACATGTGCGACGTTCCAATTATATTCTCTTGGCGTACTTCATACGGAAATTGCGCAAACGGTTGTGGTTCGGGGCGCTTTGCTCCCGGCGCGCGGATGAGCACCTCATCAAAAACCAATGATGGTGGCGTGAGGTACTGGGTCTGCTTCTACCAAGACTGGGTGAATGGCCAGTGTAGGGTGAATTGACAGCACCCGTAGGGGTTATTGGCGGATTTACTGCGTCGAAAGATTCTGAACCAGCGTAGCAAACCTTAATTTTTGCCCCTCGGCAGGGTCATATCGACTTGCCCTGATATGAGGCAGGTCGCAGATAGCGGTAGGCGTACTATTTGTGGTCTATATGTTTGCCGCGCGTGGCTGCTAGGCGCGCGCTTTGACTGGGATCGAGACGCCGGTAGTAAACGTATTTTTACTGTTCCTTGCCCCGAGCCCAGAATGTGCAAGCAGCTTGTCCCCGTCGACAATTGTTACACTACTCGTCCCATAGTTTGTAACGGCGATCTTGCCAGTTGGTGACACTCCTAGTCCGTGAGGAAAATCAAAGCTGTTGCCTTTACAGATAAACTCGACTTTCCCGGTTCTAGCATCAACAGCGAGAAGCCGGTTGCCAACCTGATCCGGAAGCCAGATTCGATCCCGCCACACACCCAAAGAGTCTGAGTGAACGTTTTTATACACGCCTATGCATTTCCAGCGATGACCAGCTTTGGCCTTGACCCAGAGACTTGATTTTACGCCGCCATAAGCCGTAAGTTTTGGATTCGCAGAAACGGCAATCGCAATGTACCTTTGCCGGTCTGGGTCATATATTACGTCCCTCACCCCCCAAGGAGTAGGAAGTTTGTAGGTCGTCTCGCCGATGTTGAACCGAGGGTTTTTCCCAGTTGAAAGGGTATAGCAAAGCTGCCCTTCATCATCGTAAGCTACACCATGAGCAAAATCTTTTGTCTCATGTGGCCGTGTGTCCAAATGGGTTGATTGATAGTTCCAAGGCACGGATCTGGATCTATTGATCCGATATCGGCCATAGATACTGGACCAACAACCGCTAACAGAAGCTTCCCATGTAGTTTCGTCGATCCGTTTTGCGGCGATGTCGTCTGTCGGATAATCAAGTTCGGCTTTCCAGACTGGCTGGGACGGATTGTTGACATGAAATATCGCCATACGCAGCCCGCTTCGGTGATTGGCTAAGAAAGACGTTTCGTCAAGCCACCAAACCCCAGTGATAGTCGAATACCTTTCGCCACTGCGACCAATGTGAAGAGTTGGCGTTTCGGCACGGTTTGGCTCTTCCCATACAATATAGGCGTCAACGTTATCGATAGGCATGTCGAAGGTCACAGCCTTGCCTTCAGATCGATGCTTTATGCCCGATATTAGAATATTGAGTCTGGCGGTCGTCGTCTCTTCACGCCGAACTCGCTTCTTTGCCCGTTTCTTTCGAGCCTTCTTCAGCAGCTTTCGAACTGACACCGCAAAGAAGAGGAAAACCAAGGTGAAGATTACGACGGATTTGAACGGTGGCACTTTATTCTTTGAATCTTTTAGAGAAATGACTGAAAAAGTTCTTCTTCAGCCACGACCGCAGGAAGGTTCCCTACTGTATTGTTCAACAGCTTAAGTCAATAAATCCTGCTTCAAATTGTCGAGATCAATTTTTATGCCGCTTCACTGATGAGTCAGCGGAAAACCCAGCCTTCGATATGTCACGCAATGAAGAGGTTGTTAGCGCCGAGCCTCTCTATGGCAATTCGATCAACAAAGTGGCGCAACCAAAGAAGCATTGCGCAAACATTGCCAATGAGTGCTCGACCACGACCTGAAAACTGGTTTTTCCATACGGAACGTTTTTCCGGTGTCTTGCCTGTACCTCTTAGAAGGGCACAGCATGACGGCATAAGTCAGAGCCACCCAAGCAAGCATATGCCCAATGGATGCTCGCCTGATATTGACAAAATGGCCGGAGCGACACTCACAGAATCCAATTGGCGAAACAGAACTCACAGCTTTCGAAACTAGCGATTGGCCTTCATTTCTTTGCCTCGAATTTGGCCGGAAGCGTATCGACTTTGGTCAAGGTCGTATTGATCGAACCTGCACGACCCTTCTCTAGGTTAAAGCTCGTGAACAATGCTGCGTCATCGCCGACTGTGCGCATGGTACCGTTTGCAGCACCGCCGACCACGTCAGGCGCGCCGGCTGCCTGGAATGATAGCCCGCCAACACCGTCAGGTACAAACAGCACGTACTGAGTTTCGCTTAGCTGCTCCTCCGGACTGATCCATCGAACCCGCGCAACCAGAACGCCGTGCTTTGTTTCCAGAAATTCAATGGCGAAATTTGCCCCTTCAAAAGACTCGATGGTGCCATCGGTTGTAACCGAAACGTAGGAATATCCGCTTTTGGTCACCCAGATTGTATTCACCAAATCCTCTGTCCCGGTCAGATCCTCAGCTTGCAGGCTACCGCTCAGGACACACAAGAAACCCATGGCGCAAACTGTTTTGGAAACAAAGCGAAGAAAAAAGGTCCGGATGTTCGAAACGGTCCAATATTGCCAATGCAATATTAGCGGCAAGGTGCGAATGTTCATCTCAAGGCTCCCAATGAATTGTAAGTAGAATGAACTGCAATCTCTTACGAGCCTACTGCGCGCGCGCTAAACCGCGCAACCCGACCGACTGCAACCATGACGCCAGAGATCACTTACCCTTTTTATCAAGCGCTTGGACACCCGGGTATTTAAACAATTTTGCCATCGCAACCAATGCCAAGATGCAACAAGCGATTGCGATAAGGAAAGGCATCCTCAGGTTGACGGCCATAAGAGAACCGCTCAAAGCCGTAATTGTTCCCGAGCCCAGTGCATAAATTGCCACCGTTACCCCCATCACCCACCCTTGTTCGGTAGGCCCCACACTTCCGGAAAACAGAGACAACATTGTCGGGTACATGATCGCAAATGCAATGGTTATGGGCACGATCAGAACATAAGAAAGATCGGCCACGGGATTCAGCATGAATGCCAATATCCCTACCCCCATCGCCGCGATGGAAACGTATAAAATGGGGAACTTTTTGTAGCGTTCATGCAGTGGCGCCGTCAGATAGGCACTACCAAAAGCCATTGATCCCCCAAACACGGCAAGTGCCATGCTGTTTTGAAGTGTGCCGAAATTGAACCTCGTCAAAAGATAGGTGTCGATGAAAAAGAAAAACGCATTCAGGCACATGAGCGAAAACAACATGACAACCGAAAGCCGCAGAACGACGGGGTGAGACCGGACTTTCCAAAGATTGGCAACCACATCCAAGGGGCCAAAATCGACCTTTTTCTTTTTAAAATCAAGCTCAAAGAAGAAAAAGACGATAAGTGCCATATTGATCAGGATAAGGCCGATCGCGACATAAAAAGGCAGTTCAAGCGATGCCGATGATCCCATCAAATTTTGGTCACTGAGAAGCCCGGAAATCAAAGGCCCCCCAAGTAGACCCAGAGCGGCGGCCGCAACGATCATCCCCAGGTTTTTTGATTTTTCCTGATCGTCATTACTGATGTCGATCAAAGCTGCCTGAGCGATGGGTTGATTTGCGGTCGTGAAGCCAGAAATTGCCCTGCCCAACAGCAATAGCCAATAGTTGGATGACATGATCGCGAGCACTGTAAGAAAATACCCGATCAACGCTCCGGTTAGACAAATCAATATGCCGCTTTTTCGTCCGATGTAGTCCGACAGCTTGGCGATAAAGGCAGCTCCGAAGAAGTAAAAAAGGAAGAAAACAACAATTAAGATCGTGTAGTCGAGCTGGCGAATGTTTGCGGGTGTTCCATGTGGTAGGAAGGGTTGTTGGGGGTTCAACAGAAGCGTGTTGAAAATTGGAACAATCAAGCCAAAACCCATCACATCAATAAACACCACCAGCAAAAGTGATAATCGTGACAGGTTCATAGCAACTACCTCAACAAAACAATCGCAGGATCCAATTTGAAAAAGTTACATACGGACAGCTAAATGCATCGAAAAAACGCAAAGAACGCTAAAAATATCCTATTGGCAAAAACCTACCGAGTCTAATTGGGCCAAGCCTACATTGTATCAGTCAGTCAGACTTTCGGATGCTAATTCCACGTCCAGCCCAACGCCCGCTTCCATCGCGCTAACATAAAGTTCGTTCCAAATTCCGGATCGTGGTATGATTTGAATACCCCGATTTTCTTGGGGGGCTGTCAATGCGTGCATCACACGTTGTATTGCTTGCAGCCATCAGCGCTGCTTCCGCCTCGGCGGGCGAGTTAGCATGGCCAGATGCAAACATTCCCGTCCCATCCAAGAGTGAGACCTTCATTCTATCTGAATGCACCAAGTACAAAGGCTCGACTGAAGAGAACGTTGAGGAATGCATCAATGGCGAGAGATACGGGTATCGAGCCGTTGTGATGATGCTGACTGATGAGGCCGCAGGAGAACGCGCCGCCGAACGATACAGGGCGTGTAGAGCGGGGCTGGGCGATAACGGAGGACGATTTCACCGTCGCCGCGCAGAATGCATCGGCCGTTCACTGGGAATTATTTGGAGGTTCGAGGTTACACAAAAGGCCTCTCTGCGCTCCCATCCGACACTAAGTGCATCCGTTTGGAACTATTTGACACCTTTGGTGCCGCCCGCTCGGCAACACGATTGATTTTTGTCGGGAAAATGCCGGCTCATGCTGCTGACCGCATTCGTTTGCCTGCCTACGCAGTTGGTCACAGACACGCTCTATCTGAACTTGCACGATCGTCACAAATTGCTTTCTGTTACCTTGAGAAGTTGCTAGCGAGTTCATCAGGACATGATTGAGACGATCCAGCCCACAACCCGCCTCATCATTATCGTCGCGCCCAGCTTCAACATGTCGGCCACGATGGGATTTATTGATCCGTTCCGTGCTGCCAATTACCTGGACGGCCGGACTTATTTCAAATGGCAGATCGCATCAGAATCCGGTGGGCTCTGTGTGTCCAGCAACGGGACTAGCGTTGACACACAGGGTTTGAGCGAACTTAGCGCGGAACAGCCGGGCATCGCCATTGTCTCGACCAGTTGGAACCCCGAAAAGCACATGACCGAACGGCTTGGCAGCGCATTGCGTAAATGGGCACGATCCGGTGCCACGCTAGGCGCGCTGGACACAGGGGCTTTCGTTCTGGCACAGGCCGGGCTGCTGAAAGGGCGGCGCGCGACTGTCCACTATGAGCATATCGACGCTTTTCAGGAGCTGTACCCCGACACTGAAGTCGTCGAGAACCTATACGCGCTGGACGGAAACCGGGTGACCTGCTGCGGCGGAGGGGCGGCGGTGGATTTCGCATTGCAGATCGTTCAGGGGATACATGGCAGCGCGCTAGCGAACGCGGCAGCACGCTACATTTTTCACGACCGGTTGCGCGGTCCTGCCGCCATGCAGCAGCCCGAAGGCAGCGAGCCGTTGGGGGCACTTGTCCCGGCCACTCTGAAAGCAGCCATTCAGGTGATGGAGACCCATCTGGAAGACCCCCTGCCGATTCCCGAAATCTGCAATATAGCCGGTATCTCGCACCGCCAGCTCGACCGGCTGTTTGCGACTTATATTAAGAAAACCCCTGCCCTCTATTATCGCGACATCCGGCTGGACAGGGCGCGCGGGCTGGTGACGCAGACCGAATTGCCGATTGCGCAGGTCGCGATGGCGTCAGGATTTGCCAGTCAGGTTCATTTCAGCAAGTCCTACAAAGACCGTTTCGGGTTACCGCCCAGTCAGGACCGGATCGAAGGTCGGGTTCCCTTCGAATACCGCGCCTGGCCCATGCACCGAAAACCCAAAGCGTAACCTTGCCGAGAGGCGATAAAAGCAAATTTGATGGCGCAAGAAGTTAAGCGTCGGGTCATTTTTCCGGGGAACATATACACATACGCAGCAAGTTAATCCTCCGGGCCAGTCCCGGGCGAGTTACGTGGAGCCCCCAGAATGACCGCGCTACCGTCCAAAGAGCAATTCGACCGAATCTCAGATGGGTTCAGCCCCGACCCGTTCAACACGCAATCCTTGAAGGCCGAGGCATATGTGGATCCGGCTTGGCATCAGGTCGACCTGAATGAAATCCTCGCCAAGACATGGCAATGGGTGTGCCACGTCGAAAAACTGCGCACGCCCGGATCTTATGTGACGGTCGAGATCGCCAACCGCCCCATCGCCGTAGTACGCGACCGCGAAGGCACGCTGCGCGCCTTCTATAACGTCTGCAAACACCGCGCCCATCATCTACTGTCTGGTGAAGGCGAAACAACCCGCATCATGTGCCCCTACCACGCCTGGGTCTACAAGCTGGACGGCCAGTTGGTCCGCGCGCCCGAAACCGAGAGCCTGACCGGGTTCGACACCAAAGACATCTGTCTGGATCAGGTGCAGGTCGAGGAGTTTGCGGGTTTCATCTATGTCAATCTCGACCCCGATGCGCTGTCTTTGCGCGAGGTCTCCGGCAATCTGGAAACCGAAATCCGCCATTGGGCACCGGATATCGAAAACCTGACCTTCGGTCACCGGCTGACCTATGACATCAAGTCGAACTGGAAGAATGTCGTCGACAATTTTCTGGAATGCTACCACTGCCCGACAGCGCACAAGGATTTCTGCGATCTGGTGGATATGGACACTTATAAGGTAACCACTTACGGCATCTACTCCAGCCACATGGCCGAGGCAGGCAAGGGAGCGAACACCGCTTATGACGTCTCGAACGCAACTGTGCGAACCCATGCGGTCTGGTGGCTGTGGCCCACGACCTGCCTGATGCGTTATCCGGGGCGGTCGTCGATGATTGTGCTGAATATCATCCCGATGGGGCCAGATCGCACACTGGAAACTTATGATTTCTTCCTTGAAACGCCCGAACCCGACGAGGCGGAGTTGGAAGCAATCCGCTATCTGGACGAGGTACTTCAACGCGAAGATATCGACATCGTCGAAAGCGTGCAGCGCGGAATGAGCACGCCCGCCTTCACCCAAGGGCGCATCGTGCATGACCCGAATGGCTCGGGCAAATCCGAGCATGCTGTTCACCACTTCCACGGGCTGGTTCTGGACGCCTACGCACAGGCCGCACCGTGAGGCGGCCCAATATCGTCGTGGTCATGGCCGACCAACTGGCGCCGCACTTCTGTGGCGCTTACGGCCATCCGACTGTGAAGACGCCTCATATGGATGCTCTGGCCGCGCGAGGCATGCGCTTTGATGCGGCCTATTGCAACTCTCCGCTTTGCGCCCCTTCGCGTTTTGCCTTCATGTCGGGGCAATTGATCAGCCGGATCGCGGCCTATGACAATGCCAGCGAGTTCCGCGCCTCGGTCCCCACCTTTGCGCATTATCTGCGGGCGTTGGGATATCGCACCTGCCTGTCCGGCAAGATGCACTTCGTCGGCCCTGACCAGAAACACGGGTTTCAGGACCGCGTGACCACCGACATCTACCCGTCGGACTTCGCCTGGACCCCGGATTGGGAGGCCCCGGACGAGCGCATCGACAAGTGGTACCACAACATGCAAACGGTCAAGGAAAGCGGCGAGGCCATCGCCACCTTTCAGACCGATTACGATGACGAGGTCGAATTCGCCGCCCGCCGCTGGCTGATCGACCGGGGGCGAGATCGGGCTGCCGGGGACGAGGCTCCGTTCTGTCTGGTGGCCAGTTTCATCCACCCGCACGATCCCTATGTGGCCAAGCCGGAATGGTGGAACCTCTACACGGACGATGACGTCCCCATGCCAGAATTCACCCTGACGCCCGAGGAACAGGACCCGTTCTCGCGCCGGGTAATGGACGGGATCGAGGCTAGTTATATCTCCCTAACCGAGGAAGAAGTCCGCCGTGCCCGCCGCGCCTATCTGGCCAATGTCAGCTATTTCGACAGCAAGCTGGGTGCGATGGTGAAGGCGCTCGACGAGATTGGCGAACTGGACAATACCATAGTTATCGTGACTGCCGATCACGGCGATATGCTGGGCGAGCGCGGCCTGTGGTACAAAATGAACTTCTTCGAATACTCTGCTCGCGTGCCACTAATCATGGCTGGCCCCGGAGTTTCGCGGGGCACGGCGTCGAACGCCTGTTCGCTGCTCGATCTGCTGCCCACCTTCATTGACATTGCCGGAGGCAGCGATGCTATGTTTGGTGAACCGGTAGACGGCCGCTCTCTTATGCCGCTGGCGCGCGGAGAAGCTGACTCGACCGACGAAGCTATCGGCGAATATTGCGCCGAGATGACGCCCTATCCGGTCTTCATGATCCGCAGTGGGCCGTTGAAATATATCCACTGCGACCCGGACCCTCCGCAGCTATACGATCTGGCAATCGACCCGCTGGAAAAGGTGAACCGCGCTGAGGACCCGGATTACGCCGACCAAGCCACGCAATTCGCGGCCCGCGTTTCTCAACGCTGGGACAGTGAAAAACTCCGCGCAGATGTCATTGCCACGCAAAAATCCCGCCGCGCCCTGCATGCCGCGATGGAGGCCAACCCGGTCGAGAGCTGGGACTACAACCCGCCGCGCGATGCTTCGCAAGACTACGTGCGCAACCACATGGATTGGACGGTTGCGGCGACACGCTATCGCTATCCGCCTTTGAAGGAGACTAACGAATGATGCTGGAAGGCAAAACCGCCCTTGTTACCGGCGGACGCGGTGGGATTGGCCGCGCCATCGTAGCGCGGTTCCTGCGCGAAGGCGCGCGAGTCTACGCTGCCGATCTGACGCCGCAGGGTTCTTTGGCCGCGCATGACGATGACGGAAGCATCTTTGTCAAACTGGACGTCACACAAGAAGCCGACGCAATCGAGGCGATGGAAAAAGTCGGCGCGGATGCAGGTCAGTTGGATATTCTGGTCAACGCCGCGGGGATCGAGATCGAGAAAACCATCGAAGAAACCACGCTGGAAGAATGGAATCTGTCCTTTGCTGTCAATGTAACCGGCACCTTCCTGACCTCGAAACACGCCCTGCCCCTGATGCGGAAGGCAGTCAAAGACGGCACCGCCTCGATCATCAATTTCGGCAGCTATGACGGGTTCATCGCTGACCCAGGCCTTGCTGCCTATTGCGCGACCAAGGGCGCTGTCCACGCGCTGACCAAAGCGATGGCCTGCGATCACGGCCCCGAGGGTATCCGCGTCAACGCCATCTGCCCCGGCTATGTGGACACCCCCATGTTGCAGAGCTTTTTCACTGGGGACGGTTCGGGCGGAGGTGGCAAGACCATAGACCAGTTGCAACAAGCCGTGCGCGACGTGCACCCGATGCGCACCTATGGCACGCCCGAGGATATCGCTAATCTGGTTAACTGGTTGGCCTCGGACGAAGCCCGCTATGCCAGCGGGCAACTCTGGGTTCTGGATGGAGGGCTGAGCGCGCAAGTTCAGCAGATGAAGCTATGAAAGTTATCAAATCGAGCCAAACCAACACCAAACCGGCAACCGGTGATTTATTCGTGGGCAACGAGATTACGTTTGCCCCTCTGGTCGGCCTCCCCGAGACCAAGGATGTCGAACTCTACATAGTCAACTTTGGCGCCGGTGAGCGAAACCGGGTGCATATCCACAAAGTTGATCAGGTTCTGATCGCAACTTTGGGGCGCGGCATCATCGCCGACGAAAATGGTGAACAGATCATGGAACCTGGTGACGTGGTGGCCATCCCCGCCGGTCACCCGCATTGGCACGGTGCCACGGCGGACAGCGCGTTTTCTCATATCACTGTCGCCCGCCCCGGCGATGTCATCGAGATCGTCGATCAGGACCCGCGTGGCGCGTGGGGAGCAATCTGATGAGCAAACCCGTCATCATCACTTGCGCCCCCACCGGAGGCATCCACACGCCGACTATGTCGGAATACCTGCCGATCACGCCGAACGAAATCACCGACGCCAGCATCGGTGCGGTCGAGGCCGGAGCGTCGATCATCCACCTGCACGCCCGCAACCCCGAGAACGGCAAGCCCGACCCAGATCCCGAGTTGTTCATGCAATTCCTGCCACGCATCAAACAGGCAACGGGCGCGGTGATGAACGTCTCGACCGGCGGCGGCTTGGGCATGACGCGCGAGGAACGGCTGCGCGCCGCCCTGCGAGCCAGTCCGGAGATGGCCAGCATGAACATGGGCTCGATGAATTTCGGCATCTTCCCGATGATGCAGAAATACGCGGGCTGGAAACATGACTGGGAGCCCGAGTTTCTGGACATGACCCGCGACTTCATCTTCCGCAACACTTTCGCCGATATCGAATATGCGATGAAGGAGTTGGGGGACGGCCACGGCACAAAGTTCGAATTCGAATGCTACGATCTGGGCCATCTTTATAACCTCGCCTGGGTGGTCGATCAGGGCTGGGTCAAACCGCCTTTCTTCATCCAGATGGTGTTCGGCATTCTGGGCGGAGTCGGTGCCGACCCGGACAACCTGATGCACATGCACACCATTGCTGAAAAGCTTTTTGGCGGCAGTTACGAGTGGTCGGTTCTGGCAGCCGGGCGCCACCAGATGGCGTTCACGACACAGGCTGCAATCCTTGGCGGCAATGTGCGGGTTGGGCTGGAGGACAGTCTTTATATCGGGCCGGGTCAGAAGGCGAAGTCCAACGCTGAACAGGTCCGCAAAATCCGCTCGATCATCGAAAATCTTGGTCTGACGGTAGCAACGCCAGACGAGGCCCGCCAACGGCTGGGCCTCAAAGGTGGCGACCAGACCGCTTTCTGATGGGGGAGAACATGCAGACAAAGATGCTGATCAACGGAGAGCTAATCGAAGGCGGCGGCGACGCCTTGCCCGTTCTGGACCCCGCGACCGGAGTACCCGTGGCGCATGTGCCCGAGGCCACGCCGGAACAGATCGAAGCCGCGACCCGAGCAGCGCACGAAGCTTTTGAAAGCTATCGCTTGGTGACACCTGCCGAACGTGCAGGATACCTGCATGCGATAGCGGATGTGATCGAAGCGAACATCGAAGAACTGGCCGAATTGGAAACGCTCGACGTTGGCAAACCCTGGCCCATGGCCCGCGATGAAGAAATGCCGCTGACCATCGACACCTTCCGTTTCATGGCTGGGGCATCGCGTACCATGAACGGGTCGGTGGCCGGAGAGTACGCAGCCGGTCATACCTCAATGATCCGCAAGGACCCAATTGGCCCAGTCGCTTCGATTGCACCGTGGAACTACCCTCTGATGATGGCCGCGTGGAAGATCGCCTCGCCGCTGGCTGCAGGCTGTACCATCGTCATGAAGCCGTCAGATATAACGCCACTGGCCACGCTGAGGCTGGCGGAGTTGCTGGAGGATGTGCTCCCGAAGGGCGTGTTGAACGTGGTGCATGGACGCGGAGCGTCGGTTGGCGACAGCCTGATCAACGATCCTCGGATCGAAGGAATTTCGGTCACCGGATCTCCTGCCACCGGCATGGCAGCGATGCGAGCCGCCTCTAACCAGATCCGCCATGTGCATCTGGAACTCGGCGGCAAGGCTCCGGTCATTGTCTTTGACGACGCCGATATCGATGCGGTGGCCGAGACGATCCGGTACGGTTCGTTCTTCAACGCCGGTCAGGATTGCGCCCAGCCCTGCCGGGTGATGGTGCAGGATACGGTCTACGATAAGGTGGTGGCCGCCGTGGCGGATCAGGTCAGCCAAATCCAGATCGGCGCCCCCAAGGGGGGCGGCACTGAGATGGGCCCTATCGTCTCCGCCGCTCAACGCGACCGTGTTGCAGGATTTGTCGACCGCGCCCGGTGCAGCGCCGAGATCGTAGTGGGCGGCAAGTTTGGGGATGGCTCGGGCTTCTTCTACCAGCCGACCGTCGTGTCCAATGTCGACAATGACGCCGAGATTGCCTGCAGCGAGGTTTTCGGGCCTGTCGTCACCCTCTCACGCTTCGCCGAGGCCGAAGACGCGCTACGCATCGCCAATGCCGGGCGGTATGGTCTAGCCTCTTCGGTTTGGACTAAGGACATCTCAACCGCGATGAAGATGACCGCGCAACTGCGCTACGGCATGACATGGGTAAACACCCACGGGATGCCCGCCGCCGAAATGCCCTGGGCCGCGATGAAGGGATCGGGTACCGGATGCGATATGTCCGTCTATGCCCTAGATGCTTATTCGTCAGTCCGGCACGTAATGGTGGCGCACTGATGCGGCTTGCAGGAAAAAGAGCGCTGGTCACCGGAGGTCGGCAAGGCATCGGTCGCGCAATTGTCGAGGCATTTGCCCGCGAAGGCGCAGCGGTCACCACCTGCGGCCGTGGTCCAAGGCTAGAGGGTTTGGATAAGAACATCAAATGGTATCCGCTGGACGTCACCGATGCGGCGGCTGTCGAAGACTTGGCCTACACAACAGACGGGACGGATATCCTCGTCAACAACGCAGGCGTTCAGGTTGAAAAGACTGTCACTGACAGCTCGGACGCGGATTGGGATGCGGTGATCGGAACCAATTGCAAGGGTGTGTTCAACCTGTGTCGCGCCTATATCCCCCGGATGCCCGAGGGTGGGTCGATCATCAATATCGGGTCGATTTCGGGTACTGTCGCGGACCCTTCGATGGCGCTCTACAATGCGTCAAAGGCGTTTGTGCACGGGTTGACCCGGTCAATCGCCGTCGATCATGGCCCCAAGATACGGTGCAACGCGATCTGCCCGGGCTGGATCGAAACGGGCATGTTGGACGCGGGCTTTGACCTTGCCGCAGACCCTAAGGCTGCGCGGCAGGATGCACTGGCACGCCACGCTATGCGCCGCTTTGGCAGGCCCGAGGATATCGCCAACATGGCCGTTTGGCTGGCTTCGGACGAGGCAGGTTTTGCCACCGGCCAACTGTTCACCGTGGACGGCGGCATGACCGCGGCCTCCCCTCTTAATCCAGGATTATTCTGATGGACTTTCAGCATACGGCCTGCCTGGGCGGCGGCGTAATCGGTGCCAGCTGGGCGGCCTTGTTTCTAGCCTCCGGGCGTTCAGTTTCCGTGTTCGACCCGGACCCCGAAGTGGAACGCAAGGTGCGCGACTACATCGGAACCGCATGGTCAGCGATGACCGATCTGGGGCTGACGCAGAACGGAACCCCAGACGCCATCACCTTCCACCCCAGCGCAGCCAAGGCAGTCGAAGGTGCCGCCTTTGTGCAGGAAAACGTGCCCGAACGGTTGCCTATCAAACACGCGACGTTTGCCGAGATTGAACCTGCTCTTGCACCCAATGCCATCGTCGCCAGTTCCGCCTCTGGCCTGACGCTCAGCCAGATGCAGACCGGATGGAAAGACCCATCGCGTTTCGTTTTGGGGCATCCATTCAATCCTCCGCACCTGATCCCTCTGGTTGAGGTTCTGGGCAACGAGGACACTGCAGACGGCGTTGTTGAAGACGCGCAACGGTTCTACGAAGCCGTTGGCAAGACCACGATCCGCCTACACAAAGAGGTGCCCGGTCACGTCGCCAACCGCCTTCAGGCCGCGATCTGGCGTGAGGCGATCAGCCTTGTGGTGTCAGGCGTTGCTTCGGTCGAGGATGTGGACAAGGCCGTTTGGGCTGGCCCTGGTCTGCGCTGGGCGGCGATGGGGCCGACCATGCTGTTCAACCTCGGGGCGGGTGAAGGTGGTTTAAAAGCCTTCTGCGACCATTTCACGGACACGTTTAACGGTTGGTGGGATGATCTTGGGCAGGTTCACTTGACCGAAGACGTGACCCGGACGCTGACGCAGGGAGTAGAAGCTGAAGCCGCCGGAAAGTCTCCGGCAGAACTATCCCAAAGGCGGGATGCGTTAATCGTAGCGATGCAGAAATCGGTCGTCGGTTTGCGCTAGCGACCCGACCAATCGGCGGTCGCATTTTTGGCGAGATACCACTTAGACATTGGACTGAATTGGAAGCACCTGGAAAACTGCGTCTTTGGGTTAACCATGTAGCACTTATGCAGCGTCGCTACTTAGCGACCGATGATGATATCGGCGCAGAGGCCGCCCAGTTGATCGCTGGTGCTCAGGCGCAGAACACCACCATGAGCGCGCGCAATATCGGACACAATCGCCAGTCCTAACCCCACGCCGCTGCCCTGATTCTGGTTGCGCGCCGGATCGAGACGCGAGAAAGGTTTAACCGCCTCAGATCGCTGCTCCGGTGGAATACCCGGCCCGTCATCTTCGACCCGGATACGAACGGACTTTGGCGTGACCGACAGGCTGACATCGGCGCGATTACCATAGCGAACCGCGTTTCCGATCAGGTTCTCAACCGCACGCCTTATGGCTGTGGGGCGCAGTGTCACCGTACCCTCTCCCTCGACTGAAACGAGATCGGCCTCATACCCAGCCCGCCGGGCATCTTTAACGATTTGCTCCAAGAATGCTTTAGGTTCAACAGTTTCCGGCGTTCCTTCGGATGCCCCGCGCGAGAACTCGAGGAAAGCGTCCAGCAACAACTGCATCTCATCAACATCCTGTTGCAAAGGGGCGGCCTCATCCTCGGGCAACATCGACAGACCAAGTTTTAGACGCGTAAGAGGGGTACGCAGATCATGACTGACACCAGACAACATCATGGTCCGCTGTTCCATCTGGCGTTCGATACGGGCTCGCATATCAAGAAACGCACTTCCCGCCGCGCGCACTTCGATCGCGCCGCCGGGCGAATACGGCACCACCCTGCCACGGCCAAAAGCCTGCGCTGCCTCGGCCAATCGGGTAATCGGGCGCAACTGATTGCGCATGTAAAGAAACGAAATCGACGTCATGATGACGGCAAAGAATACCATCGTCACGATCAATTGATGCGGAGCTGTCGGTGACAAGCGACGGCGATCAAATGTCAGTTGCAACACTCCAAGATGTGTCTGCATGTACACCCGTGCCTCATCCCCACTTGGAAGGGCAACAGCGACAAGATCGGGTAGCAAAGCTTGCAAGTCCGCTGTTACCCGCGGCGCAATGAAATCGTACCAGCGGCGATGACCAATCACCGGCTTTTCGTTCACACCCAGGAAATGAGCATTCATTTCCAGCGCTTGCAAATCGGGTCGGACGGCCGCAAGCGCCTGTTGTTGGGTTTCGGCCTTCTCCATAATCTCGACCACCAGCATCACCTCGCGCGACGCAGCGCGCGTCATTTGCGCCGTGACGTCTTCAAGGTGTTTTTGAAGAAACGCGACGCCAACCACTAACAGAAGAACAACCACCGGCAGAACCAGTATCAACGCAGCACGGACATACAGGCTGCGTGGCATATAGAGTTTGAGCAATTGCGCGGACATGCGCTAAACCTAACGGGCTGAACCGACAAGAGAAAGAGCCCGAATGCAGGCCCCTGATGATTTCAACCCGCCCGCTGGCCCGGCAGAAGATCTGCAAGTAGGATTGCGGCGTATTCTGGCCCCGAATCCATCCCCAATGACCTACCGCGGCACCAACACTTACCTGCTGGGCACAGGTGATCTTGCCGTGATCGACCCAGGCCCTCTCAATGAGGCACATCTGGACGCGATTCTGGACGCGGTGCAGCCCGGCCAGCGCATTAGCCATATCGTTGTCACGCACAGCCATCTGGATCACTCGCCCCTTGCCCGGTCGCTGGCCGAGCGCACCGGCGCTCCTGTTCTGGCTTTTGGCGGCCCCGAAACCGGTCGCAGCGCCGTAATGACCGAGTTGGCCCAGCAAGGGCTTGCAGGTGGTGGCGAAGGAATCGACACGTCTTTTCGTCCTGATTTCGAACTACCTGATTGCGCGACGATCTCTGGTGATGGCTGGCAGCTTGAAGTAATTCACACGCCAGGACATCTGGGCAACCACATCGCCTTGGGTTGGGGAGACGTCTGCTTTACCGGAGACCACGTCATGGGCTGGGCCAGTTCTCTGGTGTCCCCTCCGGACGGTGATCTGACAGATTTCATGGCAGCCTGCCATCGGCTGCGCACGCGCGACTGGTCGGTTTTTTACGCCGGGCATGGCGCCCCGATATCCGATCCCTCTGCGCGGCTGGATTGGTTGATAAATCACCGTCTGAAGCGCGAGACCCAAATTCTGGAGGCTCTAAAAGTACAACCCGGCACGGCCAGAGAGTTGGCGGAACGCATCTACCTGGACACACCGCCTGCTCTGCTGCCTGCTGCTGCAAGAAACGTATTCGCCCACCTTGTTGATCTGGCAGGGAAATCTCAGGTCGTATCAGAGGAAAGGCTGTCGGCCAATGCGCAGTTTCACATTCAGCCATGAGCCCTGAGAATTTTTTTGCGAAAACGTCACATTCCCCTCTGGACGGCGAAAATCCGGGTTGTTATACGCCCCTCAGTTCCGGCGTAGCTCAGCGGTAGAGCAGTTGACTGTTAATCAATTGGTCGTAGGTTCGATCCCTACCGCCGGAGCCAAAATCAATATCGAGATTGGTGAGCTTTCAAAGGCCTGTGCAAATTACGCACACTTAAGTCTGAACACTGCCCTTCCAACCAGATCTCGGCCTTTCCGAGTTTACGGCAGAACTGACCACAAAACGCTTCAGCATTGCTTTGAAAGTCACAACAAACCAAAGGTATGCAGGACTTTCTTTGCCTCGCGTTCTGGCAACCCAAACTCGTCAGCGTATTCCAGTTTTCGCTGCACGCCACCAACGAGTTCCTCAAGGTTTTCTCCATGACCAACAACATAAATCATAGCCTCAAAGCTGATTTTATGGAGGTTGACCAACCCTTCCTCGCTCGCAGGGCGAACGAATGAATGACTAAACTCCGGCACATCGGGGCTGTTCTCGCGATTGCCACCGCAGCGATAGCGCCAAGCCACACATGAACCGCACTTAGAATCAAACGAACGCATACGCGCCAAACGTGCTGGATACTCGATAGCCTCGCGACCAGTCAGTCGACGGCCAATGTTACGAAGCCTGATAAGCTGGCGCGTCCAACGGATCTTTTTTTTCTGTTTCTGCAGAACATCTGGAGTCGGTCGATAGAGAGGCGCAAGCTTACCTGCGACCGTGTCGTAAAGAAAACCTCGATCAACCAGATAGCCTGACGGATCGCGCGTATCCAAGATGTACTCCACCAGAGTTGGGTGGGCCAAATCATCAGCGTCTAAATAGAACAGGTATTTGTCGCCCGAAAAGGAATCTCGGCAAAACTCGAATATCGCTTTTCGTTTAGGGGCCTTATCGGTACGTTCAAGCATCCTTGTGAACGGCAGAAAAGTCACTTTATCGTCAAATTCGATCCCGTCTGGTTTGGACTGGCAACAGATAACCGCCTTCCAATTGGGACTTGTTTGACGGCGGAGGCTTTCAACGGTTTTTGTCAGATTGGAACAAACCTTCGACCAATTATTGGCCTTTTCTTTAGAAATCAAAGGTATCGAGAAGATCACTTCGGGAGCCTCATCAACGGGATCACGAGTCATCACATCGCGCCACGGCTCAATTTTTGATCTGCAGGTTTTTCGTTGCTCTTCAGTCAGAACCATATGCTAATTTCTTCCAAAGTTGAACGCCCTTAGAGCGCAGATGGCAAATCAACCTAACCCCCAGAGCAAAACCAATTTTTCTTAGAAAGCACAGCTATACGGGTCAAGCACAATCACCGAACAATAGAGCGAGGTTTTCGGCTCCAAACCTACCGGGACAACAATTTTCGAATGGTTCCAGTTCCCCATCAATTTCTTGCATGAAAAAACTGCAAACACCCTCTGGACGTCACGAAATCCGATTGCTATACGGCGCGGACCGTTCCGGCGTAGCTCAGCGGTAGAGCAGTTGACTGTTAATCAATTGGTCGTAGGTTCGATCCCTACCGCCGGAGCCATATCCCCTAATAGATGATCAGCCATTCAGGGTATTTTCAAAATCCGCCCTCAGCTTGCGTTTCATAATTTTGCCGGTGGCGTTCAGTGGTAAGGCTTCGACAAATACCACCTTGTCCGGCACCTGCCACTTGGCAATTTTACCATCGTAGAAAGACAGCAACTCTTCTTCGGTCGGGTTTTCGCCTTCCGCTTTGACCGCGACCAGCAACGGGCGTTCGTCCCATTTCGGATGCGGTACGCCGACCACTGCGGCGGTGGCCAGTTTGGGATGGGCGACGGCAATATTTTCCAACTCAACAGAACTGATCCACTCCCCGCCAGACTTGATGATGTCCTTGGAGCGGTCTCGGATCGTCATATATCCATCGGCGTCCAGTGTGGCCACGTCACCCGTGGCAAACCACCCATCCTGCAGCAAGTTTTCATCCTGCATCTGGAAGTAGCTGTCCAGAACCCAATAACCCCGGACCAAAAGATCACCCTGAGTCTCACCGTCGTGCGGCAGGTCATTTCCGTCATCGTCAACGATTTTAAGTTCGACGCCATAGCACGGTCGCCCCTGGCTTTCCCGTAGCTTGTGCTGCTCCTCCAACGGCAGATCCCGATGTTTGGCCAGAGGGTGGTTCGCGGTACCCAGAGGGCTCATCTCGCTCATGCCCCAGGCATGGATTGTGTCGACGCCAAAGGCCTCGCGGAAGATCTCAATCATTGACGGAGGGCATGCGGCACCTCCGATCACGGTCCGCTGTAGACTGGCCAATTTACTGCCAGATTGTTCCGCGTGGGCCAGTAGCCCCTGCCATATCGTAGGCACGCCCATGGCCAAAGTGACACCGTAGGTATCGATCAGATTGACCAGTGCCTCACCATGCAGACCCGGCCCCGGCAGCACCATGCGTGAGCCCGACATCGCGCAGGCATAAGGCGACCCCCAAGCGTTCACATGGAACATCGGAACCACCGGCATCACCACGTCCATCGCAGAAAACCCAATCACATCACGGGTATTCGAACCGAAACTGTGCAGCACCGTCGAGCGGTGCGAGTACAGCACACCCTTGGGATGCCCAGTTGTGCCAGACGTGTAGCATAGGCTTGAGGCGGTATTTTCATCGAAACTTGGCCACAGGAAACCCGCGTCACCGGTCTCGATAAACTCGTCATAGAATTTCACGCCCGGGATTTGGGCGATGACTTCCTCGTTCCGTGGCCCCATCAGCACAAAATGCTGTACGTCGGGTAGATGCTCCTGCAGGGCCGCGACCAAAGGTATGAAAGTCGCATCAAAGAACAGAACACGGTCTTGGGCGTGGTTGATGATATAGGTCAGCTGTTCAGGAAACAGGCGCGGGTTGACCGTATGGCAGACGAACCCCGCGCCTGAGGTCCCATAGTAAATTTCAAGATGCCGCCGGTTGTTCCAAGCCAGCGTGCCGATCCGGGCCTGCGGCTCCAAGCCCAGCTTAGTCAGTGCTGAAGCCAGCTTGCGCGCATTTTTTGCCACCTGCCCCCAACTGGTCTCAGTCACCGTGCCGTCGGTTTCAACCGAAAATATCTCGGTCTGACCATGATAGCGATCGGCGTGATTTATCAGCGACGAGATCAGCAGAGGCTGCGTCATCATCTGTCCCAGCATGGGCGTCCTCCCTTTGACGGCGCCATTTTACTCCTTTTGCAGACGTTAACCCGCAAAAGAAGTCATGGCTTTTCCTCCGGAAGAACCCTGCCAATCATTTAATTGTCTGACAATAAGAGAATGCAGCCTGTCGCTGCGACAGGCCACAAGTTAATCCGGCTTATTCCCGGTAGCGGAGGGCGTAAGCAACTAAAGCTGCGGTCGATCCGTCCTTGCCCTCCGCACTTTCATCGCCCTCCACAATGGGACCAAGCGAGGTCGCCAATTCCTTACCCAGTTCCACGCCCCATTGATCAAACGAGTTGATGCCCAGCAGAACCCCTTCGACAAACACACGGTGTTCATAGAGGGCGATGATCTGGCCCAGTACAAATGGCGTGAGCTTCGGATAAATCAGGGTCGAGGACGGACGATTGCCCGGGAACACTCGGTGGCGGGCCTGACGTTCCAACTCATCTCCGGTCAGCCCTTTGTCAGCCATGCGCTGCCGTGCTTCGTCCAGAGAGCGCCCTCGCATCAACGCCTCAGACTGGGCCAGACAATTGGCCAGCAGCAGACGGTGATGGTGGGTGAGTTCGGGTTCATGCCCTTCCGCGGCGACCATGAACTCGCAAGGTATCACGTCAGTGCCTTGGTGGATCAACTGGTAAAAGGCGTGCTGACCGTTCGTTCCAGGTTCGCCCCAAACCACGGGGCCAGAAGGCCCCTCCAGCGAACTGCCGTCCATTGCGACAGATTTGCCGTTCGACTCCATCTCTAACTGCTGAAAATATGCCGGCAACCGCAGAAGGCGCTGATCATACGGCAAAACCGCGCGGCTGGCGTGGCCCAGCACCTGACGATGCCACACTCCTACTAGAGCCAGCATTACCGGCATGTTCTCAGCCCAATCGGCGGCACGGAAATGCACGTCCATCGCCTGCCCACCACGCAGGAAGGCGTCAAAGGCGTTCGAGCCAACAGCAATCATCACCGGCAAGCCCACAGGCCCCCAGACCGAGTATCGCCCGCCGACCCAATCGGCAAAGCCAAACACACGATCTTCCGGGATGCCGAAAGCCTCGGTCTTGTCCACGGCACTGGACACGGCGGCAAATTGTTTCGTCGGATCGCCTCCGCCATCCACCATCCAGGCCCGCGCGGTACGGGCGTTGGTCATGGTTTCGATGGTGGTAAAAGTTTTCGAGGCAACGATAACGAGCGTCCGCGTCGGATCGAGCTGGCGCAGTGTATCCGCAATATGTGCGCCATCCACGTTGGACACGTAGTGCAGACGCGGCCCATCGTGGTAAGGGGCGAGCGCATGGGTCGCCATTACCGGCCCGAGATCCGATCCGCCAATGCCGATATTCACAACATCGGTAAAGCTGCCCCCTGCCCCGGAGATCGCCCCGCCGCGCACCTCCTCGGCAAAAACGCGCATCCGTTGCAGCGTGTCCAGGACGCCGGGCATCACATCCAGCCCGTCGACCTCAACCGGGCCGCCATCTAGGTTGCGTAGCGCCGTGTGCAGAACTGCGCGGCCCTCGGTTTCATTAATCTTCTCGCCCGAGAACATTGCCGCGCGGCGTTCCGCAAGATCTGCCTCTTTACACAGAGCGATCAGGGCATCCCGGATTTCTTCGTCAATCTGCGTTTTCGAATAGTCGAACAGCAGATCACCGGTAGATGCGGAAAACTTCTGTGCCCGGTTTGCATCCTCCGCGAAAAGGTCAAGGATAGTTCGGTCTTGCTGGTCTGCGGCTAGCGCAGCGAGTGTGTCCAGTTGCATAGCACTTACTCCGCCCAGTGTACGGTCATGCCACCCAACACCGCGGCGATGGGGGCTTCCTCGGGCGGCAAGGACATAGCGCGTTCCAACGCGTCCCGTTTCGCCGCCCCGAAGAAAATAAGATGTTTCGACAAAGCCCCGTCCAGCACAGGCGCAGTCAGAGAGATCCGCGCCTCTGGCTGCGCTTCAGATCGCGCAACGGCCAAAGGCGGAGCGTGGCTGTCCAGCGCGGCTTCCAACCCATCCATGCCCGGGAACAGTGATGCCGTGTGCATATCTTCACCCATCCCCAGAACAAGAACCGACAAAGGTCGGATTGGGGTAATCAGGCTCTCGATCTCGGGAAGTACCTCCTCTGGTTCCTTCCCTGGAACAAACAGAGGGATGTACTGCGCCACCGATGCCCGATTGGTCAACAAGCGCTCGCGGATCAGGCGTTCGTTCGAACGCTCATGATCGCTCGGGACACAGCGCTCATCCGTGGGCAACACCCACACCCTATCCCATTCCAGATCCGCCGCGCACAGCACATCAAAGATCGGCCCTGGCGTGGCGCCACCCGGAACAGCCAGCGAGACCATGTCGTGGTGCAGCAACGCAGATTCCAGATCGCCCGCCAGCACGTTTGCCACATCGATGGTCAGCATATCTCTGTCGGCGTATTCCTGTATTTTCATGGGTTTATCCCTTGCCAACGGCGACCGTCTCGTTTCATCAGCAGCTCGGCGTCGCCCGGGCCAGTGCTGCCAGTCTCATACGGTTTGGGGACATCCCCGCGCGCCTGCCAGCCCGCGATGATCGGATCGGTCCAGGCCCAGGCGGCCTCAACCTCATCCCCGCGCATGAACAGGGTCTGATTGCCGCGGATCACATCCATCACCAGCCGTTCATAAGCGTCCGGCGGGTCCTGGTTTTCCGGTCCCAGCGCCTCGGCAAAGCTCATGTCCAGCGGCACGTCGACCAGACGCATTCCACCCTGTCCAGGTTCCTTGATCGTCACCTTCAGCGTAATGCCTTCGTTGGGCTGCAAGCGAATCGACAACACGTTGGCATGCCGCCCGGCATCGGCCCCAAAGATCGAATGTGGCGCGTCCTTGAACATCACGTTGATCACCGAAGATCGCGCCACCAGCCGCTTGCCCGTGCGCAGATAGAACGGCGTGCCCGCCCACCGCCAATTGCTGACATGCGTCCGCAGGGCCACGTAGCTTTCCGTGGTCGAGCGGGGATTGCCTACGGTTTCCCGATAGCTGGGTCCATTAGGCCCGCCTTCGAACTGGCCTCTCACGATGTGGTGCGGTTCGACCGGGTCCAGCGCGCGGATAACTTTGAGCTTTTCGTCCCGCACCGCGTCCGGGTCGAACTTGGCCGGCGGCTCCATTGCGATCAGGCACAAGAGCTGCATCAGGTGGTTCTGCACCATATCACGCATCGCGCCAGCGCGCTCATAATATTCCTCGCGCCCGTCTATGCCGACGGATTCGGCCACTGTAATCTGGATATGATCGACATATTGGCTATTCCAAAGAGGCTCGAACAACATATTGCCAAAGCGGACAGCCATCAAATTCTGAACCGTTTCCTTACCAAGATAATGGTCGATTCGGTAAATTTGCCCTTCCGAGAAATGCGCGGCCAGAGTGGCATTTAGTACCCGCGCGCTTTCCAAATTATGACCAAATGGCTTTTCAACAACGATCCGCGTCTGCTCGGTCGCAAGATCATGGGCTTTGATCCGCTCGGCCAGCGGCCCGAACAAACGCGGCCCGACCGAGAAATAAAACGCCCGTACCCGATCCTTAGTGAGCTTCCCGGCAAGCCGATCCCACCCTTCCTCGGAAAGAGCGTCCAACGAAACATAGTCGACCCGCTGCAGAAAGGCCTCAAGCGCATTGGCGTCCTGACAGTGCCTTGGCGCATGAATTTGCAACGAATCGGTGACGACCTGGTGGAAAGCGTCCCGGTCGTATCCCGCTCGAGCGGCACCTATAATCTGCACGTCCTGCGGCCATTGCCCCGCGCAAAACCTCCGAAACAACGCGGGCAAAATCTTGCGCTGCGCAAGATCGCCGGTGCTGCCGAATATGACCAGATCGAAAGGGTCGACGGGTATGACACGAGAAACCATGTGTTTCCCCTACCTTACCCCTGTCGACATGTCTAATGTTAGCGCAATCATTTTTAAATTTTTTCCCATCATCAAAACTCTGTCAGGTCAGGCCCGATGCCCTTAACTAACCCGGTCCAAGTGGCTAAGTCAGCATTAAGACATCAAGGAACCGGATACCGGAATGAAAGACAACGCCCCTCAGAGCGCCAATATCGGCAAGTTTCAGGACAAATTGGTGACAGCTGACGGGCAAACGCGGGCTTCTGTGTCTCTCAGCAACCCCGAGACCCTTTGGTTCAACACCGGCACACTGTGCAATATCGAATGCATTAACTGCTATATTGAAAGCAGCCCCACCAACGATGCGCTGGTATACATTACCACCGCTGAGGTGCGGGACTATCTGGATCAGATTGAGGACCGAAACTGGCCGGTGCGCGAGATCGGTTTCACCGGTGGTGAACCCTTCATGAATCCGGAAATGATAGACATGACTCGCGCCGCTCTGGAGCGAGGCTATGAGGTTCTTATCCTAACCAACGCGATGCAACCAATGATGCGCCGCAAGATGCGCGAAGGACTGCTGGAACTCCAGCGCGACTATGGAACGAAGCTAAACCTGCGGATCTCGGTCGACCATTACCGCCCCGAACTGCATGACAAGGAACGCGGCGCTGGCAGTTTCGCCAGAACCCTGACCGGGATGAAATGGCTGCGCGATCACGGATTCAACATGGCCATTGCCGGACGCACCGTCTGGGGTGACAGCGATACAGAAAGCCGCGCTGGCTATGCGGCGTTTTTTGCCGAGTATGGATTTGATATAGACGCCCAGGACCCGGGCAAAACGGTACTATTCCCCGAGATGGACGAAACCGTTGAAGTACCTGAAATTACAACGGCTTGCTGGAGCATCCTGAACAAATCACCGAACGCAGTAATGTGCGCCAATGCCCGTATGGTAGTAAAACGCAAAGGAGCTAGTCGCCCCGCTGTTCTGGCTTGCACTCTGCTACCCTACGCTCCTGAATTTGAAATGGGTCATACTCTCGCTGAGGCCGAGGCAGATGTGCATCTGAATCATCCCCACTGTGCCAAGTTCTGCGTTCTGGGCGGAGCAAGTTGCTCGGGCTGATCAGTTCAATTCGGGGGACTTCCAGAACTTCGTGCCTGAGGCCCCAGCCGAAACGCGCCACCCCTTTTTGCCAAGAACAAAGAACGACCGGCCGTCGGTAAACCGAACGGTCTGCCCCGAGCTGTCGTCCCCATACATGGCTCCGGTTTCCGCCGTTGCGTCGTATCCGTTTTCGATGAACTTCTCCAGATCGGCTGATGTTTCGAACAGGATTACGAATTTGGTCTCGAATCCACCAATTCCCACGGCTGCGCCAACACCACCTGTCCCCATGTTCATATAAGTATGCTCGCCGGTGTCCTTCGAGACCGCTACCCCACGTCCATACCCAGCCGAGACCGGAAAGACCGAGATCTTACGCGAGTCGAACACCGCATACCCTGCACTGACACCGAAGAGTTCATCAGCATCTGGATCTTCCGACAGAAGTTGGGTCAGCACGTCACTAGCCATAAGGTCCAGTTTGGCACGCGTCTCTTCCGGCGTCGCCTCATTCGTCACAAGATCGGTGGTAGAATTAATCGTCTCATCAACAGCATTGGCGCCTTTTTCTACAGAGTTGCCAACCGCTTCGGCACCGCGCCCGATGGCGTCTGCGGTGCTCTCGGCGCCTTTCTTGATTTTATCCAGAACACCCTCGGCAGAGGCTGACCCACCCATGAGCAGCGCGGCCATAAGAAACAAAACTCGAGGCATAAAGCGATTCCGTATGTGACCAATGATTTGGCCGACACCTTAGCCGAAGCACCTTAAAATATAACTGGTCTTAATCGTTACTGGCCGAAAAATTCAGCCCAACACTCAGTTCACTCTGAATTCACCCACAACATTGCGCCATTCTCCGGGCGCGATCATCTTGCGATGCGTGAACCGGACCGAATGCAGCGGACCTTCGATCTCGCGTTGCCAGAACTCGACAAATTTAAAGAGCTTCGGATGATCCGGTGCCAGGTCATAATCCTGCCAAATGAACGTGTTCAGAACGTGGATATAGTCGGGCATGTGGTAGAAGAATTCCGCCGTCGTCAGCCCGTACCCCTTGAGCATCAATTCGGTTTCGCTTTGCTCCATGCAGACCTCCAATTTTGTTGCAAGGTCTCTTCAGGGTAACACGAAAACCCCCTAATCCTTAGTTAACAATTAGTTACTCTGGCGTTACAGGGGTTTTTCGCACGCAAAAACGTTGCTTGCTTGCACCTTATGTGCCGGGTCTGATAAGGTACATCCACAAGATATAGACCCTGCACAAAGAACGGGCAGTTTACGTGAGCGATACGCCAGAAACCCCAGAAAACATGGATGAAACCCCGCCGCAGCGCCCAGCCTATGACGGCCCGACGGTGTCCATCGAATCCGAGATGCGCACGTCCTATTTGGACTATGCCATGTCGGTCATCGTGTCCCGCGCGATCCCCGATCTGCGCGACGGGCTGAAGCCGGTGCACCGGCGTATCCTCTATGCGATGCACGAGACCGGGAACACGCACGACAAGGCCTACCGAAAGTCGGCGCGCCCAGTTGGCGATGTGATGGGTAAATACCACCCGCACGGCGACAGCGCGATCTATGACGCGCTAGTGCGAATGGCGCAGGATTTCTCGATGTCGCTGCCGTTGCTGGATGGTCAGGGAAACTTTGGCTCTATGGACGGCGATAACCCGGCGGCCATGCGGTACACCGAAGTGCGGATGGACAAACCCGCCGCCTCCCTGCTGGCCGATATCGAAAAAGAAACAGTCGATTTTCAGGACAACTACGACGGCAAGGACCGGGAACCGACCGTCCTGCCCGCGCGTTTCCCGAACATGCTGGTCAACGGTGCCGGTGGTATCGCCGTGGGTATGGCGACGAATATCCCGCCGCATAACCTTGGTGAAGTGGTAGACGCGACGCTGGCCCTGATCGACGACCCTGATCTGACGTCCGAGCAACTGATCGAATACGTCCCTGGCCCCGACTTTCCGACCGGCGGCGTGATGCTGGGCCGCTCTGGCGCGCGCAAGGCCTACCTTGAAGGGCGCGGCAGCGTGATTATCCGTTCCAAGACCCGCGTCGAGGAGATCCGCAAAGACCGTTACGCAATTGTGGTCGATGAAATTCCTTATCAAGTGAATAAGGCCGCGATGATCGAAAAGATTGCCGAGGCCGTTCGCGAAAAACGCATCGAAGGTGTCAGCCACGTTCAGGACGAATCCGACCGTAACGGCGTGCGGGTCGTGGTCGAGCTAAAGCGTGATGCGACGCCCGAAGTGGTGTTGAACCAGCTGTATCGTTTCTCACCAATGCAGACGTCGTTCGGCTGTAACATGCTGGCCCTGAACGGTGGTCGGCCTGAGCAGCTAACCCTGCGCCGGTTCCTGACTTCATTTATCGATTTCCGCGAAGATGTCGTTGCCCGCCGCACCGCGTATGACCTGCGCAAGGCGCGCGAGCGCAGCCACATCCTGTGCGGTCTGGCCGTGGCCGTTTCGAACGTGGACGAAGTCGTTGCCACGATCAGATCCTCAGCCGACGCAGCCGAGGCGCGTGAAAAGCTGATGACGCGCCGCTGGCCTGCAGCCGAGATCGAGGGCTATCTGCGCCTGATCGACGATCCTCTGTCCAAGATGAACGACGACGGCACCTATAACCTGACGGAAGTTCAAGCCCGTGCCATCCTCGACCTGCGTCTACAGCGCCTGACCCAACTGGGTGTCAAAGAGGTCACGGACGAGCTGGAAGAACTGGCTGCCAAGATCAAGGAATATCTGGATATTCTGTCATCGCGCGAACGCATCATGTCGATCATCGGCGATGAATTGCGCACCGTGCGCGAACAGTTCGCCGTTCCGCGCCGCACCGAGATCGTCGACTGGTCCGGTGACATGGAAGACGAGGACCTGATCGAGCGGGAAGACATGGTCGTGACCGTCACCTCGGGTGGCTATATCAAGCGTACTCCGCTGGCCGATTTCCGCGCCCAGAAGCGCGGCGGCAAGGGCCTGTCGGGTATGCAGACCAAGGAAGAGGATGTCGTCACCAACCTCTTCGTTGCAAACACGCATACCCAGCTGCTGTTCTTCACGACCGAAGGCATGGTCTACAAGCTCAAGACCTGGCGTCTGCCGCAGTCCAGTCGGACCGGTAAGGGCAAGGCGATCGTCAATATCCTGCCGATCCCGACCGGTGTTTCCATCGCGGCAATCATGCCTGTGGATGTGCCGGACGAAGAGTGGGAGAACTTGCAGATCGTCTTCGCCACCAGCGCCGGTGACGTGCGCCGCAACCGTCTGTCGGATTTCACCAATGTCCGCCGCAACGGCAAGATTGCGATGAAGCTGCCGGAAGACGTGGAACTGGTGAATGCCCGCATTTGTTCGGAAGACGAAGACGTGATGCTGGTTACCAATTCCGGCCGCGCGATCCGTTTCCGGACCACCGATGTACGCGTCTTCAACTCGCGTGAGTCTACCGGTGTGCGTGGCATCAAGCTGACCAATGGAGACCGTGTCGTGTCCATGTCCGTCATCCGCCACTTTGAGGCCGGGCCGGATGAACGCGCCGCGTATCTGAAAATGCGCCGTGCCGTAGCGGGTATCGCCGATGATGGCGAGACTGATGAGACTGATGAGGATGAAGCAACCCCCGGCACCATCACGCAGGAACGCTATGCCGAAATGTCGGCCGCCGAAAACCTGATCCTGACGATCACGACCGGCGGTTCAGGCAAACTCAGCTCCAGCCACGATTACCCCGTTCGCGGACGCGGTGGCATGGGTGTCGCGGCCATGGACAAGGCGATGCGCGGCGGTGAACTTGTGGCCTCATTCCCGGTTGAAATCGATGACCAGATTATGCTGGCCACCTCCAAAGGCCAGTCGATCCGGGTGCCAGTGGACGGCATTTCCTTCCGATCCCGCAGCGCGGGTGGCGTGAAGGTGTTCAACACCGGCAAGGGCGAAGAGGTCGTCAGCGTCGCCTGGATCGCCGATCAGGGGGACGAAGAGGCGGACGCCTAATGTTGACAACGATGAGCGGCGCAAAAGCCGCTCATTTTCTTTTCGGAAAGCAAAATGAAGCACCTCCTTCTTCCCATCACCGCTATTTCTGCCTTGGCCGCGCAACCTGTACACGCCGATGAGTTGCTCGGGTCTGCATTAATTGAAGAAATCAGTGGTCAGCATTTTGACTGCATGATGGGGGAGACGCCTCTGGAATGGATCGTTTCGGACGTGACGCTGGACGCCACGTCCATTCCTTATTCCGCTATCGTGCGGGGTAAGACAGTCGAGGCTGAATATAGCATAAGCATCGAAGGTCGCCTCACCTCGGACGGATATGGCGATGAACGCCGGGTCGAAAAAAATGCCGATGGATCGCTGAGCGTTGCGCGTTCCGACGGACGTGTCATGAAATGCACGGCACGCTAAAGCGCAGGGCGCGTTCAGCCGATACCGACTTGGCGATCACAAAGCGGGATCGGCGACGCCACCCAAGTCATTTCAGACCGTACAGGTCCGAGAATTTTGCTTCGAGGTAACTCAGCAGTGGCTCGGGTCCCGGCTTTTGACCGCTAGCGCGTTCGATGATCTCGCGCGGCGCGTAAAGCCCACCGTGGCGCTGTAGATTTTCCCTCAGCCAGCCAGTCGCGCCAGAGGTATCGCCCTCAGCCAATTGCGTATCCAGATCCGGCACCGCAGCGCGCAGTGCCTGATTAAGACACCCTGCGTAGACGTTGCCCAGAGAATAGGTTGGGAAGTACCCAAAAAGACCGACCGACCAATGCACGTCCTGCAAGCACCCGTTCGAGGGCTTGTCGACGGCATAGCCGAAATCGACCTTGAACCTGTCGTTCCAAGCGGCCTCCAGATCGCTGACCTGCAGATCTCCGGCCATCAGGGCGCGCTCCAGATCGAAACGCAGCATAATGTGGAGGTTGTATTGCACCTCATCCGCCTCCGTGCGGATATAGCCGTTATGGACGCCATTCACCGTGGCGTAGAAGGAATCTGCATCCGCGATCCCGAAGTCCCCAAATACCTCCACCATCTGATCATAGAGCCAGCCGGTGAAAGCGCGCGAGCGGCCCAGTTGGTTTTCGTAAATGCGGCTCTGGCTTTCGTGCACGCCCATCGACACACCCTGCCCCAGCGGGGACAACGCATAAGCTGGGTCGATACCCTGTTCATAGGCAGCATGGCCGACCTCGTGAATGGTCGAGTAGAAGCAGTTGAACGGGTCGGTCTCGCTGGTGCGGGTGGTTATTCGCACGTCCAGCCCGCTGCCAGAACTGAACGGATGCACTGCCTTGTCCACGCGCCCCGTATTCAGATCATAGCCGAAGGTGGTCGCCAGTTTCTGCGACAGGCGTATCTGCGCCAGCTCGTCGAATTTTCCAGTCAGGGCTTGCGGCGCAGGTTTGTCCAGAACAGCAGCGCGCAGAGCCACCAGACGCGGGCGCATCTGGTCAAAAATCTCGGCAATCTGTGCGCCTGTTGTGTAGGGTTCATAATCCTCGACCATAGCGTCGTAAACATCACCGCCTTGGGCCAGCGCTGCGCCCTCTTCGCGTTTCAGCGCGACGACTTCTTGCAGCACAGGCAGGAACGCCGCCACATCTTCGTCAGCGCGAGCCTTCGCCCATGTGCCTTGCGCGGCAGAGGTCACACGCGCGATGGCTTTCGCCAGATCGGCGGGCACTTTGACCGTGCGCTCGTATGATCGGCGGATGTCACGCAGTTGGGCGCGAGCTACATCGTCTTGCGGATCGGCCTGCTCCAGCCACTCGGCCACGCGCGGGTCCGAGCGGCGGGCGTGCAGCACTGCCTCGATCGCGGCCATCTCTTCGGCGCGCTGCGGGGCGGCGCCGCGCGGCATCACTGTTTCCTGATCCCAGCCCAACCGCCCGGCAATCTGCCCGAGGGCCGAGGTTTCGCGCTGAAAGGCCATCAAGTCGTCATAAGCGGTCATCGGGGTCAGGCTCCGCGGATTGAAGTGGCGATGGGGTAAGCGGTCAGGAACCGTGCGCGCAGGATCAGGGTCCAAACTACGACGGCCATGAACTGGTGGAAAATGGCAAGCTGCCACGGGGCAGCGTAGACCACGGTCAGGATGCCGATGACCACCTGCAGCGACAGCGCCGCGAAGGCCGCGTTGAAGGCAAACCGCGTCTGCGGGTGCGCACTGGTGCCGCCGCGTCGCCAGACAATGACGGCAAAGATGAACAGCAGGTAACCCGCGCAGCGGTGAATGAACTGCACCAAGCCGGGGCTTTCAAAGAAGTTGCGCCACATCGGTTCCAGCATCGCCGCATCCGGTGGCAACAACTGCCCGCCGATCAGCGGCCAATCGGTATAAGACCGACCCGCGTCGATCCCGGCGACCAACGCACCAATAAGGATTTGCAGGAACGCAAAGTGCATCAAGCCGGTGGACAGCGAGAACAATTTCGCCTCTTTCGCGCGGCGGGCCTGCATCAGGTCACGCTCTTCGCGGCCCAGTTCAAAGATGTACCAGGCAAGGAAGCCAAGGATCACGAATGCCAGCCCGAGATGCACCGCCAAGCGGTAGCTGGCGACGGCGATCATGCCCTCACCCTGTGTCACGCCCGAGGCGACCATCCACCAGCCGACAGCACCTTGGACGCCGCCCAGAAGGCCGGGGATCAGCAACTTGCCGGTCCATCCGGTTGGAATTTTACGCGCCACGAGGAAACCAAGGAAGCCAAGCGCCCAGACAAGGCCGATCACGCGGCCCAGTTGGCGGTGGCCCCATTCCCACCAGTAGATGAATTGGAAATCACTCAGCTCCATCCACTGGTTCTGAATGCGCCACTGGTCGATCTCTTTGTACTTGTCGAATTCGGCCTGCCAATCGGCCTCGGTCATCGGTGGGATGGCTCCGGTGATCGGGCGCCATTCGGTGATCGACAACCCGCTATCGGTCAGACGCGTGAGGCCACCAACGGCGATCATCACGACGACAAGCGCAAACAGGATCATCAGCCAAATCCGGATCGCACCGCGCGCACCGCCGCGGCCCCGGTCGATCATGCCGGGCTGCACCGCCTGTTGTTTCTCGGTGTCCGAGACCTCTTCGAAGATGCTGCGCTTACCGCTCATGCCGTCCTCATGTCCTGATTTTCGTCGCAAGCTAGGGCCTGAGTGGAGATAGGTCCAGCCTCAGCCCTTTTCCTTCCAGCGGACCATCTGCCGCATGATCCCGTGCAGCATCTGCACATCCGCCCGTGTCATCCGCATCCGCGACCACAGGTTGCGCAGGTTGGTCTTCATGCCGTCGGCTTTTTCCGGCGGATAAAAGAAGCCTGCCTCTTCCAGCCGGTCCTCGTAATGTTCGACCAGCTTTTCGACCTCAATCCCCGTGGCCCAGTCGCCCTTACCCAGATCGGTGGCCTCATGCACCACATCCCCGGTCTGGCGCATCCACTCATAAGCGGTGAGCAACACACATTGACCGAGGTTCAGAGAGGCGTATTCCGGATTCACCGGCACCGAGATAATGGCATTGGCCTTGGCGATATCTTCGTTCTCAAGCCCTGCCCGTTCAGGGCCAAACAATACGGCGACCTTCTCACCCAACGCGACCTTTTCGGCCGCAATCTGCATGGCGCGCTCGGGGCTGTAGACCGGCTTGGTCAGACCGCGCTGCCGTGCCGTGGTGGCAAAAACAAAAGTGCTGTCAGCCAGCGCGCCCGCCAGATCGTCAAACAGCTGCGCCTCATCCAGAAGCCGGCCCGCCCCGCTGGACATCGCCACCGCCTTGGGGTTCGGCCATCCGTCGCGCGGCGCCACGATCCGCATCCGGTCCAGCCCGAAATTCCACATTGCCCGCGCGGCGGCACCAATGTTTTCTCCCATCTGCGGGCGCACGAGCACAAAGGAGGGTTGAGATTTATCGCTGGGCATGGCTGTCTCCGCAAAACTGCGCCTGCTGTAATCGGCGCGCTGGCGCAGGGCAAGGCGTCGAGACAGTCAATTAAGCTATAAATCGGCATAAAAGTTTGCTTCCCCGGCGCAATCCGCTAAACCGCGCCAAAGACTGAAAGCGAAGGACGCGCCAATGGACACCCCCGAGCAGCCGCAGATTTACTTGATCACCCCGCCCACGATCACCTTGAGCACTTTTCCCGATCAGCTGGGTCGCGTGCTTGATAGCGCGGACATCGCCTGCATCCGGCTGGCACTGGCCGGGGCGGATGAGGACGCCATCGCCCGCGCAGCCGATGTCTGCCGCGAGGTCGCCCATACGCGTGATGTAGCGTTGGTGATCTCCAACCATGTCCTGCTGGCGCAGCGTCTAGGTCTGGACGGGGTGCATCTGGACGACGCGGCGCGCTCGGTCCGGGCTGCGCGAAAGGAACTGGGTGCAGATGCTATCGTCGGCAGTTTCTGCGGAGCCTCCAGCCATGACGGCATGACCGCTGGCGAAGCGGGATCGGATTATGTGGCGTTTGGTCCGGTCGGCGCGTCGGCTTTGGGCGACGGTACAACCGCAGAAAAAGACCTGTTCCAGTGGTGGTCCGAAATGATCGAGGTTCCCGTTGTGGCCGAAGGCGGCCTGACCCTTGACCTGATCCGCGATCTGGCCCCTCACACCGACTTCTTTGGCATCGGCGACGAGATCTGGTCGCAGGACAACCCGGTTGCCGCGCTAAAGACGCTCACCGACGCGATGTGAGCGTTAACCCTTGCGCACGCGCCGGGGCTGCGGCATGAGTTCGTCATGACTCAGAACAGCGAAATCCTGTGTATCGGCTCGGTCCTTTGGGACATAATTGGACGCTCTGCCAGCGCAATGCGGCAGGGCTCGGACGTGCCGGGCCGGATCACCCGCCTTCCCGGCGGCGTGGCAATGAATATTGCCATGACACTGGTCCGTTTCGGTATGACGCCGACCTTGCTGACCGCCATTGGCCGGGACCCCGAGGGAGACGAATTGGTCAACGCCTGCGCCCGGCTGGGGATGGTGACAGACCACATTTATCGCTCGCAGGATTTGCCGACCGACCGATATATGGCCGTCGAAGGAGCCAACGGCCTGATCGCTGCAATTGCCGACGCGCATTCGCTGGAGGCAGCCGGAGCTAAAATCCTGCGCCCCCTGATGCACGGACCGTTGGGCTACGAGAATATGCCGTTCGAAGGCCCAATTGCTCTGGATGGTAACCTGACATTGACCCTGCTGGAGGAAATCGCCCAAAGCCCCGCTTTTGCAAAAGCCGACTTGCGCGTGGCCCCAGCCTCGCCCGGAAAGGCCGAGCGGTTACTGCCCTTCCTGAAACACGCCCGCGCGACGCTCTATGTGAACCTGGAAGAGGCAGGCATTCTGTGTCAGCGCGAATTTACAGATTCCGAAAGCGCTGCTAAAGGCTTACTGGATCGTGGCGCGCTGCGGGTGCTGGTCACCGACGGCGGAAACTCAGCCACCATCGGCAGTGCTGACGAAATCCTGACCCAAACACCCCCGTCCGTTCTGGTCACCCGTGTGACCGGTGCAGGCGATACTTTCATGGCGGCTCATATCGCATCCGAGGCTAGTGGCGCTTCGAACGACGAAGCCCTGACTCGTGCACTGCACGCCGCCGCAACTTACGTTTCCGGAGAAACTCCACTGTGATCGACATCCAATATTCCGCCGAGGTTCGCGCAGCAAAAGACGCAAACCAGCCTATCGTCGCGCTGGAAAGCACCATCATCACGCACGGGATGCCCTACCCTCAGAACATCGAGGTGGCGGCACAAGTCGAGCAAGACATCCGCGACGCGGGAGCCGTGCCAGCCACGATCGCAGTGATTGATGGCAAGCTGCACGTAGGGCTTGAGGCAGACGAGCTCAAATCGCTGGGTCAGGCGCAGGGCGTGTCCAAACTGTCCCGCGCGGACATGGCCGCCTGCATGGCAACCGGCGGCACCGGAGCCACCACAGTTGCGGCAACAATGATCGCCGCCCATTACGCGGGTATCGAAGTTTTCGCCACCGGCGGTATCGGTGGCGTTCACCAAGGGGCCGAGACGTCGTTCGACATCTCAGCCGATTTACACGAACTGGCCCAAACTCCGGTTACCGTAGTGGCCGCCGGTGCGAAAGCGATCCTAGACCTGGCCAAAACGCTTGAGGTGCTGGAAACGCTGGGTGTTCCTGTCATCGCGCATGGTCAGGACGAATTCCCGGCCTTCTGGTCGGCCAAGTCGCCCTATGCCGCGCCGTTGCGAATGGACACTGCCGAGGATATCGCAAAGGCCCACGCCACCCGCCGCGCGCTCGGCCTGCCCGGAGGCCAGCTGATCGCCAACCCAATCCCAAGCGCGGATCAAATCCCGGCCGAAGAACTGGCCCCGATCATCGCCTCAGCCCAAGCGGATGCCGATACGCATCGGATCACCGGCAAAGGGGTCACGCCCTATCTTCTGCAACGAATCTATGAACAGACCGACGGTCGTTCGCTGACCGCCAATATTGCGCTGGTGCGCAACAACGCCCGCCTTGCTGCTGGTATAGCAATTGCTCTGACGAAAGCTGCGTAGAACAGCCCTATTGCACCAAGCGCCCGGACTGCTTACCTAAATCCGCAAATCACTCAGGATCGCAATGAACACACCGTTTGACGAAGAACCCCATCGCCGCCCCGGCCTGTTTTCCCGGCTGCGTGCGTCGTTCCTTACGGGCATCGTCGTCATTGCACCGGTCTGGCTGACGATCTGGCTGATCTGGTCCGTGGTGGGCTGGATCGACAGCGCCGTCCTGCCGCTGATCCCGCAACAGTTTCAACCCGAGCAATATGTGGGCATCAACCTGCGCGGCGTTGGTGTGGTCATTTTTTTGGTGTTCACTGTCCTCGTGGGGTGGATTGCCAAGGGCATTCTAGGCCGTTCGTTCATCTCATTCACCGAAAGCCTGGTCGACCGGATGCCAGTCGTCCGTTCGATCTATTCCGGCATTAAGCAAATCTCCGAGACAGTCTTCGCCCAGACCGAACGGTCTTTCGAAAAAGCCTGTCTGGTTCAGTACCCCCGCCGTGGCATCTGGGCCATCGGCTTTGTATCCACCACCGCCAAGGGTGAAGTGTCCGTGCGCGCCGAAACCGCAGGTGACTTGCTGAGCGTGTTCATCCCGACCACGCCCAACCCCACCTCGGGCTTTTTGCTGTTTTTTCCGGCCGAAGACGTGATCCTGCTGGACATGACTATCGAGGACGCGGCCAAGCTGGTGATTTCAGCCGGGCTGGTCTATCCGAACGGCAAAGATCCGACGCAACCGCCCGAGTGATCAGCTGAACATCTCGGGCAGGTTCACGGTGCTGGCTTCCCCCAGGTCCGCCTTGTGATCATTGAGGAAACGATGCGCCGCTGCGCGTCCGGCCTCTTTCAGTTTGTGTAGCACCACCGGGTTGGGCACCGTTTTGGTCGCTACCGACAGATTGTTCATAAGTTCGTCATCGGCGATCATGTGGACCAGAACCCGGCTCTTTTCTCCCGCTTTTAACTTACCCTCAGCCAACAAGCGTTGAACGAAGCTAATCGCACGCAATTCGCGGAACAGGGACGAGTTGAAGCTGATCTCGTTGATCCGATTTTGGATCTGCTGCGGCGTCTTGGGTATTTCATCCCGTTCCAGCGGGTTGATGTTCACAATCACTACATCATCGGGCAGGTCGTTGTTGAACAACGGGTAGAGCGCCGGGTTGCCGGTATAACCGCCATCCCAATAAGCCTCAGTCCGGCCGGACTTGGGGTCAAAAATCTCGACTGCCTGAAACAGGTTTGGCAGGCAAGCCGAGGCCAGAATTGCGTCGGTCGAAACCTCTTCGCCCGTGAACACGCGGATTTTGCCGCTGCGGACACAGGTCGCGCACACAAACAATTGCGGGCCCTCATCGGCACAGATCTCGTGGAAATTGAACCGATCCACAACCGGCTCCAGCGGGTTGCGATAGAACGGGCCGTACGCGTAAGGCGAGACCAGACGGGACCAGGCGTCGCCCACCGAAAACGGCAACGAGTATTCCATCGCTTGGGCAATCTGCGCAGGCTCGATCGCATGCATCCAATTGGCAAGGCGCATGTCACCAACGGCCCCCATACGCTCCCATAGCCCGTCCAGATTGGCCCGAGCGCCGTCTCGCCCGTTACGGACCATGCCTGACTTGAACGCAGCTCCATTCAGTGCGCCGGCCGACGTCCCAGTGATCGCAGCAACCTCGATATCCTCTTCGTCCAGCAGACGATCCAGAACACCCCAGGTAAACGCGCCATGCGCGCCACCACCCTGCAGAGCCAGGTTGATCCGTTTCATTGCGGCTTCCTCGATCAAAGAGCCGTCCAGCCCCCGTCCACCGAAATCGTGGTGCCGGTAATTTGTGCCGCTGCGTCCGAGCACAGGAAGATCGTCGTACCGCCCAGTTGCTCAACCGTTGCAAACTCTTTCGAAGGCTGACGTTCCAGCAGGATGTTTTTAACCACATCCTCGCGGCTCATGTTGTATTCCTTCATCGTGTTCGGAATCTGCGCCTCGACCAGAGGAGTCAGTACGTAGCCCGGACAGATGGCGTTGCAGGTGATCGGTTCCTGCGCGGTTTCCAGCGCCACGGTTTTCGTCATCCCAACCACGCCGTGCTTCGCCGCGATATAGGCCGCCTTGAACGGTGAAGCCGTCAAACCATGCGCCGAAGCGATGTTGACGATCCGACCCCAACCCGCCTTACGCATCATCGGAAGCGCCGCGGCCATAGTGTGATAGGCCGAGTTCATGTTAATCGCGATAATTGCGTCCCATTTGTCGACCGGGAACTGATCAATAGGAGCGACATGCTGAATACCGGCGTTGTTCACCAGGATGTCGCAGGCACCTGCTTTCTCAATCAGCGCACGGCATTCGCCGCCGTTGGACATGTCGGCTTTGATGTAACGTGCGTTGGTTCCGGTCTCTTGCGCGATCTCGGCCGCAAGCGCGTGATCCTCATCCCTATCCGTGAACGAGTTCAAAACCACGTCGGCTCCAGCTTTGGCCAATTCACGCGCGACCCCAAGTCCGATCCCCGAATTCGATCCTGTGATGATCGCTGTTTTTCCCGCCAGGCTCATGGGCTTTCTCCCTCAAAATCCGCTTTGGCGGCACAGTGCCATGCTGCACATGCAAAAGAAACGGGGAAACGTCCGGGTTCTGCATCCGGGCGGGAAATGCTTCAAAAAAAAACGCCCGCGCGAAGCGGGCGTTAAGTTATTGAGGCAGGTTTCATACAGGCAAGAAACCTATCGAGCAGTGCAACCTTTATACGCAATTCCCCGCCTTCGTCCAAGCTAAAAGTTTGATAATAAGAAAAATCATCGGTACGGTGAATCCCAACAAAATAAGGCCTGAGCAGGATTGTTTCCAAAATGCGCCCCAATTTTCTACGCCCCGTTCGTCCTCTGATCGCGGGAATCGCCTCTGTTTTTGCCGTCACAATCGCCCACGCAGAATCGGCCCATGGCATAGCTATGTACGGCGACCCTGCCTTACCACCGGATTTTGTGTCTCTGCCCTATGCCAACCCGGATGCGCCCAAAGGAGGGAAAGTTGTTTTCGGAAATACCGGCGGCTTTAACAGTCTGAACCCGTTTGTGCAGAAAGGGACCTCACCTTGGCAGCTTCGGTTCTGGACCCACGAGAGCCTGATGGGCCGGTCCTGGGACGAACCCTTCACTCTTTACGGGTTGTTAGCCGAATCAGTAGAGACTGCACCAGACCGGTCTTGGGTCGAATTTACTCTTCGCGAAAAAGCCCGATTCTCGGATGGTAGCCCGGTAACTGTCGACGATGTTATCTGGTCATATGAGACTTTGGGAACCGAAGGACATCTTCGGTACCGTGGGCTTTGGGGCAAAATCGACAGCATTGAACAAACCGGCCCGCGCACGGTGCGCATCACGTTTAATGAACCTGACCGGGAATTGGCATTGATCGCCGGATTACGGCCGATCTTGCAAAGAGCACAATGGGAGGGCAAGGATTTCGCCAATGCCTCACTGCATGACATTCCCGTCGGTTCAGGGCCTTATGTGATCGATAGCTATGAAGCCGGGCGGTTCGTTAACCTACGCCGCGATCCAGACTATTGGGGCGCGGATATCCCCTTCCGCCTCGGCACCATGAACCTTGATGAGATGCGGATCGAATTTTATGGCGACGGCACCGTACTGTTCGAGGCATTCAAGGCTGGGGAATTGACCGCGGTCCGTGAGTTCAACGCTGACAAATGGGATACCCAGTACAACTTCCCCGCAGTGGAACGTGGCGACGTAGTCAAGACCGAAATCCCACACGAAAAACCGTCTGGCATGACGGGTTTCGTCATGAACACACGCAATGCACCATTCGACGACTGGCGCGTGCGTGAGGCGTTACTGCTGGCCTTCAATTTCGAATACATCAACGACACGATTACAGGCGGCGCGCAGCCGCGGATCACCTCATATTTTTCCGGCTCTGATCTGGGCATGCAGTCTGGCCCTGCCACCGGAAAAGTTGCTGAGCTGTTGCAAACCTACAAGAGCGACCTGCCCCCTGGTGCGCTTGAGGGGTACGCCCTGCCTGTCGGGGACGGTTCGGCCCGCAACCGAGCCAACATCCGCGAGGCCAACAGACTTCTGTCCGAGGCGGGTTGGACCGTTCAGGATGGTGTTCTACGCAATCAGAACGGCGAAGACTTCACCATAACCGTTCTGCTGCAGCAAGGGGACAGCGAAAGCCAGACCGCCATCGAAATCTATACCCGAGCGCTGGAACGGCTCGGCATTCAGGTCACAGTCGAACAGGTAGACAGCGCTCAGTTCACCGGTCGAAATGCAGAACTGGATTTCGACATGACCTTCTTTCGGCGCGCTCTGTCCCTTTCACCCGGCAACGAACAGCGCCTGTATTGGGGCAGTGAAAACGCCGAAACGCCAGGCACGCGCAATCTAATGGGGGTGGCCTCTCCCGCCGTGGACGAGTTGATCGACACGATGCTGGCCTCGGAAAGTCACGAAGATTTTGTCTCCACGACCCGCGCGCTGGATCGTGTGCTGACTGCTGGTCGTTATGTGATTCCGATCTGGAATTTTGACGTCGGGCGTATCGCTCACGCCAAAGAGCTTAAACACCCCCGGACCCTACCGATCTATGGCGATGGGCCCGAGTATATGCCGCAGGTTTGGTGGTTCGAAGAGTGACCGGCTGAAGCGAATTGCAGGCAACAACGGCTTGGGAACCTGTGCCGCACGAAAATCTCACATCCACATTTTAATATGCGTTTACGGGTCTTGTCCGAGGGTGTCACTTTTCGGCGGATTTCGGCACACCTAACAAGAGCAACCAAATATGGCAGCAGCACGAGTCAGCTCTACCACATCTCGCAATTGGACCAAATTACAGGGAAAAGTCAAAAAACAACCACAAGGGGCTTTACTGATCGCCCTCTGACGATATAGCCTATCAATATTTAGACGCGCCGTATAAACGGATTATTTCTGAGATTTTCGTTAGATAGCTTTTTATTCGACGCGCAACACTTGGATTTCGCGGACCGGCCTCCACTCACTCAAACCTCAGGTCCGTAGGCCCGTTGTGCGTACTGCGCAACGGGTCTTTTTACCTTACGTAAGCTCAGCAAGGGTGCGACATTTTGTCATGCACCCGGTTTCCCGCCCCCTCCGTACCCTGAAATAAGGGCCGAGCAGCCGTGAAACCCGAACTACGGAAACTGACTGATGTTGAACTGGACCGACCTGACGCAAGACTGGGACGCTATGTATTCCCGTGCTAAACGGCGTTTTCCGAACCTGCGCGATCAGGACAAGGTGCGGCTGAGTAAAGATCGAAAAGGGTTTGAAGCGTATCTGGCCGAACGCCACCACCTGACCGTGAATGAAGCGCACGAAGAGCTTGAGGATTTTCTGTTTACCGAAGGCCTGAACCGCGAGTTCAGCAAAGCGTTAAGCAAGTGACGTTACCCATAGGATGGTGGCATCTTCGTCACTTATTGAAATGACATTGTGCCCCATACTCCCGTCGTAATAGGCGCTGTCTCCGCGGCGCATTTCGACGGGTTCATAGAACTCGGTATAAAGTTTCACAACCCCTGTCAGCACATACAGGAATTCTTCGCCGTCGTGGCGCACCCAGCCGTCGAATTCGTTCATTGAGCGCGCGCGCACGCGGGCACGGTAGGGCAGCATTTGCTTTTTCGTCAGGTTCTCGGCCAACAGCTCATGTTCATATGTCACTGTTGGGTGCTCTGCACCTTCCCCCATCCGGGTCACGGCCATGCGCCCGATCACTTGATCACGCTGAGGCGGGGTGAACAGTTGTGGCACCGAAATCTCCAGTCCGGTCGCCAGCTTTTTCAGCGCATCATAAGTGGGCGACATCTGCCCATTTTCGATTTTGCTAAGTGTCGAGCGCGCCAATCCGGCTTGAGTAGCCGCCTGCTCCAACGTCCAGTTCCGCGCCTTGCGCAACTGACGCACGCGCGCGCCCAGATCAAGCGGTTCAGGATCGGTATGATCACCCGAGTCGCGGGCGATGCGGATCAGTGATGGCTGTTCATTGGTACTCATGCGCCATTCTATAGGCCCAGCCCGCCGCGCTTGCAACGCGCCAAGCGGCACGATAGCCAGTTGCCATGCTTTCTATATTCGATCAGGGGCCACCCCCAACTTGCCCGGAACCATTTAACTTGGCTGCACATGTGTTGCGCCATGCAGATAGAAATTCGGACAAGATCGCATTATCGGTGCTGTCTAGCGGCGATACTGAAGACTGGACTTACGAAGCGCTAAAATCGGCAATTCTGGGCACCGGAACCGGTTTGCTGCAGGCTGGACTAAAACCCGGCGATATCGCGTTGATGCGGTTGGGAAATACCGTCGACTTTCCGATTGCCTATCTTGGAGCAATTTCGGTTGGAATAGTGCCTGTCCCGACCTCTTCACAACTGACCGAGCCAGAAACTGAGCGTATGATCGCTGAGCTCAAGCCCGCCGCCATTTTGCGAGACCCGACTGTCGCCTGCGCGACGCACCCCCTTCAGATAACTTTGAGCGATCTGACCCAGATGCGGGCCCTAACCCCGGCCATGTTTGAATTCGGTGACTCGGATCGGATGGCCTACATCGTCTATACGTCTGGCACATCCGGCAAGCCACGCGCCGTAGCGCACGCTCATCGCGCCATCTGGGCACGTCAGTTGATGGTCGATGGCTGGTACGGGCTGCAGAACTCGGACCGCCTGTGCCATGCCGGGGCGTTCAACTGGACATATACGCTGGGCACCGGGCTTATGGATCCTTGGACAATCGGTGCAACCGCGCTGATCCCTGAACCGGGCTCCGATCCTGATGCCCTGCCTGCGCTCTTGCGCAAGCATAGGGCTACGATGTTCGCAGCCGCACCAGGTGTATTTCGCAAACTGCTGAAAACGTCCGAAAACCTTAACCTGCCGGACCTCCGCCACGGCTTGTGCGCTGGCGAAAAGCTATCGCGACACCTGCACGCGCAATGGACAGAAACAACTGGGACCGAGTTGTACGAAGCTTACGGCATGTCGGAGTGCTCGACCTTTATATCTTCAAGCCCTGCCCACCCGGCACGCGGCGAAGCATTGGGTCAACCGCAACCGGGCCGCCGGGTGGCGATCCTTGGGCCGGACGGACCGGTGCCGCAGGGTCAGGAGGGCACCATCGCCATTCACCGCTCGGACCCTGGCTTGATGCTGACATATCTGAACGCACCGGATGAGGCCGAGGCCCGCATGCAGGGCGACTGGTTCCTGACCGGCGATCAGGGCGCGATGGCCGTGGATGGGCAAATCACTTACCTCGGCCGCGATGACGACATGATGAACGCAGGCGGCTATCGCGTCTCGCCGGTTGAGGTCGAGGCGGTGCTGTCCCGATACCCCGGTGTTGCGCAGGTGGGCGCAGCCGCTGTCGAAGTCAAACAGGACACATATGTGATCGCCGCTTTCTATACCGGGCCGGAAAAGCTGGACGAGGCCGACCTGCGCACCTATGTGGAGGCAAACCTTGCACGGTATAAGCAACCCCGCGCATTCATTCACCTGCCCGAGCTGCCAACAGGCGGCAATGGCAAACTTCTGCGCCGGGCGCTGCCGGCCTATTTCAAGGCGAATTCACCATGACCCAGACCGTCAAACTCGACATCATGTCCGACCCGATCTGCCCGTGGTGCTATATCGGCAAGACTCACCTGGACAAGGCTCTGACGGCTATTCCGGATCATCCCTTTGTTATCGAATGGCACCCGTTCCAACTAAACCCCGACATGCCAGATGAAGGCATGGACCGGCGAGAGTACCTGGAAGGTAAATTTGGTGGCAAAGACGGTGCGGTCCGGGCCTATGCACCCGTAGTGGAACACGCCGAGAAAGCCGGGTTGAACATCGACTTCGAAGGCATGAAACGCACCCCCAACACACTGGACGCCCACCGCCTGATCCATTGGGCCGGGATCGAAGGCAAGCAGAACGCCGTCGTGGATGCTTTGTTCGATGCCTATTTCGTGCAAGGTCGGGATATTGGAGACCATGAAGTTCTGGCCGACATCGCCGACAGCGTCGGCATGGACGCCGCCGTGGTGCTGAAACTTCTCAAGTCCGACGCCGACCGAGAAGATATCCGCACGCGTGACACGCATTCGCGTCAGATGGGAGTGAACTCGGTCCCGACATTCATTGTGGCGAACCAGCACGCGGTTCCCGGTGCGCAACCCCCTGAAATGTGGGAAAAAGTCATCGGAGAGATTATGTCTCAGCTTGAGGCTTCCTCTGCAAATTAGCACAGGACTCTGTGCGTTTTGATCCCTAGCGCCGCCTGCCGTGTCGTGATAGCGCGGACCGGTCAGGAGGCGCGCAATGGCAAATCGTATGTCTTTGGGAGAATTTATCGCACTCATCGCAATGATGTTTGCGACGATTGCGTTTTCCATCGACTCGATGCTGCCCGCTCTGCCCGAAATCGGCGCGCAGCTTAGCCCCAATGACATCAACCGGGCGCAACTGATCCTAACCTCTTTTGTGCTGGGCATGGGTATCGGAACATTCTTCGTAGGCCCAATCTCTGACGCGTTCGGGCGCAAACCGGTGATCTATGTTGGCTCGGCGCTCTATATCGTGTCTGCCGCCGTAGCTTGGGCCAGTTCCTCGCTGGAGCTGCTGCTGATCGCACGCGTAGTTCAGGGTGTCGGTTGCGCTGCGCCGCGCGTGGTTGCTATGGCCATTATCCGCGATTTGTACTCGGGGCGCGAAATGGCCCGGATCGTTTCCATCGCTATGATGATCTTTACTCTGGTGCCCGCCGTAGCACCGATGTTGGGTGCGGGCATGATCGCCGTCGCAGGCTGGCGCGGAATTTTTGTGTCATTTATCCTCTTCTCTGTCATCACCGTGATCTGGATGGGCTTGCGCTTACCGGAGTCTTTGAAGCCCGAGAACCGACGGCCGCTGCGTCTCCCCCTGATGGCCTCGGCCGCGCGCGAGATGTTCAACCATCCGACTGTGCGCGTATCCATCTTTGTGCAGACGCTGTGTCTGGGAATGCTGTTCACCACGTTGACCATGGTGCAGCCGGTCTATGATGTAATCCACGACAGCGCCGACAGCTTCCCTTTCTGGTTCGGCTTTGTGGCCCTGATGGCAGGGTCGGCCAGCCTGCTGAATGCAGCCCTGGTCATCCGCGTCGGCATGCGCCGGTTGGTGACATGGGCCTTGGGAGCGCAAATCGTCATCACCGCAGGTGTAATCGCCCTGAACATGGTGCCGTTGTCACCCAACCTGTCGTTCGCGGTTTTCGTTTTCTGGCAGACCTCGATCTTCTTTATGGCGGGTATGACGATGGGCAACCTGAACGCCATCGCGATGGAGCCGATGGGACACATTGCCGGTATGGCAGCGTCGGTCATCGGTGCATTCTCGACCGTACTGGCTGCCGCCATCGCAGCGCCTATCGGGCTATTGTTCGATGGTACTCTGACTCCTCTAACCACCGGCATACTAGTCATGAGCCTGACTGGATTCGGATTGATGCTTCATATGGGCCGGATCGAAAACAGAGTACCCGCCTGATCTGTGCAGCCTGCGAGAATCCCGCTAACCTCCCCTTGATCCTAGGGGAGATTTTCAATGAGCGATTATTACGATCTGGGCACGCATTCCTGTCCGGTCAGCACGTCCCTAGCCGAAGCACAACTTTGGTTCGATCGCGGTCTGGCCTGGACCTATGGCTATAACCATGACGAGGCCGTTGTCTGTTTCCAGCGCGCGGCCGAGCACGACCCGAACTGCGCCATGGCCTACTGGGGCATCGCTTATGCGGCCGGTCCGAATTACAATCTGCCCTGGGATTTGCGCGACGAGAACGGCCAGCAGAAAGCGCTTGCGCAGGCCTATGACGCGACCCAACATGCGCTGGCATTGCTGGACACATGCACTCCGGTCGAAAAGGCTCTGATCCGCGCCCTGCCCGCACGCTATCCTCAGCGCGACCCGATCCCGGAGATGCACAGTTGGGATCACGATTTCGCCGACGCCATGCGTGTCGCCTTTGCCGAGAATCCTGATCAATTGGACCTACGCACCATATATGTTGAGGCGCTGCTGAACCTTACCCCCTGGCAAATGTGGGACCTCAAAACCGGCAAGCCCGCAGAAGGTGCCGCCACGCTTGAGGCGCAGAATGTGCTAGAGGATGCGATGGCCAATGACCTGTCCGCCATGTCCCATCCCGGCCTGCTGCACCTTTACGTTCACCTGATGGAGATGTCGCCGACCCCGGAAAAGGCGCTGAAAGCCGGGGATGTGTTACGCACGTTGGTTCCCGATGCGGGTCATCTGGTGCATATGCCAACCCATATCGACGTTCTATGCGGCCACTTTCACAACGTCTTGTACTGGAACGAAAAAGCCACTGAGGCCGACCTGAAGTATTATGAGCGCGAAGGAGCGTTCAACATTTACACCGGCTATCGTCAGCACAATTACCATTTTGCCATCTACGGAGCGTTATTTTTGGGCCAGATGGAGCCTGCCCTACGCGCCAATCAGGGCCTGTGGGATACAACACCTGAAAAGATGCTGCGCATCGAAAGCCCGCCCATGGCGGATTACTTCGAAAGCTATATGTCCATGGGCCCACATATTCTCATTCGCTTTGGCCGGTGGGAGGAAGCCAAAGCGTTGGAATTGCCAACCGACCCCGACCTCTACCGCACGCTGACTGCAACCATCCACTACGCTCGCGCCATCGCCCATGCCGCGACCGGTCAGGTGGCCGAGGCGGAAGCCGAAGAGAAACTGTTCCTATCTGCCAAGGCCTGTGTCCCAGAAACCCGGCTGCTGCACAATAACCGCGTCGTAGATCTGCTTGAAATCGCTCGTGAAATGCTGCGTGGAGAGATCGAGTATCGCAAAGGCAACTATGACATCGCCTATGCCCACCTACGCCACTCAGTCGAACTGGACGACACTTTGCCCTATGACGAGCCTTGGGGTTGGATGCAACCTACCCGCCACGCGCTGGGGGCGTTGCTGTTCGAACAAGGGCACGCATCAGAAGCCGAAGCGGTCTACCGCGAGGATCTGGGGTTGGGTGGAAACCTCAGCCGCGCCTCGATCCACCCCGACAATGTCTGGAGTCTAAAAGGTCTGTATGACTGCCTGAATGCGCGCGAAGAATCTGTTGAAATCATTCAGATTAAACAACGCCTCGACTTGGCGCTTGCTCGTGCTGACCGGGCAGTTGGCGCCTCCTGTTTCTGCGCTCAAGCCGCGATGAGGGCCGCCGAATGAGATACGCCGTTCTTCTGGTCGCGCTTCTTTGCGGCCCTGCCTTTGCCGACCGCCAAACCTTTCCGCCAGTCGACGAGGCCGCCGATGATACGTCATTGGTGGCCTTTCGCGACACATTGCTGGCCCAAGTGGCCGCAAGGGACATTGAAGCCGTTGTCGCATCGGCCTGCCCCGATATTTACCTAAGTCACGGCGGAGAAGGCGGCCCCGCAGAGCTGCGAGCCAATCTGATCCTCGACCCCGAGACTTTGTCAGAAGAATATCGCGACGACGCGGATGCGACGCGGGAACAATACTGGACCGACCTTGAGAACACTCTGTCTCAGCCAGGTTATTTCGATGAGGAAGGCGAGTTCTGGATGCCGCATCAATGGCAGATCACTCTGCCCGCCTCACTGGATCCGAGCTTGGCTTACTTTGTGACAGGTCAGGATGTGTCTCTGCGCCAGCAACCAATTCGAGGCGCACCGATTCTGGGACTGATTAGCCACGAAGTCGTAATCATCCGTACGTTTCAGGACGCGGCCGAGTACCAGCGCGTGCTGCTGACCGACGGTACCCAGGGATACATGCACCGGGATTTCCTGTGGCCCATGACCGGCCATCGTGCCGCGATTGTGAAATCGGATGCGGGCAACTGGCAGCTATGCACATTTGTTAGCGGGGACTAAGCCTTTGCCTTTTTCTTCTCGGCCATCAGCTTCTCAGCAAGATCCCGGGCAATGGCAAAGGCCCCTTTGATCTTGTCGCTGTCCTTCTTCCAGTCGCGTCGAACGACGATCTTGTTGTCCTTGACCTTTGCCAATCCTCGCTGGTTCTGGATGAATTCAACCAACCCCTGAGGCGAGGCGAACTTGTCGTTGTGGAACTGGATCGTGGCGCCCTTCGGCCCGCCGTCCAGCTTGGCAATCCCCGCCCGTTTGCACATCGCCTTGATGCGCACAACCAGCATCAGCGTGTTCACCTCTTTCGGAAGTTTGCCGAAGCGGTCGATCAACTCGGCGGCAAAGCCTTCCAACTCAACTTTGGTTGAGAGTGAGGACAGTCGGCGGTAAAGGCCCAGACGCACATCCAGATCGGGTACGTAATCCTCGGGTATCAGAACCGGGACTCCCAGATTGATCTGCGGCGCCCATTGATCATCAGCATCCGAGAGACCCTCCATTTCCCCGGCTTTGATCTTGGCAATCGCCTCTTCCAGCATCGACTGATAGAGTTCATAGCCCACGTCGCGCATCTGTCCGGATTGTTCCTCACCCAGCAGATTGCCTGCGCCGCGAATATCCAAATCCTGAGACGCCAGAGTAAACCCGGCGCCGAGCGTATCCAGCGAGCCCAGAACCCGCAGGCGTTTCTCGGCCGTAGCGGTCAGTTTCTGGCGCGGTTTCGTCGTCAGGTAGGCATAGGCGCGGGTTTTCGAGCGTCCCACACGGCCGCGAATTTGATACAGCTGCGCCAATCCGAACATATCCGCCCGGTGCACAACCATCGTGTTTGCTGTCGGTATATCCAGTCCGCTTTCAACAATCGTCGTCGCCAGCAAAACATCGTATTTGCCGTCATAGAAAGCGTTCATCCGGTCGTCGAGTTCGCCCGCCGCCATCTGGCCATGCGCCACGACATAGGTGAGTTCCGGCAGTTGCTCTTTTAGGAACTCTTCGATTTCAGGCAGGTCCGAGATACGCGGCACCACATAGAAACTCTGCCCGCCACGGTAATGTTCGCGTAACAGTGCCTCGCGGATGGTCACCGCGTCGAACTCACTGACATAGGTGCGGATTGCCAAGCGGTCGATAGGGGGAGTGCCGATGATCGACAGATCACGCACACCAGTCAGAGACAATTGCAGCGTCCGCGGGATCGGAGTTGCGGTCAACGTCAAAACGTGGATGTCCGAGCGCAATTGTTTCAGACGTTCCTTGTGGCTAACGCCGAAATGCTGCTCCTCGTCGATGATCAGCAGACCTAGGTTATTAAATCGTATCCCCTTGGCCAGCAACGCATGGGTGCCGATCACGATGTCGACCGTTCCGCGTGCCAGACCGTCGCGAGTCTGTTGCGCCTCTTTCGCGGAGACAAAACGCGAAAGCTGCCGCACCTCCAGAGGGAAACCCCGGAAACGTTCCTTGAACGATGCGGCGTGTTGGCGGGCCAGCAAAGTGGTCGGTGCGACGACCGCCACCTGCACACCCGACATGGCGGCGACGAAGGCTGCGCGCATTGCAACCTCAGTCTTTCCGAAACCAACATCGCCGCAAATCAACCGGTCCATCGGCGCGCCAGAGTGCATGTCTTCCATGACTTCGGAAATGGCGCGCAATTGATCTTCTGTCTCCTGATACGGGAACCGAGCGCTGAATTCCTCCCAAGCGTGCGGCGGTGGATCCATGACCGGAGCCTTGCGCAACGCGCGTTCGGCGGCGATCCGGATCAGCCGGTCGGCCATCTCGCGGATACGCTCTTTCAGCTTGGCCTTCTTGGCCTGCCATGCGCCTCCGCCCAGGCGGTCCAGCAAACCTTCGTCATGACCGTACTTGGACAGGAGCTCGATGTTTTCGACAGGCAGGTACAACTTGGCCTTCTCGGCGTACTCCAACAGCAAGCATTCATGAGCCGCACCGGCGGCGGTGACCACTTCCATCCCCAGATAGCGGCCAATGCCATGATCAACATGCACCACCAGATCTCCGGGGCTGAGCGACTGTGTCTCGGTCAGGAAGTTCTCGGCCTTGCGACGTTTCTTTGGTTGGCGGATAAGCCGGTCGCCCAAAACGTCCTGTTCGGCAATGACAGTCAGATCGGGCGTTTCGAACCCGTGTTCCAGTGCCCACACGGCCAGATGCAAACCGCGCTTCCCAATACGGGTACCATGGGTAACAGTGATCGCCTCGGCCAGACCTTCGTCCTCGATCAACCCCGTCAGACGCTCGCGCGCACCTTCAGAATAAGAGGCGATCAGAACAGGCCCTTTGACCAGCTTGTCGGTGATATGGCTGGCGAGCGCGCCAAATAGGCTGATACTTTCCTGCTGGCGTTCTGGGGCAAAGTTCCGTCCTATCCGCCCGCCAGCGTCGATCACACCGGGGCCGCTCGCTTGCGGCAGAGGGCTGAACTGCATCACCCGTCGGTCGCCCACGGCCTGCTCCCAAGCGGTATCGTCTAGATACAACAGGCCTGGCGGCGTCGGCTTATAAACCGTATCCATTCGAGAACGGTTTTCCAGCGCCAACCGGCGGGTTTCATACTGATCCTCAATCGACTCCCATCGGGCCAGGCGCGCAGGTGTGACCTGATCGTCCAATGAAATCGTGGCCCCCGGCAAATAGTCGAACAGGGTTTCCAGTTCCTCGTGGAAGAACGGCAGCCAATGCTCGACCCCTTGGTGTTTGCGGCCCGCGCTGACCGCCTCGTAAAGGGGATCGTCCGTGCCCGCAGCACCGAATTCGATACGGTAGTTCTGGCGAAACCGGGTGATGGCGGCCTCGTCCAGAATGACCTCGGAGACAGGGGCCAGCTCAACCACCTCCAACTTCTCGGTTGTGCGTTGCGACACGGGATCGAAACGGCGAGCACCGTCCAATACGTCACCGAACAGGTCGAGCCGAACCGGGCCGGATTCACCCGGAGGAAAGATGTCGATGATACCGCCCCGGATGGCATAGTCTCCGGGTTCCATTACAGTGGGGCTTTGTGTGAACCCCATGCGCACAAGAAAATTCCGCAAGGCCGTTTCATCGACACGGTGATCAACGCGCGCCGTGAAGGCCGCCTCGCGCAGCACGTTGCGCGCAGGTACTCTCTGGGTCGCCGCGTTCAGCGTAGTCAGCAACACGAACCGTTCGGGCATCTGGTGTACCAGCGCGGCCAAGGTCGCCACTCGAGCGGCAGCGATATCGGCATTGGGCGACACCCGGTCGTAAGGCAGACAATCCCACCCCGGAAAGACAAACACCGGCATATCCGGCGCAAAGAAGGCAAGCGCAGCGCGCATCGCCTCCATCCGCTTGTCGTCCCGCGCGACGTGGCAGACCGGCCCGCCCGACCGAGCGATCTCGTTCAGGACAAGCTGCGCGTCAAACCCTTCGGGGGCGCCGCCAACTGTTACGTGGTTCGGAGCCGTCATTGTCCTGCCTTTCCGAATTTTCTAACCCAGAACACCGATTGAGAAGTTCTGATACATACCCCAAAGCGATGTGATCAGGATCGAGATCATGCCGATGATCTGTGTATAGATTCTGCACCTTGTCAGCGTCTTGCCAACGACCTCAAGAGTTCCCTCGCTGTTCTTCAACTTCCGCGCTGCTGATATGTTGATCAGCATCACCGGGCACAACGGAAACAGCAGCAGAAACAAAGCCTGCGCAAACTCGACTCCATAGTAGAACCCAAGCATCGCCAGACCGGAGAAGATAAAGCAGCACAGGCCAAGAATGACCAGCCCGGACACATCTACGATGTAGAGCATTCGATTGCCGTTGATCCGGACGATATCCAATAGGTCACGTTCGCTCTGCCCCCCGACCCGGCGCGCGCGCACCAAAAGATCGTAAGGAACACCCATCGCCCAGTGGCTAGCTGATGACCACAGAACGGCCAGCATGATCCAGTACCACAGATTCGAGAAGCTGCGCATGTCGATGATTTCGAATAGCGAAGAGTATAAGTCCAAGCGTCAGCCCTTTGTTCTCAGTCCTGTGGGGCTTTTTCGCACCGGCGCGTCCATCCTTACCCTTGAGACTACGAGGAATTCATGCCACCCAATGCGGAAATATTCAAGGAGAGCGCGACATGAAACCGACCATCGCCCCCTATCCCCTGACCCGTTTCCGTAGGGCGCGCCAATCGCAAGCCGTGCGAGGGCTTGTCCGGGAAAACACGCTCACCACAGACGATCTGATCTGGCCTATTTTTGTGCGTGATGGCGAAGGAATTGAAGAACCCGTGCCTTCGATGCCCGGCGTTGTTCGCCGTTCGGTCGACCTGATCGCCAAAGCGGCAGTTGAGGCGCAGGCCTTGGGAATTCCGGCAATTTGCATCTTTCCCTACACTGATCCCAGCCTGAAAACCGAAGATTGCGCCGAGGCGTGGAACCCTGACAATCTGTCGAACCGTGCCATTCGCGCGATCAAGGCTGCGGCTCCGGACATTGCGGTGATGACCGACGTGGCGTTGGACCCCTACAACATCAATGGTCATGACGGCTATGTCGTGGATGGCGAGATTGTGAACGACCAGACGGTAGAGGCACTGGTGAAAATGACGCTAGCGCAGGCCGATGCCGGAGCAGATATCATCGGACCCTCTGACATGATGGACGGTCGGATCGGAGAAATGCGCCGGGCGCTGGAATCGGCTGGCCATCAGAACGTAATGATCCTCAGCTATGCCGCAAAATACGCCAGCGCTTTTTACGGGCCGTTCCGCGATGCGGTGGGCGCTTCGGGCGCGCTGACAGGCGACAAGAAAACCTATCAGATGGATCCGGCCAATTCGAACGAGGCCTTGCGCCTTATCGAACGCGATCTGACTGAAGGCGCCGACATGGTCATGATCAAGCCAGGCATGCCCTATCTGGACATCTGTCGCCGAGTGAAAGACGCCTTTGGCGCGCCGACCTACGCCTATCAGGTCTCGGGTGAATACGCGATGATCCAGGCGGCGGCGCAAAACGGTTGGATTGACGGCGAGAAAGTGATGTTGGAAAGCCTGCTGGCCTTCAAGCGCGCAGGCTGTGACGGCATCTTGACCTACTTTGCCCCAGAGGTCGCGCGCACCCTTCAAGGCTAAAACCTCAAATTGTCGCGGTTTTTCGCCGATTGTGATGTGTGGCCCCACAGCTTTCCCGTGACACACAGACGCAATCGGCGTATTCTCGCACATAAGATCGGGAACACCCGGCAAATCAGGCAGTTATACAGAGAAAAAACATGAGCAGTTCCAATGCACCCCGACTGAGCCGTCGTGGCTTTGCCTTTGGCATGGCCGGATTGACCGTAACCGCAGCCTGCGGCAATGGTGTTGGCAGTTCCAATGCGGCCAAGATCGACGCCCGCGTTGATGCCACGCTGGCTGAAATGTATGCGAACTACCCCAACACGGTTGAGATCGCGAACAAGGCCAACGGCATGTTGGTCATGCCCCTGATCACCGACGCCGGATTAATCTTCTTTGGCGGCGCCTATGGCCAGGGCGCGCTGCGCATTCAGGGCGCAACGGTTGACTACTATTCCGCAATTTCCGGAACCGCCGGCCTGCAAATCGGTGCCCAGCAATATGCGCATGTGTTGTTCTTCATGACACAGGACGCGCTGAACGATTTTCGCCGATCCAGCGGATGGACCGCCGGTGCTGATATTGGCTATGTGGTTGATGCGACTGGAAATTCCTTGTCTACTGACACCACGACACTGCGCTCGCCAGTGCTGGCGGCAGTATTTGGACAAGCTGGTCTGAAATTCGGCGCCACGATCGAAGGCACTAAATACACGCGGATCATTCCTTAACTTCGGGCTACCACTCCCCCCCTCATTGGTCCCCGCCAGGCGTCCCCGCGCGTGGCGGGGTTTTTCTCATATAGCTCTGTAAACACGAATATTCCCGGGCTGTTCCTCTTTCAGTCCTCTCAGCCATCCAGTAATCTCGCCGCAATTCGAAATGGATCGGGATTGTGGGTCGCTGATGGGGTTTGTATTTCGCTGGCTGGTGCGTATTACGACGGGTCTTATTCTGCTGGCTCTAGCCGCTGTAGCACTGATCTATTTCCTCGCTAGCCAGTCCTTGCCGGACTATAATCAGTCGGTCGAAGTCAAGGGGCTGACCGCCCCGGTTGAGATCATCCGAGACACCGCGAATGTGCCTCACATCCTAGCCGAAAACGATCCAGACGTTTTCTTTGGACTGGGTTACGCCCATGCGCAGGACCGCTTGTGGCAGATGACCGTCATGCGCCGAACCGCACAGGGCCGCTTATCCGAGATCTTCGGCGCCCGCACCGTGCATATCGACAAGCTGTTACGGCGGCTGGACCTGTACGGGCTGGCACATCGTTCGGTTGAGGTACAGGACGACTACACCAAGACGGCGCTACGCTCCTATGCCGCCGGAGTGAACGCACGCTTGGATGAGATCAACGATGAAGCACTGGGTCGTGGCGCGCCCGAGATGTTCTTGTTCAACGCACCGGTTTCCCCATGGCAACCCGGCGACAGCATAGCGGTGATCAAGCTGATGGGCTTGCAATTATCAGGCCATTTACAGGACGAAGTGCTGCGTGCGCGAACCTCGTTGATATTGAACGATCCAGCACGGCTCGCCGACATCCTACCCAATGTTCCGGGCGCTGGTATCGCGGCACTGCCAGAATATGCGGCGCTATTTCCCGGACTGCCCCGCTATGCTCGGGGCACGCCGATGCCCGAGACACCATTGTCACCCTTCCCGAAACGAGGATTCGCCGGTGCGTCCAACGCCTGGACCGCCGCGCCCTCGCGTTCGGCCAGCGGCGGTACATTACTGGCCAACGACCCGCATCTGGGGTTCACAGCTCCAGGCGTCTGGTATCTGGCACGGCTTGAACTGGACAAAGGTGGTGTCATTGGCGCAACCATCCCCGGTGTTCCCGCCGTTATGACCGGGCGCAGCGACCGTCTGGGCTGGGGCCTGACCTCTTCCTATCTGGATGATCAGGACGTGCATATCGAACAACTTAACCCCGACAACCCCGAAGAGTACTTGTCCCCCGATGGGTTCAAAAAGTTCCGCACCCGTCCCTCGATCATCGAGATAAAAGACGAAGCCCCAATTACTCTGACCCTTCGCTGGACGGAAAACGGTCCAGTCCTACCTGGCAGTCACTACGATCTTGAAACAATCACACCGCCGGGTCATGTCGCCTCGCTTTCGTGGACAGCGCTCAGCCCGCGCGACACGTCGATGACGGCCTCAATGAAGTTGATGAACGCAGATTCTGTTCGAGAAGCCATTGATGTAGCTGAACTTTTCATATCACCCTCACAGAACTTGTCGCTGGTCGACAACGAGACGATTGGCATGAAGTTGATCGGAGCCATGCCAAAACGTGACCTGCGCAACCAAAGCCGAGGGCGCATCCCAACGCCCGGTTGGCTGGCTGAAAACCTTTGGCAGGGCCGCCTACCTTATGCCGACAACCCGGAATTTATCGCCCCAGCGGGTGGCATTCTGGGCAACACCAACAACAAGATTATTGACCGTCCTTTCCCAGAACATGTGTCCTATGAATGGGGCGACACCCAGCGCGTGCATCGCTGGGAACGCCTGATGCAATCGCGCGAGGTCCACACCCGCGACAGCTTTATCGAGGCGCAGCTGGATACCGTCAGCTTTACCGCCCGATCACTGCTACCGCTGATCGGCGCAGACCTGTGGTTCACCGGAGCCTCCGCCCCAGAGGGCACGCCTGAGCGCCAGCGCCAAATCGCCCTGTCGCTGCTGGCCGAGTGGAATGGTGAGATGAACGAGCACCTGCCCGAGCCGCTGATCTACGCAGCCTGGTTGCGGGCGCTACAAATCCGCCTGATCTCGGACGAGCTTGGACCGTTGGCCGCAGAGTACAAACATGTCGAGCCGCTGTTCATCGAACGGGTTTTCCGTGACATTGACGGTGCTTCGGTCTGGTGTGACGTTATCCAAAGCGCGCCGACCGAAACCTGCACCGATATGGCGCGTCTGGCGCTGGACGACGCAATCATCTGGATCTCAGAAAACTACGGCAGCGCGCTGGAATCTCTGCGTTGGGGCGATGCGCATCAGGCCACTCATGATCACCCCGTTCTGGGTGAAGTTCCCATTCTGCGTTTCTTTGTCAACATCCGCCAATCCACCAGCGGTGGCGACAACACTCTTCTCCGCGGTCGAACCTCGGGCGAAGGCAAGCACCCATTTCAGAACGTCCACGGCGCGGGGTATCGCGGGGTCTATGATTTCGCTGACCCCGACAGCTCGGTCTTCATCACGGCCACCGGTCAGTCCGGTCATTTCCTGTCACGCTACTACGATGACCAGGCTCAGCTGTGGCGGCGCGGAGAGTATATCCCTATGTCACTGGACCTTGATCTGGCACGTGCGGCAGCCGTTGGCGTGACGAACCTGATCCCGCGCTGATTTCGCCTGTTTCGGCAAGACCTTGCCCCTTTTTTGACCAGTCGTGGACGTCGACCCGCCTTTTCGCCTACGATCAGGCGCGTGACTATTTGGGACCGGGGGCACAAATGGCTAGTATTCGGGATAGGCTGAACAATCTCGCGCGCGACTATGCAATCGCCTGGAGTTCGGGCGATCCGAACGCGGTGGCCGAGTTTTTCACATCCGATGGGCAAATCTCGATAAACCGAGGTGAGCCAATTGTAGGCCGCGCCGCCGTCGCGGACATGGCGCGCGGGTTCCGCGAAGATTTCCCCGACCTTGAAGTCAGGTGCGATATGCTCCGATGGGCCGGATCACATGCGATCTTTGTCTGGACGCTTGAGGGCCATCACGCCCAAACCGGCAACCACGTCGTCACCCGTGGCTGGGAGGAATGGGAGCTGACTGCTGATCACAAAATCCAGTCGTCTCTTGGTTGGTTCGACGCCGAAGACTACCAGCGGCAGATTGACAATGCCTGACGCCTAAAGCACCCGAAATTGCGCCGCCTGCTTATCGGTCCAAAGCACGGTGATTTCAAAACCGTCATCCGTTTGATTTTCCGACCGAACCACGTCCTGCCGGAACAGCCACGCACGCTTGTTGCCTTCAGCGAACCCCAACGTCAGCGTCTCCTCATGCCGGGCGCCTTGCAACTGGGTCGCGATTTCAGCCAACAGGGGTTCAACGCCTTCTCCCGTCACGGCTGAGATTGCAAAAATCGACGAGTCTCGGTCCGCCCGCTTGAAGGCTGCCTCGCGTTCATCTGCGTTCAGCAGGTCGATCTTGTTCCACACCTCCAGACGGGGGCGTTCTTCATCGACACCCAACGAGGTCAGGATCGCCTCAACATCCTGCGCCTGTGCGTCTGTTTCCTCGTGGCTGATGTCGCGCACGTGGACAACGATATCGGCTCCCAGAACTTCTTCTAGCGTCGCCCGGAAGGCCGCAACCAGTTCGGTCGGCAGGTTCGAGATGAACCCCACAGTGTCCGACAGGATCACCTCGGGGCCATCAGGCAATTCGACCCGTCGCATGGTCGGATCCAACGTGGCGAACAACATGTCCTTGGCCATCACCTCGGCCCCGGTCAGGCGGTTGAACAGCGTGGATTTACCGGCGTTGGTATAGCCCACCAATGCCACAATCGGATACGGCACCTTCGCGCGGGCCGCACGGTGCAGCGTGCGGGTTTTGACCACCTTTTGCAGTTGTCGCCGCAGGCGCACCAGTTGTTCATCAATGGCACGGCGGTCGGCCTCGATTTGGGTTTCCCCGGGACCGCCGACAAATCCCAATCCGCCCCGCTGACGCTCAAGGTGGGTCCAGGCTCTCACAAGTCGGGTCCGCTGATAACTCAGCGCAGCCATCTCGACCTGCAGCACACCCTCGCGGGTACGTGCGCGGTCGCTGAAAATTTCTAGGATCAGGCCGGTGCGGTCGAGAATTTTGACCTTCCACGCCTTCTCAAGGTTGCGCTGCTGTACCGGTGTTACCGGTCCATCAATCAGCACCAGCTCGATTTCGTTTTCCTTGAAGCGTGCGCCAAGCTCTTCAATTTTGCCACTGCCGAACAAAAGGCCAGGCTGGGCCCGCTGAAGGCGCACAATCTCGGACCCGATCACATCAAGATCGGGCAAAGCGGCAGCCAGTGCCACCGCCTCTTCCAGCGCCGGTTCGGGGACACGGCGCTGTTCATCTGATTTGATTTCCGGATGCAGCACCCAGGCCCGGGTGCGCGTCCTGTCATGTTCCATCAAGAGGCGTCTTCGCCCTCATACAGGCTGATCGGCTGCGACGGCATGATCGTCGAAATCGCATGTTTGTAGACCAGCTGCGACTGTCCGTCGCGGCGCAACAATACGCAGAAATTGTCGAACCAGGTGATTACACCCTGCAATTTCACGCCGTTGATCAGGAATATTGTGACCGGGACCTTTGCTTTCCGTACATTGTTCAGGAACGCGTCCTGCAGATTCTGTCTGTCCGAAGCCATATTTTGTTATCTCGCCATTGTTCTTGCTACGCGCTGCGGACCAACGCGCTCCCTCTGGCTGAGTATGGAGTGGGATCAAGCGAGTTTCCAGATCAAAAAATCAGTCAATCGCTTTATGTTGAAACTCAGTCGCGCCAGAGGCTTGGCGTAATCAATGCAATGATCGCCAGCGTTTCCAGCCGTCCAATCACCATCGCCGCGCACATGGTCAGCTTGGCCCCACCGGACAAGTCCACGATCCGAATGGGTATATCCGTGGCCAGTTCTATCAACGGGCCCGTTGTGCTCAGAGACGCGACAGTCAAAACCATTGCCTGCTCGAAACCTGCCCCCATCATCGCCAAAAGCAGATTGAACAGCGCCGCAGTCAGCGCGAACATCATCAAAAAGATCCACGCGATAAAGGCCCCATCGCTTTGGATACGCCGATTGCCTCCGCCCACGCCACTTACCGACGAGGGGTAGATCAGACGATCAATCTCTCGCGCGCCGTTCAGATAGAGGGCAAACACCCGCAGCAGCTTTACCCCGCCCGCCGTTGTCGCAACACCGCCGCCGATCAGCGCCAACCCCATCAGTATTAGCCCCGGGGTCCCAAGACCCGACAGTTGCTGCGCATCATTCCAGTTGGCACTTTCAAAGCCAGCAGTGGTCAAGAAAGACATAACTGTGAACAGCATACCCCAGAACACGTTCACAGCCTCCATCGGTTGCACTGTTCCACCGATTTCATTGACCCCAGCTAGTACGCGAAAAAACAGCAGCACAGCCACGGCGAGTACGATCATCAGGCCGATCCGAAATTCCGGATCCTTGTCCAATCGGGAATATCCGGATGTTGCTGTATCGGTTGAAAAGGTAAGCCGGGACAGCGCGAAGAACAGGAACAGAAAGAGAATCGCCTCGCCAGTTATACCGGCCTGCGCGCCTTCTAGCCCTCCGACCGGAGAAATGCCCGAGGTAGCCATGGTGGACATCGCATGGCAGATGGCGGTCAGCCCCTGCTCGCCTGTTATCAGAAGCAGTAGCCAAATCACTGCGGTTAGACCTGCATACACAGGCGCCAGAGTACGTGTGACACGAATCAAACGCCCGCGCGGGTCGACCTTTTCACTTTGCGCTACGCCCGATACCGGACGACCGGGTTGCCCGCGCGCGGTAACTTCAAAACCGCCCAGAGACAACGGCGCCAGAATCGCGGCGGCCGAAATCCACATCAGCAAACCGCCCATCCAGCCCACCAAAGCGCGCCATAGGTGCAAGGGTGCCGACAAGCGGTCAGGATCGGGGAAAATGTCAGCACCCGTCGTCGTCATTGCGCTTACCATGTCGAAATATGCATTCAGAAACGTCGTGTTTCCCAACGCATCATGCAATGGAATAGCAAGGAACAAGGGCAGCACGGTAAAGCAACCCAGCAACACGGCCAGTTGCCCCAACGTGCCCCGCCGCGGAACCCGGTTGGACGAGGCAAGCGCGACGCTTGCCACCACGAACAGCCCCAGCAATCCGGAATAGAAAAAAGATCGAGAGGTTTCGTGATCATCCAGCGCCAACGCGTAGATCGCCGGTATCCACATCGACAGCGAAACAACACCCCAGATCAGCAGAAACAGCGGCAAGCGCCGCGCCAGTCTGATCTGTTGTGTCTGCGCGCGTATCATCAGAAGAAATCGATTGAGACCTGCATCAACCGCTCGACCTCAGGCACGTCTTTGGCCATTGCAAAGATCGCCACCACATCTTTTTCTTCAACCCGCAAACTTCCGGAGGGGCGCAAGACTTCATCCCCTTTGCGCACCGCGCCCACCAGAACACCTTCGGGGAAATCAATGTCGCGCAGTCTTTGTCCGGCCATAGGCGAGGTCGACAGAACCTCGGCCTCAATCACCTCGGCTTCGGCATCGCCGATGGAATAGACCTGCCGCACGCGCCCGTGGCGGATATGGCGCAGGATCGAACTGACCGTGGTGGCGCGCGGGTTGATATAGGCGTCGATGCCTAACGGGCCCATCAGCGCCACCATGCTGGGGTCATTGATCAGCGCAATCGCCAGTGCGCAGCCCTCGGCCTTCGCACGGACGGCGGCAAGCATGTTGGCTCGGTCGTCATCTGTAACCGCCAGCATCGCGTCGGCGCGCTCAATCCCCGCTTCGCGCAAGAGAGCGGCATCCAACCCGTCGCCATTCAGAACGATCGTCCGCTCCAACGCCTCAGCCGCCAGTTCTGCGCAATGTCGGTCACGCTCAATGATCTTGGCGCGCACCCGGCTTTCACGCTCTTCTAGCGTGCGCGCGACCTCAAGCCCAACGTTGCCGCCTCCGACGATAACAACGCGATCCTGCTTCTTCTGTGTCTTACCAAAGACCTCCATCGTTCGGTCTACGTCGTCGACATTGCTAAAGACGTAGCATTCGTCGCCCACGAATAACTGATCTTCAGATTCCGGAGCGAAAAGACTTCCCTCACGCCGAACACCCACAACAATCGAACTGAGTGTTGAAAACAGGTCTGTCAACTGCCGCAGCGGCGTGTTCACGACCGGGCAGTCTTCTTCGATACGAATGCCCAGCAACTGCGCTTTGCCGTCCATGAACATCTCGGTGTCAAACGCGGACGGCGCAGATAGTCGGCGCATGGCGGCCGCAGCGACTTCGCGCTCGGGGCTGATCACCACGTCGATGGGCAAGTGGTCACGTCGGAACAGGTCCGAATGGATCGCCTGCAGATAGGACTTGGAGCGCAAGCGGGCAATCTTGCGCTGAATCGAGAAAATCGAATGCGCCATCTGACAGGTGACCATGTTCACCTCGTCCGAATGGGTCGCGGCGATGATCATGTCGGCGTCCCTAGCCCCTGCCCGCTCCAGCACATCCGGATAGCTGGCGAAACCCGCAATCCCCTGCACGTCCAGCGTCTCGGTCGCACGGCGCACCAGATCGGGGTTGTTGTCCACCACCGTCACGTCATTAAGCTCGCCCGAAAGGTGCCGTGCAATCTGCCAGCCAACCTGACCGGCACCGCATATGATGACCTTCATGTTTTTGGCCCTTCTGCCTGAATTGCTTGAATGACAGATGCCCCCAAAGCGGTCAATTGATTTGTCATCTACGTGAGGCTAGGGCAAGATAAGTGCATGAAAACAGTGCTTCGCTTGCTACTTCCGGTAATGGCCTTGTCCGCGTGCGACAGTCCGCTTTCGTTGTATTATCGCGAGGGCGAGAGCGTGTCCCGCCTACAGACCGAAACAACGCAGTGTCAGCTTCAGGCCGTTCAAGACGTACCGGTGGCCACTCAGGTTCGCCAAAGCCCACCAACTTACTGGCCCGGGCGCACCTATTGTGATGGTCGGGGACATTGCTATCGTTCGGCCGGCTGGTGGCAGCCTGGACAGGTTTACACAGTGGACGTCAACCAAGGCCTACGCAATGAGGTCGAGGCGCAGTGTATGGCCCAAAAAGGGTTCCGTCCAATCAGCCTGCCCCCCTGCAAGCAAAGCGTTAGATCTAGTGCGCCGAACGTTCCGACAACGACCTTGCCGCCGCTGACCACTCAGTCGTGTTATGTGAAACTCGATAACGGGGCGTTCCAGATTCTCAACCCCGGTCAATCAGGGTGACGGTCCGGCGGATTACTCCGCCGGTTCCGGTTCATCCAATTGCGCCACCCGCGCGCCGGATTTGTTCGAGGTCACAACCCCCAGCGATTTTAACTTGCGATGCAGCGCGCTTCGCTCCATCCCGACAAAGCTGGCGGTGCGACTGATGTTTCCGCCAAAGCGGTTAATCTGCGTCAGCAAATACTCCCGCTCGAACGCCTCACGCGCTTCGCGCAATGGCAATGTGGCTAATGCACCAGACAGGACAACGCGGCCTGTATCGTCCGCTTTTTCCTCTTCCGCGGGTAGTTCCTTGGCTTCAATCGGCCCAGAACCATCCCCCAAGATCAGTACACGTTCGATCAGATTTTTGAGCTGACGTACGTTGCCCGGCCAAGTCATCGTCTGCAACAACGCCACTGCCTCTTCCGAGACTTCACGCATAGCAAGACCTTGAGATTCATTACACATTTCAATGAAGTGCTGTGCCAGAACCGGGATATCCTCGCGTCGTTCCTCCAGCGACGGAACCGCAATCGGAACCACGTTCAGGCGGTGGTAGAGCTCTTCGCGGAACCGGTCAGCCGCGATTTCCGCCTCTAGGTCTCGGTTGGTGGACGAGATCACCCGAAGATCGACCCGAACCTTGTCCGATCCACCAACGCGCTGGAATTGCTGATCGACGAGAACGCGCAAAATCTTGGACTGGGTGCCCAGAGGCATATCCGCGACCTCGTCGAAGTACACCACACCGCCATGCGCCTCTTCCAGAAGACCAGATTCAATCCCGCGTTCAGAGGACTCTCGCCCAAACAGAACTTCTTCAACGCGCTCAGGCTCGATCCCGGCACAGTTCACGGTCACAAAGGGCGCGTTGGCGCGATTGGAATGAGCGTGGATATACCGCGCGGCGATCTCCTTACCCGATCCGGCCGGGCCGCTCAGCATCACACGACCGTTGGACTTTGTAACCTTGTCCAACTGGCTCTGCATGGTGCGGAACGCCGCGGACTTGCCGATCATGTCCGAGCTGGTCACTTCCTTGCGTTTCAGCGAGGCGTTCTCGCGGCGCAGGCGAGAGGTCTCCATCGCGCGGCGGATCACAACCATCAGCTGGTCGATGTTGAACGGCTTTTCGATAAAGTCGTAAGCCCCCTGCTTGATCGCCGCTACCGCGATTTCGATGTTGCCGTGGCCGGAAATAATCACCACCGGCACGTCCGGGTTGTCACGCTTTACCGACTTCAGAATATCGATCCCATCCATCCGGCTGTCCTTCAGCCAGATATCGAGAATCAACAGCCCCGGCGGTTCCGAATTGATCTCGGCCATGCACTCATCCGAGTTGCCAGCCAGCCGGGTTGAATAGCCTTCGTCCTCCAGAATGTCGGACACCAGCTCGCGAATATCGCGTTCGTCATCTACGATCAGAATGTCACTCATCTTTGGCCTGCTTTCAGTTTGTTGGTTTTAATTGCCTGCTTTTGTGGCGCTGCGGTCGGGGATAAATTGGCCCCCGGCAAACGGATCACGGCCATTGCACCAAAATGGTCCTGCCCGTCAAAGACGGGCGCGTCTTCAAGCGTCAGCGCTCCGCCGTGTTCTTCGATAATCTTCTTGACAATGGGCAGGCCCAGTCCCGTGCCTTCGTCCCTTGTTGTCACATACGGCTCGAACAGGCGCGCCCGATCCTCGGGCAGTCCAATGCCATTGTCTGCGATGGTGATTTCCGTACCCGCATCATCGCTGGTCAACGCCACTTTGATCTGTGGCTTCAAGTTTTCAGGCGCGCCTTTTTGTTTCAACGTTTGAATGGCTTCACCGGCATTTTTAATGAGGTTTGTTAGCGCCTGATTCAGCATCGTCGCATCCACATCCGCCAGAATGGGTTGATTGGGCAGAGTTGCGTCAATCTGCACGCCCGGCTGCCCGGCCTGCTGCAACAAGACTGCCTCACGCACCAGTCCGACGACGTCCTCTTCGCGCCGGTCCGGCTCTGGCATTCGGGCAAATTTCGAAAACTCGTCCACGATCCGCCGCAAGTCATTGGTCTGGCGCACGATCACGTCGGTCATGGATTCGAGGCTAGCGCAATCCTCTTCATCCAACTTGCGTGAGAATTTACGCTTTATCCGTTCCGCGCTCAGTTGGATCGGCGTCAGCGGGTTCTTGATCTCATGCGCGATGCGCCGCGCAACATCGCCCCATGCGGCCATCCGCTGAGCACTGACCAGGTCGGTCACGTCATCAAAGGCAACCACATAGCCCTCAAGTCCGCCATCTTCGCCTCGGCGGGTGGCCATACGCACCAGCAGGTTTTCCAGCCGTCCCTTGCGGGTAACCTTGATTTCACCCTGCACGGCCTCCTGCCCACCTTCCTTGAGGCTTTCGAACAGAGGCAGAAACTCTGGCACCGCGATACCGATGGCCAGTTGATCTTCGACCTTCGTCCAGTCCAGCAACCGTTCGGCCGAGCGGTTCACGAATGTCACACAGCCATCCGGATCAACGCCAACCACACCAGATGTCACCGAACTGAGCACCGAATCAAACAAACGACGCCGACGTTCAATGTGGCGAGTGTTTTCCAAAAGAGTGTCGCGCTGCCCTTTAAGTTGGCGCGTCATCTGATTGAAATAACGACCTAACATGGCGATTTCATCATCGCTGGCTTCTTCGATGACCTGCACACTGAGGTCACCTGCACCAACCCTCTGCGCCGCCGTCGTCAACCGACCCACCGGACGCGAAAGACGTTCAGCGAACCACATTCCCAACGACATTGCCGCCAGAATAAGGATCACAGCGAAGCCCAGATACAGAAGACCGAATTCAAACAGCACCCGGCCTCGTTCGCTTTCAAGCTGTTGGTAGAACTGAGCCGTTTCCTTGGTGTCGTCCAACAGAGTCAAAAGCTGCCCGTCCACTTCCCGGCTGACATAGAGATACCGGTCCAGATAGGCCTGCAAAGGCACCAGCGCGCGGAACTCATTGTTTTGCCAGTCAGCAATAACCAGTAGCCCGGCATCCGACGCTTCGACGATCTGCTCTGGCGTCGGGGCTTCGTAATTGAAGAGGTAAGACCGGTCCCCACGAGAGCGGATTTCGCCACTACCATCAATGACATAGGCCTCTTTCAGCCCGCGCTGAATCTGCGACTGCCCTTGCGACAGAACCTCACGCAGTTCTGCGTCGGAAATGTAAAAGTCCAAGTTGCGGGCATTGTCCAGAAACCGGGCCAGAACGGCCGCATCCTGTGTCAGGCCCTGCCGGTGCTCAAGCTCGTAGGCTTCGGCGGCCGTCAGGGACGAACCAACCACTTGCCGTACGCGATCCGAAAACCACCCTTCGAGGCCAATATTCACCGTCAGCCCTGCGAAAATCGCAACAGTGACAGTCGGCACCAGAGCCAGAAGCGTAAATGCGCCGATCAATCTCAGGTGCAGTCGGGATCCTGCGGATTTGGCCCGGCGGGCAGCGATCAGACTAAAGACTTGCCCCAGAACCAGCGCTGCGACGACCAGCACATAGACTAGGTCCGCCAAAAGGATCAGACGCAAAGTGGGGGCAGTCGCCCCCAAGTCAAATGGACCAATAACAAGGTAGGTAGCCAGCGCCAAAGCAGGGCCTAGAAGAACCAGCCCCAACGTGCCGATATTGCGCAGTTTTCGAGATTTCCGCCACCGATTAATCGCTGGAATCGGCCCGCTCTGTGCTCGGGTTGCCACCGTCTGCCCTCATTCTGATGTGTCGCGTGCGCGACGTACCGCCATATGTCGTGGTCGTTGCCGGGAGCGAACCCAGATGCCACGATTTGTGTGGCGATATTACATCAGTTTGCGGCGTCGTGTCACCTGAATATCGAGGTCTGTAATTTTTTTGCGCAGCGTATTCCGATTAATCCCCAGCAGGTCCGCACATTTCGCCTGATTTCCGCCAGTTGCATCTAGCGCCAGTTCGATCAGGGGTGCTTCAACCTCGCGCAAGATGCGCTGATACAAGCCCGGAGGCGGTAAAAGATTGCCGTGAAGGTCGAAGTACCGACGCAGATGGCGCGCGACTGAGGCCGAGAGTTTTTCACGCTCTCCATCCCCCAAAACCGGCTCGGCTTCGGGCTGGCTGCCCAGCACCATTTCCACCTCGGCTTTCGAGATTTCATCAGCGCGACTGGTCAGGCTGAGCCGGCGAATGGCGTTTTCCAATTGCCGCACGTTGCCAGGCCAGGAATAGCGACGAACCAGTTCAACCGCATCTTCGCTGAGCCAGCGTTTCGCTCCATGCTCACGCTCCTCACGCGCAAGGAAATGATCAGCCAACAGCGTGATGTCGTCCACCCGTTCCCGCAGCGCTGGGACATGCAGCGTCGCACCGCACAATCGATAATAAAGGTCCTGACGAACCCGCCCGCTCTCCATTGCTTCGGTCAGATCGGACTGGCTAGTCGCCATAAACCGCGGAACGTGGTCGCCGGGGGTATCCATCATCCGCACGATACGGGCCTGCAACTCGTCCTCGATATCGGCGATTTCATCAATTAGCAGCGTTCCACCGCGCACACGCGCCATCACCCGCGCGGGGCCTTCCAGATCCCGCAGGTCCGCTGCAGTCGCCGTCACAAACGGCAAGGTTCGCCGATCTGAGAAATCGTGAATAGCGCGTGCAATCAATGATTTACCTGTGCCACTTTCACCAGAAATCATCACTGACAGATCGGTGTTCATCACCCGCGCCACCAATCGATAGAGCGCCTGCATTACCGGCGTGCGGCCGACCAAAGGGAGTTCCTCGGGGCGGTCCTCCGTAGTTTCGACCATTTCAGAATGCACGCGCTGTTTCTGTTCCAAGGCCCGCGCCGTGCGCTTCATCAAATCGGGTAAATCGAACGGCTTGGGCAGATAATCATAGGCATCCGCTTCGGCGGCCTGAATTGCCGTCATGATCGTGTTCTGTGCGGAAATCACGATAACCGGCAGACCAGGGCGATCCTGTGCGATCTTGGGCAACATCTCCAACCCGTTTCCATCCGGCATGACCACATCAGAGATCACCACGTCGCCCTTGCCCTCACCAACCCAACGCATCAGCGTCGTCAGCGAGGAAGTCGCGTGAACCTTGCACCCCGCCCGCGTCAGGGCCTGAGTCAGAACGGTGCGGATCGTGCGGTCGTCGTCTGCGACCAATACTGTGCCATCCATCGGGTGCTCTCCTTATTCTTTGCTCTTATCGGCTTTTTCAAGTTGCGTCTTTTGGTGCCCGCCTCAGCGAGATGCGGAACACAGTGCGTCCCGGAACCGAGTCAGCTGAAATCCAGCCGTCATGGTCCGAGATAATCTTGCTGACCAGCGCCAACCCAAGGCCGGTACCGTTTTCCTTACCCGACACGAACGGATCGAAAATATCGCTGCGGATTTTCTCGGGCAGGCCCGGCCCGTCATCAATGATCTCGATCTGCAATGGCAGAGAATGACCGGAACCGTCGCTGCGTCGCAGGCGGAAGGAATGCTCGAAATAAGTCCGCAGGCGAATGGTTCCACCTTTTGGGTCGGCTGCTTCCGAAGCGTTTTTGAGCAGATTCAGCACCACCTGCAGGAACTGATCCGGATCACCATAGGCCAACGGCAACGAGGGATCGTAATCCTCGATAATTTTCATATGCGCGCCAAACCCCAACAGCGCCGAGCGGCGCGCACGGTCCAGAACGTCGTGAATGTTGACCGGCTTGAAGTCAGGCTGAGAGAGGTTTCCGAACTGTTCCACCTGCTCCAACAGCTTCACGATACGTCGACTTTCGGCGACAATAAGATCTGTTAATTCAAGGTCCTGCTGTGAAATATTCATGCTCAGCAACTGCGCTGCACCAGTAATCCCGGCCAGAGGATTCTTGATCTCGTGCGCTAGCATCTCGGCCATGCCGATGGCGGATTGCGCAGCCGATTTCACCGTATTGCCCCGCGTCATCCGCCCCGCCAGTTCGCGCGGAGAGATGATCATGATCATCGAACCTGAATGCCCAACCAGCGGCGCGATCTGCAACGCGCATTGCAGCGGGGCACGGTTGCCCGAGCCTGCATCCACATCGTTCACGAACAGTGGAGTGCCCAACTCACGAGCCCGCGCAAACGCTTCCTCCAGAGGCGCGTCTACAGCGATCTGGTCCCAGACAGGATGACCGATCACGGATTTGCGCGAAGCATTCAGAAACCCTTCTCCAGCCGAGTTCACGTCTGCGATCCGTTCATCGGCGTCGATGATGAAGGCGGGCACGGGCAGCGAAGTCCAGATGCTTTGATCTGAGGTCATGCTGCTGCCTCCGCATCTGTGATTATCGCATCACACAGCAAGCGCAGCACCTCTGCTGGATCGCGCGAGGTCAAGACGGCGCGGCGCAGGGCTGCGGGGGTTCCGGCCTCATCCATGTACCAGCCCAAATGTTTGCGCGCGACGCGCAGGCCGAGATCAGTTCCATAGAATGTCAGCATCGCCTGATAATGCGCGCGAACCATCTCGATCAGATCATCACCAACGGGAATTTCCGGCGCCGCTGCGCCGTAGAGATCACGGCAGATCTGCGCCAGTAGCCACGGCTTTCCTTGCGCACCTCGGCCGACCATTACCCCATCCGCACCGGATTGAGACAGCGCGGTTTCCGCGGTCACCGAATCCAGGATATCTCCGTTCGCTATGACCGGTATCGAGACAGCTTCTTTCACGGCTCGGATGGCGTGCCAGTCGGCGCTGCCCTTGTAGAACTGGCACCGCGTCCGACCATGAATTGTCACCATGCAGATACCCGCATCCTGCGCGCGACGCGCCACGTCAGGCGCGTTCAGCAAGGCATCGTCCCAGCCGAGTCGCGTCTTCAGAGTCACAGGCACGTCAACGGCTTCAACCACCGCCTCGATCAAGGTCAGCGCATGATCCGGCGTTTTCAGCAGCGCGGACCCGGAATAGCCATTGGTCACCTTTTTTGCCGGGCAGCCCATATTAATGTCGATCACCCGCGCCCCGCGATCAGCCACTTGCCGCGCGGCCTCGGCCATCCAATGCGCCTCGCGTCCGGCCAGTTGCACGGCGGTGTTCTCCACATCCGCCGACAACTCGGCCCGCTCGCGTACACCGGGCTTGGCCTGCACCATCTCCTGGCTGGCGACCATCTCGCTCACGACCATTCCCGCGCCAAAGCGCGTCACCAGATCACGAAATGGACGGTCCGTAATTCCAGCCATGGGTGCCAGCATGACCGGCGGGTTCAGAGCTTTGTCAGCGAGCTGCAGTGTCAACGTGCTTAATCCTTGGGCAGTTGCGGCTTTGATATCGAATTGAGCGCATATGAACAACAAATCGGCGACCATCAAGCCCGCAAAATCATCACATGCCTAATTTTTAGGCAACATTGCGCGGGTGATTGCCTCTGCATTCACCGCACCCTAAACATTGCCCTCAAACCACCGGAGACCACATCCATGACCACCGCCGCCATCATCGTCGCCGCAGGACGCGGACAACGCGCCGGAGGCGGAGTTCCCAAGCAGTGGCGTCCGTTGGCCGGGCGGCGCGTAGCGGACTGGGCGATCGACAGATTCCGAGGTCAGGTAGATCATATCGTGATGGTGCTTTCCAAAGATGACACAGCCGCATGGGACGAATTCGAAGGCACCGACTTGATTCTCGCCCCGGGCGGCAACGATCGGTCGGGTTCTGTGCGCAATGGGCTAAATGCACTTATCAATCTTCCGGTCGAACGTGTCCTCATTCACGACGTTGCCCGCCCTTGCGTCAGCCTTCAAACGATTCAGCACGTCCTGGCCGCGCTAGAGACACATCAGGCGGCGGCCCCCGGGCTAGCGGTGACCGATGCGCTTTGGACCGGGAACGGAGCAGTCGTCACTGGAACGCAGGACCGCGCCGGGTTATTTGCCGCACAAACCCCGCAAGGTTTTCACTATGGCGCTATCGTCTCGGCTCATGCCGCCCATCCCGGAGGCGCCGCCGACGATGTAGAAGTTGCCCGCGCCGCAGGGCTAGAGGTGGCTATCGTGCCGGGCGATGCCAATAACATCAAAATCACACGGCCCGAGGATTTTGCCCGGGCGGAACGCATATTGGGAATGAACATGGATGTAAGGCTGGGCAACGGGTACGACGTGCATCGGTTTGGCGAAGGGGATCACGTGATCCTGTGTGGCGTGAAGGTGCCGCATGACCGTGGGCTGCAAGGGCACTCGGACGCGGATGTCGGCATGCATGCGGTCACTGACGCGATTTACGGCGCGCTGGCGCAGGGCGATATCGGCCAGCATTTCCCGCCATCGGACCCAAAGTGGAAGGGCGCCGCCAGCGAGATATTCCTGCGTCATGCGGTCGAGTTGGCCGAACAGATGGGTTATCGGATTTCGAATGTCGACTGCACACTGGTCTGCGAATACCCCAAGATCGGCCCCCACGCGCCTGCCATGCGGGATGAGATGGCGCGGATCATGAGCCTGAGCACCGATCAGGTTTCGGTCAAGGCAACCACGTCAGAGCGTCTTGGTTTTACTGGTCGTAGCGAAGGGATTGCCACGCTCGCCACTGCGTGTCTGGTGAAGTCATGAACGCCGCGCGCCTGATCGGAACCGTCTGTGGAGTTGGGTATATACGCCCTGCGCCCGGTACGTGGGGATCTCTGGCGGCCTTACCCTTGGCGTGGATTCTCCACACACTAGGCGGGTTCCCGTTGCTCGCAATTGCGACGGTCGCCGTGTTCTTCGGCGGTCTATGGGCCACCCGCGTTATGACGGCGGGTCAGGATAACCACGACCCATCCGAGATCGTCATTGATGAGGTCGCCGGGCAGTTCATCACGCTGTGGGCGATTTCCTATCCTTCTTGGGCACACGGAATTGAGATTACGGCGCTGTGGCCCGGCTGGATTGCCGGGTTTCTACTGTTCCGTCTGTTTGACATCACAAAGCCAGGCCCCGTCGGTTGGGCCGATCGACGCAATGACGCGATGGGAGTGATGCTGGATGACGTGATCGCCGGCATTCTCGCCGGGGTCGGCGTACTGATCCTTGCAGGTATTGCGCACGGAGTCATGGGCTTATGAATGTTGCCGACCTTCTCGAACGTGCCAAGGCGCAAGGTGTGATGATTGCTACCGCTGAAAGCTGCACCGGCGGCATGGTTGCGGCGGCGCTGACCGATATCCCAGGCAGCTCCGCCGTGGTCGAGCGCGGCTTTGTCACCTACACCAATACCGCCAAACAGCAGATGCTTGGGATTCACGCCGAAACTCTGGCGGCGCACGGGGCGGTCTCGGAACAGGTTGCGCACGAAATGGCCGAAGGCGCTCTCAGGAATTCGGACGCTCAGCTTACGGTCTCCGTGACAGGCATCGCGGGACCCGGAGGGTCGGAGTTCAAACCCGAAGGTCGGGTTTGCTTTGGTTTAGCCGCAGACGGAGTACCGACCCGCACGGAGACGGTCGATTTTGGCGCGCTTGGCCGCGACAAGGTTCGTGTTGCCGCGCGCGATCACGCGCTGGACCTGCTGTCTCAGGGGCTTTTCAGCCTTGCTCAAAAATAAGGCAAGTCTCCCCAACTGACGCCCATTTAGTCACCGATTGGCAAAAAGCCCTTAAAATAGGCGCTGAAATCCACCTCTGCCTCTTTTTTCCCCGCTGGCTCTCCGCTTCAACGCGCAACGCAAGTTGGAGACGAAGAGGAGACCGGCTGATGAATGGAGCCGATACCGCCTGGATCATAGTGGCAACCGCCCTGGTCCTGTTCATGACACTGCCGGGCCTGGCGCTGTTCTATGGCGGCCTTGTGCGCGCCCGCAACGTGCTGAGCGTATTCATGCACTGTTTCAGCATCGCCTGCCTGATGAGCATCCTGTGGCTGGTCGCGGGCTACTCGATTGCTTTCGGCGAGGGCGGCTCGGGCTTGTGGGGTGGTCTGGGCAAAGCCTTCCTGAACGGCGTTGACGCCGACAGCCTGTCAGGCACCCTGCCCGAGGTTCTGTTCTTTGCCTTCCAGATGACATTCGCCATCATCACCCCTGCCCTGATCGTCGGAGCCTATGTGGAACGCGTGGGTTTCGGCTTCGTGCTCACCTTCTCCGCACTGTGGATGCTGCTGTGCTACGCGCCAGTCGTTCACTGGATCTGGGGCGGCGGCATGCTGACCGATGGCGGCATTTTGGGTGAGATCGGCGTTCGTGACTTCGCGGGCGGCATCGTGGTTCACGAAACCGCTGGTCTGGCTGCGCTGATCATCGCCGTTGCTCTCGGCCCGCGCCGCAACCGCACGACGCCTCCGCACAATCCCGGCTTCGTCATGATTGGGGCCGCAATGCTGTGGGTCGGCTGGTTCGGCTTTAATGGTGGTTCGCAACTGGCGGCGGATGGCGGCGCTGCAATGGCGATGACCGTCACGCATATCTCGGCCGCAACCGCCTCGCTGACCTGGGCACTGTATGAACGCATCAAGTATGGCAAGGCCTCGATGGTGGGTCTGGTCACCGGCACGATTGCCGGTCTGGCGTCTATCACCCCGGCCTCGGGCTACGTCGATCCGGTTCAGGCGCTGATCATCGGTGCGGTGGCTGGCGTATTGTGTCAGGAAGCCGTGAACGTCATCCGCAACATGCTGAACATCGACGATACGCTGGACGTCTTCGCCGTGCACGGTGTCGGTGGCATCTTTGGCACCATCATGATCGCCGTATTCGGCTTGGGCGCGTGGACCGCGCAACTGGGCGGGCTGGTGATCGTGGGTGTCTTTACGTCAGTTGTCACATTTGTGTTGATCAAGGTGGTTGCACTCATCACCCCGCTTCGCGTAGACGCCGAAACCGAGACAAACGGGCTCGACCTGTCAGTACACGGCGAGCGGGCCTATGACATGAGCAGCTAAGCCCACCTTTGCTGCTATGCGCCCGCAAGGGCCAAAGCGGACCTCCTGACGGGGTCCGCTTTTCTTTTGCGCGCAAGCCTCTCGACTCTGGGCCGAGGGTCAGGCTATCAGCCCGCAACGTCATTTTGTCCCGAGGTTGCACCATGATCCCCAGCTCTTTCCCCGATAGCACCGAAATCGCCCGCCTGACCGCGCGGATGTTGCTGGAGATCAAGGCCGTCCACTTCAATTCGCGCGAGCCGTTCACGCTGGCCTCGGGCCTGCCCAGCCCGACCTATATCGACTGCCGCAAGCTGATCTCGTACCCGCGTATCCGCTCGACCCTGATGGACTTCCTGACGGTCACCGTAATGCGCGATGCAGGCTTTGAGGCATTCGACAACATCGCGGGAGGTGAGACCGCGGGCATCCCGTTCGCGGCAATGGTCGCCGAGCGCATGGCGCTGCCGATGACCTATGTGCGCAAAAAGCCCAAGGGCTACGGCCGCAACGCCCGGATCGAAGGTGCGATGAGCGAAGGTGAGCGCGTGTTGCTGGTCGAGGACCTGACCACTGACGGAGGTTCAAAACTGTCCTTTGTGGATGCGATCCGCGAAACCGGCGCGACTTGCGGGCATACAGCGGTGATTTTCTACTACGGCATCTTCCCCGAGACCGAAAAAACCCTCGGTGACCACGGCGTGCAGCTGCACCATCTGTGCACATGGTGGGATGTTCTGGCCGAAGCCAAGGCGCAAAAGGCCTTTGACGAAGAAACCCTTAGCGGCGTCGAGGCCTTCTTGAACGACCCGCGCGGCTGGCAGGAAGCTCACAAAAGCTGACGTTACGGCACCTGTTGAGCAAATTGGAATGCCGTCCGACAGGACGGTGAAAATCACACAATATGTTGACGGATCACCCCTTCATGCTCCAACATGATGGGGCCCGGAGATATGCACAGTCTATCCCCAGAAACATACAATTTGCCCCGACTCACGGGGCTCGGTTATGGACTGTGCCTTAAGGGATGGTGAGAGCAGCAATGAACGAGATAAGCAGCATCGAGCAGGCAGCGGCACAGATTCAGAATGCCGAAACCATGCCGCATTCCATTGAGGCAGAGCAGCAGCTTCTGGGCGCGATCCTGACCAATAACGACCTCTATGATCGGGTGGCCTCGATCATCGGGGCCGAGCATTTCTATGACCCGGTCCACGCCCGGATTTACGAGGTGGCAGCCAATCGCATCGCAAAGAATGCGTTGGCTTCGCCCGTGACACTGAAATCCTTCATGGCTGAAGATGAAGGCCTGAAGGAACTGGGCGGCCCCGCCTATCTGGTCAAACTGGCAGGTGCCTCGATCAGTGCCTTTGCCGTCCATGATTACGCCCAGATGATCTATGACCTCGCCATCCGGCGCGAGTTGATCCGGCTGGGTCGCGATATCTCGGACAAAGCAGCGCGGGTCGATGTATCCAGCGAACCCAAAGAACAAATCGTCGAGGCCGAGCAGCAACTCTATCAGCTTTCCGAGCAGGGCCAGACCGAACAGGGATTTCAATCCTTCCTCAAGGCGGTCACAGAAGCCGTCAACGTCACCAACGAAGCATATCAGCGTGGTGGCGGCATGGCAGGTATTTCCACCGGTCTGGCCGACTTGGACAAGCAATTGGGTGGTTTGCACCCATCCGACCTGATCATTCTGGCCGGGCGCCCGTCAATGGGGAAAACCTCATTGGCGACCAACGTGGCGTTCAACGTGGCCAAGGCATATAAGCGTGGTACCAAACCGGACGGTTCCGAGGGTGCGATTGATGGCGGCGTGGTTGGATTCTTCTCATTGGAGATGAGCGCCGAACAGCTGGCTGGCCGGGTTCTGGCCGAAGCCTCCGAGATTTCCTCGCACAAGATCCGTCAGGGTGACATGACCGAAGCCGAGTTCCGCCGCTTCGTCGATGCGGCCAAGGACCTTGAGGCTTGCCCGCTTTTCATTGACGACACCCCGGCCTTGCCCATTTCGCAGCTCGCCGCCCGCGCACGGCGGTTGAAGCGGACCCACGGGTTGGACCTGCTGGTGATCGACTATCTGCAACTGTGCCGCGGTATGGCCGATAATCGGGTGAACGAAATCGCCGAGATTTCGATGGGCATGAAAGCCATCGCCAAGGAATTGAACATCCCCGTCATCGCCCTGTCTCAGCTCAGCCGTCAGGTGGAAAGCCGAGACGACAAACGCCCGCAGCTCTCCGACCTGCGTGAATCGGGCTCGATCGAGCAGGACGCCGACGTGGTTATGTTCGTGTTCCGCGAGGAGTACTACAAGGAACGCGAAAAACCCGGCGACCACGAGCTGGAAAAGATGGAAGAGTGGAAGCAGGCGATGGAGCGCCTGCACGGCAAGGCCGAGGTCATCGTCGGCAAGCAACGTCACGGCCCCATCGGCACTGTCGAACTCTCATTCGAGGCACAGTTCACCCGCTTTGGGAATCTGGTCAAACCCTGGCAACAAGACGGCCAGATCGAGGGTTACTGATCTACCAAAGCGCGGGCTTATTGAATGCGTTGACGCAGTGTGACGGACCCTCAATCGGAGTCTCCGCTCCTGTCAAAGATTGGCCCAGCCATCCATGCGGCATACTCAACGGCATGGGCGGCTGCGCGAAGGTCTCGGTGATCTGCTGGAATCCGGTCTTTTCATAGTAAGCCGGATCACCGTAGGTCACTGCAAAATCTATCCCTTGCAGACGTAGCTCATCCAACCCAAAACCGATCAGTTTTTGACCAATGCCCGATTTCTGCCGGTCCGTACGCACGGCTACCGGAGACATCAGAAACACCTGACGCGGGTCCTGATCATAGCTCAGGCGCGAGAACAGAACACAGCCCGCCAGCGCACTCCCGTCCAGTGCCAAAACGCCCTGCAAATCGTCATCGGGTGTCGTTTTCAATAGATCTTGGACCAAAGTGCCAACCGTACTGCCCTCATCTTCACCCTCAGAGGCAGCGAAGACATCCCGAAACAATCCGGGCAATTCAGTTGATCGCGCTTTGAAATCTGCGGTCAAGTTCAGCAATGTTCGCCTCCTTCAGGTAGATCTACGATCCCACTTCAGAACTTTCAGTTGATCACAGCAAAAACACAATGGCGAGACCTGGGCTCGTTCCCAAAAGGCCTTTTTTTGCCAAGGCTTTGGAAGAAAGGCCAGAACCTGCGCAGGAACGCCACGATATCGGCAAGAATTGGCGCCTACCCCCTTGACCTGCCGCGATCCAATGTCATGAACAGCACCATGAGTACCGCACGTTTGACGATCAACCTTCAGGCGCTTGCCAGCAACTGGCGGGCGCTCAACGCAAAAACGGATGTCGAGACCGGCGCCGTGGTCAAAGCCGACGCCTATGGTCTTGGGGCCGGTCCGGTTTCTGCGACCCTGGCCGAGGAAGGCGTCCGCAAGTTTTTTGTTGCCGTTGCTGAGGAAGGCGTCGCTGTGCGCGAGGCTGTTGGCCCTGGCCCGATGATCGGTGTGTTCTCGGGTCATATGGAGGGCGACACCGATCTTTTACGTGATCATACCCTGACGCCTCTAATTAACTCGCCGGAGCAATTTCTGCGTCATCAACAGGCGCTGCCGGATCACTCCTTCGGCATTCAACTGGACAGCGGCATGAATCGTTTGGGGTTGGAACCCGCTGACTGGGCCGAGTTGCGCCCGAAAGCCGAAGCACTGAACCCGGCCGTCATCATGTCGCATCTGGCCTGCTCGGATGAACCTGATCACCCGATGAACCTGCAGCAGCTGAAAACCTTCCGCGAGATCACAGACGGTACCACCGCCCCACGGTCTCTGGCTGCAACCGGCGGCACGCTGCTGGGACCGGAATTCCACTTTGACTTCTGCCGCCCCGGCGTTGGCCTCTATGGCGGCATGCCCTTTGCCGATGCGAAACCTGTGGTGACAGTTGACCTGCCCGTTATCCAGGTCCGCGAAGTCAAAGTCGGAGAATCCGTCGGCTACGGCAACAGTTGGATCGCGCGACGCCCGTCGCGCATCGCGACGGTTCCCGCCGGGTATGCAGATGGCCTGCATCGGGCCATCGGTGGCGGCATCGACGTGTTTGCAGGTGGGAAACCCTGCCCCGTAGTCGGACGCATCTCAATGGACCTGATTACCGTCGACGTGACCGACCTGCCGCAAGACCCTGAGCGTCTGCGCATCCTGAATGGACACCAAACCATCGATGACCTGGCCGAGGCAGCAGGCACTATCGGGTACGAAATTCTCACATCGCTTGGCGCGCGTTACTCGCGGGGCTACGTGGAATGAATCCTTTGCATCTGCTGGGCGGGCTGGGCCGTGCGGTTCTGGCGCTGTTCGCCACCTTCGGCAAAGTCGCTCTGTTCTCGGTGGATGCGATTTCGCACATTTTCCGCCCACCCTATTACCCGCGTGAATTTGCCGTGGCGCTGATGAATATCGGCTGGCTGTCTTTGCCGGTTGTCGGCCTGACCGCCATCTTCACCGGCGGCGCGCTGGCGCTGCAGATCTACGCCGGCGGCGCGCGTTTCAATGCCGAGGCCGTTGTGCCCCAGATCGTCGCCATCGGCATGGTGCGCGAGCTTGGCCCCGTGCTGGTCGGTCTGATGATCGCCGCGCGTGTGACCTCGTCGATTGCAGCCGAGATCGCCACTATGAAAGTGACTGAGCAGATCGACGCGCTGGTCACCCTGTCCACCCATCCGATGAAATACCTGACCGCTCCGCGCGTGCTGGCTGCCCTGATCACCGTGCCTCTTCTGGTCGGGATCGGAGACATCATCGGCATCGCGGGCGGCTATGTGGTCGCGACCCAGAATCTGGGCTTCAATCCGGCAAACTACCTGTCGAACACGGTTAATTTCCTTGAAGCCCGCGACATCGTCTCGTCGCTTGTCAAAGGGGCCGCTTTCGGTCTGATCGCTGCGATCATGGGCTGCTACTACGGCATGGACTCGGGCCGCGGCGCACAGGGTGTGGGCCGCGCCACCAAATCCTCGGTCGAATCTGCCGCCATCATGATTCTGGCCGCCAACTTCATTCTGACGGGGGTGTTCTTCTCGCTATGATCCGAATGGAGAATGTACAAAAGGCATTTGGTGACAATCAGGTTCTGCAAGGCATGAACCTTGAGATCCCCAAGGGCACTTCGATGGTCATCATCGGCGGGTCGGGCACCGGAAAATCCGTGGCGCTGAAATGTATCCTCGGCCTGATCAAACCCGACAGCGGAATGATCTACGTCGATGGCAAAGATGCTACCAAGGGCGACCGGGATAAGTTTCTGGCCCGCTTCGGCATGCTATTTCAGGGTGCTGCGCTGTTTGACTCGCTACCGGTCTGGCAGAACGTGTCCTTCCGCCTGCTGCGCGGCCCACTGAAACGCCCACCGGAATACGCCCGCGAGATCGCCATCGAGAAACTGCGCCGCGTGGGTCTGAAATCCGACGTGGCCGACCGGTTTCCGTCCGAACTGTCAGGCGGCATGCAAAAACGCGTGGGCCTTGCCCGCGCCATTGCCGCCGAGCCTGAGATCATTTTCTTCGACGAGCCCACCACCGGCCTTGATCCGATCATGTCCGGCGTCATCAACGACCTGATCCGTGAAATCGTGACCGAGATGGGCGCCACCGCGATGACCATCACCCACGACATGAGCTCCGTCCGCGCGATTGCCGACAACGTCGCCATGCTGCACGGAGGCGTCATCCAATGGACCGGCCCGGTCAGCCAGATGGATGCGTCGGGTGATCCGTATGTCGAGCAGTTCATCAGTGGGAGTGCTGAGGGGCCGATTGAGGCGGTGCGGTAGAATTAGGGATTAAAATGACTGATTTGATTGATAGAGTTAAAGACCTGGTTCGAAGTTTCAATTTCGCCCAAGGTTATGACCAAGCTGACTTCGACGAGCTAGTTATGCTAACCAAAGCAAGCGAAGCCCAACTTCCTGCAAGATTTGTAGATCTTGTGAAGAATTCCGACCAGGATTTTCCCGGCGGAGACACACCTCTTGCTTATGAGAAGCGAGTGATTTTGGCCAAGCGTTTGTCAAAAATCTTAACTGTGTCCGATAATTTCGGACTAACTGAAGCCAAAAATCTAGAAGACTTCTCTGACGAGTTAGTGCCAACTTTTTCACTAGGAGCCGAGGATAAAGCGAGAGTCTTGGACCTGTGCAGTCAGATGCGGAAAATTGTCTTGGCAACAACGGATTTTGATCAACCACACAAGCGTCGCCTTCTCAATCGGATAGCGGGAATTGAAGCACAAGTTGAACAACCCAAGGGCATGTTGGATGTGGTCAGGGCGGGCGTATCAGACGTTGGAGAAACGCTGGGCAAATTTGGAAAAGATATTAAACCGCTAACGGACCGAATGAAAGAAGTTGCGCAGATCGCGAGATCCAATTCAAAAGAATACGATCAGATCCCGGCTCCAGAGGAAGTAAAACAGCTTCCAGCCCCTGAAGAAAATTCAGAGGGATGACCCTCCGCCTCGCCACCCTCTCCCTTCTGATCCTCTACCCCATCGCGTGGTTCGCCCCCCTGATGCGCGCGGGTCTCCTGCCGATCTTCGGCCTATCCGAGATCAGCGTCATCACCGGCCTGCAATCCCTGTGGAAGTCCGACGTCTTCCTGGCACTGATCGTCACCATCTTCGCCCTGTTTGCCCCTTACATCAAAACCATCGGCACCGCTCTGGTCCAATGGGATCTGCTGGACGCCCGCGTCCAACCCGCGCTGAACATCCTCGGCAAACTGGCCATGGCCGACATCTTCCTGATCGCGCTCTACATCACGCTGGCCAAGGGAATTTCCTACGCGACCATCGAAACCGCATGGGGCCTGTACCTGTTCACGGCCTGTATTTTGGCCTCGATCGCACTGGGCTATATTACCGAGATGTCACGCAGATCACGAAATAATCAGATGTAATTGATTGAAAACACTCATCTGAGTATCATCTTTATATTTCGAGCAGTGACAATTTGTAGTTTTCGGGTCCTTAGCGGATCAATCTGTGTGTTTTGGATGCTCCCGCTTGGGCCTGGTGTGTACCGGTTCTAGAAGGAGTTCGTCGATCATGACAACCCTCCATACAATGACATTGCAATTTCAGAATGCCTTTTTAAGACTGACCTTTTTCCTGATATGTGCATCGGCGCTGATCGCCGTTTCGACCACGATTTTATCCGCACTAGGTGTATTGCCCTGGCTCTCAATGCAGGCCGGATTCGGCGATGGCACAGTCGTAGACGCCGGCATGTTTATCCAGATCGGCCTGACCGCCTTGATTCTGATGCTGGCGTTCTATCTGCCTGCAAATGCGCGAATGATGGCGCTGGAAAATAACCATCGCAAGTTCACCCTAACTATGCACGATATCGCCGAGGCCTATCATATGGCTCATGCCGCCGACCGCGGAGGGCTGTTCATGATGTCGTCCGAATTTGACGGGGTGAAGGAACGCATGGCCTTCCTGCGCCAGCATCCAAATCTGCAGTCACTGGAGCCGGAGATACTCGAACTGGCCGCACAGATGAGCCAGATCAGCCAGGAACTTGCCGAGACCTATGGCGACGCCCGAGTGAGCCGAGCGCGAACCTTTTTGCAACAGCGTCAGGAAGAGATTGAGCTGTTCCAGAAACGGCTTGAAGAGGCTCAAGTGATCCAGAGTGAACTACGCCAATGGACGCGGGATGTAGAGCTTGAAGAGTCTATCGCCAAATCCCAGCTTAGCCGTCTGCGGGATGAACTGTTTGAATTGCTGCCCGAACTCTCGGCACAGCTGCAATCACCCCCCAAAGACAATGTGGCTAAAACGTCCAGCGTAGTTGCAATGTCGCCGCCGCCCCGCGCGGCGGAATAGGCGCGCCAGTGCCCGCCACGGGCGATGGCCCACCGGGCCTGAGGACGCGGCGCGCCCCCGGCGGTGATGAAAGCCCTGCAAGGGCTTGAAGAACCGCCCATCCTCGGGCACCAAGGCCACATGGCAAAGACGACTTTCTCCTGCTCGGCCTGTGGCGCATCCCATTCGCGCTGGTCCGGGCGCTGTGACGCATGCGGTGAATGGAACACGATCACGCAGGACGTTCCCCTTTCAGCTGGCCCCGCGAAGAAATCCTTGGGTGGTAAGCGCGGTCAGTCCATCGCCCTCACGGACTTATCCACCGAGGAAACACCTCCGCCCCGTACGCTTTGCGGGGTTGAGGAACTGGACCGCGTGTTGGGCGGCGGCCTTGTCCCCGCCTCGGCCCTACTGGTGGGTGGCGACCCCGGCATTGGCAAATCCACTCTTCTACTACAGGCAGCCGCGCGATTTTCCCGCGCGGGCGTCAAGACCATCTATGTCTCAGGCGAGGAGGCCAGCGCGCAGGTTCGCATGCGCGCGCGCCGCTTGGGGCTTGAGGATGCGCCGGTTCAATTGGCAGCCGAGACAAACTTGCGCAACATCCTGACAACGCTGGAAGCCGAAAAGCCCGGTCTGGCGATTATCGACTCAATCCAGACCATGTGGGCCGACAATGTGGACAGCGCACCCGGTTCGGTATCACAAGTCCGGGCCGCAGCGCATGAATTGACCACGTTTGCGAAACGACACGGTGTGTCAATCGTCATGGTCGGACACGTTACCAAGGAAGGCCAAATTGCAGGCCCTCGCGTCGTCGAACATATGGTCGATACCGTGCTCTATTTCGAAGGCGAACGCGGCCACCAGTTCCGCATCCTGCGCGCCGTCAAAAACCGCTTTGGCCCCGCGGATGAGATCGGCGTGTTCGAGATGACTGGTAAAGGTCTGGCGCAGGTCACCAACCCGTCGGCCCTGTTCTTGTCGGAACGTGGGACCCCCAGCCCCGGATCAGCCGTGTTCGCCGGGATCGAGGGAACGCGTCCAGTTTTGGTGGAATTGCAAGCACTTGTGGCCCCTTCGCCCCACTCCCAACCTCGCCGCACCGTCGTCGGATGGGATAGCGGTCGGCTTGCCATGATCCTCGCCGTTCTCGAAGCTCGCTGTGGCATCCCCTTCGCGGGGCTCGATGTCTACCTGAACGTAGCCGGCGGGCTAAAGGTGAGCGAACCCGCAGCCGACCTTGCCGTCGCCGCCGCGTTGCTCAGTGCACGTGAAGACACCGCTCTGCCAGCCGACACCGTGGTTTTCGGAGAAATCTCGTTGTCCGGGGCACTTAGACCGGCCCCGCAGACAGAAAACAGGTTGAAAGAAGCCCAAAAACTTGGTTTCACATCGGCAATCGCTCCGGCGGGCGGCAAAACCGGTACTGTGGCAGGTCTGTCACTCACCCGACCCTCTGATTTAGTGGGGTTTGTTGGCGAAACCTTCGGAGCAGGTTAAGGTAACGCCTTGAGGGGCAGATAAAATTACAGGCGAGGGCCATGGAAGGTTTTACATTAATCGACGGGGTGGTTGCCCTGATCATCGTCGTGTCGGGCCTATTGGCCTATTCGCGAGGCTTTTTGCGCGAGATTCTGGCCATTGCAGGCTGGGTTGCAGCTGCCATTCTGGCCTTCATCTTTGCGCCTCAAGCGGTTCCACTGGTGAAAGAGATTCCGGTGGTCGGAGATTTCCTGCGCGACAGCTGTGAGTTGTCTGTGATCACCGGCTTTGCGGCCGTGTTCGCGATTGCGCTGATCGTGGTCAGCATTTTCACACCGTTGTTCTCGTCGATCGTACAGCGTTCGGCCATTGGGGGGCTGGACCAAGCCCTTGGTTTCTTCTTTGGGATCGCACGCGGTATTCTGTTGGTTGCTATCGCCTTCTTTGTCTACGACACGGTCATGACCGGTCAGTCCTACACCATGGTGGATGAAAGCCGCTCGGCCAAGGTGTTCGAGCAGTTCAGCGATAAGATCGAGGAACAGAACCCCGAACAGGCTTTGGGTTGGGTAACTCAACAATACGAGGAACTAGTCGCCAGTTGCACCGAAGGTTCCGGAAGTTCGGCTCCGACGGAAGAACCGGCAGAAACGACCACCACGGAATAATAAAAGCCCGGTTCAAACCGGGCTTTTTTCTACCTGCTAAATATATTCAGTTAAAAAACCTTCTCCGCCACAAACCGTGCATCTGATGTTTTTCAGGCCAAAGCACCCCTCACAGCGGCCCACAATGGGCTTGCCGAGGATATCGCGGCTTTTGATCACCTCTCCTGCGCCATTACAAATCGGACATGGCGACCTGCCCATCCCACGGCAGCGATGGCACCGGCGCTTTACCGGATCTTCTTTCTTTTTTCCCTGCTTGTGTTCCCACATTGCTCAGTTCCACTCTTCACTCTGAAAAGGTAAAACCCCAATACCCTCACAATGACAGCACAAGCTCACGCACATGTCACCTTTTGAAACTGTGATCAGCAAAATCCACTTGCTTGAATACACAAATGTGATCCTTTGATGACACAGGCGGTATTAGGCATTATGTGGAGGCCGAACTGACATGGAATCGGAGCCGCCGATCTTGCTGTACCTGTTTTCCTTCGCGCTCGCCCTCGGGACGATGGCGCGTCTGCATCACCAACTGGTTTGGCAAATGTGCGCTATGGTTCTGCCATGCAGAAGTTCGGAACATCGCAACTAATCAAAACGTCATAGAAATTGGAGCCCGTACATGTGTGGGATTTTGGGGATCGCAAGCAGGACGCATGATGTCTTTGCGGAAATCTATGACGGGCTGCTGATGTTGCAGCACCGGGGTCAGGACGCCTCGGGCATCGTCACTTATAACGGTGAGTTCTTTCGTGAGAAAAAGGCCAATGGGCTGGTCAAAGATGTGTTTAATGCACAGGACGCCAAGACCCTTTTGGGCAAGATCGGCATGGGACATGTGCGTTATCCTACCGCCGGCTCGCTCAGCGCAGCTGAGGCGCAGCCATTTTTTGTGAACGCGCCTTACGGCATCTATCTTGTCCACAACGGCAACATCACCAACACCGCGGAGCAACGCGAGAAGGTAACAGCCAAATACAGCCGCCATTTGCGCACCACCTCGGACTCCGAAATTCTACTGAACGTGCTGGCCGACAAGGTCGCCGATGCGATCAAAGTGAATGGCAATGCCGAGCCCATCCGCAACCTCTTTGCCGGTGTGAAGATGACGATGGAGCGGGTTCAGGGCGCCTATTCGGTGATCTGTCTGGTTGCCGGTGTCGGAATGCTGGCCTTCCGCGACCCCTATGGCATTCGCCCGCTGTCCGTCGCCAAGCGCGAGGTGGATGGCGAAGGTGACGACTATGCCTTTGCTTCGGAGGATGTGGCCTTTGGCATCAACGGTTTTGACAAACTGCGCGACGTCAAACCCGGCGAAGCGATCCTTATCGATCTGGACGGCAACATGCACACGTTCCAGGCGGTCGAAGGGCAACTGACGCCCTGTATCTTTGAATATGTCTACCTGGCCCGTCCGGATTCGTTGTTGGACGGTGTCTCGGTCTACAAAACCCAGATGCGCATGGGCCAGACGCTGGCCCGCCAGATCGAGGCCGCCGGTCTAGATATTGACCGCATCATACCCGTACCCGACAGCGCCCGCCCCGTGGCGCTTGAAGTCGCCAAGGCGACCGGCATCCCTTACCGCGAGGGTCTGGTCAAAAACCGCTATGTCGGCCGAACCTTCATCATGCCCGGTCAGGAAGAGCGGCAGAAATCCGTTCGTCGCAAGCTGAACGCCGTTCCTCTGGAATTCAAAGACCACAACGTACTGTTGATCGACGACTCGATCGTGCGCGGCAATACGATCAAGAAGATCGTGCAGATGTGTCGCGAGGCCGGGGCTAAGAAAGTATACATTGCCAGCGCCTCACCGCCGGTCAAATTCCCCAATGTCTACGGCATCGACATGCCCACCAAGCATGAACTGATCGCCAACGGCAAAGAGATTGAAGAGATCCGGCAGGAACTGGGGGCGGACGCCCTGTTCTATCAAAACCTCGACGATCTGATCTGGTCCGCCAAGGAAGGTAACCCCGATATCGAGGCCTTTGATTGTTCCTGTTTTGACGGCAACTACATCACCGGCAGCGTCAGCGACGACTACCTGGATAGTCTGGAAAACAGCAGTCGGGTGAGCAAAAAGAAACAGGATATGCAGGTGCCCGGCGGATCGTGGAACGGCGCGAAACTGGCGTCGGGATAGTGCTAATACCGAATCAAACCTGATTGTGGCTCGCGTTGGGATAGCGATGCGGGCCTTTTTTTGCGTGCTTTCCAGCCGCATGAGTGTGTTTCCGCCCACAACCCTTCGATGAAGGAAATGTAATCGCAAGGGCTTCGTCGGATCAGAAGGCGCTGTGTGATCTCTGGTGACGGGTCAGGCTTTTCCTTGGGATGCCGCTTTGATACCTCCCGGCCAGCCACTCACAAAAGGGGTCGGGTCGCTGCGGCCGGATCGGTATTCATGTCGAACGCAACCGTCAAAAGCGCGGCCACTCAAAAGGGCGCGCTGAACAAAAGCACTATTTCCGTTCTTGGGGTTTTCGGTCCGAAATCGGAAATGCGCGCGTTGATGCGCCTATCTTCAGGCCGTGTGAAAGAGGTCGAATTGGGCAGTCGGGTGTCATCTGGAACCGTGGTTGCCATTGATGACGAAGGCGTCATGCTGCGACAAAGCGGCCGGACCAAGCGGATCACTATCCCCGGCAGCTAATCCTGTCTTGACGCCCTGCGCGCAGGGGTTCAAACCGCTGTCATGACCGATCAGACCAAAATTGCCCTTATCACCGGGGCCTCTCGCGGATTGGGCGCTGCCCTGGCCGAAGCGCTGGCACCCGAATACCACATCGTCGCCGTTGCCCGTACTACCGGCGGGCTGGAAGAGCTGGATGACCGCATTCAAGCCAAAGGTGGCGCGGCCACTTTGGCACCTATGGACATTGCCGACCCAAACGCTATGGCGACCCTGTGCCGGGGTATTCATGACCGCTGGGGCAAGGTGGATCTATGGCTGCACACGGCTGTTCACACATCGGCCTTGACGCCCACGCATTTCGTCGACCCAAAAGAATGGACCAAGGCCGTTAACACAAACGCCACGGCCACGTCGGTTCTGATCCCCTATATCGCTCCTCTGCTGGGTGAGACAGGCCATGCCGTTTTCTTTGACGACCCCAAGGCCGGTGAGAAGTTCTATGGGATCTACGGTGCGACCAAGGCTGCTCAGATAGCTCTGGCGCGCAGCTGGAAGCTTGAGACCGAACGTACTGGCCCCCGTGTATCGATTGTCGAGCCTGCGCCGATGCCAACCGCTGTACGTGCCCGGTTCCATCCCGGCGAAGATCGTGACGCGTTGACAAGCCCGGCAGATGAAGCTGCGCGGATCTTGGCGCTGCTTTAGGGAATGGCCCTTTGCGCCGTGCCTCCCGCAGGGATACTTTAGAAGGAAAGAGTGGGTGGATCAGGCGATATGAACGCCGTTGCGCCCGGCCAGATCGACAAAGAATTGCCATGCAACGCGGCCCGAACGTGCGCCGCGTGTAGCCTGCCATTCGACGGCTTCGGCGCGCAGGGTATCGGCGTCGACCGTAACGCCGTAGGCGGCGCAGTAACGGTCGATCATCGCCAGATACTCGTCCTGATCGCAAGGGTGGAAACCCAGCCAAAGGCCGAACCGATCGGACAGTGACACCTTTTCCTCGACCGCCTCAGACGGGTTGATGGCGCTGGAGCGTTCATTTTCGATCATGTCCCGCGGCATCAGGTGACGACGATTTGAGGTGGCGTAGAACACCACATTTTCAGGGCGGCCTTCGATGCCACCGTCCAGAACGGCCTTGAGCGACTTGTAATGCTGGTCGTCATGGCTGAAGGACAGGTCATCGCAGAACAGGATAAAACGATGCGGCGCAGCACGCAGGTGGTTCAGCAGGCGCGCGACCGAGCCCATATCCTCGCGCTGCAACTCCACCAGTTTGAGGTCCGGGTAATCCGTCTGTAGTGTGCCGTGAACGGCTTTGACGAGGCTGGATTTGCCCATCCCCCTCGCCCCCCAGAGCAGCGCATTGTTGGCTTTGTACCCTCCGGCAAAGCGGCGTGTGTTGTCCAACAGTGTATCGCGAGAGCGATTGATACCGACCAGCAGATCCAGATCGACACGGTTGACCTGAGTGACTGGCTCCAGCCGATCGGGTTCCACATGCCAGACGAAGGCAGGAGCAGCACCGAAGTCCGGCGCGGCCAAAGGTGCAGGCGCTATACGTTCCAGCGCGTCGGCAATGCGGTTCAGGGCTTGGTCGTCCATTGGGGCCTCCGGTCTTCTCTTGGCAGTTTTCAAACCATGTTCCGATCGACGCAACAAGGGCCAGAACCGAAAAAGGCGCGCCGGTTTTAGGCGCGCCTGATCCTTAGTTTAAGGCAGGATTACTTGCCGTCTTCTTCGCGAATGATCTCTTCATCCGCCTCTTCTTCATCGTCATAGTAGCCTTCAGCGCGCAGTTTCTCTTCACGCCTTTTCTCGACGCGGCCCACAAGGAAGATCGAAACTTCGTACAGCCCGTAGACCACAACAAAGAGGATGACCTGAGTGATCACGTCCGGAGGCGTCACCAGCGCGGCCAGCACCAGAATGGCGACCACGGCGTATTTGCGCACCGAGCCAAGCCCCTCGGCCGATACCAGCCCCGCCTTGCCCATAAGGGTCAACAGAACCGGCAATTGAAAGCACAGTCCAAACGCAACGATGAACTTGATGGTCAGGTTCAGGTATTCTTGCGCCGACCCCTGGAAAACTACGCTCAGCGGCGCTGCGGTTGCGCCTTCGGTCACGGCCTCACCCTCGGAACCGAACTGCTGGAACCCAAGGAAGAAGTCATAAGCAAGCGGTGTAACCACGTAGAACGCAAAGCTTGCGCCCAACAGGAACATGAAGGGTGAAGCCACCATGAAAGGCAGAAACGCGTTCTTTTCCGAACGGTAAAGCCCCGGCGCCACGAACCGCCACAGCTGCATCCCGATATACGGAAAGGCCAGAATGAAGCCCCCGAGTAGAGCAACCTTGATGGCGACAAAGAATCCTTCTTGCGGAGAGATGAAGATCAGGTCGCAATCCTGACCACGTTCAGCCAGAACATCACACAGTGGGTGCGTGAGGAAGTTGAAGATCGGCGTGGCCACCGAAAAGCAGATCACCATCCCGATCAGAAATGCCACGACGGAGTGGATCAACCGCGTGCGCAGTTCCGCCAGATGCTCGATCAATGGGGCCGAGCTGTCCTCGATCTCGTCGGTGTTGGTCATGTTTTGCTTTCACTCTTCAGCGCAGCCTCTGCCTCTTCAGCCTTGGCTAGCGCCTCTGCAGCTTCTTTCGCTTTCCGGTCGGCTGCCGCACGGGCGGTTGAGGCCTGAATCTTCTTTGCCTGCTCCGCCCGTTCAGCGGCCAACTTGCCGGTTTCGCTTTTGGGGTCGAACTTGGTCGGGTCCATGCTGCGCGCCATTTCCTGCGCGGCTTCCTTCACGCCATCCATGGCGGTGCCCACAGGGTTGGCGGCCGCATCAAGGCCTTTTTTGATCTCGCTCACCCCTGCCTGATCCGCCGCTTCGTTCATGGCGCTGCTGAACTCGCGCGCCATGCCGCGGGCCTTGCCGACAAAACGGCCGATATTGCGGAACAGAACCGGAAGGTCCTTTGGCCCTACAACGATCAGGGCAACGATGCCGATGACCAGAAGCTCGGTCCAACCCAGATCAAACATCTGCGCTTATGCCTTGTCTTTGTCAGTCTCGGGCGTGACGTCCTTGGCCACTTCGGCTGCGTCCTGCTCTAGCTCATCCGCGCCTTCACGAACGCCTTTTTTGAACGAGGTGATGCCCTTACCGACTTCACCCATCAACGAACTGATTTTACCGCGGCCAAACAGCACCAATACCACAACGGCGATAAGCAGCAGGCCGGGAAGACCGATATTGTTGAGCATGTCTCTTCTCCTTGTACGTCGGCGCGATGCGCCGGGAATGTAATCTGAGCTTGTGTCTACGCCTGCTGGTGCGTTTGCAAAAGCACCTCGGATCGATTCCGCGTTCAAAATTGATCGGATCACGCATTTTTTGCTGGCTGGCTTTTTCCAACTGACAGGTTTATGTCAGTTGTTAAGCGCTAGGAACAGGGCATCGAAACCTGATCAACGGAGATTCAAATGACCCATGTTGCTGAAATCGTCACCTTCACCCTCGCCAACGGCACCACGCCGGAAGAGTTCGTGAAACTCAGTCAAGCCTCCGAAGCGTTTGTTCGCTCAGCCTCCGGATTCGCCCACCGTCAACTGAGCCAGGGCGAGGATGGCCGTTGGACCGACTACGTCGTCTGGCAGGATATGAAAGCCGCTCAAGACGCAGCTGCTCAGTTCCCGCAACAGGACTTCGCCCCGGCCCTTATGGAGGCTATTCAGCCCGACAGCGTCCAAATGCGCCATGAGAATGTACTATGGAACATGACCGCCTAAGCGCGGTGCGGACGGCGTGTCATGCGCCGTACTGACCGTCTGTTTGATATCGTACAGATCCTGCGTGACGGAAAATTACACCGCGCGCAAGATATTGCGGACCGGCTCGAGGTGTCGGTCCGCACGATTTATCGCGACATGGACACGCTGGTCGCCTCAGGTATTCCGGTCGAGGGCGAACGCGGCGTGGGCTACATGGTGCGCGAGCAGATCACCCTGCCCCCCATGAACCTAACACCTGCTGAACTTGAGGCGCTGAATCTCGGGATGGCCATCGTGGCCGAGGCCGCCGACCCGGACCTGAAGGCAGCGGCAGAAACACTGGCTGAAAAGATCGATGCGGTGCTGCCCACTCAGGTCGTGGCCGAGGCAGATACGTGGAAATTTGCGGTCTACCCCTTTGCCGATGCGGCGCGCGGACTGGCGCATATGGGTCCAATTAGGGCCGCCATCAAATCACGCCAGAAACTACGCCTGACCTATCGCCGGATTGACGGTGTTCTAACCGAACGCACCATCCGCCCCCTGCACATGGAATACTGGGGGCGTGTCTGGACCCTGACCGCTTGGTGTGAACTGCGCGAAGGGTTCCGCGTTTTCCGCATTGACCTGATCGAGGCAGTCTCACCTCTGCCCGAAATTTTCGCCGACGAGCCTGGCAAAAGCCTGAGCGACTTCGACCCCCACGCCTGATCCGCCTTTTATTCGGCTAGCAACACCCCTGGAGGTATGGCCCGGAACGTGCCATTCCCCTCACTTCAGATAGGGCTCGGGATCTACTGACTCAAATCCCTTACGCACCTCGAAGTGGAGATAAGAGTTATCTCCGTCACGCAGGGACGCAATCTGCTGCCCACGGCGCACCCGGTCGCCTTTCTTGACCGCGGCTTTGTCAACATTCGCATAGACGGTCAGAAGGTCGCTGTTGTGCTTGATCACGATGATCGGCACCTGATCGGCATCCGCGGTAATGGCCGCAACTGTCCCCGCCTCGGCGGCTTTGACAGGCGAGCCGGGCGAGGCTGCAATGTCGATCCCCTCATTCTTGCCCTTGTCATAGGTCCGAATGATCGTTCCCGTAACCGGCAGGCCAAGGGCCGAGTTGCTTTGGGTTGTCGGCGGTTCGGCGGTCACGTCGGGTGCCGGAGTGGCCGGTGCAATCACTTCGTCCGGCAACGGTTGCGTCGCGCTCGGCGGTGTTGGGGTCGGCGAGCCCTGCCCCGGCTGCGTTACATTCGTGGCCGGTACAGCCGCCTGCTGTGGCGCGGGCTGGTTTTTGATCGGGATCAGCAGGAACTGATCCTCGCGCACGGTAAAGTCCGAATCCAGCCCGTTCCACTCGGCCAGCGCATTGATCGGAACATCATAGAGCCGCGAGATGGTAAAGGCTGTCTCACCCCTTTTAACCTTATGACGGATCGGTTCAGGCCCAGAAGCGACGGGCGGCGTTGGCGCAGGGGCCGCAGCAGGCTGTGCGGGTTCCAACGTCGATGTTCGGACTGAGCCATCCGCTGGAGCCTCGTCAATTGCTGTCCCGGCAATGGTGGCAATGTCCACCGTGCTGGCCGCAGCTACCTGGCGCGGCAAGGCGATCACTTCGCCGTCTCGCAGCTGGTCGGTGGGTTGCAACCCGTTAAAACGGGCCAGTTCAGCCACTGGCAAACCGACACGTGCAGCCACGTCAGTTACCGTATCTCCTCGGCGCGCAACGGCCACCTGATAGTTCGGATAGGTAATCACTCCGCGCGCGTCGGGCGTTGGGCGATTGGCGGTCACGCCCCGCGCGGCATCTGCGGTTGAAAATCCGCCGACCTCCCCGCGCAGATCATAATCGAACGGGCCTTCGCACCCGGCCAAGATCACCAAAGCCGCCATCCCGGTCGCACAGCGGTACATCGCTGATTTGGAAACTGCTCTCATTTTACTGTCCTCAACACCTGCCCCTGTTCTCCGGGGTTCCGGCGCTCATTGCACAATATTTCTTTACGCCCTGTCCTTGCCAAGCCCTTCTAGCAAGGGCACGAAACGAACGGGCAACAATTCATCATAGTCCAGACCGGTCTCGGTACGCTTGACCCGGATCAGGGTCTGAACCGCATCCGACTGTCCCACCGGCAACACCATGATACCGCCGATTTTGAGCTGCGCCAAGAGCGGCCCTGGAGGGTCTTCTGCGGCAGCGGTCACAATGATCCGATCAAACGGAGCCTGCTCCGATAATCCGAAAGACCCGTCCGACAGCATTGCCGTGACGTTGGTCAGCCCCAACTCGCGAAACAGCTGCCCGGTTTCACGCACCAAGCGCTTGTGGCGTTCTACCGTGTAGACCCTGCGCGCCAGCTTGGACAGGATCGCAGCCTGATAGCCCGAGCCGGTTCCGACCTCCAAAACCGTATCTCGGGGTCGCACATCCAGCGCCTGTGTCATCAACCCCACGACCGAAGGCTGGCTGATCGTTTGACCGCAGGCAATCGGCAACGGCGTGTCCTCATAGGCGCGCTCGGCGAACAAGCCTTTGACAAAGCGTCCACGGTCGATCTGTTCCATTGCGGCCAGTACGCGCGCATCGGTTACGCCGCGGGATCGCAGGGCAAACAGGAACTGCATCTTTGTTTCGGGATCAGGACCGGTCATTCGATTGTCTTCAGTGCCTCAAGCGTATCATGCGCTGTCAGATCGGCTCGCATCGGCGTAACCGAGATGTAGCCCGCCAGATTAACCGCTGCATCCGTGCCCGGCGCAGTCGGGTTATGCTGATAGCCGCCCTTGATCCACAGGAACCGCCGCCCCGACGGCGAACTGTGCGGCTCGACCGAGAAATGGGTGTCGCGGCGATAGCCCTGCGCGGCCACGCGAGTACCCAGCACCTCATCGGCCGGTACAGGCGGGAAATTCACGTTGTAGAACAGGCGGTAATCGCCCTGTTCTGCCGGGGTCGCGTCCAGAATTTTCCGCACCAAGTCGGCTCCGAACCGGGTTGCAGCCTCGAAAGGATCATCAAGGCCCAGATTGCGTGGACCAAAATACTGCGACAGCGCAATTGCCGGGATGCCCTGCAAAGCGGCCTCCATCGCGCCGCCAACCGTACCGGAGTAAAGCGTATTTTCTGCTGAGTTGTTGCCCCGGTTCACACCGGACAGCACCAGATCAGGCGGCGCATCCTTCATCATGTCATGCAATCCGGCCAAAACGCAATCGGCTGGTGAACCCTCGGCGGCAAAACGGCGATCGCCCAGTTTGGCGACCATCATCGGATGGGTGTAGCTGATGCAATGTCCGACGCCCGATTGCTCGAAGGCCGGCGCGACAACCCAGACCTCACCTTGAGGACCGGCCAGATCGGCGGCAACCGCCTCCAAAGCGATCAGACCCGGTGCATTGATACCGTCATCATTGGTCAGAAGAATACGCATATGCCCCATCCACCGCAGCGTTTTGACCTTGATAGACCCGCCCCCGCGCGGCGGCAAGCAAAGCAGGCACGCAATCTGAGGCTTTCGCGCACCACTTGACGCTAAACTGTGGCTTCAGCACCTAACGCGGAAAAACAAAACAGCGGTTTCGGCGCACTGTCAGCCACATGACCCGGCCCGGATTAGGCACGAAGACATTCGGAACCGTCGCTTTCAGCACTGATCCGTCATGGTCCATCCGAAATTCGACCAAGCTTTCATTGCCGAGAAACCTGGCGCGCTGCACTACACCGCGCGCTGCCACGCCGTCCGTTTGCGTCGGCAGAGGTCCTTTGCCGTTGCGATCGAAATCCAACTTCACATGCTGAGGTCGGAACACGATTTCAACATTCGTCCCGTCCGGGACGCCCGGCGCTAGAAATTGACCGAAGGGCGTATCGGCCAAAGCACCATTCACTTGAGCTTGCAACACATTGACATCACTAAAGAATGCCACAGCCGCCTTATCCGCAGGACGGGTATAGACGTTATACGGAGCACCCTGCTGCACGATCTTGCCACGCCGCATCAGGGCGATCTCATCTGCCATGCGCATGGCCTCTTCTGGCTCATGCGTCACCAATACGACAGCGGCATCTTCTTCCTTGAGGATCGCCAGTGTCTCATCCCGGATACCGTCACGCAGCCGGTTATCCAGACCCGAAAACGGCTCATCCATCAACATGATGCGCGGGCGTGGAGCCAGTGCGCGGGCCAGTGCGACGCGCTGTTGTTCTCCGCCAGACAAATGATGCGGAAACTTGTCCATGAAATGAATCAGGTCGACCTTACGCAGCAACTCATCAACACGTGCGCGTTTTTCCTCTTTGTGGCCTTTCAGGCCGAACGCCACGTTGTCGGCGACGCTCAGATGCGGGAACAGGGCAAAGTCCTGAAACATCAGGCCGATCTCTCGGCGTTCTGGAGGCACCCGAAACACCGTGTCGCAGATCAGCTTGCCGTCCACATAAATCTCACCGGATTCCTGCATCTCGACCCCGGCAATCATGCGCAGCGTGGTCGATTTTCCGCAGCCAGACGGACCCAGCAGACATGTCACCTGCCCCGCCTGCACGGTCAGCGAGACGTTGTCGACAACAACCCGCCCCTCATACCGGGCAATCATATTGCGGATTTCCAAACGAGGAGGAGCTGCGTCTACTGTCACCGATGGACCCCATTGCCTTTTCCCGATCAAATTCATCGGGCTTAGGCGGGGATAGCAACCCCGCCCGTCAGGCGCAAGTGATCAGCAGCACCCGCCCGAGGCAGCCTCACCAACGGCTTCAAACGGGCTTTCACCACCGCAGCCTTCGAAGATGCCGAAATGGGTCGAAAAATCACCTATGAACTCGAAGTGCCGCGCGAAACGAGTGTCCTTCAGCATCATCCAGGTGTTGCCACATACCGGAAAGACCTTACCGGTTTCAATTATGTGATGATCGTCCAGTTCGAACATATGCGGCGCAGTTGGGATGGTGCCTTTGTAGATCACCGCCTGACCGTAATCCTCGCAGGCAGGTTCCAGTTCAGGCAGTTTGAACAGACGATAGGTGGCGGATAGGAATTTCAGCGGCGCAACCCGTTCCTCCAGCGCCGGATTTTCGATGGTCAGAGGGCGATGCGTTACCCGGCGCGGATCCCCGAACCCTGCCTTGCGCGAGATCGACAGAAAATCGTTCCAATAGAGCGCACCCGACAGACACTCGCCATACAAAACCTCGTCCTCTGCCATTGCCTGCGGCACGCGTCGGTCGGCGTAGACGTCCGAGAAATACATCTCGCCGCCTTCCTTCAACAAACGATGCGCCCCGCGCAAAACGGCCTCTTTGTCAGTGGCCAGGTTGATCACACAGTTCGAAACGATGATGTCGAAGGAACCGGGTTCCAGATTCAACTCATCCAGCTTTTCAATATAGCCGTGGTGGAATTCCACATTGCTGGCCGCATAACCAAAAGCCTCTGCGTGGTAGTTCCGATGCGCGCGGGCTACGTCCAACTGTTCAGGCGTCATGTCGACCCCGACCACCCGGCCCTTTTCACCCACCATCGCGGACAAGGCGTAGACGTCACGACCAGCACCACATCCCAGATCAAGGATACTCATTCCTTCCAGATCCAGAGGCGCAATCAAACCGCAGCCATAATAACGCGTCAGCACGTCGTCATGCACCTTGGACAAGATGCGCTTCAGATGATCCGGCATGTCATCGGGTGTGCAACACGCGTTTGTCTGCAGATCCGAACTGCTCTGCAGTACTTCGCCATAGTAATTCTGCACAGATTCATGCTTCATCGCGGCAATCCTTTTCCCCTAGGCTTCAAGAGCAGCTAATACAGCGCCGCAATCTGCGCAATGCTGGCATCAGAAATCTGACAAAAGCGTGAGGGATTACGCCAAAAGGTCGAACTCCACACTTGCGCGGATAAGCCCGTTCACCTGAATTTCCAACCGGTGGGCTCCAGGGAACAGTTTAAACGTCGTCGCGTTGCCCTTAAGCTTGTGTTTCTTGGACAGGCTCAACACACCATCGCGCAAAGCGGTCTGCTTCAACTTGTGCACCTTCGCTGAGGTTTTTCCGCCAGCGCGTTGAAAATGAATGATATAATCGACCAGCACAGGTTGATCACCTTCACCGCTTAGGGTGACATCAAACTCCAGCGCCTCACCGATCCGGGCATCGCCATTCACCTGCACGGTGGTTGTTATCTCTGCCTCTGGATCAAATCCTAGCATTTTCATCGCCCCCGGATGCCCTGCCTTCACCAGCCCCCGCAAGGTATGAGAGGTCATCCAGCGCAGTTCATCCGTGTCCTGCTTCTCCGCCGAGGTCCATGTACGCAACCGACCCAGCACCAATTCTGGGTCTTTCTTGGTGACATCGTTCAAATGGTTTGCCACCGAACGCGTTACATAGCGTGTTGGATCGCTATGAAGTCGGTCCAACAACGGCAACGGATCGGTCAGTTCCAACCCCACCGCCTGCCCCCAGGGCAAACGCGGCCGTGTACCTTCGCTGACAAGGCGGCGCACGTGATAGCTGTCATGCGCGCACCATTGCTCCATTCGCTCCAACACCTGATCCGGATAGCGGTTCAGGAAGGGCCGGATTGCCCATTCCATCGAGAACCGCTGTGTCAGCTCTGCTAACACGTCCAGCGCTAGATCGGGATAGTCGATCCCAACGACCGCCACCCAATCGCCCAGAGGCGCAAAGATGAAATCACCGAAATCGTCATCCGTTTTGTCAGGGTCCAGCGGAGGTGGCAGCGCACGCAGTAGGATCGGAGCAACGTCCGGTAACTCTCCCGGCAAGGCCTGTTGCAGACATTCGGCAATCCAGGCCATGCGCTCCTTCAACTCAAGATCCAACAGGCGCGACATGACCTGCGCCTCAAACGACCCGGCATCAAAGGACGCCTCAGCCCCGGCAAAAAGGCCCGCGAGATAACGGGTCTTTTCAGCGTTGAACAACTGATCCTTCAGCGAAAACCCTTGCGACATGGCTACATCGTCATATTGCCGGCACCGCCATCCAGCAGAATGTTCTGCCCAACGATGAACCCGGCGTGTTGCGAGCAAAGAAACGCACAAGTTGCGCCGAATTCCTGCCGCGTCCCATAGCGGCGGGCGGGAATTGTCGCCGCACGTGCGGCGCGGGCATCATCCAACGAAATACCCTTCTGTTCCGACACACCACTATCCAGCGATAGAGCACGGTCCGTATCGTGAATACCGGGCAGCAAGTTGTTGATGTTCACACCAAATTGCGCCACCTGCCGCGAAGTACCCGCCACATATCCTGTCAGACCGGTCCGCGCGGCGTTCGACAGGCCCAAAGCCGCAATCGGCGCGCGCACAGATTGCGAGGTGATATTCACCACGCGACCCCAACCCTTGTCGATCATTCCAGGCAACAGTGCTTTCATAAAAGCAATCGGCGTCAGCATATTGGCATCCAATGCCTTGATGAAATCCTCACGGTCCCAATCCGACCACAGGCCGGGTGGAGGACCACCCGCATTTGTCACAAGGATATCAATGCCCTGCGCCGCGTCGATCAACTGTGCCTGATTTTGCGGTTCGGTCACGTCGCAGGCCAACGTCTGCACGTCCACACCGTATTCAGACCGCAGTCGGGCGGCCTCGGCCTCTAGCGCCTCGGCCCCGCGCGCGTTCATCAGCAGATCGACGCCCGCCTCGGCCAGCGCCTCGGCACAGCCCAAACCAAGGCCCTTGCTGCTGGCACAGACCAGCGCGCGTTTTCCCCGAATTCCCAGATCCATGCGATCCTCCCCATCTGTCATTTTCCGCATGTCTAGCACCCGCCAGACGAGGAAGACCAGAAATCAAAATGCGTTAGTAGAAGAACTCTTCCCGAACGATTTTGCCATTCGCCACGTAGTAAACGCCCACTTCGCGCATATCGAAGGCCTCACCGGTTTCCTTAACCTTGCCCTGCACTTCAAAGATCAGGGCAAAGCGGTCGTCGCCATGTGGGAACGGATCGCTGACCGACGCCCCCGTCACTTCATGCGCGCCTTCCCACCATTCATGCTTCCCACGGATGGCATCGATGCCGTGGGTTTCCCGGCCCATATCCATAAAGTCCTGCGCCTCGACCGAAACGGCATCCGGTGCGTACAGCTTTTCCAGATTCTCCTTGGCGCGATCCTCGCGACATCCGGCCACCAGTTCGTCTGCTATTTCTTTCAAATTCATTGATCTTCTCCATTATTTGTTCACTATATGTTCTCAATACCCCATCTCAACGATTCGAGCCAGCCCAACAAGAAAACTCACAGCTTGGTTAGTCTGATTACCGATGTTTTCTGCTACGCTTCCAATAGACGAAACGTTCTTTCATCGCAGATAGGCCCCTGCCTTCATGCCAATCTACAAGCTGCATGAGCTCACCGAAGAGGGCTATGTTATGGACCGGAATGGTATCGTTGGGCATCATGGTCATGTCACCCTCGCCACGTGCCTTAAATTTGCGGACCGCATCTTCGACATAGCTCTTGGGAATGACGCCACTTGGTATGCCATCAATCATGTCATCCAGATACTCTAAGAAATAGCTGTGAACATCTTGCAGGCTGGCTCCCGGTCCTTCTGGTTTCCCCGGCATGTCTGCCTGTGATATGTAGAAGCGCCCTCCGGTTGCTGGCGGCAAATCAACTCTGGTAAGATTGGCGCGGACCGCTGATGTTGGAGCTTTGCTTTCTACGTCGAAAGGAAGATCGATCAGATCCGAATGCAGATTGTACATGATGTCAAACTGCAACTGGCCTGCCCGAACTGCCTCTTTGTCCAAGGCCGCAGTACACTGAAAGGCGCTTTCTCCTGTCAGAGGCAGGACGGCAACCACGCTTCTGGGCCGGTTACCACCATGGCATCGTGAGCGATATTGGCGAATGTACCCCAACAGTGGATCTTGATAATATTCGGTACGCGCTTTCAATGCTTCCATCGTAGTTTGAACGGCTTTAGCCCAGCGGTTCCGATCGCCATACATATATGTTCCGTATCGCTTTTTCTGGTGTTTAAGGTATTCTTCGATGGAAGGTTGCTTATAGATTCCACGCAGGACTTCACCCGCTTCACCCCAAAACACAATTTTTGCGGATCGAGTATTCCGTCGGCAAAGCGCATAGTTGCGTATTGTCCAAGATTGCGGTCTCGCCAAGTATTGAACACTTGCTCCGCTGCATTTGAAAACCGACCAGCCGACCTCTTTAGACGGTTAAGCTTAAGACCCAGAGAGTCTGCGACAATTTGAGAAATCTCTTCGTCTTTCTCGAAGTTCAGGCCGCTGGTTGTTTTGTAATCAACCTTCGGGCTTTGCCCACGCAAGCTGTCTTCACCAGCAACTTTCAAGAATCCAACAACAGTTCTGGTATCCAGCCCTCCTGACACATCGGCACCCACCGAACAATTGTTTGACTGCAATATCGTCGCCGTTCGATCACGCCATCGCGTCAAATAAGAATTCAATGCGGTCGAGTATTTTTCCACGAGAGGTAACTGACGTGTGCACAATCCAAAGGAACGATTTGAGATGTTGATTTCCATGTCAGAAGGAAGAAACCGAATTTCTTTGATTACTGTCTCTTCGCACAGCAGCTGTTTAAAATTCCCGTTTCGGGTAAACCACGCCGCCAGATGCTCTTTCTGAATATGAAGGCGAACACCGTGTTCCTTCAGATGATGCGCCAATTGAATGAAGGAACTGGATACTGCCCAGTTTTCCCCATCCGAGAAATAAAAAAGCCGCGTGTGACCACAGAAGTCGCTGCCTATCGTGATCCGGTCACCTTGACGTTTAAACAGCAGGTAACATCCATCCTCACCGCTATTCAGCTGTCCACCATCTGCGATGAATCACTCCGCACCTCCGGGGCCAAACACAAAGTCGGTTCCAACAAAGCAATATCCGTGAAAATAAAGCTCCGGTAAGTCCTGCCAGCTAGAGAAAACACGGCAATCAGCGTTCATTGTATCTTCTCTCTTGAGCCTATCCGTGGGTTATTCCACGGCGTTCTGAATATGCAAATGCAGAATTACAGCCATTCCTCCAAGCAAGCACCCCCAAATTTTCTTGCGTCGTCGTACCAGCTTACCTATACGCGCGCTCATGCTTGATACCTCGAACCAACCCTCCTTGCCGGCCGAGATTGCCCGGCGCCGGACATTCGCCATCATCTCGCACCCGGATGCGGGCAAAACGACGCTGACGGAAAAGTTCCTGTTGTACGGGGGCGCGATCCAGATGGCCGGTCAGGTGCGTGCTAAGGGTGAGGCGCGGCGAACGCGCTCGGATTTTATGCAGATGGAGAAGGATCGGGGAATTTCGGTTTCCGCCTCGGCGATGTCGTTCGACTATGGGAATTTCCGGTTCAATCTGGTGGACACGCCCGGTCACAGCGACTTCTCGGAAGACACTTATCGCACACTGACCGCCGTAGATGCCGCCGTCATGGTGATTGACGGCGCGAAAGGTGTCGAAAGCCAGACGCAGAAACTGTTCGAGGTCTGCCGCCTGCGCGATCTGCCGATCCTGACCTTCTGTAACAAGATGGACCGCGAAAGCCGCGATACGTTCGAGATCATCGATGAAATCCAAGAGATGCTGGCCATCGACGTCACGCCCGCAGCGTGGCCCATCGGTGTAGGTCGGGATTTCATTGGCTGCTATGACATGCTGCGCGACCGGTTGGAACTGATGGATCGCGCCGACCGCAACAAGGTGGCCGAGAGCATCGAAATCAACGGTCTGGACGATCCCAAACTGGCCGAACATGTGCCAGAACATTTGCTGGACAAGCTGCTGGAAGAGGTCGAGATGGCGCGCGAACTGCTGCCCGCGCTGGACCCGCAGGCGGTGCTTGAGGGGCATATGACCCCGATCTGGTTCGGCTCGGCTATCAACTCCTTCGGTGTGAAGGAGTTGATGGAAGGTATCGGCGCTTACGGCCCTCAGCCTCAGGTTCAATCCGCCGAGCCTCGCCAGATCGCCCCCGATGAAAAGAAGGTTGCCGGTTTTGTCTTCAAGGTGCAGGCCAATATGGACCCCAAGCACCGCGACCGGGTAGCGTTTGTCCGCATGGCCTCGGGCCATTTTAAGCGCGGCATGAAGCTGACCCATGTGCGGTCGAAAAAGCCTATGGCGATCTCGAACCCCGTGCTGTTTCTGGCCTCGGACCGGGAACTGGCCGAGGAGGCCTGGGCCGGCGACATCATCGGCATCCCAAACCACGGACAACTTCGCATCGGTGACACGTTGACTGAGGGCGAAGCGCTGCGCGTGACCGGCATCCCTTCTTTTGCGCCGGAACTGCTGCAAGGCGTACGCGCGGGCGACCCGATGAAGGCCAAGCATCTGGAAAAGGCCCTGATGCAGTTCGCCGAAGAAGGCGCCGCGAAGGTGTTCAAGCCCTCAATTGGTTCGGGCTTTATCGTCGGTGTTGTCGGCGCGCTGCAATTCGAGGTGCTCGCCAGCCGGATCGAAATGGAATACGGCCTGCCTGTGCGGTTTGAGGCGTCTCAGTTTACCTCGGCCCGCTGGGTCAGCGGTGACAAGGCCGAGATCGATAAGTTCGTCAACGCGAACAAGCAGCATATCGCCCACGACCATGACGGCGACATTGTCTACTTGACGCGCCTGCAATGGGATATCGACCGCGTCGTGCGCGACTATCCCGAGTTGAGCCTGACGGCCACCAAGGAAATGATGACGTGATCGGCCCGAGGGCCGCATATGGACGGTAGCCCGACCTGGGGCATCGTTTCGACGGTCCGGGGGTCGGCCCCGGACATCCTGCGTTTTGTGGCCTATCACCTCGATCTAGGCGTCGACCGGATGTACATCTATCTGGACGAACCTAACCCCAAGGCGTTCAACGCGCTGAACCGGCACTCAAAAGTCGCAGTTCGCAATTGCAATGATGGGTTCTGGGCAAATCGCAAACGCGAGCGCCCTGAAAAACACCAGACCCGCCAAACCGCGAATGCCACCTTTACCTACCGCAAAGCCAGCGAGGACTGGCTCGCCCATATCGATGTGGATGAGTTTCTGTGGCCGGAACGCTCCATTGCGCAGCTTCTGGCCGAGGTTCCTGACGAAATCCCCGGCATGCGGGTCCGCCCGATTGAAGCGATCGCTGGTAGTAACGACTTGTACAAAGCCTATATCCCCACAGGTTCAAACCGCGACAGCATCGTACAGTCGCTTTACCCAAACTATGGGGCATTCGTGTTGGCTGGCTTCTTCAGCCATGTGCAAGGCAAGCTATTCGCGCGCACAGGCCTGCCCAAAATCAGTTTTCGAATCCACAACTTGTTTCAGAACGGCGATCCCCTGCCCTGCAAGGCCGAACTGCCCTCTGTTGACTTGTGCCATCGCCACGCCCCTGATTGGGAACACTGGCTAGCGCATTATCGGTTCAGACTTAAACACGGTTCGTATCAACCCGGCATGTCCCCTAATGTCGCGCGGGAACACGGCGGGATGAACAAGAATGAGCTTTTCAGCTGGATCGAAGCCGAAGAGGGCATGGACGGCATACGCGCCTTTTTTGACGAGATCAGCGGCGCGGACGCTGATGTACGTACGCGCCTTGAGCAGCAAGGGCTGATCCGGCATCGGCCACTGGATCTGGACCAAAAACTTCAGAAACACTTCCCCGGAAGTGTTTGAATTGTTGCGTGAAATCCGCACACTTTATGTACACTAGGACCTAAAAGGGTCTTCATTTGACCCTGATCAACGATTTTGTTATGTCCCCCTCCAAGCCGAAAATGCGCAATGCTGCGTATGGCCATCCGGGCCCGGCACACCTTTGACGCGCGGGCCAGGTCTAGTGTCCGCATGAACCGGACATACATGACAAAGTTTAACGAACTGAACCTGAACCCGAAGGTCCTCAAAGCCATTGAGGAAGCCGGATACGAAACTCCCACCCCGATCCAGGCTGGGGCGATCCCACCTGCGCTTGAAGGTAAGGACGTTCTGGGTATCGCTCAAACCGGCACTGGCAAAACCGCCAGTTTTACGCTGCCAATGATCACCTTGCTGGCGCGGGGCCGTGCGCGTGCGCGTATGCCGCGTTCGCTGGTGCTGTGTCCGACGCGGGAATTGGCCGCGCAGGTGGCTGAGAATTTTGATACTTACAGCAAGCATCTGAAATTGACCAAGGCGCTGCTGATCGGTGGCGTCAGTTTCAAGGAACAAGAGGCGCTAATCGACCGCGGAGTGGATGTTCTGATCGCCACCCCAGGCCGCTTGTTGGACCATTTCGAGCGCGGCAAGCTGCTGTTGACCGGCGTTCAGATCATGGTGGTGGATGAAGCCGATAGGATGCTGGATATGGGTTTCATTCCCGATATCGAGCGCATCTTCTCGCTTACGCCGTTCACCCGCCAGACGCTGTTCTTCTCGGCCACAATGGCATCCGAGATTGAGCGCATCACCGACACCTTCCTGTCCGCCCCGGCCCGGATTGAGGTCGCCCGTCAGGCCACCGCGTCCGAGACCATCGAACAGGGCGTGGTCATGTTCAAAGGCGGGCGCCGCGACCGCGAAGCCAGCGCCAAACGTAAAGTTCTGCGCGCGCTGATTGATGCCGAGGGTGAAAAGTGCACCAACGCGATCATCTTCTGCAACCGCAAGACGGACGTGGATATCTGCGCAAAATCGCTGAAGAAGTACGGCTATAACGCCGCCGCCATTCACGGTGATCTGGACCAATCTCAGCGGATGAAAACTCTGGACGGATTCCGCGATGGGTCGCTGCGCCTGCTGGTCGCCTCCGACGTGGCCGCGCGTGGTTTGGACATCCCGTCGGTCAGCCACGTGTTCAACTTCGACGTCCCTGGCCATGCCGAGGATTATGTCCACCGCATTGGTCGCACCGGTCGTGCCGGGCGCGAAGGCAAGGCGGTTACGATTTGCTCGGGCCGCGATGAAAAGGCCTTGGATGCGATCGAGAAGCTGATCCAGAAGGAAATCCCTCGGATCGACAACCCGGTTAAAGAAGAACCGAAAGCTGAAGCAGAAAAGCCCGAGAAGAAGAGCAGATCTTCGGACAGCAAGAAGGCTGATCGCAAAAAGGACAAGGAGTCCAAAGGTCGTGGCCGCCGCGACGACAGCGGTCCAGCGATTGTGGGCATGGGCGATCACTTGCCCAGCTTCATCGCCCTCAGCTTTGATGAGCGCCGCGCTGGTTAAATTGCGAGCACTAGCGCCAGAATAGAGGCGCCAAGCAAGGTCATCCCGGCGATTTCACGCCGGGTGATGGTTTCCCGAAAAAACAGAATCGACGCAAACAGGCTGAGCAGCAGTTCGATCTGCCCCAGCGCTTTGACATAGGCTGCGTTCTGCAAGGTGAACGCAAAGAACCAGCAAAACGATCCGCACAGGCTGGTCAAGCCGACAAAAATACCGGTGCGACGGGTGTTCCACACCGCGCGCAGTTCGGCCCGATCCCGCCACAGCAACCAAATCCCCATGCTTAGGAACTGAAACGTCACAACCACTGCCAACGTCACCAGAGCCCGGAACCACGCGTCGATATCGCCAAGCTCCAGCGATGCACCGCGATAGCTAACAGAAGAGAACGCGAACAGCACTCCTGACCCTAGCCCGAGGCGTGAGGCCCGATTGGTCAGATGCTTCCACCAGGGACCGTGGCCTTCGGGGGATTTCGACAGCAACAACACCGCCATCAGACCCAAGAAGATCGCCCCTAGCGCCCCAGAAGAAACCTGATCGCCCAATATCAGAAAGCCGACGATGGCGGTCTGAATAACCTCGGTCTTCTTGAAGGTAATCCCGACCGCAAAATTGCGCTGTTTGAACAAGGCAACCACGCAGATGGTCGCCAGAATCTGCGTGGTGCCGCCAATTACCGCAAACAGCCAGAACTTACCGGTCAACGGAGGCACACCGAGGCCGCTCACCTGCAGCGCCACGATCAGCCCCAACACCGCCAGAGGCATGGAATATGCAAACCGGGCAAAGGTCGCGCCAGCCGCACTCAGCTTTACGGTGCTGAGAGACTTTTGCAGCATGAACCGCACCGTCTGAAACGAAGCGGCGGCGATGGTGACGGGAATCCATAAACTCATGGATTCCCTTGTGTCGTTAAATCAACGCCTTGGCCAGAGAGGATGCGCCACCGGGTCTTTCGCTCGCCAGAAATACTGCCTGAACACATCGGTGTAAGAGCGGTAGACATAGGACTCATTGCTAGCCAGATACCGCTCCTTTTCGGCACGGTACAGGGCGGGCAACCGATACCAGGACGTGCCTGGATTCATGTGATGAACCACATGTAGGTTGTTGTTGAGAAACAGAAAAGCCAGAGGTCCACGATCTTCAATAATCACCGTTCGGGCACGGGCATTTTCATGTGCACGGTGCTCCAGAAAGGTGCGGATTTTGACCAAGCCAAGACTGAAATAGGCAGACAGCACATAGACCCAAATCGGCATCGCCGACTGCCCTACAACCCACATAACCGCCGCCACACCCGGCAAATGCAGCGCCCAAGCGAGAAGGATTTTCCTGTCGCCGCGTACAGCACCGTGCAGTTCGTTGCGCATAAACGTGAACTGACCGATTGCCGGACCTAACACGATCCGCCCGAGCAAAGTGTTGTTCGCGGCCAACAACCGCCTCTGCCACGTGCTAAGCGCGCCCCAGACCTTTGGGTCCAGATAGTTCGACTCCGGGTCGTCATAGGGATCGGTTAGCGTCTCGTCGCGGTGATGCGCCAGATGCAGGTCGCGAAACCTTTGGTACGGAATGAACAGCGTCAGAGGCAGTGCCATCAACAACTCATTCAGCCATTTTGTGCGAAACGGGTGACCGTGTAGCGCCTCATGCGTCAGTGAGGAATGCAGGGCCGCCACGAAGGCCATAGCCGGGATTGCCAACCAGAGAGGCAGCAGAAAAATCACGGCCAACCATGTCGCGTAACACGCTAAGATCAGCGCGAGAGTGCCCCACTCGGGTGCCCCGCGCCTAAACATTGCGACCCCATGAAATTCCTGCCCAGATACGCTCGTAAATAACGTACATCGTCAGTCCGATGGCCGTATTTACAATTGCAAGCGTCCCGCCCACAGCAGCTGACCCGGTGGCAACCAGCCCCACCAGCGTCATCACGAACAGCCCCATGATATTCCACAGCACTGCTTTCACGACAGATCTTCGTCGCGTTTCCATTCCGTCACCCATATTATTGTTATGTCATCAAAAATACAGGCTGCAGTATCCGATGAAAATTCCGAATATGATTAACAAAACTCATCATATGTGATATTTTCAAACATATGCAGGATAAAATCGACAAACGGGATCGTGCGGCCCAGTTCCGCGCTCGCCTCGCCCGCGCCATGGAAGAACGCCAGGTCAGCCAGAGTGCACTGGCCCGACATATCGGCGTCGACCGCTCGACTGTCTCGCAACTTTTAAGTGACGCTGGTGCGCGTCTACCCAACGCCCATGTGGTTGGCAGTTGCGCCTCGGCTCTTGGTGTGTCGGCAGACTGGCTGCTCAGCCTGTCGGACCGGCCGGAAAGCGCCGCGGAATTGCTGGCTAGCTCTCTGACCATGACCGAGGCACCTCGAGCGTTAGTAGATGAGCGTATCTTTGAGTGGCATCAGGAAGCTGCAGGCTACAAAATCCGTTATGTTCCAGCCACTTTGCCCGATATGCTGAAGACACGTGCGGTTTTGGAGTGGGAATACGCCCCGCATCTGGGGCGCACTGCAGATCAAGCCATCGGAGCCTCGGCGGACCGGCTGACTTGGATGCGCAGTGCACAATCTGACTATGAAATTGCCATGCCGCTTTTTGAAATCGACAGCTTTGCGCATGCCACCGGGTACTACGAGGGGCTATGCCCCAAAATCAGGCTGGAACAAATCGACCACCTGTTGGAAATTTGCGAGCAGCTTTACCCCCGTCTCCGCATTTATCTATTTGATGCCAAACGTCTTTATTCCGCACCAGTCACGATTTTCGGCCCTTTGCTCTGTGTATTCTATGCTGGCAGCCACTATATGGCCTTCCGCGACCGCGACCGGATTGAGACGTTCACTCGCCATTTCGACCGCCTTGTGCGCGAAGCAGATGTGACCGCCCGCGACTTTCCCGAGCGCCTGAAAGCGCTGCGCGCAACGATATCTGACAACTAAGTATGCACCAAAGGCTTTCTTGTGTTATCGTCGTTCGGCGCGAAACTTCGGGTATTCCGATCATTGACGGAGGACAACAGGAATGGACGCACTACAAACCGCTCAATACGCACGGGCTCTCTATACTGCTCACGGCGATCAGGCCGAAGCGGAAGCAGCACAGAAAATGCGCGAATGCGAAGCCGCAGGGAATGTGCAGGAAGCGAAGGACTGGCAAGCGGTTCGACAAACCATTCGCCAGATTCGCGGACCAAATCAGGGCTGAAACGGCTTAAATTTTCGGGTCGGGGTTCACCGTATGGCCATCCACGGCAATCACCTGGCCCGACACCAACCTCGCCGCATCCGAGGCGAGGAACACGGCCATATTGGCGATGTCGTGGCCCTCGACAAACCGCCCCATCGAGGTTCCCGAGGCATAGCCTGCATAAACTTGATCTCGGCTCATCCCTTTGGCTGCGGCTTCGCGGGCAAGGACGCCCTCCATCCGTGGGCCTTCAACCGCGCCGGGGCAGATGACGTTGCACCGTACACCGTACGAACCAAGCTCCATCGCCAGCGTCTTGCCCAGCCCGATCACCCCCCATTTCGCCGCCGCATAGGGTGCGCGGTTGGGATACCCGTATTGCCCGGCGGTGGATGACGTAATCACCACCGCTCCGCTACGCTGACGCTTCAGGATCGGTGCCGCGTATTTTGCGCACAAGAATGCGCCCTCAAGGTTAACAGCAAGGCAGAACCGCCAATCATCCAACGCCACGTCCTCGACCGAGGCTGTCGGCCCAGCGACACCTGCATTGGCGCAGAGTGTGTCCAAGCCGCCCCATTCAGACTCAATCTCTGCGAACAACGCGGCCACGGCAGTTTCGTCCGCCACATCTACGTCCGAGCGGTGCCAATACGCTGGACAATCGTCTAGCGCGGCCTTGTCCACATCCGCCACCCACACTTTTGCCCCAGCCGCATCGAAGGCTTGGGCCATGGCTCGGCCGACGCCTGAGGCACCGGCCGTGATCAAAACGCGTCCGCTCATGCCGGTTTCCGGATCGCGGCACCGGCCCCTTCCGGATAAGGCAAACCAGCCTGCGCTTCGGCGATGCGCGCCATTGCGGCCTCGATTGCGGCAGACGGAGCGCTAGGTCGACGGGTTTCAAGGCTGACATGCAGCAGGAAGCTCTCGCCGGTGGCCAGCAGCTTGTCTCCTTCATACATGCTATGGAAGACATGAAGTTTCTTGCCCTGCCCCAGCAACATCTGCGTGCGGATTTCAATCTTGGCACCCGCGTGAACCTCATCGATATAGCGGATGTGATTTTCGGCGGTGAAATAGCTGCCACCCGAGGCGATATAATCCGCGTCACAGCCAATGATCTCCATGAACCGGTCGGTTGCATCGGCAAAGGCCTCAAGATAACGCGCCTCGTTCATGTGGCCGTTATAGTCGGTCCAATCCAGCGGCACCGCACGTGATACCGTCAGGATCGGCCGGCTCAGATCGGCCTGTTCCATCGTTGGCAAAGCACCGGATTTCAGCGCCGCGTCGTGCTGGTTCAACACCGCACCCGCGCCCCAGTTTTGCGCCTTCAAGGCCCGCATCATGCCCACAAGGTTATTGTCGCGAATACGCTCCAATTCGCGGATCGAGTGCATCCCCGACTGCGCATCCGACTGATCGGCGATCATATCGACCAGTTCATCGGTGAACTCTGGTACATCCATCAGCTTGGTCCAGGGCCATTTCAACGCAGGCCCGAACTGCGCCATGAAGTGCCGCATCCCGGCCTCACCACCCGCCACGCGGTAAGTTTCAAACAATCCCATCTGCGCCCAGCGAATGCCAAAGCCCATGCGGATCGCCTCGTCGACCTCCTCGGTCGTGGCGATGCCGTCCTTGACCAGCCACAGCGCCTCACGCCAGACGGCTTCGAGGAACCGGTCGGCAATATGCGCGTCGATTTCCTTCTTGATGTGCAGAGGGAAGAAGCCAACCGATTTCAGCAGTTCCTGTGCCCGTTCCACCATCTCGGACGGGTTTTTGTCTGTTGGCACCAGTTCAATCAGCGGCAAAAGGTAGACCGGGTTGAACGGATGCGTCACTACAATCTGCTCGGGCCGTAACGCACCCTCTTGCAACTCGGAGGGTTTGAACCCGCTTGTCGAAGAGCCAATGATCGCGCTTGGATCACAAGCCTCTTGCAGCCCTTTGTAGACCTTCAACTTCAGGTCCAACCGTTCCGGCACGCTTTCCTGAATCCACGTGGCACCCTGCACAGCTTCGGCCAGATCCTCGTGGAACGTCAAAGCACCTTCGGGCGGCAACGGCACATCGCTCAGCCCTGGCAGCGAGCGCCGTGCGTTGTCCAGAACCTCACCAATCTTGCGTTCAGCCTCGGGGTCGGGGTCGAATACCCTGACGTCCCGACCGTTGAGAAGAAACCTAGCGGCCCAACCGCCGCCGATTACGCCGCCGCCAATGATAGCTGCTGTTTTCATGCCATCCCGCCTGTAAGAGAAACAGTCTTCATCGTTTCAGAAATACTCTGGAGGTTTTGGGGGCTGGCCCCCAAACCACTTCTGTCACTTCGCAACCGGCGCCCGCTTTGTCAGCCCCAGTTTCTCGCGCACGTCCTGCGGACCAATGACCCGAGCGCCCATGTTTTCAATGATGGTTCCGGCGCGTTCCACCAATTGCCAGTTCTCGGCCAGCACGCCTTTGTCCAGCCACAGGTTGTCCTCCAACCCGACACGAACATTACCGCCCGCCAGCACGGATGCCCCGACATAAGCCATCTGGTTCCGACCCAGCGCAAACGCGCTGAACGTCCAGTCATCGGGCACGTTGTTCACCATCGCCATGAAGGTGTTCAAATCGTCCGGTGCGCCCCACGGCACCCCCATGCACAGCTGCACCAGAGCGTTCGGTTCCAGAATCCCCTCTTTCACCAACTGCTTGGCAAACCACAGATGTCCGGTGTCAAAGGCCTCAATCTCGGGCTTCACGCCCAAATCGGTCATCACCTGTCCCATCGCCCGCAACGCGCCGGGCGTGTTGGTCATGACGTAATCGGCCTCGGCAAAGTTCATGGTGCCGCAGTCCAGGGTGCAGATTTCGGGCAAACATTCGGCAATATGCGCAACGCGTTCTGACGCCCCGATCATGTCGGTACCCGCTTCGTTCACCGGAAACGGGCTCTCAACCCCACCAAACACGATGTCGCCGCCCATGCCCGCGGTCAGGTTCAGCACCACGTCCACATCGGCATCGCGGATGCGGTCTGTCACCTCGCGATACAGATCCAGCCGACGACTGGGTGCGCCGGTTTCGGGGTCACGCACATGGCAATGCACCACCGCCGCTCCGGCCTTGGCCGCGGCAATCGCGCTGTCCGCAATTTGCTGCGGCGAACGCGGCACATGAGGGCTGCGATCCTGCGTTCCGCCCGAGCCGGTTACGGCGCAGGTGATGAAGACTTCGCGGTTCATTTCCAGAGGCATGGCGTTTTCCCCAAGTTATACCCGGTTTTGCCGTGAGTTTTCCCCAGGCTTCTCCCCGGATTCCGATTTGCGTTACCATCAACTCTGACGCAGCCTTGTGGAAACACTTGCCAGAATGCGAATCGAACTTGATGAAATCCGCAAAAAACATACTCCAACCCGAACATCGTGCCCTGAAAACGGCGGTGCTGGTGCTGGACGAATGCAACACACTCAGTTTCGCCTCGGCGGTTGATCCGATGCGCGCAGCCAACCGGCTGGCGGACCGTCCGGCGTTCGATTGGGATTATGTGACCGCGACAGCAGAACCAGCGATGCTGACCAGTGCGCTGAACGTGCCTGGCATCCCTCTGACCAGGTTGCAAAGTTGTGATCTGATGATCGTGGTGGCCGGATTCCAACTGGCGCGCCACGCCACCCCCAGCCTGTTGGCGGGGCTACGCCGCATCGCAGGCACCGGCGCAACTATGGCAGGCATCGACGGAGGGCCGTGGTTATTGGCCGAAGCCGGGCTGTTGGACGGTCACGCCGCGACGACGCACTGGGAAGACCTGGACAATTTTTCCTTACGCTTCCCCGAGGTCGATGTGCGCCCCGATCGGTTCACCGTATCCGGAAACCGCCTGACCTCGGGCGGCGCGATCCCGGCGGTCGAGATGATGCTACACATCATCGCCGCGCGCCACGGCGCAGGGTTTGCTGCGCGTGTTTCCGGCCTGTTTCTTTACGACGGCGCGCCTGAACCGACCAAACCGCAAAGCCGCACCGGTGCCCCACATCGCCACACGGCATTGACGGCCAAGGCCAATACGCTGATGGAGTCCTCCCTCGACGAGCCTCTGCCACTGGCAGACATAGCCGAAACACTAGGCACCAGCCCTCGAACCCTGCAGCAACAGTTCCGCCTGCGCCTGAACACGACGCCGCAAGACCATTACCTGCAACTGCGCCTGGCTGAGGCCCGACGACTGGTTACCGACACAGATATGTCCCTGATGGATGTAGCACTGGCTACCGGCTTCGCCTCACAATCCAGCTTCGCCCGCGCCTTCCGTACAGCCCATGGTCTGTCGGCCCGCGATTTGAGACAGGAACGCACCTACCCCACCCATCACTGACCGGATCCCTTTCATCTGGCTCAAACATCCTTGGAGAGATGCGCAAAAGCACAGCGTGGCGGGGGCAGCGCCCCCTCTAGAACGGCATCGGATGCGCGCGGTGCGCCTGACCTATTTCGGCCACGACCTCATCCGATAGCCGCAAATCTTTCCCTACAAGAATATGCTCTAACTGCGCTACCGAGGTCGCGCCGAAAATGGCCGACATCATGAACGGCCGTGTCCGGCACCAAGCCAACGCCATATGTACTGGATCAAGCCCGTGTCGTTCGGCAATTTCCAGATACGCTGCCACCGCCTGGAAGACGCGTGGGCCTTTGCGACCACCCATCTCAGCCACCAAGGACATGCGCGAACCTTCCGGCACCGCTCCGTCCTGATACTTGCCGGTCAGAAACCCGGCTCCCAGAGGCGAAAATGCAAGTAGGCCTACATCCTCATGCACGCTCAACTCAGCCATATCCGTATCGAAATGCCTGCATAGCAGCGAATACTCATTCTGCACCGACGCAACCCGTGGCGCGCCCATTTGCTCTGCGATCCGCAGCCATTGCGCTGTGCCCCAGGCGCTTTCGTTGGACAGACCGAAGGCGCGGATTTTGCCCTTGTCCACCTGCGCCTGCAAAACCTCGAGGCACTCCTGCATATTATCCAGAACTTCGTTGGTATTGTGCCCCGACGGCGCGTAGTTCCAGTTCTGCCGAAACATGTAGCTGCCGCGGTTTGGCCAATGGAACTGGTAAAGATCAATGCACTCAGTCCGCAACCGACGCAGCGAACCCTCAATGGCCTCAGGGATTGTTTGCGCAGAGATCGGAGCGCCGTCACGGGCATGAGCGAACCCCGCCCCGGAATGTTTGGTCGCCAGCACGTAGTCCTCACGCCGCGACGGGTTGGCAGAATTCCAATTGCCGAGAATCTCTTCGGTTCGTCCCACGGTTTCCTTGGAAATCGGGTTCACCGGGTACATCTCGGCCGCATCCACGAAATTGATCCCGGCGTTTAGCGCCATATCCATTTGGGTATGCGCGTCGGTCTCGGATGTCTGCGTGCCAAAGGTCATTGTCCCCAGACACAGGTCCGACACCATGATGCCAGTACGGCCCAAAGGCTTCATATCCATCTTTCAATCTCCCGAGAGTTTCTTTGCAGCCGCAGGATTATGCCTCGGCCTTTTTCTCCCACCGGCCCGATTCTTCGGACCAGTATTGCGCCGCGCAGCCTGCGCCGGTCAGGGCTTTCCATTGTCCCCGCGCGCGCTGAACAGCTTCGTCATCATTGCCGTCGAACAGGATACAGACCCGTTCCAACGCTGCCACTTCGTTCGGTTCTACCAGGGCCCCGTCTACGGCCATGACACAGGCCGGTTCATTGGCAGCCTCCGGCCCGGTTGTCAGCAAAATGGGCTGCGCGGCATCATGCGGGCCGCCTTCTCGGCCATGTGGCAGGAACCCGTCCTCAGGCCCCAACCACAACTTCTCATCCAGCCAGTCCATCCGCGCGGGATCAGTGCCCCGCACGGCAATCTTCCACCCGGCCTGCCTCGCCTTGTCCAGCAACACCGGCAAGGTGTATTCCAGAGGTTGGCGGGTCAAGTGATAGAAATAGACGGCACCCATAGGATTACTCGAAGTGATCCTGCACAAGGCGGCTAAGCGCGCGCACACCCCAGCCAGTCGCACCCTTCGGTGCATAAGGTGTTTCCGAGGACACCGAAGCCACACCCGCAATATCGAGATGAATCCACGGCGTTTCTTCCTTGACGAACCGCTGCAGGAATTGCGCGGCCGTGATCGAACCCGCTGGACGTCCACCAACGTTTTTCATATCCGCAATGCGCGATTTCAGCTGCTTGTCATAGGCCTCGCCCAACGGCATCCGCCATGCGCCCTCATCTTCAGCCTTCGCAGATTTCAGGAAAGCTTCGCAGAAGGTGTCGTTATTCGAGAAGACACCCGCGTTCTCATGCCCCAGACCGATGATGATCGCCCCCGTCAGGGTCGCCAGATCGACCATACCCACGGGTTTGAACCGTTCCTGCGCGTACCACATCACGTCACACAGCACCAAGCGGCCCTCGGCATCGGTGTTGATGATCTCGACCGTGTCGCCCTTCATCGACTTAACCACGTCGCCAGGACGGGTCGCGTTACCCGAAGGCATGTTCTCGACCAGTCCAACCAGACCGACCACATTCGCTTTGGCCTTGCGCTTGGCCAGCGCGCGCATGGTGCCTGCGACGACCCCCGCGCCGCCCATGTCCATGGTCATGTCTTCCATGCCACCTGCAGGCTTTAGCGAGATACCACCGGTATCGAACACGACACCCTTGCCGACCAAAGCCAGCGGAGCATCGTCCTTGTCGCCGCCATTCCAATGCATCACCACAACCTTGGAGGGGCTGACAGAACCTTGCCCGACGCTCAACAGCGTGCGCATGCCCAGTTCAGCCAGCTTGTCTTCTTCCAGCACCTCGACCTCAAGGCCCAGATCTTTCATCTCTGCCAGACGGTCAGCGAATTCGGTGGTGGTCAGAACGTTGGCCGGTTCATTGGTCAGGTCGCGCGTCATACGCACACCGTCGGCCACGGCATATTGCGGGCCGAAAGCTGCTTCGACTTCTTCCGCTTTCTGGTGGCTGATGGTGACGGTGCCGATCTCATCCGAGTCCTTGGTCTTGTGCGCATCAAAGTCATAGCTGCGCAGGGCGATGCCCATCGCGATATCGTCGGTCCGCACCTGATTGCCTGCCATCAGCAGCATATCCTTGCCGCTCGCCAGCTTAGCCAGCGCTGCACCAGCCTTGCGCGCCTCGGCTGCATCGGGACGACGGGGCAGGATCACGATGTCCAGCGCTTCAGCCGCCATGCCACTGGGCCAGGCTAGCGAGATCACGTCGCCTGTCTTGACCTTTTCGAACCGGGGGCTCTCGACCAGCCGCGCCACCGCGCCACGGGTCAGGCGGTTGGCACGGCGCACAGCCGGACTCATCTTGCCATCAGACGGGATGATTACTGCAACCCGCCCCTCGGCCTGCGCCATAGCGTCCACATCAAAAGGCTGAATCCGGATCGGTACAAGACTGCTCATTGCGAACTCCTCAAAATCTGTTCCCCAAGACCTAGCCCGCGCTGCGCGGCTTGACCAGATAGCAGTTTTCCCCGCGCGCCAATTGCATTACAGTCTCCGAAAAATTCCGGCTGGATCGGGGGAGAACGAATTGGCGAGACAGGGCAGGCATAAGCCTTTGCGCACCCGCGCATGCGCAGATGATTCTGGCGCTCTGACTCCGTGTTTCCCCCGCAGCGACGTTACGTCGGAGGCGCAGTCGTGATCCTCGACCGCTATTTTGCCCGCCGGTTCATGCAAAGCTTTCTGGTCATCGGCGGTATTTTTCTGGCTCTGCTGATTCTGATCGACTTGGTCGAGCAAGCCCGCCGGTTCGAGTCGGAAAACCTTTCGTTCAGTCGTCTGCTGCACCTGACACTGCTGAACACACCGGCGGCCATCAGCGAGATGCTGCCCCTGCTGGTCATCTTGTCCACAATTGCGCTGTTCATAGGACTGGCACGCAGTTCCGAATTGGTTGTCATACGCGCCATCGGGCGGTCGGGCATCCGAGCGCTGCTCGCGCCGGTTACGCTGGCTCTGTTGATCGGGGCGCTGGCAGTCGCTTTGCTGAACCCGATCTCGGCCGCAACGTCCGAGGAATACAAGCGATTGTCGGACACTTACAAAAACAACGGCAACTCCGCACTGTCGATTACCCGTGAAGGTTTGTGGCTACGCCAAGGGTCGGCAGAAGGGCAATCGGTTATCCACGCTCGCGGCACCACAAATGCCAACTCACTTGAACTGACTGGTGTTACGATTGTCACTTTCTCGCCGGACGGCAAACCGACGCAACAGATCGTGGCTGACCAGGCAAAACTCTCGAATGGGTCGTGGATTTTGCACAATGCAAAAATTTGGTCTCTGGCCGACGATGTGAACCCGGAAGCCACCTCCGAGTTACATCAGACTATAGAACTTCCGACCTCACTCACTCGGCAGCGCATTCTGGATACGCTCGGGCAGCAGGATTCGGTTTCGGTCTACGATCTGCCCCAGCTGATCCGCGACCTCCGCGAAGCCGGGTTTTCAACCAAGCAGTATGAAGTCTGGCTACAGGTGCAGTTGGCACGGCCTTTCTTTTTGATGGCTATGGTCATGATCGGCGCGGCCTTCACTATGCGCCATGTACGTTTTGGTGGTACGGGCATCGCGGTGTTGTCCGCTGTCCTGCTGGGTTTCGCCATCTACTTCGTTCGTAACTTTGCCCAAATACTCGGGGAAAACGGTCAATTGCCTATCTTCGTCGCGGCTTGGGCGCCGCCCTTTGCAGCCATTCTTCTGTCGCTCGGACTCTTGCTCCACGCGGAGGACGGCTAATGCGGGTCATATCCAGCCTTTTGCTGTCCGGCGCAGTTGCACTGGCGATGCCTACGGGTGCGGCGGCACAAAACCAGCCTGCACCTTCACAAGCACAAGACCCGCAACAAGAGGATCAACCCGCCCTGCTGGTGGCAGACCAAATTTTTATCACTCCAGAACGCGTCCTCGTGGCCGAGGGCAATGTTGAGGCCTTTCAAGGCGACATTAAACTGAGTGCGGACCGCATCACTTTTGACCGTGAATCCGGCGCACTGACGCTGGAGGGTCCGATCCGGATTGATCAGGCTGGCGATACCACAATCCTGGCGGATTCTGCCGAGTTGGACGACGGCATCCAGAACGGATTGCTGATCGGAGCACGGATGGTGTTCGAACAGCAGGTGCAAATCGCCTCGGTTCAAGCCACGCGTGCCGGTGGTAGATACACACAGTTTAGCAAGGTGTCGGCCACCTCATGCCATGTCTGCGCAAACGGCAAACCACCTCTCTGGCAAATCCGTGCCCGCAAGGTCACGCACGATCAACTGGAACGCCAACTGTATTTCGAAGGGGCGCAGTTCCGGGTCTTAGACGTGCCCGTTTTCTACCTGCCCTACCTACGGCTACCTGACCCGACGCTGGAGCGGGCCACTGGGTTTCTGGTTCCGTCCGTACGGACTACATCGCAACTGGGAACCGGCCTTCAGGTGCCGTATTTCATCAAGTTGGGCGATCACAAGGATCTGACGTTGACGCCCTATGTCTCATCCAAGACCAAAACCCTTGGACTGCGTTATCGTCAGGCTTTCAAGAACGGGCGTATCCAGCTGGAAGGCGCACATACAAGGGACGATCTGCAACCCGACGAAGACCGTGGATACCTCTTTGCAAACGGCTGGTTTAATCTCCAGAACGATTTTCGGTTCACATTCAACATCAGGACAACGTCCGACGACTCTTATCTGGCCGACTACGGTCTGCCGGACCTCGACCGGCTGCGCAGCGAAGTCGCCCTTGAACGGATCAAGCGGGATACGGCTTTCCGTACCAGCTTTATCCACTACAAAACCCTGAGGGACAGCGAAGATCAGGACGAAATCCCGTCGCGGGTGTTCGACCTGTTTTATCAAAAGCGCCTGTTCCCGACTTCGATCGGTGGCGAAGTCCGGCTGAGTTTTGATGCTCACGCACATGAACGCACCAGTGACGAGGACATCATTGGTCGCGACATCGCGCGCGCTACCATTGACGCTGTTTGGCTGCGCAACTGGACGTTCACGTCGGGTCTGCGGGCCGAAGTCCGAGCCGGCGCTTCCGTGGATACGTTTGACATTCGTAACGACAGCGAATTCCCCGAAGAGGTTACCCGAACAACACCCCGCGCAGCGTTGACGCTGCGTTATCCAATGAGCAAACGGGATGCATCCGGTGCTACCCAGATATTGGAACCGATCGCCCAGATTGGCTGGACCCACGTATCTGATGATGATGTTCCAAATGACGAAAGCACATTTCAGGAATTCGATCAGGGCAACTTGTTGTCCCTGTCCAGATTCCCCGCACCAGACCGGCGTGAGGACGGCTTGACGGGTGTTGTTGGGCTCAACTGGTCCCGCTACGCGGCCGGAGGATGGCGCGCCCTTGCAACCATTGGTCAGGTCTTTCGCTCGGAAGCGGATCAGGGCTTTAACCTTACCTCGGGCCTGCAAGGCACGGTTTCCGACCTACTGCTGGCCGGGCAGGTTCAGACCAACAATGGCTGGACAGTGGCGGGACGCGGTCTGTTGAATGGAGATTTCAGCTTTGCAAAGGCCGAGCTTCGGGCCAGCTGGCAACAAAAGACGGCTGGCGTTACAGGCAGCTATCTATGGCAAGAGCCCGACCCGGCCGAAAACCTGGATGACGAAATTTCAGAAATCCGGTTGACCGGGCGTTACAGAGTGGATCAGAACTGGAACACCCGGGCCCTTGCACGCTATGACCTAGCCGAGTCCGAGCCAATTCGATATGGCTTGGGTCTCACGTATCAGAATGAATGCGTACAGGTTAACATGAACGTCAGCAGGCGCTTTACCTCGTCATCTAGTATTGAGCCTTCGACAGAATTCGGCTTTACCGTAGCCCTGACGGGATACTCCGTTAAAAGTGACGGCCAACAGTACAAGAGAAGATGCAGTTGATTTCAGGTTTCGCCCGTTTCCTTCGCTCCGGTTGGCTTAAACCGGTCGCCCCCGTGCTGGTCGGGGCGATGTTGGCTGTTACGACGCCTCAGGCCGATGCCCAAAGCCTGTTTTCTCCGGCGATCAAAGTGAATCAGGACATCATTACCTGGTATGAGTTAAACCAACGCCAGCAGTTCCTGAGTGCTTTGGGTGCACCCGGCGCATCCGAAACCGAAGTGCGCAATGCCTTGATCGACGAGCGGCTACGCCGTCAGGCCATGCGTGAAGCCGGAATCGAGGCTGCCCCGGAGGATATTCAGGTCGGCATCGACGAGTTTGCAGCTCGGGGACAGCTGTCGAGTGATCAGTTCCTGCAATTGCTAGCGGATCAAGGGGTTGATCGCGAGACCGTCCGCGACTTCGTGGCCGACCAGGTTTCGTGGCGTGACTATATTAGCGCGCGGTACCTGTCACAGGCGCGCCCGACAGATGACGAAATTAACCGGGCTTTGGGACAATCGGGCGGAGGCGGCCTGCAAGTGCTGTTGTCCGAGATCATCATTCCAGTCAATCAGCAGACCATAGCGCAGGCCGAGCTTCTGGCGGAGGAAATCGCTCGGCTTGAAGGCTATGACGCTTTCGAAGCAGCAGCCATCCAGTATTCAGCGGCTGCCACACGTGAAAACGGCGGACGATTGGACTGGCTGAACCTGTCCAGCCTGCCTCCGGCGCTTCAACCTCTGATCCTTGGCCTGAAGAACGGCGATATCACGCAACCGCTCACCCTGCCCAATGCCATTGCGCTGTTCCAGATGCGCGGTCTTCGCGAAGTTGCAACCGGCGCCACCAACTATTCCGAGATTGACTACGCGATCTACAACATGCCGGGTGGTCGGAGTGCCGATACACTGGCCAATGCAGCCAAACTCAGAGAGCAGATTGACACCTGCGATGATTTGTACGGTATTGCCAAGGATCAACCGGCCGAAGTTCTACAGCGGATTCAGTCCAGCCCGTCTGAAATCCCACGCGATGTGGCGCTGGAATTAGCCAAGCTCGATATCAACGAAGTGTCTACGACCCTGACACGTAACAATGGGCAAACTCTGTTGTTCCTGATGCTGTGCACTCGTACCCGCGACCGCGGTGAGGAAACCTCGCGTACCGACGTGGCCAATGCACTTACCCAACAGCGCCTGACGGCATTTGCGGACAGCCTGCTGGCGCAGTTGCGTGCCGAAGCGACAATTGTAGAACAATGAACGCCCCGATCGCGCTTAGCTGTGGAGACCCGGCTGGAATAGGCCCGGAAATTGCGGCCAAGGCGTGGTCTGACCTGCGAGACAGCTGCCCGTTCTTCTATATCGGTGACGCAGCTCACCTGCCGCCCGAAACACCCGTCGAACACATCTCGCACCCATCCGAGGCCACTGACATCAGCGCTACCGCATTGCCGGTATTACAACTGGAGTTTCCGGCAACCAATATCCCGGGCCGGCCCGACCCGGCCAATGCGCCATCGGTCATTGCTGCGATTGAACAAGGCGTGACACTGGTGCAATCCGGCGCGGCTTCAGCACTCTGCACCGCACCTATCCACAAAAAAGCTCTGATCGACGGCGCCGGTTTCGCCTATCCAGGCCATACCGAGTTTCTGGCCGCCCTCGCAGGCCGAGACCGCGTGGTCATGATGCTGGCCAGCGATCAACTGCGCGTGGTGCCCGCAACCATTCACATCGCGCTGTCTGACGTACCCTCGGCTCTGACCCCGGACCTGCTGCTTGATACAATTGCCATTACTGTCGAAGGCCTGCGCCACCAATTCGGCATTGCCCATCCCCGTATCGCCATAGCCGGTCTCAACCCGCATGCGGGCGAAGGTGGCAAAATGGGTCGCGAAGAACTGGACTGGATCGCTGCGCTGGTCGGTGACCTGCCCGACGAAAGCTACACTGTTACTGGCCCACACCCGGCCGACACAATGTTCCACGCTGCCGCCCGCGCCCGCTATGACGCGGCGATAGCGATGTACCACGACCAAGCTCTGATCCCGATCAAGACGCTGGATTTCGACCGTGGCGTGAACGTGACGCTGGGCCTACCCTTCATTCGCACATCGCCAGACCACGGCACCGCGCTGGATATTGCAGGAAAAGGCATCGCCACCCCAACCAGCTTGATCGAGGCTCTGAAACTCGCCCAACGTATGGCCCAAAGCACTTGATCCTTCATCTGGCTGGAAATATCCCCGCCGGAGGCAAAAATTCACTGGCGCATTCCCCTCGCCCTGCGACACGGTAACCGGATCATGAGCGCAATCGACAATCTTCCCCCTCTGCGCGAAGTCATCGCGACGCACCAACTCTCGGCGCGCAAGTCGTTGGGCCAGAATTTCCTTCTGGACCTGAACCTAACCGCTAAGATCGCACGTCAGGCCGGAGACCTATCCGAATGTGACGTGCTTGAAATCGGCCCCGGCCCCGGAGGTTTGACCCGCGGATTGTTGTCTGAGGGCGCACGCAAAGTCGTAGCTGTCGAGAAAGACACTCGCTGCATTGCCGCCCTAAACGATATCGCTGCCGCCTACCCCAATCGGCTTGAGGTCATCAACGGTGATGCGCTGGAGATTAATCCACTTGAGCATCTGACACCGCCGATTCGCGTGGCTGCAAACCTGCCCTACAATGTCGGTACCGAACTTCTGGTCCGCTGGCTGACGCCGCCCGAATGGCCGCCCTTCTGGCAGAGCCTGACCCTAATGTTTCAGCGTGAGGTCGCCGAACGCATCGTCGCGCAACCTGGTAGCAAAGCCTATGGCCGCCTCGCCATCCTCGCCCAATGGCGGGCCGAGGCGCGCATCGCCATGTCTCTGCCGTCCGGAGCTTTCACCCCCCCCCCTAAAGTCTCCAGCGCCGTGGTCCATCTGACCGCCCTGCCCGGACCACGCTATCCGGCGGACGCCGCGGTCCTGTCTCGTGTGGTTGCTGCAGCCTTCAACCAACGCCGGAAAATGCTACGCGCCTCGCTGAAGGGCGTCGCCCCCAATATCGAAGATCGCCTTCTGGCTGCAGGTATCCAACCCACCGAACGGGCGGAACAGGTCCCGCTTGAGGCCTTCTGCGCCTTAGCTCGCGAGGTTCAAAGGACCTGAACGCAAAAAGCCCCGGCTAGTCCCGGGGCTTTCGCAAATTCAGTGTGAGCTTTTACTCAGCAGCTTCCGGCGCATCACCATCGGTTTTGGGCGCTTCCTCAGCCACCGGCGCGGCTTTGGGCTTCCGTGCCCGTGGTTTGCGCGCGGGCTTTTCTTTCTTCTCAGGCGTCTCAGCCGCCGGTGCAGAATCTTTACTTTCGGGCGTCTCGACCAATCCAGATTCGGGTGTGGAGGCTTCAGCTCCGAAGTCCATGACGTCCGGCTGCGGTGCCTCGGCCGGATCAGCCTGACGCGCCGCTTCACGTTCCTGACGCTCGACGCGTTCACGATCGCGTTCGGCCTGCCGTTCGCGGTTCTGGCGCTCCTGCTCTTCGCGACGTGCTTCGATTTCACGCTGCGCTTCGCTCAGCAGGCGCAGGTAATGCTCGGCGTGCTGCTGAAAGTTTTCGGCTGCCACACGGTCATTCGAAAGCTGGGCGTCACGTGCCAGCTGGTTGTATTTGTCAATGATCTGCTGGGGCGTACCGCGCACCTTGCCTTCGGGGCCCGAGCTGTCAAAAACCCGGTTTACGACGTTGCCGCCGGAAGGACGATTGCGGTTGTTCTTGGCCCGCGAGCGGGATTTGGAAGATCTCATCTTTCTTTACGTCAGCCTTGTCATTCGATGTCGATCACGTCGTGTCCTGCACTGCTCAATGGCTTTAGCCGTCACGCGATGTCGACTTTTTTGGGCTTGGCGTCAGGGGCCCGCTGAAACAGCGTCAACCTCTCCGACTGACTCTGAGTAAGCATGTCCAGAGCCCGCAGACAAGAGGGTTGTCTAAAAATTCGCAGATTTTTTACATTTATCGGCGCTTTTCAGCCTCAGTTCACGCCACTATTGTAGCATTCTGGCGACAACCACACGGTCACGACCGTCCAGATCAGGAATGATCCGTGTTTCGACGAGGCCCGCAGCTTGGAACAATGCTGCGACGCTTTTGCCTTGTGCTGGCCCGATTTCAACCAGGATTCGCCCTCCGGGCATCAGGAAATCGGGGGCCGAGGCCGCAATTCGGCGATAAGCCCCAAGCCCGTCACCTTCATCAGTCAAAGCCATACGCGGCTCATGCTCGCGTACTTCGGGGGAAAGCTCTTCCATCTCTGTCAGAGAGATATACGGAGGATTGGAAACAATCAGATCAAATTCACCATCAATGTCTTCAAACCAGTCCGAGCGTAAAATCTCGGCCCTGCCCTGAACATTGTGCTGCACCGCATTGGCGCTGGCCTGTAGGCACGCGATTTCGCTCAGGTCGACACCGACGCCCGAGGCGCTGCTACGTTCAGCCAACAATGTGATCAAGATGCAACCGGAGCCGACCCCGAGATCCAACACACGGTCAAACGGTTCGCTCAAGGCCGCCTCGATCAACGTCTCCGTCTCGGGGCGCGGGTCCAATACATCGCGGCTGACACGGAAACGACGGCCATAAAACTCGCGTTCACCCAGCAGGTGTGACACCGGCACGCGAATAGCCCGCAGCGAGATTAACTGGTCATAGCGTTCGGCGATCTCAGGCGACAATTCTTCGGGCGCGATCAGAGTGACCCGGCTGGCCTCAATCCGCGCAGCGTGGGCGAGCAGAACGCGGGCGTCGCGTGCCGGATCGGCCACTCCTGCCGCCCGCAAACGCGCGGTGGCGGCGACCATCGCCTGCGCTGCTGTCAACGCCGCAATCATTGCGCCATCTCGGCCAGAAGCCGCGCCTGATCATCGGCGGTCAATGCATCGATCACCTCATCCAGATCACCCTGCATCACCTGGTCCAGCTTATAGAGCGTCAGGTTGATGCGGTGGTCCGTCATGCGCCCCTGCGGGAAGTTATAGGTCCTGATCCGCTCTGACCGGTCGCCGGACCCTACCTGATTGGCGCGATCCGCCGAGCGTTCGCTGTCGATCCGCTGACGCTCCATGTCATACAGGCGCGTTTTCAACACCTGCATTGCGATCTCGCGGTTGCGGTGCTGGGACTTTTCCGAACTCGTCACCACGATACCACTTGGAAGGTGTGTGATCCGCACGGCCGAATCCGTGGTATTTACGTGCTGCCCCCCCGCGCCAGAACTGCGCATGGTGTCGATGCGAATGTCATTTGCGTCGATCTGGATGTCGACATCTTCAGCCTCGGGTAAAACCGCCACGGTCGCCGCCGAAGTGTGAATCCGCCCGCCGCTTTCGGTTTCAGGCACGCGCTGTACACGATGCACGCCGGACTCGTACTTCATACGCGCGAAGACATTGTCACCCTTGATGTGAGCCACCACCTCTTTGATCCCACCTAGGTCCGAGGCTTGTTCCTCGATGATTTCAAACTGCCAGCCTCGGCTTTCTGCATAACGCTGATACATGCGCAGCAGGTCACCCGCGAACAGAGCGGCTTCGTCGCCTCCGGTGCCGGGGCGGATTTCCAGCATCGCAGGACGCGCGTCGGCTTCATCCCTTGGCAGAAGTGCCAGTTGCAATGCGTGTTCAGCCTCGGGGATACGGATCTGAAGACCGGGAATCTCTTCCTCGGCCAATTCCTTCATGTCGGGATCGGCCAGCATCGCCTCGGCCTCGGCCAGATCAGCGACCAGTTGCCGCCACGCCATGATCTGATCGACCACCGGCTTGAGATCGGAATACTCCTTGGCAAGTGCGGCAATATCTCCGCCCGAGGCGCCATCGGCCATGGCGGCTTCGAGGTATTGGAATCTCTGAGTTATCTGTTCAAGGCGTTCTTCGGGGATCATCCGCGCGGTGTCTCTCAATCCGAGGCTTTGGTCAAGGCCCGTCGCTGTGCTAAGCTGACTCCATGACACGTTTAGCAGTTGTTTTTCTACTATGCACTGCGCCTGCCTTGGCCGATGTAGTTGGCCCCGGAGGCAAGGTTCAGGACTGCTATTGCACCGATAAATCCGGCACACGTGTCGAACTGGGTGAGATGATCTGCCTACAAGTCGATGGCCGCATGTTCACAGCGCAATGCCAGATGTCGCTGAACGTACCCATGTGGCGCGAAGTGCAGGAAGGGTGCCTGTCGTCAGGGCTGCAGTTCAGCCAGCCACCCATCGACCCGGGTTCTGTTCACCCCGAAGTCCCGCCGGCCAAATCTTAAACGTCCGTTGATGCGTAGGATGTCCCCATCCTGTTGTACCGTCGTGTAATCTGGAAAACCGACCACTTTGGTTCTGGTGATGTAGGTGACCATCCCATCCTCCACTGATCCGGCCAAAACCGAAGTGCGCGGCGCTGCGCGCGCAATGGCATCCAGACGAGCAAGACCATCCGGGCCGGTGTCAACCACCCTAAGAACACCACCTTGTAAATCGCGATCCGCCTCAGCCGCAGGTATCACGTGCCATCTTGCGGGATCAGAGGGAGCAATCCGAATGTAAACACCCACCGCCACGACCAAACCGATGACGAGCCAGAAAACCACTTTCTTCATCCCGTTCGTTCCTTTTGGCCAACAATATTCGGTTCAAACCACCGGACAAGCAGCCCAACCCCTTACCGTGACGTCACTCCGGGCAGAATGCACAACATCTCAAACAACAGGTTCGCTGCCGTCAGCGCCGTGTTACCCGAGGGATCATAGGGCGGCGACACCTCGACAAGGTCGCACCCCACCACATTCATGCCCGCCAATGCGTGGATCAGTTGCAGCGCCTGCGGTGTGGTGAGGCCGCCAATCTCGGGTGTGCCTGTACCGGGGGCAAAGGACGGATCCAGGCTGTCGATGTCATACGAGATGTAGACAGGATGATCCCCAACCGTTTTACGAATCTGCGAGCCGATCTCGGTCAAGTTCTGCTGCCATAATTCCCAGGCCGGGAACTGGCGGAAGCCCCAGCCTCTGGCTTCGGTAAAATCCGACGCCGCATAGCCCGAACCGCGAATGCCGATCTGGAATGTCTTGTCCGGGACGATCAGCCCTTCTTCATAGGCACGACGGAAGACGGTGCCGTGTGTTTCCTTCTCACCGAACATCTCATCATTCACATCCGCATGTGCATCCACATGGACCAGCGCAACTGGCCCGCGCTTGGCCGCTATCGCCCGCAGAATCGGCAGGGTAATCGAATGATCGCCCCCCATCGCGACCGGAATCACTCCCTGCGCCAAAATGGCGTCATAACTCTCCTTAATGATCTTCAGACTGTCGGCCAGCGAGAAGGTATTGATTGCCAGATCGCCGATATCCGCGATTTGCAGGCTGTCGAACGGGGTCGCAGAGTTTGCCATGTTGTAGGGCCGGATCATCGCACTTTCACTGCGGATTTGCTTTGGCCCGAACCGCGTTCCTGACCGCCATGACGTACCGATATCCATCGGAATGCCCAGCACCGCCACATCCAGCCCGGCCAGTGTGTCCGCCTGTGGGAGGCGCATGAACGTGTTCGGCCCCGAAAACCGCGCCAAATCATTGCCGCTGATGGGTTGGTTGAAGTCTGTCATGCCCGTTACTCTCCCGTCCGGTCTTTTGGTTAACCAAATACCGGAAAGATGGCTAACCAAAGGTTAAGGCTGCAGCTTGTTCCACCCCAGCAAGCAAATGATCTGCGTCGCCACATGCGCCCCGGCTATCGCGGTCGCTCCGGACGTGTCATAGGGCGGAGAGACCTCAACCACGTCGCCGCCCTTTATATTGATCCCGGCGATATCGCGTAGAATGATCTGGGCCTGAATGGAGCTCAGCCCACCCCAAACCGGTGTACCAGTACCGGGGGCGAATGCAGGGTCCAAACCATCGATATCGAAGCTCAGATACACGGGGCTGTCGCCAAGAATGCCTTTGATCTTCTGCGCCACGGCTGCGGGGCCGGATTCGTAGACTTCACGCGCGTCGATGATATTGACACCCAGCGTGTCCTCATTGGTGGTACGGATACCGACCTGAACCGAGCGTTTCGGGTCCACTATCCCCGACTTCACCGCCTTGTAGAACATCGTTCCGTGATCAACGCGCGTCATGTCGTCGTCGGCCCACGTGTCTGTGTGCGCATCAAATTGCAGCAGAGACATCGGCCCGTATTTTTCTGCATAGGCCTTGAGGATCGGGAAACTGATATAGTGATCGCCGCCCAGTGAAACTGAGGCCACGTCGGCGGCCAGAATAGTGCGGATATGGTCGGTCAGCGTGTCGGGAAAAGCCGGAATGTTGGCGTAGTCATACGCCACGTCGCCATAGTCGACAATCGCTAGCTCGCTTAGCGCGTCAAAGGGCCAGCCATAGGGCGCATCGGGCGACTGCAGCGCGCTGGCCTCTCGAATTGCGCGGGGTCCAAGACGGGTACCGGGGCGGTTGGTGACCGCCTGATCGAAGGGCACGCCGGTCACGGCAATATCAACGCCTTTCAACTCCTTGGTGTACAGCCGTCGTAAAAACGAGGTTGCTCCGCCGAACGTGTTCTCAAACGACAACCCCTTGAGATCCGGGTTGGTAAAGGCTTCGTCCACCTGATTTTTTGCGTCTTCCAGTGCCATATCTTCCCCCCATCAGCCCAACTGCTGCGCCTTTTCAACGATGCGCGCAAAGAAGGAGGCCCCCACCGGCGCGATCTCGTCGTTAAAGTTGTATTTCGGATGATGCAGCCCCGCACCCTCGCCCTGCCCAAGGAACAGGTAAGCGCCGGGTCTGGCTTGCAGCATATACGAGAAATCCTCAGCCCCCATTTCGCGCCCGGTATTGGCAGTCACGCGGTCAGCGCCTGAGATTTCGCGGGCTACGCTAGCGGCGAATCCGGCCTTTTCGACGTCGTTGATCGTTGCTGGGTAATTCACCTCGTAGTCCAGCCGAGCCTCAACCCCGTATGAGGCCGCTTGCCCTTGCACGATCTGCTCCATCCGCTCCATCACCATTTTCTGAACAGCCGGATCAAAGGTACGCACGGTACCGTTGATATAGGCTGTATCCGGGATCACGTTATTGACCGTACCTGTGTGGATTTGCGTAACCGAGACGACCAGATCTTCCAGCGCATAGTGGTTGCGGCTGACAATCGTCTGGATCGCCTGCGCAACACCACAGGCAGCCATCACAGGATCGCGGGTTTCATGCGGCATAGCCCCGTGCCCCCCTACACCCTGAATATAGACGTGAAACGTGTCCACTGCCGCCATAATTGGACCCGGCGTTGTGTAGAATGCCCCCTCGGCAAACCCCGGCGCGTTATGCAGCGCGTAGACCTGGGAAATATCGAACCGCTCCATGATCCCCTCTTCGACCATGACACCAGCGCCACCGCCCTCTTCCTCGGCAGGTTGGAAGATCAGCGCCACGCGGCCGCGGAAATTCCGTGTCTCGGCAAGGTAGCGCGCGGCCCCCAGCAACATCGTGGTGTGCCCGTCGTGACCGCATGCGTGCATCTTGCCGGGATTCGTCGAGGCATATTCAACGCCGGTCTCCTCAGGGATCGGCAAAGCATCCATGTCAGCCCGCAAACCAATGGTTGGCCCCTCGCCCTGCCCGTTGATGATCGCCACAAGGCCAGTCTTGGCGATACCCTCGTGCAACTCATCCACGCCAAACTCTCGTAGTCGGTCGATGACAAAGGCCGCAGTTTCATGGCATTCGAACGCAAGTTCAGGGATCGAATGCAGGTGCTGGCGCCATGCGATCATATCGGCAGAGAAATCGGCAATTCGGTTGACGACGGGCATCTGGGGTGGACTCCTGATCCTGACTGCGGAATGGATGCATCTGACACCGGAAAGAAAGGGTTCGCAATGGCCGAAAATCCTCTGATCCACGACAGCGACGCGGGGATTGAGCGTTTGCTGGAAATAATGCGCCGCCTGCGCGACCCGGAAACAGGCTGCCCGTGGGACATTGAACAGGATTTCGGCACCATCGCACCCTATACGATCGAAGAGGCCTATGAGGTCGCCGACGCTATCGAGCGTGAGGCCTATGATGAGTTGAAGGGCGAGCTGGGCGACCTGCTGTTCCAATCCGTTTTCCACGCGCAGATGGCCGAAGAAGCCGGGCATTTCACCTTTCAGGACGTGGTACGCACCATGTCAGACAAGATGGTCGCGCGACATCCGCATGTGTTTGGAGACGAATCTCGGGACAAATCGGCTGATCAACAGACCGTGGATTGGGAAACAATCAAAGCCGCCGAACGCGCCGGTAAGGAACAAAAAGGCGCTTTGGATGGCGTTGCGGCAAACCTTCCCGCCCTGCTGCGCGCGCACAAGCTGCAGAAACGTGCTGCGCGCGTCGGTTTCGACTGGCCCGATGCCAGCCACGTGCTGGCCAAGATCACCGAAGAAGCCGCCGAGTTGGAGGAGGCGCGCAACAGCATGGACGCGGACGCGCTCGAGGATGAATTCGGCGATCTGCTGTTCGTGATGGTCAATCTGGGTCGCCATCTGGGCATCGAACCCGAGGCCGCACTACGCCGCACCAATGCCAAGTTCACCCGTCGTTTTGAACAGGTTGAGGCTCGCTTGGCCTCCCGTGGCAAAACGCCGACGCAAAGCGATCTGGCAGAGATGGATGCGCTTTGGGACGAAGTCAAAACTGAAGAGCATCGCGCCAACGGCAAACTCCCGCCAGTGGATGCAGTTGCCGATACGTAAATCGGCTAGACAAGCGCGGTGACACTTGCGAGTGTCCGCGCTTCAAGACCCCGGAGGCGAAACATGGCACCGCGCAAAATCATCATCGACACCGACCCCGGTCAGGACGACGCCGTCGCCATTCTTCTGGCTTTGGCCAGCCCCGAAGAGATCGAAGTACTTGGTATCACCGCCGTTGCCGGAAACGTGCCGCTGGAACTGACCGCAAAGAACGCCCGCATTGTTTGCGAACTGGCCGGACACACACACATACCGGTTTATGCCGGGTGCGATACCCCAATGAAACGTCCTTTGGTTACGGCCGAACATGTGCACGGCAAAACCGGGCTGGACGGACCCCTCCTGCCCGACCCGGAAATGCCTCTGGCGGATGGGCACGCGGTGGACTTCATCATCGACACCCTGCGCGCGCATGAGCCCGGAACCGTAACGATTTGCCCGCTGGGACCTTTGACCAACATTGCCACGGCCTTTCAGAAAGCACCCGACATCATCGACAAGGTGCAGGAGGTCGTATTGATGGGTGGTGCCTATTTTGAGGTTGGCAACATCACACCCGCTGCCGAATTCAACATTTACGTCGACCCGGAAGCCGCTGAAATTGTGTTCAAATCTGGAGCTCATATCGTCGTCATGCCGTTGGACGTGACCCATGATGCACTGGTCACACCGCATCGAATCGATGCGTTCCGGGCACTGGATAGCAAAGTCGGTCATGCCGTGGCTGAGATGACCGACTTTTTCGAACGCTTCGACAAGGAAAAATACGGCTCGGAAGGGGCACCGCTGCACGATCCCTGCGTAACAGCCTATTTGATCCGGCCAGAGTTGTTCTCGGGCCGCCATATCAATGTTGAGATCGAAACGCAGTCCGAACTGACGCTGGGCATGACCGTGGCCGACTGGTGGCGTGTCACCGACCGCGCCCCGAACGCAATGTTCATGGGCGACGTCGACGCCGCCGGATTCTTCGACCTGCTAACAGAAAGGCTAGCCCGCCTATGAGCGCCGCACTAAAACTCGCCCGCCCTGAAGATCTGGATCGTCTTATGGGGCTGGTCACGGCTTTTCACGCCGAATCCGGGATCACTCAGGATGCCGACCAAACCCGCAACGCATTAGCCCCCTTGCTAGACGGCATCCCCCACGGTTGCGTCTATCTGATCGGTCCCGGTCGCGCGCCGCTGGGCTATATCGTGCTGACATTCGGCTGGTCGGTGGAATTCGGCGGAATGGACGGCTTTGTCGACGAGATATACATCCGCCCAGCAGTACGTGGGCGCGGGATCGCCACCGAAGTTCTCCTAGCTCTGCCGAAAGCTCTAGCAGGAGCGGGCCTGACAGCCTTGCATCTTGAAGTCGACCGCGCCAACGAAACCACACAAAATTTGTACCTGCGAACAGGTTTCAAACCGCGTGAACGGTATATGCTGATGAGCAAGCCGCTTTAGCGCGCCTCTACCCCCATATCCATGCCTGGTATGTCCATGCTCATGACAGGATCATTTGCCGAAACGGTCATACCGGTAACCGGATAGGTACCTGGGCCGGAACAAGCGGACAGTACCCCAATCGAGAGAATGGAAATCGTCAGAAGGAACTTTGAAACAGTCATCGTATTCTCCTCTCTGCAATAGAGAATGAATAGCAAGAACAGTTTACCATACGTTAGGAACTAGTTCACACATAAAGGCCATTAAACAGACTCTTCATGAGCATTGCGTTGTGAATCAACAGCTTGGAGGGCGAAATAAATTCCTCCAAAAGCTGACAATCTGATGATTTCAACCGGGGCTTGTTTTTCGGCAGACTTCGGGACAAGACATTCTACAAATCAACGGAAATTCGCCGAGAAACGAACCGCAACCCATTAATAATGTTAATTTTTTCTAATCATTATCTGCAATAAGCGCGCCTGTTTTTTCGTCGCGAACAAACCGGCTACCAGTCGGCGCCCCCAGAACAGATAAAATACTGTCATCCCTGTTTAATACCGAACCTATGGCAACGTATTCGGGAACAATCTCATCATAGGCTTCATATTCAGCGTCGGATAGCTCCATGACATCCGCCCGAATTCGCCAGCCTGTGTCGGGATATTTATCGCCCTCTTCATGCTCGGGATCTTCCCGATACAAGAACCCCACGCGAGCGCGCCCTTCTAGTACAGCAGGGTCTACGAAACACCGGGCAAACCAGTTGTCAAAATCGGATGAAAACCTGGCTTTTTGATCAGGATCTTCCCAGTAAACCGCGATGATGTGGTGTAGCTCAAACTCGACGGCGTCGCCGCAGGTCAACCCGGGGATGTCAGAGGGATCATTGTCAAGCGTACCTTTAAGCTGGTCGCCCTGCCGCTCGTTTACTTCAACCCACATACGCTCAGCGTCATACTTTTCCGAGGCAGGTATCGCGCTGAACATTAATTTGACAATCACGCCCGGTCTAACCTCGGCCAACTCCTCGGCGCTTGGCAGATAGAACGTATACGGGCTTTCCAGTTTTCTCGGACGCGGGTCCAGCAGTCTAAACGTGGGTTTCACCACAGCCCCCTCCCAAGAAAAACGGGGGCCGAAGCCCCCGACATTCGCGTCATTTCAGGATCGACGCCCCGGCGTATTCGGCGACCTCACCCAGAGATTCCTCGATACGGATCAGCTGGTTGTACTTGGCCAACCGGTCGGACCGCGCCAGCGAGCCGGTTTTGATCTGACCGCAGTTGGTCGCCACCGCCAGATCGGCAATGGTGGCATCCTCAGTCTCGCCCGAGCGGTGCGACATCACGTTGGTATAACGCGCGCGGTGGGCCATATCGACTGCGCGCAGGGTCTCGGTCAGCGAACCAATCTGGTTCACTTTGACCAGCATCGAGTTCGCACAACCGCGCTCGATCCCCTCGGCCAGTCGCGCGGGGTTGGTCACGAACAGGTCGTCACCAACCAGTTGCACCTTGTCGCCAATGGCATCAGTCAGGGATTTCCAGCCGTCCCAGTCATCCTCGGACATACCGTCTTCGATTGAGATGATCGGGTAGTCGTTGACCAGCGCCGCCAGATAGGCTGCATTTTCTTCCGAGGTCAGCGAGATGCCCTCACCTGCCAGCACGTATTTGCCGTCCTTGAAGTACTCAGTGGCGGCGCAATCCAGCGCCAGGTGGATTTCTTCGCCCGGTTTGTAACCCGCCTTTTCGATGGACTTCAGAATGAAATCCAGTGCCTCACGGGTGCTGGCGATGTTCGGGGCAAAGCCACCCTCGTCGCCGACACCAGTGGCCAAACCAGCGGCGGACAGTTCTTTTTTCAGCGTGTGAAACACTTCCGAGCCCATGCGCACCGCTTCGCGGATGTTCGCGGCGGCGGTCGGCATGATCATGAATTCCTGAATGTCGATCGGGTTGTCGGCGTGCTCGCCACCGTTGATGATATTCATCATCGGCACAGGCAACACGCGCGCCGAGGTGCCGCCCACATAGCGGAACAGAGGCTGCGTCGTGAAATCTGCGGCGGCTTTTGCAGTCGCCAGCGAGACACCCAGAATGGCGTTGGCACCCAGGCGACCCTTGTTCTCGGTTCCGTCCAATTCGATCATGGTTTGGTCGATGGCGACCTGCTCGGTCGCGTCAAAACCCACCAGTTCTTCGGCAATTTCACCGTTCACGGCAGCGACAGCTTCCAGTACGCCCTTGCCCATGTAGCGCGATTTGTCACCGTCCCGCTTTTCCACCGCCTCATAAGCACCGGTCGACGCACCCGAGGGCACAGCGGCGCGGCCCATGGTGCCGTCTTCCAGAATCACGTCCACTTCAACCGTCGGATTGCCCCGGCTGTCCAAAATTTCGCGTGCGTGGATGTCGATGATGGTGCTCATGAGGCCCGTCCCTGTGGCTGCAATCAGTTGCACGCCTCTTAGCATCACCGGGCAAAAAGTAAACCATTCACGTTAACGCTAACACGGCTGTAGGCAGATGTTTGCGCCAACCTGCGACGATCCGTCAGGCAGCGACCGCCATCTGCCGGGCCAGCCTACGTTCGCGGATGAATGTGTACATGCCCGACCCCATGATCAGCGTGGCCCCAACCAGCGTAATCGCATCGGGGCGTTCGCCGAACATCAGCATGCCTGCCGCAATCGAGAAGATCAGGCGGGTGTAACGGAATGGCGTCAGGGCCGAGGCCTCACCAATCCTCATCGCCGTGACGATGCCGTAGTACCCTATGACACCAAAACCGACAGCTCCGAGATACGGGCCGATTTGTGCGGCTTCCAGCGGAACAACAGGTTGAGCAAAGAAAACCATCAGAGCCATACCTGACAGGGCCACCGCCACATAGGCCTGCATCGCTACAACGGACGAAGCGACGCGAACGTCCAGTTGTCGAGTAATCAGATCGCGCGCGGCGATAGCGATCACGGTTGCCACAACAAACAGAGACTCGGGCTGGAATCCTGCAAATCCCGGGCGGATAATCATCAAAACGCCCATAAAACCGAAGCCAATCGCACTCCACCGGCGCCAGCCGACTTTTTCGCCCAGAAACAACGCAGCCCCCATTGTGACGGCCAGTGGCAGTGCCTGAAACACGGCAGCCACAGTGGACAGGTCGACCAGAGACAGCGCAGTGACAAAGGTCAGCGCCCCGACCGCCTCGGTGCCGGCCCGCGCCAAAGGTAAGGGTTTCCACGCCACGGGATCAAAGATGCGTTTGCGCGTCGCGAGGGACATCAGCACAAAGACAAGCCCACAGACCACACCAAGAACAACCATGATCTGGCCGGTCGATACGCTGACCGACAGGTGCTTGATGAACATATCCTCAAGCGCGAAAGCCGCCATCGCGACGACGACCAGCACTATGCCGTGTACGTTGTTCATAGTCATGTCCGTAGATACTTGCGCTCGCAAATTGCGCCACTTACCCCACGAAAAGCGCAAGACACCCGTTCAGGCAAGCATTATCCGCCCGGAAAACATGATTTCCCGTGCGCCCACCGTTCGCGTTTTGTGATGAGTCAGTCCTGTTCCAGCGGTACGCCGTACAATTCCAGCCGATGGCCCTTAAGCTTATATCCAAGCTTGGCCGCGATTTTTTCCTGTAGCGCCTCAATCTCGGGGTCGACGAATTCGATCACCTCACCCGATTGCATATCGATCAGGTGATCGTGGTGGTCACGCTCGGCATCTTCATAGCGCGCGCGCCCGTCGCCGAATTCCAGACGTTCAAGAATCCCCGCCTCTTCGAACAATTTCACGGTCCGATAGACGGTGGCGATGGAAATACCCGAATCTTCCTGAGAGGCACGGGAGTAGAGTTCCTCGACATCCGGATGATCTTCGCTTTGCTGCAGCACTCGCGCAATCGTACGGCGCTGTCCCGTCATGCGCAGGCCTTTGGCTTCGCAACGGGCGATGATCGTGTCGGACATGAGTGACCCTCAAAGTAGTTCGGTTCTCTGTCTTAAACCCTAAGCGCGGATCACGCCACAGGGTATTTGCACCCTAGGCTACACGCCGCAGGTCGGCCCAAACCGGCAAATGGTCCGAGGCGATATGCGCCGGACGCGCGCTGTGTACGCCATGCAGCACCGCCTCAAGCCCTTCGCCCAGCGCGATCCGGTCCAGCGCGCCCAGCGGCTGTGCGGCGGGAAAGCTTGGGACTGGTGGCAGGAACTGCATATCGGGGGCCAAATGGTCCAGCACCGGCTGGCGTGACCATTCGTTGAAATCTCCGGCCCAGACGGTGGGCATGTGGTTCAGTTCATTGTCGAAATGACGAATATGGGTGATCTGTTGGCGACGAGACGCCGACAAAAGGCCCAGATGCATTCCCATCACTCTCAGCGGCCCGATATGTGTATCAAACTCGACCCGCACCGCCCCCCGAGGCTCCAGCCCCGGAAGGTCGTGATGCCCGGTCTTCCGCACCCGGATTGCGTCGCCCCGCCAGATCACGGCGTTCCCATGCCAGCCCAGACTGCCGGCACCGCCCAGATCGACGATCTGCCATCCGCCTTCATCCAGCATGAAATGCGGTAGCGCCGCGGGGCGCGGCGGTAAACGTTTATCCGCCTCCTGCAATACCACTATATCGGCCTGCATGCTGTCGATTACCTGTAGGATACGCTGCGGCTGACGTCGGAGATCGAGTCCGACGCATTTCTGAATGTTGTAGCTGGCGATACGCAGGGTCGATTGAGGTTTCATGAGGCTCTGTTCATTCCAATGGAACCAGAGTGCCACGCTGCTCGCTGGGTGCAACCCCTTTAACAGCAGCAATACAGACTTAGCCCCGGCTCTACAGCGCGACAAAGACGTTTGCCTAAGAAACGACCAGCTAAAGCTGTTTTCCTTGATCCGTTACCCGCCAAGGCTCTATCCCGTCATAACGGCGGTGGCGCATTGCCAACCCATCGGAGGGATCAATGGTTTCAAGCAGTATCCAGTCGGGCAACACCACACGCGCCAGCCTCGTCCTGGTGATTGGCGGCATGATGTGGGGCCTCTATTGGATACCCGTTCGGTTCTTCTATGACCTCGGGCTGACTGGCCCATGGCCTGGCATCGCGATGTATAGCTCTGCGCTTCTTGTTCTGGTTCCCTTGGTCTGGCACAAGCGGCACACGCTGGCGGCGCAATGGTGGGATCTCATGATCAGCGGCATGTTCACAGGCGCAGCTTTCAGCTTGTATTCAATCAGCCTTGTTTACACCGAAGTCGTCCGCTCGATCCTGTTGTTTTACCTGACACCTATATGGGGCACGATACTGGGCGTCGTATTTCTTAAAGAACGCATTGGCATTGGGCGCATCATCGGCCTGCTTTGCGGGATCGGGGGGCTATTCGTTGTCCTTGGCGACGCAGGCGGCCTGCCCTGGCCCAAGAATTTAGGTGACTGGCTGGCCCTGGCCTCTGGCATGTGCTGGGCGCTGGGTACGCTCGGCCTGTATCGCACAAACAGTATTTCTTTGTCCGGACAGGTCCTGTCCTTTGTTCTAGGCGCGATGGTCCTGTCGCTGATTGGCCTCGTGTTTTTACCGGGCCCCATACGACCAGACATTGCAGGAACAGATACGCTCCGAATACTGGTCTTCGTTTTGCTCTCGGCCCTCTATGTCCTGCCGATGATTTTCATGACCATCTGGCCCGCGACAAAACTATCCCCGGCACGCGTCGGTATTTTACTGATGAGCGAAGTGGTGGTCGGGCTTGCCTCAGCCGCAGCCCTTTCCGGTGAGCCGTTCGGCCTGCGTGAACTGCTGGGCGCAACCCTGATCGTCAGCGCCGCCGCATTGGAAATTATCCGGGAATGAGGGCGCTTCCCAACCAAACTATGTCCCGCAAAACGTCGCGTGTACCACTTCCTTCTCGGTCGGAGGATGCGTCAGGTCACTCGCTTCAGGTTGGTCCTCGTAGGGATGTGCCAGTACCGCGTTCAGCCGATGGAACGGAGCATAGTCTCCCTGAACGGCTGCTTGTATCATCTGCTCAATCCGGTGGTTGCGCGGAATGAAAGCCGGGTTGACGGCTTTCATCACCGCCTGCGGGTCTTGTTCGCGCTCCTGCCGAGCGCGCCAGCCTTTGGCCCATTCATCATAGGCTTCAGGGTCAAGGAACTGATCGCGGGCATTGTCACCGCCCAGCGCCCGGAAGGTGTTGGTAAAATCCGCACTGTTATGCGCCATTCTGGTCAACAGGTCGGTAATCAGCGCCTCATCGCCCTTTTCTTCAGTGATCAGGCCGATCTTGGCGCGGAAGTGTTTCAGCCATTCCTGCTGGATCAGGCCAGGCATCGCATGCACGATCTCAGTGGCTTCTTGCACGGCACTTTCAGGATCATCCAACTGTTGGATCAGAGCCGTCGCCAGTTGCGCCAAATTCCACACTGCGATGTCCGGCTGGTTGGAGTAGGCATAACGCCCCATTCGGTCGATCGAGCTGTAGACCGTGTTCGGGTGATACCTGTCCATGAAGGCACAGGGGCCATAGTCGATCGTCTCGCCTGCTATCGAGGAATTGTCGGTATTCATCACCCCATGAATAAAGCCAACGCTCATCCATTGCGCAATCAGCCGCGCCTGCGCATCCCGCACTTCGCGCAACAGCCCCATTGGTCCATCGGCCTGCGGATAGTGTCGGTCGATCGCGTAGTCGGTGAGCCGCTTGAGGTTTGCGACCTGCCTACGCCCTGCGAACACCTGAAAAGTACCCACGCGCAAATGGCTTTTAGCGATACGGGTCAGGACCGCGCCGGGCATTGGGCCTTCGCGCAGCACGACCTCGCCAGTTTCGACAGCAGCCAGGGCGCGGGTCGTAGGGATACCAAGCGAATGCATCGCTTCGGAAACTACATATTCACGCAGCACCGGCCCCAGCCAAGCCCGGCCATCACCCCGGCGGCTGAAGGGCGTCTGCCCCGAACCTTTCAACTGAATGTCTCGTCGCACTCCATCAGTACCAACCGTTTCCCCCAACAAAACAGCGCGCCCGTCACCGAGTTGAGGGTTGTAGGTCCCGAATTGATGCCCTGAATAAAGCTGTGCAATTGGCTCGGCCCCTTCGGGCAGCGTGTTACCCGCAAAGGTCTCGGCCATCTCCTGCACATCTCCGGGCGAGATGCGCAGGATTTGCGCCAACCCTTCGTTGAAGGCTACCAAACGGGGAGCACGCACAGGCACAGGAGCCTGACGCGCAAAAAACCCGTCAGGGAGGCGGGCGTAACTGTTGTCGAACGGGATAGTCAGCGTCATGACGCAAACATATTGCTGAAATGCACAAATACCATAGCGGATCGCACGCCCGCGTGCATAATCGCCCCGAACTGAAAAAGAGATCATCATGACCGCGCTACAGATCATCAAGCACCTAGCCCTTCAGCGCCACCCAGAGGGCGGCTGGTTCCGCGAAACATGGCGCGCCGACAACGAAGGCCGCGCTTCTGGCACCTGTATCTATTTTCTACTGCAAGCGGGTGAACGCAGCCACTGGCACCGCGTCGACGCCACCGAGATCTGGCTGTACCACGCCGGCGCCCCATTGACCCTGTCGCTCAGCGCCACCGAAGACGGCCCCGCAACCAATCAACTGCTGACTCCGGACCTTACGAAAGGCGCTCCACAAGTGATCGTGCCGACGAACCATTGGCAATCGGCGCAGACGACCGGAGATTTTACTCTGGTCAGTTGCACAGTCTCACCCGGGTTCGAATTCGACGGGTTCGAGCTGGCCGCGCCTGGGTTCGATATCCCAAGCCGCTGAGACATGGACCATCGCGCCCTCATAGCGTCAATCCCGTCCGAGGCGAAGGAAAGCCTGCAAAAGCGGTCTGATGCGGCAGGGCTTCGGCATTTAGCGCTATATGGCGCACTGCTGGCAGCCACCTCCACCTGTATCGCATTCAGAGTTCCTCTTTGGCCTCTGTTTGTCTTACCTCAGGGTATCTTACTGGTCTTCCTGTTCACCCTCAGCCACGAATGCACGCACAAAACACCGTTTCGTAGCGGCTGGCTAAACGATGTCATCGGGCATCTGGTCTCAATTCCAATTGCCCTACCCTTTACTTGGTTTCGCTATTTCCACCTGGCCCATCACAAATGGACCAACCACCCAGAGAATGATCCGGAACTGAGCGGCAAACCCCGGCCCGGGAATTGGCGAGACCTGCTGATCTATCTCAGCGGTTGGACGTATTGGGCAGCGATGGCACAGGTTCTGATCCGAAACGCCATTAATCGGATTGACGCGCCCTACCTGCCTGCCCGACAGCACGGGGCTATGCGCCTTGAAGCACGGCTATTGCTGGGTCTGTACTTGGCGGCTGTTCTTAGCCTGTTCTATTCTATGACACTCTTCTGGCTATGGTTTCTGCCGGTGCTGATCGCGCAACCGTTCCTGCGCCTCTACCTGCTGGCCGAACACGGCATGTGCCCTCCGGTCGCCAATATGCTCGAGAATTCCCGCACCACATTCACCAATCGCATCGTCCGGTTTCTGGCGTGGAACATGCCCTATCACACCGAGCACCACGCCTTTCCCAACGTGCCTTTTCACCAATTGCCTGCCTTACACGGTTGGACCAAGGCGCACCTGAAGTCGACCTCGGATGGGTATTCTGAATTTGCGGTGGACTACGTGAAATCCCTGTAACTCTGTGCGTTCAACAGGTTGCAGCATCACCCCGACCGATATGTGTAGATCTCAGTCGACACGTAACTGGTGACTAAGTCGGAGTGGTCAACACCGGCGGCGTGTCGAAACCGTTTCGCCAAGCGACCATACATAAAACTGGATCTTCCAGCGTCTCCATCGCGTGAGGCTGATTGCTTTCATGAAACACTGTGCTGCCCTCGCCGAGCGTTTCATCCGGGCAACCCTTGCGCTTGAACACCGCGCTTCCAGATATCACCAGATACGTCTCTTCTGCCGGATGATGATGCCACGGATAGTACAGCCCGGGGGGCATGTAGACGACCCACATCCGAATCTGCCGCGATGAGAAAGGCCCCCCTTCACCAACGATAGAGTAACACCCAAAGTTGTTCAGGAACCGTTCCCCGATATTTGTGTGCTTGTAGGTTTCACGCCAGACGACGTACGGCGCCGCGTCTATAATTGCGTCTTTGAGTTCGGCATAGGTCTCAGAAACCAAACCCGTCTCCTGCCGCAGAACGTCACCGCACGGGCGATGGAAAGGCGTGATCGCCTGCCGCGCAACGTCGTCCGGATAGGGTGTGAAGGACATCAACTCGGAATGCCCGATGTAAGCATCGCGCGAAAGGCGAAGCAGCCTCTGGTAAATGTCGCTTTTGTTCATGTTGGCAGGAGATACCCGGAACTTTCATCCGAGCTAGCCTACACGCGACACTACTCAAAAAGTTTTACTGGGCTTTCTGGTTCTGCAAGCAAGAACCGCGTCGAACACCTTTCAGCCACCCGCGCGCAACGAAACCGCACTTACCACGCCTCCGCCGACCAACGCCTTCACGCCCGTCGTCCCCGGGCATGAGGTTGGTAAGCCCCGCGCAATGCGCACCGCGAGATAAGCAAAGGCTTGCGCTTCGAGCATATCTCCGTCCAGACCAACTGCCTCGACCGGTTCAACCGGGCAGTCCAGTGAGACGCGCAGCATCTCCATCAGCACCGGATTGCGCCGTCCACCGCCTGTCACCAACACGCGGGAGGGTGTCTTGGGACAATGCTCCATTCCCTGCAGCACTCCCGCCGCGCACATGCCGGTCAAGGTCGCCACGGCATCAGCGTCGGACAGCTCTTTCACCAGCCCGATCATCTCGGCAAAGTCGTTACGGTCCAGCGATTTCGGCGGCATGCGGGAAAAGAACGGCTCAGCCAGAAACAGCTCCAGCGCACCCATTTCAACCGTGCCGCCGCGGGCCACCTCGCCATCCCGGTCCATCGGCTGCCCAAGACGTGCCTGCATAAGATCGTCAACCGGTGCATTTGCAGGACCAGTGTCAAAGGCCAGCAAAGCCCCCGGCGTTTCCGGTCCATCAAAGCTGGGGTCGACATAGGTCAGATTCCCCACTCCGCCAAGATTCAGGAAACACAGCGGTTCCGTGGCTCCGATCCACTTGGTGCAGGCGAAGTGGAAGAAGGGTGCCAACGGGGCGCCTTCGCCTCCCATAGTCACGTCATCACTGCGGAAATCCCAGACGACCGGAACGCCCAACGCCTGCGCCAGCCCCTTTCCATCGCCCACCTGCAATGTCCCGCGCCCGCGTGGTTCGTGTGCAAGGGTCTGACCATGGAAACCGATCAGGTCGATCTCTTCGAATTCAGACAACGCCTCGGCATGGGCAATGGTTACCAACTCGGCAGCCGCATCCACGTTTGGCCCGTGCCATTGCCCAAGCGCTGATCGCAGGACTTCCCGCTCCTGATCAGAGTAAGCCCGGTATCCGCTTGGACCAAATCCTAGTATGCGCAGCCCGTCTGTCTCGACCACAGCGGCGTCCACGCCATCAAGTGATGTCCCGGACATTGCGCCCAACGCCCTGATTGCGCCTATTTTGCTGATCGCACGGCTCACGTTCGCCCTCTTATAGCCTGTCGCACCCGTTTCTCGGCGCGTTGCCCACAACCTGCACGGTAACGTAAAGCCAAGGCAAGCCACATCGTGTGGAGCTCGCGTTTTTCTTGGAAATGGTGCCTTTTCCTCGACCAACGCGCCGCCTATACAGTGCCCCGCAACATCAACCCAAAGGGCACGATATGACCTACCACCCCAAATCAGATTTCATCGCCACGATGATCGAGCGCGGCTTTCTCGCCGACTGCACTGATTATCAAGGCCTTGACGAAGCGCTGATCAGTGGGTGTAAACCGGCTTATATCGGCTTTGATGCCACGGCAAAGTCGTTGCATGTGGGCAGCCTGATCCAAATCATGATGCTTCGCTGGTTCCAAAAAACCGGCCACCAGCCGATCACCCTGATGGGCGGCGGCACCACCAAGGTGGGTGACCCGTCATTCCGTGCGGACGAACGCCCCCTTCTGGGCCCCGAACAGATCGACGAAAACATCTCCGGCATCAAAAAGGTGTTCTCGGCTTATATCGACTATGACACCGACGCCGAAAACAAGGCGCTGATGCTGAACAACGCCGAGTGGCTGGACGACCTGAACTACCTCGATTTCCTGCGGGACATCGGGCGGCACTTCTCGGTCAACCGAATGCTGAGCTTTGAATCGGTGAAATCACGGCTGGATCGTGAACAGTCGCTGAGCTTCCTCGAGTTCAACTACATGATCCTGCAGGCCTATGACTTTCTTGAGCTGAACCGTCGTTATGGCTGCGTTCTGCAGATGGGCGGCAGCGACCAGTGGGGCAATATCGTCAACGGGATCGACCTGACCCGCCGTGTGCTGGATCACGAGATTTATGGCCTGACCTCGCCCCTGTTGACCACCAGCGACGGCAAGAAGATGGGTAAATCTCAGGACGGAGCAGTCTGGCTGAACGCCGACATGCGCTCGCCCTACGAGTTCTGGCAGTTCTGGCGCAACACCACCGACGCGGATGTCGGGCGTTTCTTGAAACTCTACACTGAAATGCCGGTGGATGAGTGTGACCGTCTGGGTGCGCTGCAAGGATCCGAGATCAACGAGGCCAAGATCTGCCTCGCCAACGAAGTGACCACCCTTGCACACGGTGCCGAAGCTGCGGCGACCGCCGAGGCTACCGCCCGCGAGGTATTCGAAAGGGGCGGTGTGGGCGGAGACCTTCCCACCCTGACCCTCAGCGCGGCTGAGTTGGGCGACGGCATGTCCATCGTTCAGATCATCGTGAAGTCTGGCCTGGCGAAATCGGGCAAAGAGGCCAAACGCCTGATTGCCGAGAACGGAGCCAAACTGGACGACGCGCCGCTGACTGATGCGGGGCTCATGATTGACGCCGGTGCCTTGTCGTCTCCGATCAAGCTGAGCGCGGGCAAAAAGCGCCACGCCTTGGTCCAGCTGGGCTAATAAAAACCTAAATAAAAAAGCAGAACGGCCACCCGATTGGGTGGCCGTTTTCTTTTCCGAAGGTGTGGGGACGATTACCGTTTGCCGCCATTGCTGCCACCGTTGCCGTGACCGCCGCCGCCATGACCGGAACCATTGCCGTGGCCGTTGTTCCCGCCGCCGTTTCCGGTTCCGGGGCCAGAGCCACCATTATTGCCTCCGCCGTTACCGGAGTTCCCGTTGTTTCCGTTGCCATTGCCAGGGCCGCCATTGTTCCCGCCGTTGCCGCCACCATCACCCGGGTCGCTACCACCGTCACCGGGATCGCTACCACCGTCGCCGGGGTCGCTGCCACCATCACCGGGATCACTGCCGCCATCGCCAGGGTCACTCCCGCCGTCGCCGGGATTGCCGCCACCAGGGTTACCACCCCCTCCGCCTGTATTCGAACCCAGACCGGCAGACTGCTCGCCTCCGCGGTTTTCACCCGCGTTACCGGACGCGCCGATTGACCCTGTCGGCTGATCAGTCAGCAAAGCGGCTAGTCCCGGGCACTGCGCAGACGTATTGCGCAATGTGGTTGCGAAATCGGAACGCGACTGAAGGCGCTCCAAAAAGCTGGGAGTCACCTGCTGGCAGTCGCACATCGCCTGATAATCCCCCCGGTTTGCCGCATCCCGCGCGGTTTTCCAGTTGCAAACCTCGGGTGCCGCAGCCGCATTGCTCGCCGCCATAACGGTTAATAACGGTGCTGCCACAAGCGCAGGAATTCCTAATTTCAAACTCTTACCCATAACCTTTGTCTCCTTGCACGGCGTCTTTTCGACGCGTCATCTAGCTGGATATCGATGTGAGACTTGAGCATTAAGCTTGATTAAAGAGTGTCTGACAAAGGCTTGAGAAAAGGCTTAGACCGCAGGAAATCTGCGCCAAAATTATGGACAGGGCCTAAATCTTTGCATTAAATGAACATGCGTTCATATCTTTGAAGGAAGGAACCACAATGCATTTGGCCACCACATGTGCGATTATCACGGGCGGCGCATCAGGACTGGGCGAAGCAACCGCACGCCACTTCGCAGAACAAGGTGCGCAGGTCACCATTCTGGATCGAGATGCCACGCGTGGCGCGAATATCGCGGCCGAGATTGGCGGGCACTTTGCTGAGACAGACGTGACTGACGAAACCTCAGTCGCGGTCGCTATAGCTTACGCGAAAGGTAAGATGGGACGTATCACGGCCACCATAAACTGCGCCGGAATTGCCTATGGCATCAAGACAGTGGGAAAGGACGGCCCCCACCCTCTGGATGCGTTTCAACGCACTATCGACATCAATCTGGTTGGAACTTTCAACGTCTCGCGACTCGCCGCCACCGAGATGGCAAAGAACGAGCCTGAGCCGGACGGTGCTCGCGGGGTGATCATCAACACCGCATCGATTGCAGCGTTTGACGGGCAAAAAGGTCAGGCAGCTTATGCAGCCTCGAAAGGGGGGGTCGTTGGAATGACCCTACCAATGGCGCGAGACATGGCCTCGACCGGGATACGAGTAATGGCAATAGCCCCCGGCATCTTCATGACCCCGATGCTGGCTGGCCTGCCGGAAGAAGTACAACAGCAACTGGCCGCCGACGTTCCCAACCCGCCTCGCTTGGGCGACCCGCGTGAATACGGACGATTGGCCGGGTTTATTGTCGAGATGGGCTACCTGAACGGAGAAGTCATTCGCATCGACGGCGCCCTGCGTATGCGTTAGGCCTTGAATATGACTGAGCGGGAAAAAATGCAGGCCGGGCAATGGTATTGTTGCCTGGACCCGGCGCTGGAGGTGTTACGTGCTCAGGCCCGGCGCGCGGTTCACGCCCATAACACCTGCACGCCGGATGACCGTGGCGCAATAGCACCCGAACTTCGGGACCTTTTCGCCAGCGCTGGAAACAATTGTTTTATCGAGGCACCCTTCCATTGCGCCTATGGGATGAACGTTAGCTTGGGCAACCGAGTATACTTCAACGCAGGCTGCGTGGTTCTTGATACTGCGCCCGTCCGTGTAGGAGACGACACAATGTTCGGCCCCCATGTTCATATCTATTGCGCCCAGCATGCCAAGGACCCCGCTGAACGCGCTCGGGGCCTTGAAATCGGGCTGCCAGTGACAATTGGCCAGAATGTCTGGATTGGCGGAGGTGCCATCCTGATGCCCGGCATCACAATCGGCGACAACGCGACCGTCGGCGCGGGCGCCGTTGTAACGAAAGACGTCGCCGCGGGAGAAACGGTAATCGGAAACCCTGCCCGACCGCTGGATCGGCCCTAGGCGCCCTCAGCTTTTTCTTCGAGCGTCAGCCACTCATCCTCAGCCGCGGCCAGTTTTTCCTGCCGCTCAACCAGCGCCTCGGTCGCCTTCTGGAATTTGACCGGCTCGCGGGTAAATAGTTCGGGATCGGACATGAGCTCTTCCAGCTTGCCGATTTCGGCTTCAAGCCGGGCGATTTCGGCGGGCAATTTTTCAAGCCGGTGTTTCTCCGAGAAAGACAGACCGGATTTGGGCTGGTTTTCTTGCTTCACCTTTGGCTTGGAGGGTTTTGTTTTCTCGACCTTCTTTTCAAAAACGTCCCCACGCTGGGCGATATAGTCAGACCACCCGCCCGCATAGACTGTGGCACGACCATTACCCTCCATCGCGATGGTCGTAGTGGCCACACGGTCCAGAAAGTCCCGGTCATGGCTGACCAGCAGAACGGTGCCGTCATAGTCATCCAGCAGTTCCTGCAACAGGTCCAGCGTTTCCACATCCAGATCGTTGGTCGGTTCGTCCAGCACCAAAAGGTTCGAGGACTTGGCCATTAGTTTAGCCAGCAACAACCGCGCTTTTTCGCCGCCCGACAGGGACTTAACAGCCGCTCTTGCCTGCCGTTCATCGAACAGGAATTCCTTGAGGTAGCCGACCACATGTTTGGGCTGGCCGCCCACCATTACCTGATCGGCCTTGCCCGACACCCGCATCTCGGGGTCGCCGGTCAGGCTGTCCCACAGGCTCATTTCAGGGTCCAACTGCGCGCGGGTTTGGTCAAACACCGCAACTTCAAGATTAGTACCCAAGGTCACCGAGCCCTCATCCGGCTGCTCTTGGCCCAAGAGCATATTCAGAAGTGTCGTCTTGCCAACACCGTTGGGTCCGACAAAAGCCACCCGGTCGCCACGTTGCACCAACAGGTCAAAGTTCCGAACGATCTGCTTGTCGTCAAAGCCCTTGGCTAACCCTTTAGCTTCAATCACTTTTCGACCCGACTTCGGTCCAGCCTCCAGCGTCATCGCAGCCGACCCTTGCCGCTTGATCTGTGCAGCTTTTTCGGCCCGCAACGCCTGTAAAGCTCGTACTCGACCCTGATTGCGTTTGCGCCGAGCGCTAATGCCTTCAACGGCCCATTTGGCCTCGGACTTGATCAGACGGTTCAGCTTGTGGCGCTGTTGGTCTTCTTCTTCCCAGACCTTGTCACGCCAGGTTTCGAATGCTTCGAACCCCTGTTCCTGCCTCCGCACGGCACCGCGATCAATCCACAGGGTCGCGCGAGTTAGTGCACGCAGAAAGGCGCGGTCGTGTGAGATCAGCACGAACGCTGCGCGGGTCGATCCTAATTCACGCTCCAGCCACGCGATGGCTTCAATATCCAGATGGTTGGTCGGCTCGTCCAGCAGCATCAGGTCAGGCGCTTCAGCCATCAGCTTGGCCAATGCCGCTCGCCGACGCTCACCGCCCGACGCAGTTTCGACCGAACGGGACGGGTCGAATTTCAATCCCTCACCGGCGCGTTCAACCTTGTACAGTTCCCCCGGCTCCAACCCGCTGGAGGCATAGTCGCCAAGCGTGGCAAACCCTTCCATTCCGGGGTCTTGCTCCATGTAACCCACTGATTTCCCAGGAGGGACTACAATCTCACCCTGATCAGGTTCGACCAAACCGGCCATAACTTTCATCAGGGTGGATTTACCTGACCCGTTTCGCCCAACCAAGGCCACACAGTCGCCCGGCTGAACCACCAGATCAAGCTCGGAAAACACCGGATCACCCCCGAAAGTCAGGGAAATGCCGGACATCTGCAACAAAGGAATTCTCGCCATGCCCGCCAGCTAAACCGGCAGGGCCAAGGCGTCAACGGCGATTACCCGGCCACCGTCCGCAGCAGACGTTTTCGCGCCGGTGGAATCGCCCTGATTTCGAGCCCGGTGAAAACATGAAGCGTGTTCATGTGGCGATCGACCACCGCATGATCGCTTACCCAGCCCCCCATCATCAGGTAGGTGCGCAGCAAAGGCGGCATCCGCAGCATCGCTTTTCTTGCATCCGGCCTGCGGCGCAACCGCGTGGCAAATCTGAAAACATCCGGTGCCTTGACTCGCGGCAACCAGCGTTTCGGAGCCAGATGCCTGTGTTTCAACATCGCGAAGGCGTCCAGATACTCCTCGGTCTCCGTCCCTGCAAAAGAGGAACACCCAAACAGCATCTCCACGTTGTTCTGGTCAACATAGGCCGTCATCGCACCCCAAGCGACACGCAGAATGTCCGGGTCTGTCCACTCGGGATGAATGCAGAACCGCCCCATCTCGACCATCCGGCCTTCAAACCCTTCTAGGGCGGACAGATCATAGAATTGCGCAGAATAACTGCGTCCGATCTCGGTCCCGTCATCCATAGTCAGCAAGCGGAAGCAGCAGACCAGTTGTCCACCCTTTGACATGTCTTCAATTAGTATATGTGCGCAAAGCGGATCAAAACCGTCCTGACCGGCTTGCTCTGTTTCGAAGGCAAGCGTTCGAAGCAACTGCGCCGCCACAACATCCTGCGGCGACTGTGCCAAACGGGCGCGATACCGCCCCTTGCCAAGCAATAGTGCCATGGTCGCATACTCCACAGTTGCCGACCTATTTCTTCTTGCCGCGCCCTTAGCACACATTGTGTGACCGTCGTGTGACTACAGCAAGATGTGGCTCTTTATTACTATTACTATTACTGGGTGGCTCCCGGAATATTGGCCGGGTTGAAGTTGCCGATATTGCCCAGCAGCTGACGCAGGAAGCCCGAACTTTCAATCGACGATTCAGTCACGCGACGATCCAGCTGAACAACGATTCCGTCTTCCAGCCCAAATCGTTCGACATTGCGGACGACACCCCGATCATCGAAGCTGATTGCCACCAACTCGCGCGAGACCACTTCCGGTCTTTTCGGACCATAGTGGCGGACGCGCGACCGGACGTAATAAAATCCGGAGTCTCGAACCACACCGGACGAACTGGGCGCACCGACTGTCTCGATCACGCTGTCTCGGGTATCGACGCCCACCTTGATCTCGGCCAAGTCTTCCGGCGTCGGGATATATCCGTGATTCTTGAAGACGGGCGTGCATGCTCCGACAGCTGCCAGACAGGCCGCAAAGACAAGCGTTTTCGACGCCGGTTTCAACCTGTTCACAACCTTCAACATTTACACCCTCTTGCCTTGGCCCCGTGCGGACCCTATCCGATTACAGAAACCGCAGCCCCGGTTCAACACAGGAAAGGGTCACGAATGAGCAAGCAAACATCTCTGCGGGTGGCCGACCTGCCCCAAAACGCACCTACCCCATTTGAGCTACGCCCTGACTCCAAGGCGTTGGAGGCCATTAAGGGCGAGCTTGGCCTGTTGGGCCTGCGCAAGCTTAGCTTTGTGGGTGACGTAAGGGCACAAGGCAAACGCGACTGGGCTTTGAAGGGAAAACTGGGCGCTACGGTGATTCAGCCCTGTGTCGTAACGCTTGAGCCGGTCACCACCCGGATCGATATTCCGGTAACCCGGATTTATGTTGCCGACTGGGTCGACCCCGAAGAGCCGGAATTCGAAATCCCCGAAGGTGATGAGACCGAACAGCTTGGCGCTGAGATCGACCCCACCCTTGTTATGATCGAGGCCCTGTCGCTGGCCCTGCCCCAATATCCGCGCAAGGACGGTGCGGAACTGGGACAGGTCGACTTTACCGAGCCCGGCAAACAGGCGATGACCGATGAGGATGTCAAACCATTTGCCGGTCTGGCCGGTCTGCGCGACGCATTGAAAAAAGACGAGTGACATAGGTCTGTTTTCCTGTCATAGCAGGCGCTCAGAAAAATCGCTTGAACATGTCGAGAATCGCAGTATTTTCGCGCGCTCATCGGAATTTGGGTTGGACAACGTGGGGCTAGTCCCCTAAACGCGCGTCGAACCACGAGAAAACGAAGAATGAAACCCGGCCCACAGCGAATCTGTTGGCCCTTAGTAGACAAAGGTTGAGACCATGGCCGTCCAACAGAACAAAGTTTCCAAGTCGCGTCGCAACAACCGCCGCGCACACGACGCTCTGGTTGCTGCAAACCCGAACGAATGCCCGAACTGCGGCGAGCTGAAGCGCCCGCACCACGTCTGCGCATCCTGCGGCCACTACGATGACCGCGAAGTCGTCGCACAGGCCGACGAAATCGATCTGGACGAAGACGCGGCCTAAGCCTTTAAACGCGCAGGCAAGGCATGACTGAACAGCCCTCGCACACCGGACGGATTACCATCTCGGTTGACGCTATGGGCGGAGACTCGGGGCCCGCGACCGTGGTTGCGGGCATTGCCAAATCGGCAAATAAGAATCCCGATATTGCGTTCGTCCTGCATGGGCCTGAGCAAATGCTGCGCAAACTTGTCGCCAAACGGCGTGTCCTCCAGGGGCGCGTCGTTTTTCGTGATTGCTCCGATGTGGTCACGATGGAGGACAAGCCCAGTCAGGTTGTCCGTAACGGCAAGCAGACCTCGATGTGGTCGACGCTGGAATCGGTACGTCAGGGAGAAGCGCACGGCGCTGTGTCCTGCGGCAATACCGGCGCGCTGATGGCGTTGTCGATGATGCGGCTTCGCAAGTTGCCGGGCGTGAACCGTCCGGCGATTGCGATTCTGTGGCCCTCGCGCAACCCGCAGGGGTTCAACGTGATGCTTGACGTGGGCGCAGATGTGCGGGCCGACGCCAAGGATCTGCTGCAATACGCTTTGATGGGCGCGTCCTACGCTCGCAACGGATTGGCGTTGGAACGACCCCGGATCGGCCTGCTGAATGTCGGCACCGAAGAGCACAAGGGCCGCGCCGAGCTGAAAGAAGCGCACGGGATGATCGCGGATTTCTCAGAGCAGGCGAATTTCGAATTTGTCGGCTTTGTGGAAGGCAGCGACATTCCCGGTGACAAGGCGGATGTCATTGTCACCGATGGATTTACCGGCAACGTCGCGATCAAGACAGGCGAAGGCACGGCCAGCCTGATTGGCGACCTGCTGCGTCAGGCGTTCAAATATTCTCCGCTGTCGCGCTTGGCTTCTGTGCTGGCGATCACCTCACTAAATCGTCTAAAAAAGCGTATCGACCCACGCCGCGTGAATGGCGGGGTTTTCCTTGGCCTCAACGGAACTGTGGTCAAATCACATGGTGGCGCGGATGCCACCGGAGTCTCTGCGGCAGTCAAACTGGCCTTTACTCTGGCCCAGTCTGGTTTCGCCGAAAAATTGGCGGCACGGGTTGCATCGACAGCCGAGCTTGCACAAGATGCCGTCCACACGCCGTCAAAGGCCGGCGAATAACAAAAAAGGCAGTAACCCAATATGGCAGGCCGTTCAGTTGTCGTAGGAGTCGGACACTATTTGCCAGAGCGCATCGTTCCGAACTCCGAGTTTGAAAAGACGCTTGATACGTCGGATGAGTGGATCAGAACCCGCTCAGGGATCGAACGCCGCCACTTCGCCGCTGATGATGAGACCACATCTGATCTTGCCAGCAAAGCGGCCGAGGCCGCGTTGGCCGATGCCGGGCTGACCGCTGACGATATCGACGCGATTATTGTGGCGACCTCGACCGCCGACCTGACGTTCCCTTCTGCAGCGACGATGGTTCAGGCACGGCTGGGTATGACCAACGGGTTCGCCTTTGACGTTCAGGCCGTTTGTGCCGGATTCGTCTTTGCCCTGTGCAACGCCAACGCTCTGATCCTGTCGGGTCAGGCCAAGCGTGTGTTGGTCATCGGGGCCGAAACCTTCTCGCGAATCATGGATTGGTCAGATCGCTCCACTTGCGTTCTGTTCGGTGACGGCGCCGGTGCACTGGTGCTTGAGTTGCAAGAGGGCGAAGGAACTTCGGACGATCGGGGTATTCTGTCCACCGATCTGAACTCGGACGGTCGCTATAAGGACTTGCTCTACGTGGATGGGGGCGTATCAACCCAATCAACCGGTCACTTGCGCATGCAGGGCAACCAAGTCTTCCGCCATGCCGTTGAAAAACTTGCAAAAACAGCCAATACCGCTTTGGAAAGCGTGGGTCTTGCCAGTACGGATGTGGACTGGATCGTGCCGCATCAGGCCAATATCCGCATTATCCAAGGCACCGCCAAGAAAATGGGCCTGCCAATAGAAAACGTGGTGGTTACCGTACAAGATCACGGTAACACATCGGCAGCATCGATTCCCCTCGCCCTGTCTGTCGGCAAACAGCGCGGGCAGATCAAACAAGGTGATCTGATCGTGACTGAGGCCATCGGAGGTGGTCTGGCATGGGGTGCGGTTGTTCTGCGCTGGTAACCGGCGCAATTCGGCTTACACACAGGCCCGCAATTCATTGATATTGACAGTGAATTTCCCCCCGCCATATTCTATGGCATCAACAGGGGAAATGGTATGGGCGATAAAACACTGACCCGAATGGATCTGAGCGAGGCCGTCTTCCGCGAGGTCGGCCTGTCACGCAACGAAAGTGCGCAGCTGGTTGAAAGCGTTCTGAACCACATGTCCGACGCCTTGGTGCGCGGCGAGCAGGTGAAGATCTCGTCTTTTGGCACCTTCAGCGTTCGGGACAAGACCGCCCGCATCGGTCGCAACCCCAAAACCGGCGAAGAAGTTCCGATTCAGCCCCGCCGTGTTCTGACGTTCCGCCCGTCGCACCTTATGAAGGATCGCGTCGCCGCAGGGAACCGCAAGTAAGATCAGGACGGCACGGTCATGAGCAAGTCCCCCGACGCTTTTCGCACGATCAGTGAAGTTGCGGACTGGCTGGGCGTTCAGGCTCATGTACTGCGATTCTGGGAAAGCCGCTTTAATCAGGTCAAGCCGGTGAAACGTGCCGGGGGTCGGCGCTATTACCGACCCAACGACATGCGTCTTCTGGGCGGCATCAAGAAATTGCTGCACGAGGATGGGATCACCATCAAGGGCGTTCAGCGCATCCTGCGAGAACAGGGTGTGAACTACGTCGCGTCGTTGTCACAGGGGCTGGATGAGCCCGCTGAACCGGCAGCTTCGGCGAACGACAATGTTGTTGTTCCCTTTACATCCAAGCCAGCCCCGGCGAACGAACAGATCAAACTGGATCTTGGCGATTCTGCAGCTGCTAAGCCCAAACCAGAGACACCTGCTGCACCGCCGCAGGCGCAACCGTCCGTGCCCGTACCTGAAACAGCCTCAGAAAAGTCCGAACCAGAGTATCTGGATGAATCCCCTCTGTTGGGTGGAATCGCAACGCAGGCGTGGGAACGCACCGATTTTGACGATCAGTTATTGAAACAGATTGCACCGGTGGCAAAGGACTTGCGCGCCGTATTGGATCGCATTGAAAACCGAACGGCGGGATAAGAAAAAAAGGCGATGATTTCCTCTTGCCCCTGCCGGGAAAGTCTTTATGAACACCTCAACGTCGGGCTATGGCGCAGCCTGGTAGCGCGTCCGTCTGGGGGACGGAAGGTCGCAGGTTCGAGTCCTGCTAGCCCGACCAAATCACACCGACGTTTATGGCAAATAGGCCAGATCCCGCTCTGGCATCAGGGGGGATCGGAATGACAGGTGTATGCCCAAACCAACAGATCGAGGCGATGATCGAACGCGGTGAGATCACCGCAAACCCCGAGATCATTGCTGCCCAGGTACAGCCCGCCAGCCTGGATTTGCGCCTCGGAACAGTTGCTTACCGCGTGCGCGCGTCGTTTCTCGCGGGCGAAGGACGCTCGGTGGCGGATCGTTTGGCTGAGTTCGAGATGCATCGCATCGACATCTCGGACGGCGCAGTTCTTGAGAAAGGCTGCGTCTATCTGGTGCCACTAATGGAGTCGTTGGCCCTGCCCGATGGCGTCACTGCGGTGGCCAATGCCAAAAGCTCGACCGGGCGTCTGGATCTGCTAACGCGTACCATCACCGATGGCGGTACAGAATTCGACCGTGTTCACGCTGGTTACACCGGACCTCTCTACGCCGAAATCTGCCCCCGCTCATTCTCGGTGCTGGTGCGACCGGGCATGCGCCTGAACCAGATTCGGTTCCGTCAAGGTCAGGCCGTACTCAGCGATGCGGAACTGACCGCGCTGCATAGTGACTCACCTCTGGTGGATGGTCCTGCGGTGATTCAGGACGGCCTGGGGTTTTCGGTCGATCTACAACTGCCTGACACCGACCTGGTTGGCTATCGCGCCAAACCGCATACCGGAGTGATCGACCTGGACCGGATCGGCGAATACGATCCGCAGGAATATTGGGAAGAGGTGCGCACCACCGACGGCCGTATTATTCTCGACCCAGGCGCGTTTTACATCCTCGTCAGCCGCGAGGCGGTTCATATCCCGCCCCTGTATGCCGCTGAAATGGCGCCCTATTTAGCGATGGTAGGTGAATTCCGCGTTCACTACGCAGGTTTCTTTGACCCAGGTTTCGGCCACGCCGCAGCTGGTGGTGCGGGTTCGCGCGGCGTACTGGAAGTGCGCTGCCACGAGGCCCCATTTGTGCTGGAGCATGGTCAGGTCGTCGGACGGCTTGTCTATGAGAAAATGGCCGAGATGCCCACGCAGCTATACGGTGCAGGCATCGCGTCAAACTATCAGGGACAAGGCCTGAAATTATCCAAACATTTCAAGTCAGTTAGCTGATCAGAACTTTGTGAACCGCCGCATCTGGCGGGTGATCCGCTGCGCTTGTTTCAGGTTCTGCGACGGGCGTGGTCCGTTATTCCTCGCCCGCTTGGGGTCGTCTGGCTGGCCACCCATGCGGCTCGCCATGTCAAATCCCTTATCCACGCCTTTGTTTACTATGCGACGCATAACCGGACGTACGATCATGTCAATGATCCGGTTGGCGTTCACTGCTCAACTCCGTTTCCCGAGTTCCAACATAGGCGATCCAAGTAACAACAAAAGGGCTGTCTGTTCACTCTTCCTCAAACAGTTCAGTCTGATCTTCCTCTTGTTCGTCATCGCGCCCCTCTCCCAGCGGGATGGTGCCCGGGGGCGGCCGATTTTCCAGCAACCCGGCTGCGCGCAATTCTTTGAGCCCCGGCAGGTCGCGGGCGTTTTCCAACCCGAAATGGTCCAGGAATTGCGGCGTCACAACAAAGGTGACCGGACGACCCGGAGTCATACGGCGACGACCCAGCCTGATCCACTCCATTTCAAGCAATTGATCAATCGTCCCACGCGAGACCGAGACACCACGGATTTCTTCAATCTCAGCCCGTGTGCAAGGCTGGTGATAGGCGACAATGGCCAGCGTCTCAATCGCTGCACGGCTGAGCTTGCGGGTTTCGACCGTTTCCTTCTGCATCAGAAAACCCAGATCGGGTGCGGTACGGATTGCCCAGGCCTCACCCACACGGACCACACGGACACCGCGGCCTTCATAGCGTTTCTGAAGCATTTCAACCGCTTGCGCCGCATCGCTGCCATGAGGCATGCGCGCCTCCAAATCGGCAATCGTCACCGGCTCAGCACTCGCGAACAGTACGGCTTCGACCATGCGCTCTTGCTCTGCCATTGGTGGCGCTTCGAACAGGGTGCCGGTGCCTTCGTCTTCGGGGGCGTCAGTCACGTGTTTCAGTCCTCTTGCGCAGATGAATCGGGGCAAAGGTTTCGCTTTGCTTGATTTCCATATGTCCTTCTTTCACCAGCTCCAGCGAGGCCGCAAAAGTCGCAGCCGTGGCCGAGCGGCGGCGCACCGGATCTGCATCCCAACCGTCGGGCAGATAGGTCTCCATATCGGTCCATGTGCCCGCGAAGCCGATCAGCGGCCGCATCCGCTCCAACGCCTGCTCCATCGTGAACACGGCGTCGCGGTCCATGACAAAGGGGCGGAATTCGTCGCGGGTGCGGATACGGGCATAGCCCTGCATCAGGTCCAGCAGCGTGGCCGAATAGGTGACGGTCCGGATGCGGGTGATGTCCTCACCCTGCCCCCGTTTGAAGAAATCACGGCCCAGCTGATCCCGTGCCATCAGGCGGGCGGCAGAGTCACGCATGGCCTGCAAACGTTCCAGTTGGAACGCGAGGTGCGCGGCCAGTTCTTCGCCTGATGGTCCTTCGTCATCCGGGTCGGGCGGCAGCAGCAGGCGGGATTTCAAGAAAGCCAGCCACGCGGCCATAACCAGATAGTCGGCCGCCAGCTCGATCCGCAGTGCACGGGCCTTTTCTACAAAGGCCAGATATTGCTGTGCCAGCGCAAGAACCGAGATTTTTCGCAAATCTACCTTCTGCGTCCGCGACAGAGTCAGCAGCACGTCCAGCGGGCCTTCGAAACCGTCGACGTCGACGATCAGGGCCTCGGCGGCCAGTCGATCGGCAACCGAGACGGGGTCTTCGCTAAAAAGGTTATCGTTCATATACCTGCCCGCCCATTAGGGCAGATAGTTCCGCCTCGGCGGCAGGGATGTCAAGTTCCGCAGGCTTTTGACGCATCGCCAGCGCTTTTTCTGCGCGCTTCTGTGCCGGATCGGTCATCTCTCCGGCGGCTTCAAGTACATTGGTGCGGGCCTCGAACGTTCCGTTGCAATGCAGGATTACATCGCAGCCTGCGGCCAACGCTTGGCGCGTGACGTCCTCTGGCGCGCCGTTTAGGGCTTTCATCGAAATATCGTCGGTCATGATAAGGCCGTCAAAACCGATCTGTTCGCGGATTAGGCCGATCATCGTTGGTGAGATCGTTGCCGGTTTGGGATCAATACGGTCATAGACCAGGTGCGCAGTCATCCCCATCGGCAGGTCGTTGAGCGCACGAAACGGCGCAAAATCAGCCTGCTCCAGCGCGTCTTGCGACAGGTCGACGTGCGGCAGGTCGTGATGGCTGTCCAATGTCGACAAGCCATGGCCCGGCATGTGTTTGACAACAGGCAGCACACCCCCATCCAGATGCCCCTTGGCGACAGCCTTTCCGATTTCGGCAACGGTTTTGGGGTCGGAGCCATAGCAGCGGTTCTTCAGAAACGCGTGAGTGTCCTCACGTGCCAGATCGACCATGGGAGCACAGTTGCTGTCGATGCCAAGCTCAAAGAGCTCATTGGCGATCAGGCGATACCGCAGATACATGGCGCGTTCCGCCTGCTCTCCGGCTCGTTCAGCGTGATCCAGCGGCGGCATCCATTCCCGCGCTAGCGGGGCTCGCAAGCGCTGCACACGGCCGCCTTCCTGATCAATGGTGATCGGGCAATTACGCCCCACGGCCTCACGGAAATCATCGCACAGGGCACGGACCTGATCGGCCGTATCGACGTTGCGTGCAAATAAAATGAACCCAAACGGGTTCATTTCACGAAACAGTCTCTTTTCCTCGGGCGTCAGGCGCAGGCCTTCCGCATCGGTGATCGCTGCGCCGAAACTCACCGAGCAGCCACCGGGATGCAATCTGCACCCTGCGCCTGAAGTGCGGCACAGAACTGTCGCGAGTCGCTCAGATCGTTAAAACCCAGAACACGCAGGCGGTAGAAGGTGCGGCCACCACTTGAGGTTTTCTGTATAACACGCTGTTTTCCATTCATATATTCACCAAACCGCCCATTCAGACGGTTCCATTCCGCAAGAGCCACGTCCGAGCTTTCATACGCTCCCAACTGTGCCATGCGAGTGCCCCTGGATAGGGTGTTCGGGTCCACATCCAGACCAACGGCTGCTTTGACGGCTGCGTTGATTGCAGCCTCGGTGCTGCTGTTCGGGGTGACACCGCTGGGAGTGGCACGGGCCGGACGGGTGTTCGGGCGCAGAGACCGGCGGACACCCGGCTGTGCGGCCAGTTCTGGATCGGGCAGTTGCGCGGCCAGATCGGCGGGGTCGATCGCGGGTTCTTCCTCGGGTGTTACCAGAGAGGCCAGTTGCACACCCTGCTCTTCCGGTTGGTCAATCTTTGCCGCCTCGCCCGCCAGTTCGGCAACCAGAGCATCCACCGTTCCCTGACGCAGCTTTGCGGCTTCCTGATCGGAGATCTCCTCCTCGACCACGTGCACAGCGGGGGTTGCTTTCAGAGGTTCTACGGGTGTGTCTTCATCCGTCAGCGACACCGGGCGCGGGGCAAGGATCAGACGATCTGCCGGAGGTGCCGCGGTTCCAACAGCAGCTACCGCATTCACGGCCAAGCCCTGGTGATCTGCAGGTGTTCCGCCCGGGTTCTCGGGCTGAATGCGCATCGGCCCTTCGATCGCCCGTACAACCGGCACGCCGCTGACATCGCGCATCACCAGCTTATAGCCCCAAACGCCAATCCCGGCGACCAGCGCCAAAGACGCCACGGCCCCCATCGCATTTACGATACGGCTAAGGCCCGCAGCACGCGGTGCCTCCTCATACCCCTGCATGTCGTCGGAATAATCGTACCCATCCTGAGGATGCGGTTGATTCGTGTAATGCATCTGCTCGGGGCGCGCTTGCCCCGAGTAATCGTAACGTGCCATGTCCGCCTCACCGCCCGATTCACGCCTGAAAATAAGGCGCGCGGGTCATTTCTTGCCTACCTCGTACCGGCGCGTCGGGCGGAGTTTGTTACCGCATCTCCTGCGCTGGAGTAACGCCAAGAATACCCAAGCCCGCTGAAATCACAACAGAAACAGCCCGGGCCAATGCGATTTTCGACTGGCTTGTGGCAACATCGCCATCCTGGATGAAACGCAGCTGGGTTTCATCATTGCCCTTGTTCCAAAGCGCGTGGAAATCCCCGGCGAGTTCATACAGGTAGAACGCAACGCGGTGCGGTTCGTTGGTGCGCGCGGCGATTTCCACCAGACGCGGCCATTCGGCCAGCTTCTTGGCCACGGTCAGTTCCGAGGCGTGGTCGTTCTTGCTCAGATCCGCCCCGGCAAGCGTGCCGTCATCGGCGGCAATCCCGGCCTCTTTCGCGCGGCGCAGCACGCTGCACACACGAGCATGGGCGTATTGGACGTAGAACACGGGGTTCTCGCGGCTCTGCTCCAGCACCTTATCGAAGTCGAAATCGAGTGGTGCATCATTCTTGCGGGTCAGCATCACAAAACGGGTCACGTCCGGACCAACCTGATCCACCACATCGCGCAGAGTGACAAAGTTCCCCGCCCGTTTGGACATCTTGAACGGCTCGCCATTCTTCCACAGCTTCACCAACTGAGTCAGCTTAATATCCAGCGGCACCTTGCCGTCGGACAGCGCCGACACAGCCGCCTTCATCCGTTTGACATAACCGCCATGGTCGGCGCCAAACACGTCTATAAGCGCGTCAAAGCCACGGCTGACTTTGTCGTAGTGATAGGCAATATCCGGGGCAAAATAGGTCCACGAGCCGTCCGACTTCTTGACGGGGCGGTCGACGTCATCGCCATGTTCGGTCGATTTGAAAAGCGTCTGTTCGCGCGGCTCCCAATCTTCGGGCTTCTTGCCCTTGGGCGGCTCCAGCACGCCTTCGTAGATCAGGCCCTTCTCGGTCAGCGACTCCAGCGCCGCCTCGATCCGGCCGGTGCCATAGAGCGACTTCTCCGAGAAAAACACGTCCATCTCGACGCCCAGCGCCTTCAGGTCGGCGCGGATCAGGTCCATCATCGCGTCGGTGGCAAAGTTACGCAGATCCTCAAGCCATTCGCTTTCCGGCTTGTCGATCAGGCTGTCGCCGTATTTCTCTTTCAGCGCCTCGCCAATCGGGATCAGGTAGTCGCCCGGATACAGCCCTTCGGCAATCTCGGGGCTCAGGCCATTGGCCTCGCGATAGCGCTCATAGGCCGAGCGCGCCAGCACATCCACCTGCGCACCACCGTCATTGATGTAGTACTCACGGGTCACATCATGGCCGGAATAGGCCAGCAAGCTCGCCAGAGCATCGCCGAACACCGCGCCCCGCGTATGGCCCACATGCAGCGGACCGGTTGGGTTGGCCGAGACATATTCGACGTTGACCTTCTGCCCCTGCCCCATGGTCGAGCGGCCGTAGTCGGTGCCCTTCTCCAGCACCGCCGCCAGAACGCCCTGCCAAACGGAGGGCGCAAGACGCAGGTTCAGGAAACCCGGTCCGGCTACTTCGGCGCTGGTTATCCGCTCATCCGCCGCCAGCTTACCGGCCAGCACATCGGCAATGTCACGCGGCTTCATCTTGGCCGGTTTCGCCAGCACCATCGCCGCGTTGGTCGCCATATCCCCATGCGCCGCATCGCGCGGCGGTTCAACGGCCACGTTGTCAAAGCTCAGCCCTTCGGGCAGCGCGCCTTCGGACTGCATCTGCGCCAGCGCGTCCAGTACCAGGCCGCGGATCTCGGAAAACAGGTTCATTTCGGATGTCCTTTTGCTTGCCCGGCGGTTTACCATGCACTGCGGCAAGGTCAATGGACGCCTAAAGTTTGAGCTTGGTTTAACGCCAAAGCCCGCTAGTGTCGGCGTAAATCTGTTTTTCGGAGACCTGTCGATGCGCCTTGCCCTGCCCCTTAGTCTGCTGCTGACCACCGCCCTGCCGGTTTGGGCAGAGATGCCCGCGCCACAAGGCCACGTACTACTGACACTGGGCGGCGCCGTGACCGAAACCAACCTGCCCGCGCGTGGTGAAAACGACGGTGGACTATTGGGCTATCTCGAGGTCCAGCACGACGGAGCGGCTGGTTTCGATGCGGCAACGCTGGATGGGTTGGAGCAATTTGAAATTACAATCGCCTATGGTCCGGAAGGCAACCAGCGCGACATTGCCTTTTCAGGCCCACGCCTTTCAGAGGTGATGACCCTAGCCGGGGCGGAAGGGAAAACAGCGAAGCCTATGGCGATGGATGGCTATCAGTCCGAAATTCCATGGGACAGAATCGCGGAGAACCAACCTATCGTGGCAACTCACGCCGATGGCAGTCCGATGGGGATCGGAGGGTACGGCCCGACCATGATCGTCTTCCCGCCCACAGATGATGCCGATCTGGCACAGGAACAGGCCGGTCAGCAGGTCTGGGCACTGGCCTATATCGGAGTCGAGTAATCAGCGACCGGTCAGCCGGGCGTGGTCCTGAAGCGCAAACCGGTCGGTCATCCCGGCAATGTAGTCCGATACAATCCGAGCTAAGGCCGTTTCATTTGGAGCCGCCTCGATCTCGGAATGCCAATGCACGGGCATCTGTTTCGGGTCGTTCAGATAGAGGGGGAACAATTCCTCAACCACCGTACCGACCTCGGCCCGCACCTTCATGACACTCGGCGCGCGATACATCCGTGAAAACAGAAAACTCCGAATTTCCTTGAGTTGCGCCCAAAGCCCGCCTGAGAACTGGATCACCGGATAGCCCAGATGCCGAATTTCCTCGACCGCCTGTGCGCCGGAACCGGCGATCAAATCCCGCGAGGTATCGATGACATCCGAAACCATGACCCCGAAAACGCGTCGTAGTGCCTCGTGCCGGCGGCGATACGGGTCGATCCCCGGATACTTGCGATCTACCTCTGCATAGCAAGCACCTACGATGGGCAAGTCCCGAATTTCTTCATCCGTGAACAGGCCTGCGCGCAACCCATCCAGCAAGTCATGGTTGTTATAGGCGATATCATCGGACAAAGCCGCTACCTGAGCCTCTGCGCTGGCATGGGTGTGCAGTTCCAAGTCAAAGCCGTCATTGCATTCCGCCAGTGCCCATGGAAGCTCGCCCACAACCGGCCCGTTGTGTTTCGCAATCCCTTCCAGACATTCCCATGTCAGATTGCAGCCGTCGAATTCGGCGTAATGACGCTCCAACTTGGTCAGAACCCTTATTGCCTGCGCGTTGTGATCAAAGCCGCCATAGGGTGCCATTAGCGCGTGTAAGGCATCTTCACCCGTATGTCCGAAAGGGGTATGTCCCAAATCATGCGCCAATGCGACGGCCTCAGTCAGTTCCGGGTTCAGGCCAAGCGCGCCTGCGATAGTGCGCGCCACCTGAGCAACTTCAATGGAATGGGTCAGACGTGTGCGATAGCTGTCGCCCTCATGCTCCACAAACACTTGCGTCTTGTGCTTTAGTCGCCGAAAGGCGCTGGCGTGAATGATCCTGTCGCGATCACGCTGAAAGCATGACCGGAAACTGCTTTCTTCCTCCGGCACAAGCCGCCCCTTGGCGCGGCTTGGATCCGAGGCAAAACCCGCTCTGTCCAAAGGTCTTGTCCTTGTCGCCTGTCGTTAGGTTTCATATATTGTACCGTGCTGAAGAAATAAACCTTTGGAGACTGGCATGAATCTGCCCCCAACAGTCACAGAACGCGCCTTCGATCGGCTCGCCGAGATTGGCGCAGCAGATCAGGGACAGGCCCTGCGCGTCGCGGTGGAAGGCGGCGGATGCTCCGGTTTTCAATATGAGATCGCGCTGGATAAGCCTAAAGAGGATGACCTGATCCTCGAAGGCAAAGGTCAGAAAGTCATCGTGGACTCGGTTTCTCTGCCATTTCTCGAAAATGCGGTTATCGACTTTACGCAAGAGTTGATCGGTGCGCGTTTTGTAATCGAAAACCCGAACGCCACGTCCTCATGCGGCTGCGGCACCTCTTTTTCGATGTAATCGCCGGTGGGAGCTTAGCCCCCACACCTCAGAATATTTTCGCCAGATGAAGTAGGGTTCGCTCTCTGGCGATTATGCCGGACAGCTTCACTTGGCGCGCGATCATCCGCGTCCTCGCTTGTACCGCAAAGCTCTATTCGACCAGAATGGTTAAGGATCCGTTTCTTCATCTGGCTAAAAATATCCCGGAGCGCGAAACAGAGCCTCGCAATCCAGCCATCCACCTTGCCGTTAGCCAAGTTCTGGGCGATAGGTTGCCTGAAGCCAGCGGAGGGATCGCGTATGAAAATCGCCACGTTCAACATCAACGGCATTAAAGCGCGGGCTGAGGCTTTGCCCCGGTGGTTGGATGATGCGCAACCCGATGTAGTTCTGCTGCAGGAGATTAAGTCGGTCGACGAGAACTTCCCGCGCGAGATATTCGAGGAACGGGGATACAACGTCGAAACACACGGACAAAAAAGCTTTAACGGCGTCGCGATCCTGTCGAAGCTGCCTCTTGAAGATGTCTCCCGCGGACTGCCGGGCGATGATGAGGATGAACAGGCACGCTGGATCGAAGCCACGGTGATCGGCAAAAAGGCATTGCGGATATGCGGGTTGTATCTGCCCAACGGCAATCCGGTGCCTGGTCCGAAGTACGACTATAAGCTGGCGTGGATGGAGCGTTTGTATAACCGCGCCCGCGATCTGATGGCCAGCGAAGAGCCAGCCCTCATGGCAGGTGACTACAATATCATTCCACAGGCCGAAGATGCTGCCCGACCGGATGCCTGGCGCGAGGATGCCTTGTTTCGCCCTGAAAGCCGGGCCGCGTTTCGAAAAATTCTCAATCTGGGCTTCACCGAGGCGTTCCGAGCCCGCACTCAAGGTCCTGGCCACTATTCGTTTTGGGACTATCAGGCCGGCGCTTGGAACAAGAATGACGGCATCCGTATCGACCACTTCCTACTGACACCGCAAGCCGCCGATCTTATGCGCGATTGCCAGATTGATTCCACAGTGCGCGGGCAAGAAAAACCGTCGGATCACGTGCCGGTCTGGGTCGACCTAGACCTATAAAGTGTCAAACAGTCGCGTCGTAAGCATAGATCCACTCGTATTTCCGCGAAAGTCTGGGGCCAATGGCCAATAACGCCATCTGAGCCGCAAGTCGCATAGGGCCCCGCAAATGAAAGTTACGCGCGTTTGCCCCAGCGGCGTCTACAACCCGTTTTGCCCTCGGACGGCGGCGAGTCTCGTAGGCGGCAAGCGCTTGCGTAACACCCGACTGCTCATCGAAGGACCGAGCCAACACCCAGGCGTCTTCAAGCGCAAGGCAGGCCCCTTGCGCCATGAACGGCAGTGTTGGATGGGCCGCATCCCCCAAAAGGGCAACACGCCCGTTCTGCCAGTGCTCAGCCACGGGTCGCAGGAACAAGGCCCAGATGTGGGGTTCCTGAACCTGTCCAAGGATTTCCCCGACAAGCCCGCCGAAATCGAAAAATCGCGCTCGTAAGTCCTCTGGTTCACCGCGCAGACGCCAGCCTTCTTCTTTCCAGTCGGACCGCTCTTCAATCGCAACTATGTTCATCAGAGTGTGATCGCGAAGAGGGTAAGTTACGACATGCCGCCCCGGCCCCATGGTCAGAACAGCGCACGGTTTTTGATCGCGGCGCGCCCAGGGGATTGTGGCCCTCCAGGCCACTTGATGCGTAAATTCGGGCGCTTCGGGACCGTTCAGGCCGACACGGATTTCGCTTCGCCCACCATCAGCGGCAATGGCACAACCGACACGTAATCTGGTGCCGTCTCCCAGAACAACCTCGGCTTCGGACGGATGCTTGTGTACCCGAGAAACTCGTGCGCCCAATCGAAACTCGACCCCTTCCCGAAGCGCTTGTTTGTGCAGCAAACCCAGCAAATCAGCACGATGGTAGTAATAGGTCGGTCCAGCGGCAGGTGCCGGTATTTCACTGATAGACCGCCCTGCCCGATAATCGCGCAGCAGCGTTCCGTAGGAGCGGATGCCGGCCTCATGCGTTTCGCCCACAACGTTCAGGGCGCGCAGAACAACCATTCCGTTTTCGCTAATCTGCAAGCCAGCCCCGACTTCGGTAAGTTCAGCTGCCTGCTCGAAAACCGTAACCTGAGCCCCGCGTTGCCGCAGCGCCAGAGCTGCCGCGACACCACCAATGCCACCCCCGATGACGCCAAATTTCAGACCTTCGATATTCATGGCTACGGCTTAACGCAAAAACGCCGGAGCAACAGGCCCCGGCGTTGGTATTTTCCCGAATTTCACAGCGATCAATCGTCGCGGTGAACTTTCTCGCGGCGCTCGTGACGTTCCTGCGCTTCCAGCGTCATGGTCGCGATCGGACGCGCATCCAGACGTTTCAGCGAGATCGGATCGCCGGTCATCTCGCAATAGCCGTACTCACCCTCGTCGATGCGGCGCAAGGCCGAGTCGATCTTGGCCACCAGCTTGCGCTGACGGTCGCGGGTGCGCAGTTCCAGCGCGCGGTCGGTTTCCTCGCTCGCGCGGTCTGCAACGTCCGGAATGTTACGGGTGTTGTCCTGCAGCCCCTCAATCGTGTCGCGGCTGCCCGCCAAAAGTTCATTCTTCCAATCCAGCAGCTTGCGACGAAAATACTCAAGCTGTCGGTCATTCATGAAAGGCTCATCTTCGGCCGGGCGGTAGTCTTCCGGCAGAAAAACTTCCTGCTTCATTTTTGCTCCCTCGGTATGGCCAGAAACGTCGGTTGCTGTTGTTTCACCTGACATTTGGCACCCCCTTCTGCGGAGCGTGTAACCGACGCGCGTTGGAATGTCACTACACAAACGTCGAGTTGATACGTAACCGCTCCGACTTGTCTAAATATGAGACATATAACAACAAAACCTTGTTTTTCTGTGAAAAATGTCGGGCGAAACTTGGGCAACCCACAACCGACGCGACACCCAAAGTGGCGCGAATCACCCGAAAGAGACTGGAGTCGTTACGAAATTCGTATCGCACGACGCCGCGATCCGCTTGTCAAAATCATCGCCCCTCTGTAACCCGAACAGCACAGTTCGCGCGAAACCACACGAGGGGCCCATGACCGCACGTTTCCAAGGCACCGCAGAATATGTTGCCACCGACGACCTTACTATTGCGGTCAACGCTGCCGTAACTCTGGAACGCCCCTTGTTGGTTAAGGGAGAACCGGGCACCGGCAAGACCGAACTGGCCAAGCAGGTGGCCGGTGCGCTGGGGCTGAAGATGATCGAGTGGAACGTGAAGTCCACCACCCGTGCACAGCAGGGCCTGTATGAATATGACGCGGTCAGCCGTCTGCGCGACAGCCAGTTAGGCGACGAGCGCGTGCATGATGTTTCGAACTATATCCGCAAGGGCAAGTTGTGGCAGGCCTTCGAAGCCGACGAAAAGGTGGTTCTGCTGATCGACGAGATCGACAAGGCCGATATCGAATTCCCCAACGACCTGCTGCAAGAGCTTGATAAGATGGAATTCCATGTCTACGAGACGGGCGAAACCATCCGGGCCAAGCACCGCCCCATCGTCATCATCACTTCGAACAATGAAAAGGAACTCCCTGACGCGTTTCTGCGCCGTTGTTTCTTCCATTACATCCGCTTCCCGGATGAGACGACCATGCGCCGGATCGTCGAGGTCCATCACCCCGGCATCAAGGACGCGCTGCTGACCACAGCGCTGACCCAGTTCTATGAAATTCGCGAAACGCAGGGGTTGAAGAAAAAACCTTCGACCTCTGAGGTACTGGACTGGCTGAAACTGCTTTTGGCCGAGGACCTGACTGCCGAGGACCTAAAACGCGACGGCGCCAATGCCCTGCCCAAGCTACATGGGGCGTTGCTGAAGAACGAACAGGACGTGCATTTGTTCGAACGTTTGGCCTTTATGGCGCGCAGCAAACGCTGAGACGTTGAACATCTGGTGATCGCCGCTTGCCTTGAGTGGGGCCGGATGTCAGCATCAATGGGTGGCAGCCCGGGCCAACCGGGTTAGTTTCGACGTGAACGAACGGGACATTGTAATTGGCTGACACTTTGAAGATCCGAGCGCTGCGACCTGAAGATCGCGCAGAATGGTCCGACATGTGGCGGGACTATCTGGCCTTCTATGAAACCGAGGTGCCAGATGAGATTTACGACATCACTTTTGCACGCCTGCTGGGCAATGATGCTCATGAATTCTCTTGCTTTGTAGCCGAACAGAATGGACAGCTGGTTGGCCTGACCCACTATCTTTTTCACCGCCATGCATGGAAAGTGGAGCCCGTTTGCTACCTACAGGACCTCTTTGCCCGCCCTGAAGCGCGCGGCACTGGTGTCGGACGAGCCCTTATCCAAGCCGTGTATGACGAGGCCGACCGTCAAGGTGCCCCCTCCGTCTATTGGCTGACGCAAGACTTCAACCACACTGCCCGTAAGCTTTATGACCGCATCGGCAAGCAGACGCCGTTCATTAGGTATCAGCGCCCATGATGCGATGGAGCGCTCTCCTTGCAGCCGTGGCGCTTGCAGGCTGCGCGACGGTTGAACCGACCGAAGTGCCAACCCGCGTGAAGGCGATCGAAGAGACATTGCCTCCGGCCAAAGCCTTCACTCATGCCTCACCAACGCCTCCGGCCCGCTCGAATGCGAATATCGCGGCAGACTTTGTGTCACTGCATTTTGCGCTGGAGGGCGGCGCGCAACTCCCTGTGTTCACGCGGTTCGAAACGCCCATCACGGTAAAATTGACCGGCTCACCCACGCCCTCAATGCAGCGCGATCTCACCCAGTTGCTGAACCGTTTGCGCCGTGAGGCCAAAATCGACATTCGCCAGATTTCCGACAGTTCAGCCAATATTACGATCGAGGCTGTCAGTCAGGAGCAAATCCATGAAATCCTGCCGCAAGCGGCCTGCTTCGTGGTGCCCAACTCTTCAAGTTTCGAGGAGTACCGCCGCGACCGGCGCAAACAGAAAAGCAGCTGGAGCAGACTGCGCAGCCGAGAGCGTCTAGGTATATTCATTCCCTACGACGTCAGCCCGCAGGAAAAGCGGGACTGCTTGCATGAAGAAATCGCCCAAGCACTGGGGCCATTGAACGACCTGTACCACCTGCCGGATTCGGTGTTCAACGATGACAACATCCATACAGTACTGACCGGGTTCGACATGCTGATCCTGCGCACGGCCTATTCGCCCGAATTGCGCAGCGGCATGACACGCGAAGAGGTCGAGGCTGCCGTGCCCAGTGTACTCAGCCGCCTGAACCCCCGTGGAAACGGTCTGAAAGCACAAGCGGTCTCCGAGACTCCGCGGGATTGGATCAATGCGGTACAGAAATCTCTGCGCCCGCAACTAAGTTCGCAACGCCGTCAACGGGCTGCGCAAAGGGCTGCCCAGATCGGACAGGAACAAGGCTGGACCGACCATCGCCGCGCCTATCCCTACTACGTTCTGGGACGCATGGAGCAGTTCGACAATCCGCAAGAGGCGTTACGCAATTACCAGACCGCAATGCAGTTTCTGCGTACCACACCCGGCACCGAGGTCCATCAGGCTTATATCACCACCCAAACGGCCTCATATGCTTTGGCGCAGGGCAAAGGCCCGGACGTCTTGCCAGAATTGGACCGGGCCATAGATGTGATGATGAGAGCCGAAAATGCCGCGCAACTGGCAACCCTGCTACTGTTGAAATCAGAGGCGCTTAATCAAGCGGGGCGTACAGCTCAGGCACGTTCCGTCAGGCTGGACAGCCTGGGATGGGCGCGCTACGGGTTCGGCTCGGAAACGGTGGTGCGGTCACTGATGCAGGACGTTGCGGAGGCCCCCCGAAATAACAACAGAGGCGGATAACGCATGGTCGTAGTTGTGGGAATGGCAATCCTGGGCGCAATCCTGGGGGCACTGACGGCACGCAAACGCAACGGCACCGGCGCAGACATGGCGCAATACGCCGCCGGCTACGGCATTGCTTTTGGTTTGATCGGGCTGATTTTGTCCCTCATTCTAGTACGCTTCGTGGTCTGACCGATGTTCCTACCCTTTTTCGAGAACCTCAGAAAAGCCGGTATTCCCGTTTCCTTACGCGAATACTTGACCTTTCTAGAGGGCATGAAAAAGGGTTTGGCGACCTATGATGTCGAGGCGTTCTACTACCTTGCCCGTGTCTCGATGGTGAAGGACGAGCGTAACATCGACAAGTTCGACCGCGCCTTTGCTGCCAGTTTCGAAGGTCTGGACGAAATCAGCTTTGATCAGGTTCTTGAGGCCGTCGATATCCCTGCCGACTGGCTGGCCAAGATGGCCGAGAAACACCTAAGCGATGAAGAAAAGGCTGAGATCGAGGCGCTTGGCGGGTTCGACAAGCTGATGGAAACGCTGCGTGAGCGCCTCAAGGAACAGCAAGGCCGCCACCAAGGCGGTAATAAGTGGATCGGCACAGCCGGCACCTCTCCGTTCGGCGCTTATGGCTATAACCCTGAAGGCGTGCGTATTGGGCAGAAGGAAAGCCGTCACCAGCGCGCGGTCAAGGTCTGGGACAAGCGCGAATTCAAGAACTTGGACGATACAGTTGAACTTGGGACACGCAACATAAAGGTCGCCCTGAAACGCTTGCGCCGTTGGGCGCGCGAGGGGGCCGCCGACGAGTTGGATCTCGACGGCACCATCCGCGCCACCGCCGAGCACGGCTATCTGGACGTCAAAACCCGCCCCGAACGTCACAACGCGGTCAAAGTGCTGCTGTTTTTGGATGTCGGCGGCTCGATGGACCCGCATATCAAGGTGGTCGAGGAATTGTTCTCGGCCGCTCGGACCGAGTTTAAGCATCTAGAGTATTACTACTTCCACAACTGCTTGTATGAGGGCGTCTGGCGCGACAATCACCGCCGCTGGGACCAGCAAACCCCTACGCATGAGGTTCTGCGGACCTATGGTGCGGACTATAAATGCATCTTCGTCGGCGACGCCTCGATGAGCCCCTACGAGATCGCCTATCCCGGTGGTGCAAACGAACACTGGAACAAAGAAGCCGGTCAAGTTTGGTTACAGCGTGCCCGCGAACAATGGCCGTCAAACCTCTGGATCAACCCGGTGCCCGAAAAATACTGGGACTACACCCACTCCATCGGCATGATCCAAGAGATTTTCGAAAATCGAATGGTGCCGATGACCTTGGCGGGGCTGGAACAAGGCATGCGAGAGCTGACGCGCTAGAACTTCGTTGAAAGCTAATTCCTAGGCATTTCGCCAAGCTAGAAAAGGCTTAACTTTTCGGGTTGCCCCCTCATCCGATTGTCCAACCAAAGCAATTTATCGGAAAAAACCCACGCATCCGATTTTTGTGATATATTTGGCACTGGTTTTGGCTGGGGGGCCTAACATGACCAATTTTGATCTGCGTGGTTTTATAATTCCTATCGTAACGTCTGTGTCGCTTGTTACTTCATCCGTGGCAGTTGCCGCATTTGCTCTAACACCCGACACCGCGTTTGCGAAAAGTCACAAGGGCAATGGAAAAAACAAAAAAGGAAGAGTTCAGATGTTTTCGTTGTCCGAGTTCGGGCGCGAATTCAGGCGTGACGTCCAGCAATTATTCGGTACGCGATCACGGGCAAAGCCCAAACGGATTTCGACCAAAACCCCCAGAAAAACCTACACGAAAGCATCAATTGCACCGATCGAGGAAACCCCCTTTCCGATCACGCGAAGCATCAAGCGATACTCTTCTTACGAAAACGAGAAGCATCCAAAGCACTTTTCCCGTGATCCACTTGTGGCTGCGATTACCGATCCATATGGCTCGGACAGACTTCGACACTTGAAGGCCACAAACGCAGCAGCTCTGGCTTTCAGAAATGCGACCCCGATCAGCAACGTAGGCAAGATTTCAGCGTACCAAACGGAAGCAAAAGAATACTATGACCTGCGATCTGACCTGTACGATGCCCGGCGCGACCTGCATGACCTGAACGAACGCTACAACGGGCGTAGCAGCGATGAGATTGTCGAAGATATCGCCAAGCTTGAGCCGAGTGATCCAAATTATGACGACAAGCTCTATACCTTGAAAAAGGAACTTCGGTTGGCGGAAGGTCACGAAGAAGCCCGCGATGAAATACGCGCAAACGTTAAAGATCTACGGCTAGATACCATGGTTGCCCTGAAAGAGGCTGAACATGCCATTTTCGAAGCTTCAAGGGGCGCTGAACTGGCAAAGGATGTATTGCCTGATTTCCACGAAAACTTCGATTTTCCAGAGCCAGATGATCGCAATATGGACGAGGGTTTAACTCTGCTGCCATACGATCAGGATTTTCACCGCTATTCCGGCGCCCGTACCCTTACGGAAAAGGATTCGGCCTTTTTGCTGGATTTAGGAAGTGCCGATGACGAAACCGGTAAGCAGCTACAAAACAGCTATAGTGTTCCGTTCGCGGCGAAGACTTTAAACCCCGACGGTGCGCTTAAATTGGGCGAGCGGAACACCTCGCACGCTTCGACACCTCGCGACGCAGATCCCGAAGTCATACCGTCATTTCCAACCGTCGTGTCAGAGAATGATGAACCACGCGAGGAAGCCGACGTCGCAGTGCGTGAACCGAGTATCGACGTTGCTGTGCAAGAACCGAACTTATTGAATGACCGCAAAGATAGCCGAGTCAGCTCAGAAATTATCAATGACATTGCCGGGCTCGATCCCTCTGATCCTGACTTTTACGACAAACTTGACGCTTTGGGCTCTGAGTTGCGCAAAGCGGAAGAGAACGATTGAGCCTGTAGAGGCCGGCGCGGACAGGCCTCGGAAACAGACCGGACGCGGCCCAAAACGCGTGGAATCCGGGATGTGATCGCCTGCGTCAGAGAAAAGGTGAGCCGACAAAGTTGCGAGCTTGCCTTACCCGCATTCCTTGCCCATATCTGAAGTATGTTACGCCTCACTCCCATTCTATTGGCGATTGCATACGCCGTTGTCATGTACCGGATTTCGGTCTGGCGTACACATCGGGAACTGGACGCCAAGTCTACCGAATTGGCGGACCCGGCGCTCAAGCGTATGACCGATCGGCTGGCAGCCGCTCTCGAGATCGACCGGGTGCCGGTGTATATCTATGAGATTGACCCGGTGAACGGGTTGGCCGCACCAGATGGTCGCATTTTCATTACACGTGGTTTCTATCGCAAGTTCCGCAGCGGGGAGGTTTCCGCCGAGGAGATGGCCAGCGTTATCGCGCATGAGTTGGGGCATGTGGCCTTGGGGCATGCACGTCGTCGGATGATAGATTTTTCTGGCCAGAACGCGATGCGGGCGGCGTTGATGATGCTGCTGAATCGCTTCATTCCATTCATCGGCGCGTGGATTGCCAATATGTTGACCCATCTTCTTGCATCGCGGCTGTCGCGCGGGGATGAGTATGAGGCAGATGAGTATGCCGCAGCCCTGCTGACCAAGGCGGGTATTGGCATCGGTCCGCAGAAATCTCTGTTTCACAAGCTGGAAGACCTCACTCAACAGCGAGCGGGAGTTGTTCCTGCGTGGTTGATGAGCCACCCAAAGACAGATGACCGGATTGCTGCATTGGAGGCGCTTGAGCGGCGTTGGGCGACGGACGGATAGGTTTGGGCACCGAGGGGCCAGCCCCTCGTGCACCTCGGGATATTTTTCGCCAGACTAAGTTAGATCAGGGCTTAAGTGGTGAGCGCTTTGCCGAGGCGTGGCAAGCGGGCTTTTTTCATTAGGGCGCGGAGGGTCCATTGGTCTCCGGACAGACGATTAGCCTCTGCAAGGACGCGGTTGGCTGTATCGTTCATACCCTCGGGATCGGTCTGCCAAAAGCTGTGCAACAGGCTGTCGGGGTCGCGGCGGTCAAGCCCTTCTTCGGCAAGGATATTCTTGGGAAAATCCTTGGCATTGACGGTGACAATAACGTCGGCCGAAGCCGCTACGGCGGTCGCAAGAACGTGAATATCCGCACTGTCGGGCAGCCAGAGGCCCTGTTCGAGGCCCGCAGTGGCCGTGCGTTCGGCCTTGGGCCAATTTGACCGGGTCAGGGCGATTTCTGCGCGGGCTTGAGCCTCACCTTCCGGACCCAGCTTGCGGGCAGCCCGGGCCCATTCCTCGAGGATGCGAGTAGACCAGATGGGGGTGAAATGGCCGAGTTTGGCCGCGCCCAACAGCATCTCTCGCATCACCGTGGGGTAGATGACACAGGTATCCAGAACCGCCTTCACAGCCGGTAGAACACGGCTTTGAGGTATCCGCTTTCGGCCAGTTGCGGCAATTGCGGGTGGTCCGGTCCGGCGAACCCTGTGTGGATCAGTTGAGCTTGCCGCCCTGCCCGGCCGATGCCGCGCGACGACGCATCGCGGAAGCGCCCCAGATCGGCGGCGTGAGAGCAAGAGCACAGGCCCAAATAGCCGCCCGACTTTACTAAAGGAGCCGCCAACCGCGCGACACGTTCATAGGCGCGCAATCCCGCGTCTAACGCTTGTTTCGAAGGCGCAAAGGCTGGTGGGTCACAGACAACGACATCGAACTGAGCGCCTTCGTCACCCAGCTGGGTAAGCACATCGAACGCATCGCCCTGCCGGGTTTGGAACCTGTCGGCAAAGCCCGATGCCCGCGCGCCTTCACTGGCCAATTCCAGTGCAGCTGCCGAGCCATCGACAGACAACGCCTTTGTCGCGCCACCGGCCAGCATCGCCAGACCGAACCCACCTACATGGCTGAACACATCCAACACTTGCGCGTCCGGGTGGACGAGTCGCGCAGCAAAGGCGTGGTTTGGGCGTTGGTCGTAAAATAGGCCGGTTTTCTGGCCGCCGGTCAGGTCGGCCATATAGGTCGCGCCGTTCATCGGCACCGGCAATGGCGCGTCCGGAGCGGTGCCGCGGAGCGTCTGGTTCACGTCATCCAGCCCCTCCAACCCCCGTGTCCGGCCCGAGGCGTTTTTCAATATGTTTGTTACGCCAGTAACGGTGACCAAAGCGTCGGTTAATGTTTCCAGATGCGCCTCAGCCCAGGCGGCATTGGGCTGGATCACACAGGCGTCTCCGAACCGGTCGATGATCACGCCCGGAAAGCCATCAGCCTCGGCATGGATCAGGCGGTAGTAGGGCGCATCGAACAGACGCTCGCGCATCTCAAGCGCAGGGCGCAGGCGGGTTTCAAACCACCCGGCGTTCAGTTCCGCGTCAAGGTTTCGATCCAGCACACGGCACATGATCTTTGACTCGGGGTTTACCGCGACCAGAGCGATGGGCGCGCGTTTGTCGTCCTCAAGCACGGCCAGTGCGCCGGCCGGTATCTTTCGGGTGCGGCGGTCGGCGACGATGTCATTGGCGTAGACCCAAGGGAAGCCATGACGCAGGCCGCGCGCGTTGGCTTTGGGTTTCAGACGAATACGGGGACAGTCGGAGGCTTGGGTCATGACGCCCTCATAGTGGCGAACGCGCCGGGGGGAAAGCCCTAGCGGGGCCGAGAACGCCAGCCGCCGCGTCGTTTCGGCGCTTGGGCTGATTGCAACCCTTCGGCCAGCACTTGTGTCATCGGATGATCGGCATTCTGCACGACATATGAAGCATGCAAGTCCGTCAGGGCCTGCTTTTGATCCTGCTCCGCAGGCAGGCTGAGCGCCCAGTCTAAAAAGATGCTGCGGCATTCGGGCAGCGTAATGCCCTCGATCCGATAGGCCTCGCGGATCAAGCCCTTGTGATCGTTTGGGTCGTCATTGCGCGGCATCTTTCCCCTCCCCGATGACGCGACCGATGATGTCGGCAGCGGCGGTGTACTTTTCCTGCAATGCGGCCTGAAGTTGCTCGACCTGTTCGAACCCAGTCGCGCGGCATAGGAACGCCGCACCGCCTTCGCCGATCTTGTCGGCCTCGATGACCTTGCCGGATAGCAGCCGGGCCGCGCATTGCACGGACCAGCATAGATCGTAGCAGTCTTTCAACGTTTGCGCCTGAGCGACGTCCAGCAATTCGGCAGCGACAGCGCCGTCCAGCCCCGCTGATACATCGCGATGAGTGACACCGGATAGCAACGCCCCGGTTTCGGCCACCAACTCGATATCCATCATGCGACCGGCGCCGTTCTTGGCATCCCAAATCCCCGCCGGAGATTTCGCGGCCGCCAAACGGGCCCGCATTTCAGCCACCTCGCGCAGCACTTTCTGGCGGTCTTCTGGCTGAGACAGGAACTCGGCACGGAAGGTTTCGATATCCTGCGCCAGTTCTCCATTGCCTGCCACGACATGAGCGCGGGTCAGGGCCAGATGCTCCCACACCCAGGCTTCGTTTTGCTGGTAGTTGGTAAAGCTGGCCAAGCTGGTCGCCACCGGCCCCTGATTGCCCGAGGGGCGCAGACGCATGTCGACCTCGTAAAGCCGCCCCTGCGACATCGGCGCAGACAGAGCGGTAATCAGTGCCTGCGTAAACCGGGCGTAGTATGTGCGCGTGGCGAGTGGTCGCGGACCGTCGGACATGTCCTGATCCAGCGGATCATAGATCACGATCATATCCAGATCGGATTGCGAATTGATCTGCCCTGCCCCCAGTGAGCCCATGCCCAAAACCGCTGCGCCGCGACCTGGTGCAGGTCCGTGTTTCTTTGCAAATTGCTCGGTGACACGTGGCAGAATCGCAGCAATGACGGCATTGGCAAGTTCAGCGTATTGCCGCCCGGCCTGAAGTCCGTCGATTAAGCCACGCAAATGATGCACGCCGATCCGGAAATGCCATTCCTTGCACCAGCGGCGCGCAAAATCGAGCTGGGTTTCGTAATCCGCCTCTTGCCCGAGGGCTTGTTCCAGTTCGGTCTGCAAGGCGACCCGACCCGGCCAGTCGGTGAAAAAACTGCCACCGATCACCGCATCAAAGACACTGGCGTTGCGCGACAAATGCGCCGCCAGAGCGTGTGAGGTGCCTACTATATCTACCAGCAGGTCGATCAGATGTGGGTTGGCTTCGAACAGAGAAAACAGCTGCACTCCGGCGGGCAAGCCGGACAGGAACCCATCCAGCGCCAGCAACGCCTCATCCGGTTTCGCGGTTTTCGATAGGCGCGATAGAAGCTCTGGCTTGAGACGTTCGAATATCCGCGCGCCTCGTTGCGAACGCAGGGCCGGATAGGTCGGCCAGCGGGCCAGAACGCTTCGGTCGAAGTCGGCCTCTTTGGCTGGAATGGGGGTTGAAGAACCGGGGGCAAAGAACCCTTCGGTCAGTTCATGCACCTCAGTCAATCGTCGGGTCAGGTCGACGGTCAGTTCGGCGCTGTCGATCCCCACCAGACAGGCGACCCTTTCGATCCCGTCAGGCGATTGTGGCACCTTGTGAGTTTGCGAATCATGAACCATCTGAATGCGGTGTTCGACCTCACGGTGGGCACGGTAGTGGTCGGTCAATTTCTCTGCCACGTCTTGTGGTATCCAACCTTTTTTGGCGAGCGCAGACAGACCAGGCACAGTGCCCCGCACACGCAAATCAGGATCACGCCCACCCGCAATCAATTGGCGGGTTTGGGTGAAGAACTCGATCTCGCGAATACCACCCTGTCCCAACTTCATGTCATGGCCGGGAATGGTCAGCGCACCACCTGTGCCCTTATTTTCGCGGATGCGAAGGCGCATGTCATGGGCGTCCTGAATGGCGGCAAAATCCAGATGCCGACGCCAGACAAAGGGGCGTAGCGTATCCAGAAACCGCTGCCCCGCTTTCAAGTCGCCTGCACAGGGACGGGCCTTAATATAAGCTGCTCGTTCCCATGTACGGCCTAGGCTTTCATAATAGCGCTCGGCCGCCTCCGCGGCCATGCAGACCGGCGTCACCGCCGGGTCGGGTCGTAACCGCAGATCGGTGCGGAAGACATAGCCATCGGCGGTTTTGTCGCTGAGAGTGGCGCATAAATTGCGTGTTGCCCTCACCATGCCCTGGCGCGCGTCAAAAAAATCATCGGGGTCAAAGCGGGTTTCGTCGAACAGAACAATCAAGTCGATGTCCGAACTGTAGTTCAGTTCGTGCGCACCCATCTTGCCCATCGCCAGAATGATCATCCCGGCAGCGGTTTCCACGTCATTCTCAGTCATCCCCGGCAGCTTTCCACGCCGGATCAGCGCTGCAATCTCGGCCTTTGCCGCAACATCCGCAGCCAACGCACCAAAATCTGTCAGCGCGGCGGTCACCTTCTCTAAGGGCCACGCCCCAGCCAGATCAGCCAAAGCCGTCAGTAGCGCCATGCGCCGCTTGGCCTGCCGCAATCCAGGCTTTAGCTGGTCGGGTGACAATGCGCGTGCTTCGGCCATCACGTCGGCCAACGCCTGATCGGTCTGTTGCAGAGCCTGCGGCAACCACGCGCTTTCACGCTCGATCAGACCTTTCAGATAAGGGCTGGACCCCGCCGTACCGGCGATCAACTCCCTCTGATCGGCAGTCAGATCCGATACGCCATTCAACACTTCATCGCCTAGCGATTTATCAAAAGCGCGCGGAACGCGGTGGATGGCAAGCGGGTCGGTCATTGCGCCTCCAACGGGGTGTCCTGGCTGAAACTGTTGATCCAGACGTCGTGGCGTCGCTCCCACAGGGAAGATATCAGCATCGCTTCCCACGTCGCGCTTCCGGGCCGCTGATAGTCGGCACGATAGGACAGCAACACGATATCAGGGGTCAGAACGCGCAACTTCGTTTCGCTTAGCTCGTACCGGTCCATCGTCGGCGCATCCGCAAATTGCCCGACATGGTCATCTCGATTGGCAAAGCCGGTGGTGTAGACACCCAGAAAATCCGCGCTCAACAACGCCCGATCTGCTTGGGGATTACCTTCAACCAGCGCGGCCCAGACCTGCTTTTCCAAGTCCAGAATTTCGGCAAGTGACGGGGCGGTTTTTCGTTCTGTGACAGACATTTTTGCAAATTGCTTGGTTCACCGGGTGACGTCAACCAAAGTTGGGCGACGCCCTCAATGTAAATCTTTTTCACATCCTCCCCTTGCAACCGGTGGTACGCTCCCCATCTATTCAATGTGAAAACGATTTACATCAAACCCGGAGACCCTAAATGACTGCACTATCCGACACCGCTGTCCCTGAAAATCCGGGATGGCTGTACCGTATCGAGGCCTGGCTTGACGACAAAGGCAAAGGTGCCTGGATCGCTGTCATGGTCCTTGGTTTCATCTTCTTCTGGCCCGTGGGCCTGGCTCTTTTGGCCTACATGATCTGGAGCAAACGCATGTTCAGTAAATCCTGCAGCCGTCGCAAAACCTGGCACAGCCACATGAGCGCCATGAAGCCTTCGGGCAACAGCGCGTTCGACGCCTACAAGGCGGACACGCTGGCGCGGTTGGAACGCGAACAGCAGGACTTCGAGGCCTTCCTGCGCCGACTGCGCGAAGCCAAGGACAAGGCCGAATTCGACCAGTTCATGGACGAACGCGCCCGCGAAAACCGGGACGAGGCCGAAAACGGCGAACGCGCCTGATCCTGACTTGCCCTGTTCCGGTTTTCGGAACAGGGTGATTTCGCGAACAATATCCGGATATTACAACATGTCTCACCTGCCTGATCCAGACAGCCAGCCCGAGTTCTACCAGTCGGTGGCGACCAAACGCTTTGTCGCATGGCTCTTTGATGTCGCCTTTATCTCGCTTCTGTGCATCGTGCCGGTTTTCCTGACATTTGGCGCAGGGCTTTTCTTCCTACCGCTGATCTACGGGGTTATTAGTTTCATCTATCGTGTCGTCACAATTGCCAACGGGTCGGCGACCTTGGGCATGCGCTTCATGGGTATCGAACTGCGCGATGCCTTCGGCGCCCGACTAGATATGGGTAAGGCCGTGGCCCATACTGCCGGATATTTCATCAGCATGGCCTTCTTTGTGATCCAGATCATCTCGGCCATCATGATGTTGACCAGTTCTCGGTGCCAGGGTCTGACAGACTCGTTCCTTGGGACGGTGATGATCAACCAACGGGCGTGAAAAAAATCAACGTCGTGAATCACTTGGCGGCTTGGGGAACCGTTGTTATCATCCCGTCTCAGGAAACACGGGACCTTCATGCGACACACGCTGCCAATCGCGCCGCAATTCTATGTGACGGCACCCCAGCCCTGCCCTTACCTTGAGGGCAGGATGGAGCGTAAGTTGTTCACGGCCTTGCAGGGCGAAGGTGCAGATCAGCTGAACAATTCGCTGTCTCAACAAGGGTTTCGTCGGTCTCAAAACGTACTCTACCGCCCCTCATGCACCGATTGCGCTGCCTGTCTGTCGGCCCGCATAAACGTGTCGGCCTTTCGCCCCAGCAAAAGTCAGAAACGCGCCACCAAACGGAACGTATACCTTCAACGCCGGGCGAATTCGCCTTGGGCCACCGATGAGCAATACGAACTGTTCCGCCGTTATTTGGATACCCGCCACGCCGATGGCGGCATGGCCGACATGGACGTGTTCGAATTCGCTGCGATGATCGAGGAAACCCCGATCCGTAGCCGCGTGGTTGAATATATCGATCCCGAAACCGGTGAATTGATTGCCGTCAGCCTGACCGACGTTCTGGATGATGGGCTGAGCATGGTCTACTCGTTCTATGACCCGGAACAGCCGCAAAGTTCTCTGGGGACGTACATGATCCTCGACCACATCGATATAGCGCGTGAGGCTGGCCTGCCTTATGTCTATCTGGGGTACTGGGTGCCAGGCAGCCCCAAGATGGGCTACAAAGCGCGGTTCTCCGGCCTCGAAGCCTATATTCACGGTGCTTGGGAACGCATCAACGACCCGTCAGAGTTGACCGAAGGCAAACATCATCCCCTTTCTACGGCCCCGATTGCCGAACAGGTTGCCAGTATCCAGCTTCCAGATCGCCATCCGACCAAAGGCTAGCCGACAATGCGTCAAACCCTTCATGCGGTCACCCTTGTGGTGCCGGACTATGATGCCGCCATCGAATTTTATACCGAAACCCTCAACTTCACACTTACTCAGAACATAGATCTGGGCGAAGGCAAACGCTGGGTGCTGGTTACTCCTCCGGGATCCGAGAGCGGTTCGCTACTTCTGGCACAGGCTGACGGGCCGGATCAGATCACCGCTGTAGGCAACCAGACCGGAGGTCGCGTCGGTTTCTTCCTGCAAACCGATGACTTTGAACGCGATCACGCCGCTATGCTCTCCAATGGTGTTCACTTCGAAGAAGAGCCCAGACACGAAGACTATGGCTGGGTCGTCGTCTGGCGCGACCCGTTCGGTAATCGCTGGGACCTGATCCAGTTTATCTAATCCGATCTTCATCTGGCCCCAAATATCTCGGGGTTGAATTGGCCAATGCCAAGAAGGGGCTGGCCCCTTTCCCCAAACAAAAAAGCAAAGGGGGCCACGCGGCCCCCTTTTCCTTTGGATCATATCGAACGATCATTTCGGGATAAGGTCTGGAACGATGGTCACAATCGACGGGAAGGACCACAGGATAGCAATCCCCACCACTTGAATGATCACGAAGGGTATGATCCCGCGATAGATATGGCCAGTAGTCACCTCTTTCGGCGCAACGCCCCGCAAGTAGAATAGCGCAAAACCAAAAGGTGGTGTCAGGAACGAGGTCTGCAGATTCACCGCCACCATAATCGTCACCCATTTTGGATCGAACGACCCACCATAGATTACCGGGCCTACAATGGGGATCACGATGTAGATGATCTCGAGGAAATCCAACACGAAACCCAGAATGAACAGCACCAGCATCACGATCAGGAAAACCGTGAACTCGTTGTCGAAACTGCGCAGGAACTGCTGGATGTAATGTTCACCGCCGAACGAAATCACCACGAGGTTCAGCAACTGCGACCCGATCAGGATGGTGAACACCATCGAGGTCACCTTCGCCGTCTCTCGCACCACCGGGGTCAGAACACCGCTGGAGAACAAGACCCAGCAGGCATAGAACAGGCCGAACAGTGCATAGAGGTAAGCCGCATATGCAAAGATGAAGGCAATCCAGCTTTCAACCGAGACATCACCCTGATTGATACGCAGGTCGAAGTTGATCCCCATCAGCATGCAGATGATGATGGCAAAGGTCGACCAGATGATCACCTTGCCCGAGCGTCCCTGATCCTGCAGCTTTCGATAAGCCGCCAGCATGATCGCTCCGCCTGCCCCCAGCGCCGCCGCTGGTGTCGGGTTGGTGATACCGCCGAGAATAGATCCCAGTACCGCGATGATCAGAACCAACGGAGGGAATACCACACGGATCAGGTCGTTGGTGGCGCATCGTTCAGCCGCAAACTTGCAGCCATAGATCGCCAGTGCAAACGGTATCGCCATGATCAGGAAAGCCACCCCAGACGATGTCGTCGGCGCAATCAGCAGCACATCCACCAACACCATCAGCAAAAGGCCGATGGTTCCAACAATCAAGGGCTGCGTCGATTTTGATGGCGCTATGCCGCGACCGAACAGCAAGGTCAGACCCAGCAGAACAACGATGATTGCAACGCCTGTACCGATGGGCGCCGCGGCTGCGATCTTGGCTTCTTTGGCAGCGGCCAGTTCTTCCTCGGTCAAACGTTGCGCCTGCGTGACACCACCGGCTTCGTTCAGCGCCTGCTGCTCGGCTACCGCCTGATCCCAGGCGGATTGACCGTGCAGTTCGATCATCGAGGCCTTGCACTCTTCCGATACGTTTGTGCGCAGCGAGGCGCCTTCCCCGATATCAGAAAACGCCGAGACTGTGATGTTCTGGCTGCCAATCATACCTGCGCTACCCAGTAGAACCGCGCCGACGATCAGCGCAACCGGCGCGCCTAGCAGCCATGTCAGCCCTTCGCTGCGGGTGATCGGCTCACCACCGCCACCGCCCAGTTCCACGGCAGGAGCTTTCTCGGGGTTCATCAAGGCATAGCCAAAGGCGTAAAGCGCATAGAGCAAGGCCAGCATGATCCCCGGCAGCAGCGCCGCTTGGAACAGCGTACCAACCGAGACCACCGCAGGCTCACCCAGATAGGTCAGTGCATCTGTGCACCCTGCCTCAACCGCGCGCGTTTCCTGCGCGGTCGAATACAGGTCGCCGGCCAACGTGCCCAGCAGAACGATCACGATTGACGGCGGGATGATCTGCCCCAGCGTCCCCGAGGCCGCGATCACACCGGTCGCCAGTTCCGGCGAATAGTTGTTCCGCAGCATAGTCGGCAACGCCAGCAGACCCATGGTCACAACAGTCGCTCCCACGATCCCGGTCGAAGCCGCCAGAAACGCACCCACAACTACGATCGATACGGCCAGACCGCCCGGCAGCGGACCAAAAACGCGCGCCATCGTGGTCAGCAGATCGTTTGCGATCCTTGAGCGTTCCAGCGTGATCCCCATCAAGACAAACATCAGAACGGCCAGCAGAGTTTCGATGGATTGCCCGGCCAGAACCCGTTCATTGATACGGTTCACGATAAAGGACACGTTGCGATCCAACGCGGTTTCCCAGCCTGAGGGGAAGACCGGCTCGCCAAACGTTGGCAATTCCGGGTATCGGAACACGGATATCGTTTCCGGTTTGATGCCCGAGTTCACAAGATCCCGATAGGCTTGTGTGCCTGTATCAACCGCCTGATGGATCAGCAGTCCGGCGCTGTCCAATGCCGCGATGATCCCAAAAGAGATGATACCAGCCCCACCGATGGCGAAGGCCACCGGGAAACCGGACAGGATGCCTCCGAAAAGGCAGAAGAATACGATAATGAGGCCTATCTCGACGCCATCAAGTCCGAATAGCATTGTCTTGGTCTCCGTCCTTAATGTACGCCTTCGTAGGCTTCTTCGCCCTCACCAAGGCTGTCCTTGTCGAGGTATTTATCGGCACTTTCCGGCCCTTCCACGTATTCCAGATACGACCGGTACAGGAATGCAATCGCCTGCAAGAACACGAGCCCGGCAAAGGCTACCAGCATGATCTTGAACAGGAAGTACGCGGTGAAGCCGTTAGGGCTGAAGCCGATGGTCTCGACATTCCAGCGCATCGCTTTCGACTTCAGCAGCAGGCGCTCCAGAGTGTCACTGGCCGAGGGTTTCGGCACGATCAGGTGTCGCCACATGAAGTACCAGCCATACATCCAGACCATCACTGCCAGGGGCATCATGAAGAAAACCGAGCCCAGCATGTCGATCACTTTCTTGGTACGGAACCGTGCCGGGGCATAGAATAGGTCAACCCGAACATGTCCGCCCTGCACGAAGGTGTAACCCACGCAAAGAGACACCACCAAAGCATTGTAAAACTTCAACATTTCAGCATACCAGCTGATGTCATATTGAAGTGGGATACCAAAGGCGATCACAATGTCAGGGCGAGTGAAAATCCGCTGCATGATCACGATAATGATCTGCTGCAACACCATCAGTAGGCCCGCCCAGGCAAAGAAACGTCCCAAGGTATTGGTGAATCCTTCGAGACCCCGCACGCAGCCCCACATGAAGTTGGTGCGGACCATTCCGATGATCGTGATGACTAAGAAAATTGCAAAAACCGCAAAGAAGAACTCAACCGATCCGCCATAGTAGACGAAGCGCATGACAGCTTCTTTGTCGGACCAGTCCAGCCAGAGGCTGGGATGGGTCAGCGCGTAACCGATATTGTAGAAGGCTTGCGCCAGACTTTGCAGAACCCAGACAATCCCGCCGCCCACTGCGGCAAGAGCGTCGGTTAAACCAACCGAGCTGCTGTCGTCCATGATGTCCCTCACTCAGCTGAATATCTGTCAGTTCCACCTTAGCAGGGGCTGCAGGATTCAGAGAATATGTATTGAAAAAGAGGCCCCACATACGTGAGGCCTCAGAGGTTTCAGGGGCTTACTTAGCCACCCAGAACGCGGACGCGCTGCTGAACATAGTAGCCGTCCGACTTATTGATCCACGACGCCGATGTGGCCAGCGAGTCTTCGAACGAACCACGGATTTTGGCAAACAGCTCATCACCCATGTTCTCGTCCATGACCTCGGCCGAGGCTTTGCCGAATGCATCCCAGACATCGTCCGAGAATTGCAGCGTTTTAACGCCCTGCGACTGCAGACGCGCCAGCGCCGCACCATTGTTGGCCAGTGTTTCGGCAAGCTGATAATGGGTCGTTGCCATCGACGCATAACGCATGATCGCCTGCTGAGCCGGTGTCAGCTCGTTCCAAACATCCAGGTTGACCGACGCAGACAGACCCGAACCCGGTTCATGGAAGCCCGCGGTATAATAAACCTTGGCAACCTCTTGGAAACCGGCGCGTTCGTCGGCCATTGGGCCAACCCACTCCAGACCGTCTAGTGCGCCCGAAGACAGCGCCTGATACAGTTCGCCGCCCGGAATGTTCTGAACCGAGGCGCCCAGTTTACCCAGCACCTTGCCGCCCAGACCGGGCATACGGAACTTCAGACCGTTGAAGTCTGCGGCCGAGTTGATCTCATTCCGGAACCAGCCGCCAGACTGCGAGCCCGAGTTACCAGCCAGCAGGCCCTTGAGGTTGAAAATCTGGCCCAACTCATCATGCAGTTCTTCACCGCCGCCGTGATAGTACCAGTTGGTCAGTTCCTGCGCGGTGCCGCCAAATGGCACTGCGGTGAAATAGGCGTAGCCTGGGTGCTGACCGATGAAGTAATAGTCGGCCGAGTGATACATGTCGGCCTGACCCGACGACACGGCGTCGAATACTTCCAGCGCGCCCACCAACTCGCCCGGTGCTTTCTTTTCGATGGTCAGCTGACCGTCGGACATTTCGCCGACCATCTGCTCCATATAGCTGGCGGCGTCATCCAGAACGGCAAAGCCGCGCGGCCAGGATGTCACCATTGTCAGGGTCCGCTTACCCTGCGCGTAAGCCGGTGCGGCCAGAGCTGTAGCGGCAGCAGCGCCACTTCCCAGCGCCGTTTTTTTCAAAAATGAACGACGATCCATCAAGTCAGTCCTCCCAAAATCGTGATCTGCCTCTCGGGGCAGTTGATCGTTGTCGATGAGCGGGATCATATCCAAGCATTTGATGATTAAAATACCTACTACTACGTAGAAACGGTCATTCCTGTGGCCAAAACACTGATTTCACCACAAAATTTGTTGACTGCGTATTGCGAAATCCCTTGCGCAGCACGACGTGACTTTGCTTTTTGCTCAAATTTTGCCTATCGCAGAGATATGGGGAGATTCCGCAACGCCTTTCGACCAAACTACGCGCAGAAGTTGTCTCTGCTGGCAACGCTGCCACTGATCGTGGCCGTGGCGGCAATTGCAATCCTGGTCGCGCACCAGTCCCGCAAACTGGCCGAGCGTGAAATCGACCAACTCGAGGCGCAGTTGATCGAAGCTAAAAAGGCTGAGTTGCGCAACTACGTCACTCAGGCACGTAACGGGTTCTACTTCGTCTACGGCTCGGCGCAGCCCGACGATCAGGAAGCCAAGGATCAGGTCGCTCAAATCCTGTCGGCAATGATCTACGGCGATGACGGGTTCTTTTTCGTTTATGACTATGACGGCACTAATCTGGTCAGCCCGCGCCAGACTGAGTTCATCAACAAGAACTGGAGCGGCCTGAGCGACAGCGAAGGCACGCCGATCGTGGATGAGCTGATCCGTATCGCCCGGCAGGGCGCAGGGTATCACACCTATCTGTGGCCCAAACCTTCGACCGGGGAAGAGGCGCAGATGATCACTTATGTTACCAGTTTCCCAAGTTGGCAGTGGGCGGTCGGCACCGGTGTGTTCATCGACGATGTGGTCGCCTCGATCGCCGCTGCTCGGGCCGAAGTCCAGGCCCGCGTACGCCGAACATTTTACTATATCGGTGGCATCACCCTTGCGGCTGTTTTGGTTGTGTTTGCCTCGGGCATGTTTCTGAATTTTCGAGAGCGGCGGTTGGCGGATGCCAAACTGAAGGAACTGACCCAGCGCGTGCTCGACGCGCAGGAAGAAGAGCGTGGCCGCGTGGCCCGCGAGTTGCATGACGGGATCAGTCAGATCCTCGTTGGCGTGCGCTACGCGCTGGACAATGCGCGGCGGCGACTTGCGCGCGGCGATGACGATGGGGCCCGCGACCCTCTGGACAAGGGGATCGATAATCTGGGTACCGCCATTACTGAGGTTCGCCGCATCAGCCGCGATCTGCGACCTGGGGTGTTGGACGATCTGGGCCTCGGACCTGCGGTCAAAGCACTGACCGACGATTTCCGCGAGCGCACCGGGATCGAGACCGAGTTCACGACCGTCGTCTTTCGCAACCGACTGGATCAGGACGCTAAAATCGCACTCTACCGCATCGCGCAAGAAGCCCTGACGAATATTGAGCGCCATGCTGACGCGACCCGTGTTACAATCGACCTGCGCGGCCATAAAAAGGGCGCGACCATGCGTATCACCGACAACGGACGTGGCCTACCCCGCGAGACCGACGGCGTCAGCACAGGAATCGGGCTGCGTAACATGCAGGAACGGATAGAACAGCTTGACGGGAAGCTGCGTATTCTGTCATCACGCGGACCGCACGGCGGAACGGTAATCGAGGTCACCCTACCGCTGAGCCACCTGCTTCCACCGCAGGAGGACGCAACACAGAACCGAAAGGCCGGCACATGACCATCCGAGTTCTCATTGTCGACGACCACCCGATGGTGGCCGAGGGGATACAATCGATCCTTGAAAGCTATGATGAGATCGAAGTGGTGGGCACGCTCGGCACCGGGCAAGAGGCGGTTGATCAGGCCGCCGAACTGTCTCCGGACGTCATCCTGATGGATCTGAACATGCCCGGTCTGGGTGGGCTCAGTGCCACGGAAATCATTCTTGAACGCTTGGCCGACACCCGCATCCTCATCCTGTCGATGCATGACAGCCCCGAGTATATCTCAACCGCACTCAACCACGGCGCCAAGGGATACGTCCTCAAGGATGTCCCGACCGATGAGATCAAACAAGCCATCGACGCAGTGATGCGCGGCGAGCAATACCTCTGCACCGGGGCAAGCGGGTCTTTGCAGCCCAAGCAAGGTGGTGCCCGCGAGGCACTTACCGGGCGCGAGCAAACCATTCTATTGGAATTGGCTCAGGGCAAATCCAACAAAGAGGTCGCGCAGGCGTTGGAAATTTCGGTCCGCACCGTCGAGACCCATCGCAAGAACATCAAGCGCAAATTGGGTATTTCATCAACTGCAGGCCTGACCCGCTACGCGCTGGAACACGGTGTCCTGCAAGGCACTAGCCCCGGTTTCTGACAATTCCCCCGCAGCGCGCAGCGCTGCCTGGCCCAACAGGCGGAGATGCGCCGCAGGCTCATTGACAACGGGCGGGAGCCCTACCCTCTCGGTCGAATGTCCTGGCCAAATAACACCAGTGTCCCGTCTTCGTCGATTACGTGGAATTCACGCTGCAGGTAGGGCTGATCAAAGGGGGGACGAACGCGCCCCTCGGATAAATCTGCCAGACCACTGCGCAAGCTTTCGTACAAATCGTCTATCCCGTCCACGTCCACATAAAAAGACTGATCCTCTCCCAAGGGTCGACCATCATCCCGGGGCGGGCACTCCAGCAATCGGATCGCCACGGACCCAAGCGACAGAAACGCATAGTTGTCTTGTCGGAAGCCACAAGAAAATCCCAAGCGGTCACAGTAGAAATCAATCTGCTTTTGCAAAGAAGAACACAAAACAAATGGCGTAAGCTGCAAAATCTTGGGCACACGACCCTCCGGTTTTCAAAATGATCCGGTGTCACCCTAACACAGCTCAGTCCAGCAACTGATCCTTTCTCAGCCCTTCGCGCTCATGATGATGCGGTAACACGCGCCCATAAAGCTGCCGCGTGCGCTCGACGCCACCACACATTCCCTCAGCTTCGACAAACGAGAAGATCCCGACATACCGGCTGCGCGCGCCAGTCACCGGAGCAACCCGGTGCAGGGCATAGCGACCTTTGAAAATCTGTAAATCACCCGGCTGCAACTCCAGCTCTCGTACCCGCGCCCGGTTTCCATCCAGAACCGAGGCCACGGACCTAAAGTTTTCGTCCTCCGGCGTACGAAGGTTGGGCACATATTCAAATGTACCTCCCGCCTCTCCGTTCTGAATGGCCAAAGTGACGGTGTAATTGTTCGTGTCGAAATGCCAGGGAAAGCCCTGCCCCTCTTCGACCACGTTGATGATCACATCAGCCAACGGATCATCATAGCGAAAGAACCGGTCCTCTGGTTCGTCCAGCGCATCCCTTACAAAAGGCATAAACCACTCATACTCATAGATGCGGCGCAGTGGACCAGATGCAGGAAAGTTATCCGCCGGGACAAAGGCATTTGAACGGTCATAGAAGCGGCGGATCGGGTGACCAATTCCGAACCGCGGATCGTCTTTGGTAAAATAGGCGTTTGTTCTGTTGAAGGACCGGTGTGCATTCGGTGCGACCTCGTCCGCTTCGTTCACAAGCAGTTCCAATCCATCCGCGTGAACAAAGCCCGGCAGCACGGCGCACCCATCCTGATCCAGCTCTCGCCGCAAATCCGAAATCATCTGATCATAGGCCCGAGAATCCGGCCGATCGATCGGATACCGCCCCAGGTCAATCAAGTCCTGTAGCATATTCCGCCTCCCTCACCTGTTCATCTGAGATCAGCGTGACTCAGCGAAATGCACCTCTCATGTCAAAATTAGACATCGCTCTGACGCTTTCAGACCATCCGAAAAATGCTCCCTACGGCTCAATTCGGGCGCAATTTCGCGAAAATTCCCAACCTGCGTCAATCTGCGCAATAAAATGTCGCAAAATTCTCATCCTTGGTTACAAAATTGGTGCAATTGCCTGTTGACGCCCCTTCCCCTCGCTCATAATGTCCCTGCACGCAAAAAAGGAGCCTCTGGCGATGAAAGCGCTAGTCGTAATCGTAGGAACAACGCGCATGGGCCGGTAACGGTAAACCATAATCGAACCCATGCGCCTCCGAAAATCTCGGGGGCTTTTTTTTGGCAAAACGCAAGACACATGTCGCGAACGGAGCAAAGCAGATGACACGTGAGATGACCGGCGCAAAGATGGTGGTTCAGGCCCTCAAGGATCAGGGCGTGGACACGGTATTCGGGTACCCCGGTGGCGCCGTCCTACCGATCTATGATGAGATCTTTCTGCAAAACGATATCCGTCACGTCCTGGTGCGGCATGAACAGGGCGCGATCCACGCCGCTGAAGGGTATGCCCGCTCGACCGGCAAGCCCGGCGTTGCGCTGGTGACGTCCGGCCCCGGTGCCACCAACGCGGTGACTGGCCTGACGGATGCCTTGCTGGACTCTATTCCGATTGTGGTTCTGACCGGTCAGGTTCCGACCTTCATGATTGGCTCGGACGCATTCCAAGAGGCCGACACTGTCGGCATCACTCGCCCCTGCACCAAGCATAACTGGCTGGTGAAAGATACGGACTCGCTGGCCGAGACGATGCACGAGGCGTTCCACGTCGCCACTTCGGGCCGCCCTGGCCCAGTGCTGATCGACGTCCCCAAAGACGTTCAGTTTGCGTCCGGAGAATACAGCGCACCAAAACCGTCGACTTCGCACTACCAGCCCGTCCTGAAAGGTGATCTGGAAGAGATCACCGAATTGGTTGCGGCCATAGAGACTGCAAAGAAGCCCGTTTTCTACACCGGCGGCGGTGTGATCAACTCTGGCCCTGCCGCCAGCCAGTTGCTGCGCGAACTCGTGGACGCCACCGGTTTCCCCATTACTTCGACCTTGATGGGTCTGGGTGCCTATCCGGCCTCGGGTGAGAACTGGCTGGGTATGCTTGGTATGCACGGGCTGTATGAAGCCAATCTGGCGATGCATGACTGCGATCTGATGATCAACATCGGTGCGCGGTTCGACGACCGGATCACTGGACGTATCGACGCATTCTCTCCCAATTCGAAAAAGGCGCATATCGACATTGACCCCTCGTCGATCAACAAGGTGATCCGCGTGGACATCCCGATTGTCGGCGACGTTGCCCATGTGCTTGAAGACATTCTGAAGGTCTGGAAGGCGCGCGGTCGCAAGACAGACGCCGCAGCGGTCAAGCAGTGGCAGGCGCAGATCAACGACTGGCGCAAGGTCAACTGTCTGGCCTACACAAACAGCGAGAAGACCATCAAACCGCAATACGCGCTGCAACGTCTTGAAGAACTGACCAAAAAACACGACCGCTATATCACGACTGAGGTCGGGCAGCATCAGATGTGGGCTGCGCAATACCTTGGCTTTGAGGATCCAAACCGCTGGATGACCTCGGGCGGGCTGGGCACGATGGGTTACGGCTTCCCGGCCTCTGTAGGCGTGCAGATGGCACATCCGGATGCGCTGGTGATCAACGTGGCGGGTGAGGCCTCGTGGCTGATGAACATGCAGGAAATGGGCACCGCCGTTCAGTACCGCCTGCCGGTGAAACAGTTCATCCTGAACAACGAACGCCTCGGAATGGTCCGTCAGTGGCAGGAACTGCTGCATGGCGAGCGCTACTCGCATTCGTGGTCCGAGGCGCTGCCAGATTTCGTGAAGCTCGCGGAGGCATTTGGGGCCAAAGGCATTCTGTGTTCCGACCCCGCCGATCTGGACGATGCGATCATGGAGATGATCAACTATGACGGTCCGGTGATCTTCGACTGCCTGGTCGAAAAGCACGAGAACTGCTTCCCCATGATCCCGTCGGGCAAGGCCCATAACGAGATGCTGCTGGGTGAGGCCGAAACGCAGGGCGTGATCGACTCCAAAGGTTCGGTTCTGGTTTAAAATTCGACGGATTTTGTCGGGCGCGCCGCTGCGCTCGACAGCACATGGATGATGAAAGGGACATAAATGTCTGCCCTACATATCAAAAAAGGCGCCAGCCGCCATTCGGCTTATAACCTACGCCCCACCTTCTCGGACGTACAGGAACAGCACACGATTGCGGTTTTGGTCGAAAACGAACCCGGTGTTCTGGCCCGCGTGATCGGGTTGTTCTCGGGTCGTGGTTACAACATCGAAAGCCTGACCGTAGCCGAGGTCGATCATACCGGTCACCTCAGCCGCATCACCATCGTCACCACCGGCACGCCGCAGGTGATCGAGCAGATCAAGGCGCAACTGGGTCGCATCGTTACCGTTCACGACGTGCATGATTTGACCGTCGAAGGCGACGCAGTCGAACGCGAACTGGCCATCATCAAGGTTGTTGGCGCGGGCGACAAACGTGTCGAAGCATTGCGTCTGGCAGATATCTTTCGCGCCAATGTGGTCGACAGCACCCTGAACTCTTTCATCTTTGAAATCACCGGCGCGCCGGACAAGATCGATGCTTTTGCAGATCTGATGCGCCCATTGGGCCTTGTCGAAGTGGCGCGTACAGGCGTTGCGGCTCTGCTACGCGGAGAGTAGTTTACGCCCCCACTCTGTCCGGGCAACCGTTCAGGGTGGGGGAATCTCGACCGCTCGAATTCGACTTTCACGGCGAGTTTGGTCGATATGATCGACTTCGACGCAAGAATGCCGAAAAAGATCACGCAAAATAAGATAAAGCCTATTGCGTTTGTGTCATTGGACGTTAGCCTCAGGGATGTGACGTGGCGTTGGGATGCGCCCGTTTGTGCCATCTATACGTTTTATACGTTGTGTCGACCGAATGGTCGAATGTGATGTGTGTCAGAAAAACGAGTCGCTAGAACCTGGGACGCCAATGACCAAAGACATCCGTAACCCGGACGAATTGCGCAGGATGTTCGGAGCCAACCTCAGGCGCCTTGCCCAGCAATACACGTCTGTTTCGGAGCTTTGTCGGCAGTTGGGGATCAACCGGACGCAGTTCAACAGATATTTGGGTGGTGAAAGCTTTCCCCGCCCGGACGTGTTGGACCGGATATGCCGATTTTTCGAAGTCGATGCCCGTATTCTGCTGCGACCGCTAGACGAGATAGATCGACCGCCCACACACCCAGCAGCTTCGGCTCTGACTGATTTCCTGGGGTCGGGTCCCTCGACCCTGACCGAGAACCTTTTTCCGGCCGGTTTCTACTATGCCACCGAGACCGAATTGGACGAGACTCAACCGTCGCGGCATCGGTTATTTCATGCGCGCCGCCTGCCGCAATGCACGCTAGTGCGCGGATATGAGCCGCGTCCCGGTATGCCCGGCGCTGCCCCCACCGATCGCGAGGTTCAGGGCATCGCCGCCTGCGCGGGCCGCCAGATTTACATCCTGATGTCCAGCCGGGCGTCTCAAAACAGCCGGATTTATCTGGTGACGCGTGGGTCCGAAGACCATTCCGACCGCTGGCGTGGCGTTGCGATCTGCCTGTCGAAAACCACGGCAAGCGCGACAACGACCCGTCGGATATTGCTGCGACATCTGGGCGAAGACCCCTCAGCTATTCTGGCCGCTGCGCGTACCGCGCGCCGCTCTGAACGAACGGTACCACAACCTGTCGGCTAGCGCTAAACTGCGCTGTCGCTGGGTGCCTGAGTGATCAGGCGATACAGATGCCAACTTGCATGTCCAAGCAGAGGCAGCACAACCAGCAACCCCAGAAACCATGGGATCATGGCCACAAAGGTCAGGATTGCAATGAACGCACCCCATACCAACATGACGCCCAGATGGTCGCGAACATAGCCAAAGCTAGCGATCATGGCGGTTACGAAATCAAGTTCACGATCCAGAAGCATTGGGATCGACAGTACGGTAATCATGTATAGCACCGTCGCAAATACTGCCCCGACAGCAGTGCCTACTGCCAGCATCGCCAAGCCATTGGCGGTCATGTAAACATCCAAGGAAGTGGAAACATTGGTCATGGTAGACAGTCCCATGAACAAGGCAAAGATCATGTGGCCAAGAAAGAACCAGAACAGAAACATCACCACGATAATTGCGCAGATAGACGGCAACTGACGCCGCCCCTGCTGTACGACAACGCCAAAAATCGAGCTGAAGTCCAATGGCTTGCCCTGCTCAAGCCGATGTGACACTTCGTACAAGCCTACGGCAGCAAATGGACCCAACAAAGGGAAACCGATGGCCGCCAGCACCAGCCAGTAGGATGTCCCCGTCTGCACAGTCACCCAAGCAATGGCCCAACCAGCCAGTACATAAAACGCCGCAAACAACAGCCCATAGACAGGCACCCGGCGGTAGTCGGCCCAGGCCCGTCGCAGAGCCTCGCTTAGCATTCCCATGTTGACCGGCCCCATGTCCGGTACTCCAAACGGCTTGTCCATAGTGTCTCTCCTCCCTTGCCGGCCTTGTTTAAGCCGGTCGTTTTTGCGGCCATCTCGTGGCCAAGTGATAGGCCTCGCCAATCGACAGGATGTGAGCATCCGTTCCACGCGGACCAAAAAGCTGCATACCCATCGGCAGTCCGTTCGCTCCAAAGCCTACTGGGACCGACAAACAAGGCAAACCGATCAGGCTGACCGGCACCATCACCTCCATCCAGCGATGATAGGTATCCATCTTTTTTCCAGCAATTTCTTTTGGATACGGCGTTTCGATCTCAAATGGCCACACCTGTGCCGAAGGCAACACCAAAGCATCAAAGTCTCGCATCAATTCCGTCGCGCGACGGAACCACCCCGTCCGAATAACGCTGGCTCGATGCACTTGCATCGCGGTCATTGACAGCCCCCGGTCCAACTCCCATTGCGCGGTATCCTTCAATGTCGCGCGATGTTCGGTCAGCGGCGCCAGCCCCGCCGCGATGCTCCACGACCTTAAGGCGATCCAACTGTCCCACATTTGTTCGGCCTCAAAAGGTGCCGCTACGGGCACAACTTCTGCCCCCAATTGCGTGAACACGGACAATGCCTCGCGGCACAATTCACGGATGCCGCCCTCGAACGGATAGGCTCCACCCCAGTCATCCAGCCATCCGATCCGCACCCCACGCAGATCGGCCGCCTGCACCGGCGACACTGCAGGACCGTCATTGCCATTTGGCTGCCTTGGGTCCGGCCCTGAGATGACATCCAGCAAGAGGCCGAGATCTTCGGGGCTGCGTGCCATCGGCCCGAGCGTAGACAGTTGGTGCAGGTACCCGTCTCCTACAGGTTCCGAAGGCACACGTCCCCAACTTGGTCGGAACCCATAAACATTGTTCCAGGCTGCCGGGTTGCGCAGGCTGCCCATCATGTCGGACCCATCCGCCAAGGCAACCATTCCGGTTGCCAATGCCACTGCCGCACCGCCCGACGATCCCCCGCTTGTCCGCGACGGATCATAGGGATTGCCCGTCGCCCCGTAGACTGGGTTGAAAGTATGTGAGCCCAACCCAAACTCGGGCGTATTGGTCTTGCCAATCAGGATCGCGCCAGCGGCCCGCATTCGCGCAGCAATCAAATCGTCCCGCTTGGGCACATGGTTCTGAAAAATGGGCGACCCCTGTGAAGATACAATCCCCTCAACATTGGCCAGATCCTTGACCGCAATGGGCAACCCATGCAGCGCTCCCCTATTCGAACCAGCATCCAACGCACGTGCCTCGGTCAGCAAATCATCGGCATCACGCAGGGCCACGATCGCATTCGCCGCCCCGTTGACGGCCTCGATCCGATCCAATGTGTGCTGCATCAAAGTCTCGGCCGACAACATCCCAGCCGAGATCGCATTTACCAGATCACGCGCAGAAGTTTGGCTTAAATCCATCCTAGGCTCATCCCTCAATTAAGATCAGCCTAGCGGGGCCATCCCACCATTTAAACCCACTGTTTGAATACATCTTTTTGCGTTGGCCGCCCGGAGTTATCGGGCGTTCAGACCAAACCGTAAATTGCTGTCCTGTCCAAGAAAGTATTTTAGGCACAAAAAGATCGACAAGATGCTCAGCACCAACCAAGCGCTACCCCACAGCATCGTGGTGCCACCGAATTCCTCGGCCAGCATATAGGCGTCCGAACGCATGCCCGAACGTCGGATCGTGTCGTCAAAAATATCATAGGGAACATAGATCATGCTGGTCAGCCCGATGATGCGCAGAAACAAATCGCAAACCGGCCGGCTCAGAAACCATGCCATCGCAAGCATAGCGGTGCCCACGCCCACACAGAAAGCCATCGCAAAGGGATCGCGGACGTAGAGTACTGTCACCAACAGCATGAGGATACCGAAACCACCAAGCACCACTCGGTCCCAGTTCGTGCGCAAGGCGATGATCAACAGCCCAATTCCAATCACCAGAGATCCGAGATAACCAGCAGACAAGCTCAGAAACCGATTTCCACCACGACCCATGACCAGACCGCCCTGCTGCGGTGAGATGGTGAAACTCTCCACTGATCCTCCAGTGAAAATAATGGCCAATGCATGGGAAAGCTCATGCAGGAAAACAACCAGTATTTTTAAGGGAAGCACCACCGGCGTGGCCCAAAACACGAAAACCAGCGCGACTATTGCGATCAGTTGCCAATGGCCTTTGATCAGGGTCATCACGTGCACCGGGCAGAGCTACAATCAGCCCTCGCCCTGCGCCTCGGACCGGCTTTTGCCTGCCACGTTCAATGCCAGCGTCGCCGCCATGAACCCATCCAGATCCCCATCCAGAACACCCTTTGTATCCGAGGTCTCATGGTTGGTCCGCAGGTCCTTCACCATCTGATAGGGCTGCAACACGTAAGAACGAATCTGGTTGCCCCAGCCCGCATCTCCTTTGGCCTCATGCGCCGCGTTGATATCCGCGTTGCGGCGATCCAGCTCTTGCTGGTACAGGCGCGATTTCAGGGCCTTCATCGCGATATCGCGGTTCTGGTGCTGCGACTTCTCGGACGAGGTTACAACGATCCCAGTCGGGATGTGCGTGATCCGCACCGCCGAGTCGGTGGTGTTCACGTGCTGACCACCCGCGCCCGAGGATCGATAGGTGTCGATGCGGATATCCGAGGGGTTCACCTCGATCTCGATATTGTCGTCGACCACCGGATAGACCCAGACCGAGCTGAACGACGTGTGCCGCTTGGCCGCCGAGTCATAGGGTGAAATTCGCACCAACCGATGCACGCCGCTTTCCGATTTTAACCAGCCATAGGCATTGTGACCGGAAATCTTGTAAGCGGCGGATTTGATCCCCGCTTCTTCGCCCGCGGTCTCTGACTGCAGTTCGACCGTATAACCCTTCTTCTCGGCCCAACGGACATACATCCGCGCCAGCATCGACGCCCAGTCGCAGCTTTCCGTGCCGCCCGCACCCGAGTTGATCTCGAGGAAGGTGTCATTGCCATCGGCCTCACCATCCAGCAGCGCCTCAAGCTCTTTCTTGGCGGCCTTGGCTTTCAGTTTCTTGATCGCCTCTTCAGCGTCAGTGACGACCTCTTCATCCGCTTCCATCTCACCCAGTTCGATCAGTTCGATATTGTCGTTCAGATCGGTTTTGATGGATTCATAGGTCTCGATGGCGTCAACCAGCATCTGGCGCTCGCGCATCAGTTTCTGAGCATTCTCGGGGTTGTCCCACAAGTTGGGGTCCTCGACACGCGCGTTGAATTCCTCAAGACGATGGGGCGCGGTTTCATAGTCCATACGCTGCGCCAGCAGCTCCAGCGACTTTTCGATTTCCGCCACGGTATTCTGGGTTTCGGCGCGCATGGTCTTGTCCCAACTTGCTCAATCAGGCCTGCGTGATAGCAAGAGCTTGAGACCACCACAAGGCGGGTGAGCCGCGAATGACGGATGCACTACTCGACTTTCCCCGGAGTTGGGGGCTGACGATTATGGAACCGGTCGCAGACACCGGTTTGGCCAAGCTGTGGAAAGTTCGAACACCCGACGGCGCGTTCGCGGCTCTCAAGCTGTATCATAAATCTGATCGCGGCAACGAGGCCCCAGCGGCACAGCTTTTGTCGCGCTGGCAAGGTCGTGGAGTTGTTGAGGTTTTTGCCGAGGCAGGAAATGCCGTTCTGATGGAATGGCTCGATGGTCCGTCCCTGGGCGATGTCGCACGCGGTGGAGACGCAGACCGTGCGTGTAGCTCATTGGCGGAGGCAGCGCGGCGGCTACACGCAGAACCGAGAATAAACCCAACAGGGTTGAGAGATTTGCATGCGGTCTTTGCACCGATATTCCGGTGCGCCTTTTCATCGAACTGCCCAAAGTCTTTGAAAAATAACATGACGCGCGCGATAGGTTTGGCGCGATCACTTTTAGATTCTCAGGCAGTTCAGACCCCTCTGCATGGCGACCTGCATCACGACAATGTCATACAGACCCTACAGGGGTTAAAGGTCATCGATGCCAAAGGGTATGTGGGCGACCCGGCCTTTGAACTCGCCAATGCTTTACGTCACCCCAAGGGTTTACCGGACTATGTGCGCAAGCCGGAACAGATGGTTCGGTGTAATGCACTCTATGCCAAAGCGATGAAAGTGCCGCCCAAACGCCTGGCGCAATGGGCAGCAGCAAAATGTGCCTTGTCGATCTTCTGGCGTTCCGGCGGGACCATCACGAACGACGACGAGGCAGATTTGCTCGCGCTGTTCCTAAGAGCGGCAGATCAGTAAAGACCACCGCCCTGCAAGTCACCTTGGCTGGCATTCGGTCCCACGGTGATCGTGTTCCCGGTCGACGTAGTGACCTGACGACCCGAGCTGGCTTCCTCAAACAGCGGCAGGTCCGAACCCATCGCAAAGCCACCATCATAGACGCGGTCGATGAAACCGTCGACGCCGTCACGGAAATACTCGGCCACCACATAGTCTCCGGTCGCGTCTGCGGGCAGACGAGCACCACTGAAGCGATCGATCTTGATGAAGTGGCCACCCGGGGGCACTTCGAACGGACCGCCACCATATTTCTCGACCGCTTTCTCCATGAAACTCTGGAAGACCGGGCCACACATGGTGCCGCCGTAAGCTCCCCGTCCCATCGGGCGCGGACGGTCATAACCGATGTAGCAACCGGCCACGATGTTTGAGGTGAAGCCGATAAACCATGCATCTTTAGATTCGTTGGTGGTTCCGGTCTTTCCCGCTGTCGGCACTGGCAGGTTGACGACGCGCGATGCTGTGCCGCGATCCACAACGCCCTTCATCATCGACGTCAACTGATACGCGGTAATCGCGTCCATGACCTGCCAGCGATCGGTCACAATAGTGGGCGACTCGTCTGGCTCGAGCCAACTTGAATTGCAGTCCACGCACTGGCGGTCGTCGTGACGATAGATCGTTTTGCCGAACCGGTCCTGAATACGGTCAACCAATGTGGGCTCAACCCGTTCGCCACCATTTGCAAACATCGCATAGGCAGCAACCATTTTATAAAGCGTTGTTTCCTCTGACCCCAAAGAGTTCGCCAAAAACGAGCCCATCCGATCGTAGACGCCAAAACGTTCGGCGTAACCCGCAACAACCGGCATCGTAACCTCTTGTGCCAGTCGAATGGTCATCAGGTTCCGCGACTGTTCGATCCCGGTACGCAGCGGTGTCGGGCCATAGAACTTGTTCGTCGAGTTCTTGGGCCGCCATAGGCCTTGCGGCGTGTTCACCTCGATCGGCGCGTCTACGACGATGGTCGCCGGGCTATACCCGCTGTCCAACGCGGCGGCATATACGAAGGGCTTAAAACTCGAACCCGGCTGGCGCTGCGCCTGAGTGGCGCGGTTGAAGACCGAGTCCTGATACGAGAACCCGCCCTGCATCGCCAGAACACGCCCCGAGTTCACGTCCATTGCGACAAAGCCGCCCTGCACTTCGGGCACCTGACGGGCGGACCATTGGCCCTCTTCCCCGGCCATCACCAGAATAACATCGCCGCGTTTGAAGTTGTCGAAGAAATTACCCTGCATCCACTCGATGTCCGAGCGTGGGATGACACCATCCGCCGGACCATCCTCGATACCAACCGTCAGAGATTGCTCCGCCACGTTCAGCACGACTGCCGGATACCATTGCGTCGGCAATAGCACGTCGCGAGGGATCTCCATGATCGCCAGCGCTTCACGCCATTGGGTTTCATCACCCAGTTTCTCTTCGGGAATTACCTCGTCCGTACCGCGCCATTTACCACGCGAGCGGTCATATTTCTGCAGCGCAGTCCGCAACGCTTCGGCTGCCTCAACCTGCATTTCCTCATCGACCGAGGCACGAACGGTGAAGCCGCCGGTAAAGAACTCACCCTCGCCAAAATCCTCGCTCAGCTGGCGGCGGATTTCGTCGGTGAAATAATCACGCGGAGGTAGCGCGGTGCGGAAGCTTTCAAAGTCGCCGTTCTGGACCGAGCGCAGAGGCATCTCGACCTCGGCGTCATAGGTCGCCTGATCAATATAGCCGTTCTGCCGCATTTCCCGCAGCACATAGTTGCGGCGGTTCAGCAGGCGGTCCTTTTGTCGGACCGGGTGGTAATCCGAAGGTGCCTTGGGCATCGCGGCCAGCGTGGCAGCCTCATGCGGCGCTAGCTCCTGCAGCGTCTTGTTGAAGTAGGTCTGGGCAGCGGCGGTCACACCATAAGAGTTTTGGCCCAGAAAAATCTCGTTCATGTAAAGCTCGAGAATCTGTTCCTTGTCCAACGTATCCTCAAGCCGCGTGGCGAGGATGATCTCTTTGATCTTGCGTTCAGCGCGACGGTCGCCGGACAGCAGGAAGTTCTTCATCACCTGCTGCGTGATCGTGGACGCACCGCGGACGTTTTCCCCTTTGGACTTCACCGCCTCGACCCCGGCCGCGATGATCCCGCGCGGGTCATAGCCCTGATGGGTGTAGAAGTTCTTGTCCTCGGCAGAGATGAACGCCTGTTTCACCAAGTCGGGGATTTCCTCGGAGGGGGTGAACAGACGGCGTTCCTGTGCGAATTCGTCGATCAACTGGCCTTCGCCCGAGTAAATTCGGCTGATCGTCGGCGGCTTGTACTGCGCCAGTGATTCATGGCTGGGCAGGTCGCGCCCATACATCCAAAAGACCGCGCCAATCACCAACGCAGCCATAAAAATACCTAAGGTTACGAGGCTGAAGATCGCCCCGAAAAACGAAAGAATGAAACGGATCACGTTACTGCCTTTTACTCGCGGTGCCGCCTATATAGTGGTGCTCCGGCGCCGGGTCAAAACACGATGGCTAATAATAGCCGGTTTGTGCCGTGGGGTCACTGGCCAATTAGCGATCGTTTGACCAGATCTTCCTGTCGCCATTGCTCTAATCCGTTCAGGATGCCAAGCGCCATACCCTTACGCCATTCGGGGTTTTGGATGTTTTTTAGATCTCGGGGGCTGGACAGAAATCCAAGCTCAACCAGAACCGACGGGATATCCGCTGCCTTGAGCACCGAGAAAGAAGCCGTGCGGATCGGGCGGTTGTTCATAGGCCCGCCCTGCTGTGCCATCCCCTTGGCCAACGCCCGTGCCAAAGCATCGGTCCGAGGTCGGGTTTCCTGCCTGGCGATATCCAGCAGGACGTCCGCCACTTGATCGTCCGCACCGCTCAGGTCCACGCCCGAGATCAGATCGCCCCGATCATGCCGCTCGGCCAGTTTGTGACTGGCTACGTCAGAGGCATCGTCAGACAACGTATAGACAGCCGCCCCATGCGCCCTACCCTCGGACAGAATGTCTGCATGCAACGAGATGAACACATCCGCACCTGCCTGATGCGCCAGTGCAATGCGGCGCTCAAGGCTTACAAAATGATCGTCCACGCGAGTCAAAAACACCTGATAACCGCCAGCACGCAGCATTGCTTCGCGCAGTTCACGCGCAAAGGTCAGCATAAGGGTTTTCTCGTCCGTCCCTCCGGCCTCGGCCCCTGGGTCGATCCCGCCATGACCGGGATCCAGCATCACCAACAACGTGCGTGTCCCGTCCTGCCCCGGTATCACAGGCGTAACCGCCGGTTCGGGCAAATCCCACCCCGGTTGACGTGGTGCACCGGCGCTGGCTGTAAAGCTGTCGAAATCAGTGCCCATCAGGCTAAGCGACAGTTTTGCCGTTCCTGTGACCTGATCCACCTTCAGCTCGGACGTGTCGACGGCCAGAGGCGCACCAAGCTCAAGCACCATCCGCGACCATCCCGGCACATAAGCCCCGAACTGCACGTCGCTGATCCGATCTGTTTGCAAAAAGGTGTCGGCTTCCAATCCGGTCCAGTCGACCTCCTGAAAATCCAAAACCATGCGGTAAGGATCGCGCAGGGTGAACACGCGATACGGCACACCCTGACTAAGGCCAAGCTCAACACGCACTCCGGCGCGGCCGTCATCCGTGATGCGACTTTGGTCCGGCAGCACGCGCGCAAGCGCACTGAAATCATGCGCGAGTGCAGCACCGGTCAGCGCCCAGATCAGCGCGATGGCGTAGTAAATCCTGCTCATGGCCTCAAGTTTTCCCGAGATCGTTTGGCCAACACCCTAGCCGACTGGGTCGATTTTGTGAACGGGTCAGGCCGGAGTTGTGATCGCACCACGCTCGACCATGAAGCGCTGCAGGCGGAGAAGCCCTTCCTCGATATCCGCCGTCGATCGCGCGTAGGAGAACCGCAGCGTTTGGTGGCCACGTTCGGGGTCAAAATCCAGCCCTGGTGTGACGGCCACACCTGCCTTATCCAGAATTTCACCAGCAAAGGCGCGGCTGTCATCGGTCAGGTCGGATACGTCGGCATAAACGTAAAAGGCACCATCCGGCGGAGCGATATTGGTGAACCCTGCCTTGGGCAAACCCTCCAGCATCAAAGCGCGGTTCCGGCGGTAGACGTCCAGATTGGCCTGCAATTCGTCCTCGCAATCCATTGCGGCCAATGCAGCAACCTGACCGGCATGAGGCGCGCAGATGAACATGTTCTGGGCTATGCGCTCAACGACGCGAACCTGATCCTCAGGCACTACCATCCAACCAACACGCCAGCCGGTCATTGAGAAGTATTTCGAGAAAGAATTGATCACATAACATTCATCCGTCAGCTCCAGCGCAGTGACGGCTTTGGCCTCATATTCCAACCCATGGTAAATCTCGTCACTGATGAACGAGGCCCCCTGCCCGTGCGCCGCCTCGATCAGCGCACGCATTGCCGCATGGTCCAGCATGGTGCCGGTGGGATTGGCCGGAGACGCAACCATCAGACCCTGCAAGTCGAGCCCCGCGAAATCGGCGGGCACCGGTTGCAGGCGGTTTTCAGGCGCTGTCGGCAAATCAACAGGAATCAGGCCCAGGGCCTTCAGAATTTGACGGTAGGATGGGTAGCCAGGTGCGCCGATACCGACGCGATCACCACTATCGAACAGGGCCGTGAATGCCAGCAGAAACCCGCCCGAGGATCCCGGGGTGATCACCACCCGCTCGGGGTTCAGATCAACGTTGTACCACTCGCCGTACAGCCGTGCGATCCGTTGGCGCAACGCAGGTAGACCCAGGGCAACTGTATAGCCCAGCGGCGCTTGCTCCATAGCCGCGGCAAGTGCCTGAACGGCACCCTGGGGGGCCCCAGTACCCGGCTGACCAACCTCCATGTGAATAATATGGCGCCCGGCCTCTTCGGCTTTGCGCGCGGTCTCCATCACGTCCATCACAATAAACGGATCGACCCCGGACCGGGTTGAGTTTCTCATGCCCATCTCCCATGTTGCAGCCATGGCTTTTGAACGCTTATCCAAGGTGACGTCAATCCCAGCCCTGTTGCTGGTGACAGTGACATGGATGGCAAGCGGCGTTCCTGCGACTGCTCAAAGCCTGATCCGAGACCCCGATATCGAGCATGGGCTGCGTGAACTGGCCTTTCCTGTCCTGCGCGCGGCCGGGTTGAACACCAATCGGGTCAAGATAATCGTGGTCAATGACGGGACGTTTAACGCCTTTGTCATCGATTACAGTGCAATTTACCTGAATTATGGATTGATCCTCAGCGTTGAAAGCCCCGAGATGTTGCAGGCCGTCATCGCCCACGAGGCTGCCCACATTGCCAATGGCCACCTGGCTCGCCGAGTAGAAAATCTGCGAACTGCAAACCGCAATGCCGGCTATGGTACCGCGTTGGCACTGATCGCCGCGCTCGCTGGTGGCGGCGAAGCCGCAGCGGGCATCGCGGCGGGCACCCAAAGTGCGGCCCTGCGCAGCTTTCTGGGCCATACCCGTGCCGAGGAATCCTCGGCTGACCGCAGTGCGGCCAGCTATCTCAGATGGGCCGGAATCTCACCTGCCGGGATGGTCGCGCTACATCGCAAATTCGCGGGTCAGGAATTGCTGAGCACTATCAATCAGGATCCGTATATGCGCTCGCATCCGACCAGCCGAGAACGTTTGCGCGCGGCCGAAGCGTTTATGGAGCAATACGGCGACTGGTCGAAATCTGATCTGAATGCCGAATATTGGTTCGCGCGGGTCAAAGGCAAACTGTCTGCGTTCCTACGGTCGCCCACTTGGACTATGCGGCGCGCGAAAGAAGAAAGCGCGCAGGATGTCCGCCTGATGCGCGAAGCGTCAGCCTATCACCAGAACAGAGATCTGGCCAATGCGCGCGCTGCTATAAACGGCGCACTGGCCATTCGACCGGACGATCCGTTCTATTACGAACTCAAAGGTCAAATTCTGCTGGAGAACCGTCAGGTCCGAGAGGCTGTGACGGCCTATGAAAATGCGGTCGAGATGGCACCAAATGACTCATTGATCCTCGCGGGATACGGACGCGCTCTGCTGGCAAATGGCCAGACGAAGAACGCGTTGCAAGCGCTTGAAAAAGCGCGGCAGAGGGATTACCGAAATGCCCGCTTGATGCAGGACCTTGGCGTGGCCTATGCCAAGGTCGGGAATAATGGCATGGCCTCGGTCGTGACCGCAGAACGATATGCCTTGCAAGGCCGGTTGGACGACGCAGGCATTCATGCAAAACGAGCCGTCAGGCAACTGCCGGAAGGCTCACCGGGTTGGCAACGGGCGCAGGATGTGCTGATTGCCTCGGAACGCGCAATGAAAGCGAAAAGGAAACGGAAATGATCCTCAGACACGCAGCACCCGCCCTTCTGGGGCTTTCCCTGATGACAGGCCCTGTGCAAGCGCTGGATTTGAACGCGCTCAGCGCCTCGGAAAAGGAAGAGTTCGGCGCACAGGTGCGCGAATACCTGCTGGAAAACCCCGAGGTAATCATCGAGGCAATCAACGTCCTTGAGCAACGCAACGCGATTGCCGAAGCCGCAGCGGACAAAGAGTTGGTCGCGGCCAATGCCGACGAACTGTTCAACGATGGTTATAGCTGGGTTGGCGGCAATCCCGATGGTGACATCACGCTGGTTGAATTCATGGATTACCGCTGTGGCTATTGTCGCCGTGCAGTACCGGAAGTCGCCAGTCTGCTGGCCGCCGACGGCAATATTCGTCTGGTTGTCAAGGAGTTCCCGATCCTGGGTGAAGCTTCGGTCCTGTCCTCGCGTTTTGCCGTGGCCACCAAGAATGTGGCAGGTGACGATGCTTATAAACAAGTTCACGACGCTCTTCTGGAATTTAGCGGCGAACCGAACGAAGTGACGCTGCGCCGTATTTCTGACGGGCTGGGCCTGGACAGCGACGCGATCATCGCTGCGATGGACAGCGATGAGGTCAACGAAGAAATCGCCCGCACCCGCGCCTTGGCACAGCGGATGAAGATTGCTGGAACACCGTCTTTTGTTCTGGGCACCGAGTTGCTGCGTGGTTTCCTGCCCGCAGATCAGATGCAACAAATTGCCAACGGCGTGCGCGCCGAGCAAGGCTGAGCATTTGGGGCGGCCAAGCCGCCCCCACCGCACACTGGTTCACGATTATATCTACATGCCTTTTTAGGGCTTTCCCAAGGACGGCTAACCTCCAAAACTTGGGTACTTTATCTTGCTTACATAATTTGCTGGACAGGTCGAAACCCGCTTCCTTCCGGTAATGCCCTCCGGTAGACATTCAATCAATACGCGATTGATTGGGCCGATTTAGAGTAGCTACCACATGAAGAATAAGGGTGTTGTCCTCTATTACGTGGCGGCAGGCTGGGCCATTTTGACGGTCGCAACCGGGCTGTATTTTCTGATTTCCAGCGCGAAACCAACAGCGGACGTCGAAGCGTTTTACAAGAACAGACCAAGCACTTTCCAAGTAGGAAGCTGGGACCCCGGTGATGCGAGATTGCTCAGCATCAAAGGGAGGCCGGTCTTAGTATGGCGTCGCGATCTCGCTGAGATGGCGACGGCCATGGAGCAATTTGACCCCAGTATCCCTGCGGAAGATTGGTCTGAGGTTTTGAACAACGGCGCGCTTGAGCAAGAGCTTGGTCCTGAACGCTTTGCGCGCCTTGAGTGGTTCATCGTCAGCCCAATAAGCACTGCGGGACTTGGGTGTATTGTGCATACAAAGGCTGGAGACTTCGACGGATTCTTCGATCCGTGCAGAGGTGCGCATTTCGATTTGTGGGGCCGCCCGCGGAAAGGCCCAACCAACGAAAACCTGAAGGTGCCACCCCACAAGATCAACGAACAGGGGCAATTTGTTGTTATTGACGTATCAAGACTACCATCGCCGAGATAGGTGACCCAGCGCGCCTTACTCGGCGGCCTCAGCCGTTGCATCCAATTCAGCAGCCTTCTTCTCGACCTCTTCCACGATGTGGTCGATCATCTGGTCGTTTGACATCTTGTGGCTCGCCTTACCGGCTAGATAGACCATGCCTGACCCAGCGCCACCGCCGGTAAAACCAACGTCGGTCATCAGCGCCTCACCTGGGCCGTTTACGACGCAGCCGATGATGGAAAGGCTCATCGGGGTCTTGATGTGCTCCAACCGCTGCTCCAACGCCTCGACCGTCTTAATCACATCAAACCCCTGCCGGGCGCAGGATGGGCATGAAATGATGTTCACACCGCGATGGCGCAAGCCCAGAGATTTCAGGATCTCGTAGCCAACTTTGACTTCTTCAACCGGATCGGCAGACAGGCTGACACGGATCGTGTCACCGATACCCATCCATAGAAGGTTGCCCAGACCGATGGCCGATTTGATGGTGCCCGACACCAGACCTCCGGCCTCGGTGATACCCAGATGGATCGGTGCGTCGGTGGCTTCTGCTATGCCCTGATAGGCAGCAGCCGACAGGAACACGTCGCTTGCCTTCACGCTGATCTTGAATTCGTGGAAATCGTTGTCTTGTAGGATACGGATATGCTCTAGCCCGCTTTCGACCATCGCCTCGGGGCATGGCTCACCGTACTTCTCAAGCAAGTGCTTTTCCAGACTGCCCGCGTTCACACCGATGCGGATCGAACAATTGTGGTCACGCGCGGCCTTGATGACCTCTTTGACGCGCTTTTCGTCGCCGATATTACCTGGGTTGATCCGAAGACAAGCGGCACCGGCCTCGGCAGCTTCAATCCCCCGGCGATAGTGGAAATGGATGTCGGCCACGATCGGCACCGGGCTTTCCCGGACGATCTCTTTCAAGGCTTTCGATGACGCCTCATCCGGGACCGAGACCCGTACAATATCCGCACCCGCATCGGCCGCCGCCTGCACTTGCGCCACGGTTGCAGCAACATCTGTTGTCAGGGTGTTGGTCATGGTCTGCACCGCAATCGGTGCATCACCACCGACGGCTACGTCCCCTACCATGATCTGACGGGATTTGCGGCGGTAGATATTGCGCCACGGGCGAACGTGATTGAGCGACATGAGGACGGATCCAAGGCAACCTGAGTTGCGTCTTTAGATAGTCTGGCTAGAGGGCCATCGCAATGGCTAGATCACTCGGCGGGTTCTTCGGAAACCTGCGCCTGAAGTTCGGCCACCAACTGTTTGAGCGCGCTGTTCTGTTCGGCCTCAAGATCGGCAACAGCATACGCCTCAGCAACGGCATCCTTGGACAGAACCACGCCCTTTGCTACGGTCCCTGGCGCACCTACAGGCCCGAAGTGCTCGCCATTCATCGAGAAAAACACTGACCCTGCGGCACCAGCGCGCAGCTGCGGCGGTTCTTCGGTCAGCGGCACCTCAAAGACGCTGCCCTGCTCGACCGTGCCAAGCGTGCCTTCGAAAATCACACTGCCATCCGCGGCGGTAACCCGCATCCAGGCAGGATCAACCGCGACAATCTTGAGTGTCGTATCAATCTGCTCGACCACTTGCGGCAAAGCCGGGCGTTCAACTGTGTGAACCTCGGCCACTTCGATCTTGGGCGGTTCCTGCGGCAGGAAAGTGCCAACCTTGCGCGGGTCAAGCGTGGAAATCGGTGCGTCGCGGGCGACCAGAACCGGAACGTCCAGAGCCTGTGGACGATACAGCCGGTCCAGCGCCTCTGTGCTGGGTGTGTCCACAGTCGCAACCTCGGCCTCAACACTGGTGCGTGCAGCATCCAGCGGATCGAGGTCAGACAGAACGACTGGAGCTTGCTCGACCGGGCTGACTTGCACCTGCTGAATTTTGTTCAGCACCGACCAGCCGCCATAACCAATGCCACAAATCACCGCGACAAGAACCAACGAGGATCCAATGGCGCGCGGTTCAATTTGGCTGACGAGGGATTCCCGCCCCGGAAGGTAGGGCGTGTTAGGCGAAATGAATGGGTCACGCCCCATCGGACCTTTTGCAGCCACAGCCCCGCTCGGTTTGCGCACAACCGACGCCTCAGCCGACATGCCATGTGCGACCTCGAACCCGCTTTCCTTGCAGAATGCCGCAAAGGTGTCATCCGGGTTCATCCCCAAATAACGGGCATAAGAACGAACATACCCGGCGATGAAGCCGGGTGTGTCGAATGCCTCTGGATCGGCGTCTTCGATGGCAGCGATGTAGTTGGCTTTGATCCGCAGCTCGCGCTGAACGTCCAAAAGGGATTTGCCCATAGTTGCACGTTCGCCGCGCATCCTATCGCCAAGCCGAACCTCATAATCGTCAAAACCCTTTGGCCTGACGTCGGCTTCATCCTTGGAATCGCGCTGAGATCTGCGCCCAATCATCCCTGCTGCCCCATTCTGCCTGTGCGTGTTTCACGCTAACGGCGAATCATCCCATTAACGATTCGTCCGCTGATTTTGTTAGCTCAAGCGTAACACATAGCAAACACAATGCACACTTTGGCGTGAGGTTAACCCGCGAGTTCGGCGCGATTTAGCGCACAATGTGACCAAAGTTCGTCCATAGCCTGCACCAAACGGTTCATTTCGTCAGGTCCATGCACTGGTGACGGAGTAAACCGCAGACGCTCGGTTCCGCGCGGAACGGTCGGGAAATTGATTGGCTGAACGTAAATTCCGAAGTCTTCCAGCAGCCGGTCGCTGAGGATTTTCGTGTGCACAGGGTTACCAACGATCACGGGTACGATATGGCTGCCATGGTCGATCAGCGGCAGACCCAACCCTTTCAGACGCAGCTTGAGAATCTTGGCTTGGGTTTGGTGTTGCTCACGCAGTTCAGCCGCGGTTTTGAGGTGGGCAACCGATGCCGCAGCCCCTGCTGCAACAGCAGGCGGCAGCGAAGTCGTAAAGATGAAGCCCGGCGCATAAGAACGCACAGCATCACACATTTTCTCGCTGGCTGCGATGTAACCGCCCATCACGCCATAGGCTTTGGCCAGCGTGCCGTTGATGATGTCAATTCGATGCGCCAAACGATCACGCTCGGTGACACCACCGCCGCGCGGGCCATACATGCCAACCGCGTGGACTTCGTCGATATACGTCAGAGCGCCAAACTCGTCGGCGAGATCACAAATTGCTTCGATCGGTCCGAAATCACCGTCCATGGAATAAACGGACTCAAAAGCAATCAGTTTAGGGGCTTTGGGATCGTCGGCCTCAAGCAACTCACGCAGATGTTCAACGTCGTTGTGGCGGAAGATGCGCTTGGCCCCGCCGTTACGGCGTACGCCCTCGATCATCGAAGCGTGGTTCAGCTCATCCGAATAGATAATCAGGCCAGGGAACAGCTTGGGCAGTGTGCTGAGCGTTGCATCATTGGCGATATAAGCGCTGGTAAACAACAGCGCGGCCTCTTTGCCATGCAAATCGGCCAGTTCAGCCTCCAGCTGCTTATGGTAGACCGTAGTACCCGAGATGTTGCGCGTCCCGCCTGAGCCTGCGCCGGCTGCATCAACGGCATCGTGCATTGCGTTCAGAACAACCGGGTTCTGCCCCATGCCTAGGTAGTCATTGCCACACCAAACGGTGATGTTCTGCTGCGACCCGTCCGGGCGCGTCCACACTGCGTGCGGGAAATGGCCATTGCGGCGTTCGATATCAATGAAAGTGCGGTAGCGTCCTTCATCATGCAGCCTGGCAATCGCTGTATCGAGCTGAGCAGTATAGTCCACCGGTGTCTCCTTACCTGCCCGACTCATGGCTTTCTTGGCCGGACGATATTCCTGACGCCTTCACCGGACGAAGCCGGAGTTGCGCCAATGCGTTCCCTTGTGCCCATTACGTATAAACAACATTGGGACCACATATTTGATTTGCATCAAATATCCCCTCACACCGGTGTCGACAAGTAAAGTTACGGCCATCAGACGCGAGGAAACGACGCAGGCACCCGTGTGGTTTCCGATATTATACCATATTCCCGGAAAAGCGCACTGGACGGCGCCGATGGCGCTGATAGGGTTCCGGCCAAATCTCATTAGCAGGAGAACCCCATGTCGTTAGACGCTGTTCTGAACCGCATCGACGCTGATCTGCAAACCTCGATCGACCGCCTGATGGAACTGTTGCGCATTCCGTCCATCTCAACAGACCCGGCTTATGATGCACAAGTGGATCAGGCCGCCGACTGGCTGGTGGCTGATCTGCAAAGCATTGGCATCGCTGCAGAAAAACGTGAAACGACCGGCCATCCGATGGTCGTTGGCCATGTCGGAGACGACACCAACGCACCGCATGTTCTGTTCTATGGGCATTATGACGTGCAACCGGTCGACCCGTTGGACCTGTGGAAACGCGACCCGTTTGATCCGGCCATCGAAGACACCGACAACGGCCCCGTCATCCGTGGCCGAGGATCGTCGGACGATAAAGGCCAGTTGATGACTTTTGTCGAAGCATGCCGAGCGTGGAAAGCCGTCCACGGCTCCCTGCCCTGCCGCATCACTTTCTTCTTCGAAGGTGAAGAAGAATCAGGCTCTCCATCCCTGGTTCCGTTCCTGCGAGAAAACGCGGCCGAGTTGAAAGCCGATCTGGCTCTTGTCTGTGACACCTCGATGGTATCGCGCGGCGTGCCGTCGATTGCGTCACAACTGCGCGGCATGCTCAAGGATGAGTTCACCATCATCGGCCCCCGGATCGACCTGCACTCGGGCCATTATGGCGGCCCCGGTCTGAACCCGCTGCGGGAACTGTCGAAAATCGTGGCCTCTTTCTATGACGATGAAACTGGCCGGGTGGCAGTCGAAGGATTCTACGAAGGCGTCCACGAAGTGCCCTCTGACCAACTGCGCCAGTGGGAAGGCTGCGGGTTTAATGAAACCGAGTACCTGAACTCTGTCGGGTACACGCAACCCCATGGCGAAAAAGGCTATTCGACGCTGGAACAGCAGTGGGCGCGCCCAACGCTTGAGGTCAACGGCTTATGGGGCGGCTACAATGGTGCGGGTTCGAAAACGGTGATCCCATCGCAAGCCCAGTGCAAAATCACCTGCCGTCTGGTCGGCGACATGGACCCAGACGCACTGCGCACCAAGGTCCGCAAACACGTTGAGGATCGCCTGTCGCCCGACGCAAAAGTCGAATGGGACAATGACCTAGAGGGGGCTCCCGCCTCGGTCATGAATCTGGACCGGCCCGAATTCGAAGCCGCCCGAGGTGCCCTGTCCGATGAATGGGGCCGTGAGGCTGTTTTCACCGGGATGGGCGGATCAATTCCGGTTGTCGGCTATTTCAATAAGGAACTCGGTCTGGATTCGATGCTGGTCGGCTTTGCCAATGATGACGATGCTATCCACTCACCGAACGAAAAGTACGACGTGAAAAGCTTCCACAAGGGCATCCGGTCATGGGCCCGCATTTTGGACGCATTGACCAGATAAAGAAAAAGGCACCGCCAGATCGGCGGTGCCTTTGACATTGGGAGGTAGTCCCAAACTCACATATGGATGACCTTGCCATAAGCGTCCAAGACGCTTTCATGCATCATTTCTGACAGAGTCGGGTGCGGGAAGACCGTGTTCATCAGGTCCTCTTCCGTGGTTTCCAGCTGACGTCCTACGATATAGCCCTGAATCAGTTCGGTCACTTCCGCTCCAATCATGTGGGCGCCCAGAAGCTCTCCGGTCTTCGCGTCGAAAACTGTTTTGATAAGCCCTTCGGGCTCACCCAGCGCAATGGCCTTGCCGTTGCCGATGAAGGGAAAACGGCCCACCTTGATGTCATAGCCCAGTTCTTTGGCTTTGGCTTCGGTGTACCCGACCGACGCAACCTGCGGCTGGCAATAGGTGCAACCAGCGATACTTTCGGGTTTGACCGGGTGCGCATGTTTGCCGGCAATCAACTCGGCGACCATGACGCCTTCATGGCTGGCTTTGTGCGCCAACCACGGCGCGCCCGCGATATCGCCGATAGCATAAAGACCTTCGACACCGGTACGGCAAAACTCATCGGTGATGACGTGGGTGCGGTCGATTTTCACACCCAAAGCCTCAAGCCCCAGATTTTCGACATTTCCAACGATGCCCACGGCTGAGATCACGGTGTCGAAGTCGTGTTTTTCGACCTTGCCCTTGACTTCGATATGCGCGGTAACCTTGCCCTTGGCACGGTCCAACTGCTTGACCATCGCCTTTTCCATGATGGTCATGCCTTGCTTGGTAAAGGCTTTTTTGGCCAGTCCACTGATCTCGGCGTCTTCAACCGGAAGCACCCGATCCAAGACTTCGACCACGGTCGTGTCGGCACCCAACGTGTTATAGAAGCTGGCGAATTCGATGCCGATCGCACCCGAACCGATGACCAGAAGTTTCTTTGGCATCCGTGGCGGCTGCAGCGCGTGCTTATAGGTCCAGACCAGATCGCCATCAGCTTCCAAGCCCGGCAGCTCGCGTGCGCGGGCACCTGTAGCCAGGACAATGTTCTTCGCAGTCAGCTCTTCGGCACCCTTTTCGGTTTTGACCGAAACCTTGCCCTTGGCGGGGATCGTTGCCTCACCCATCACCACGGTCACTTTGTTTTTCTTCAACAGGTGACCGATGCCGCCCGAAAGCTGCGCAGCTACACCGCGCGAACGTTTTACGACAGCGTCCAGATCGTAACCAACCTTGTCAGCCTTGAGGCCAAAGTCCTTGGCGCGCTCCATCAGGTGGAACACTTCGGACGAGCGCAACAGAGCTTTCGTTGGGATACAACCCCAGTTCAGGCAGATGCCACCCAGGTGTTCACGTTCGACCACAGCGGTTTTCAGTCCCAGCTGTGCCGCGCGAATTGCAGCAACATACCCGCCCGGACCGGCGCCGATTACGATCAGATCAAAAGATTGTGCAGCCATGTTTCCCTCTCGGCGCAGGTCGATTGAAAAATTAGTTTACCATTAAACTAAATTGCACAACGCATCAACACACCTTTCCCGCGACAAATGCGACGCTGGGTCAACAGTATCAGTTTATGCGGTTTTCAGCCTATACCGGGCACGCTTCAATGGCTAGAACATAGGCACCGGGTTTACCCACTCTTTGCTAAACACAAGTCATTCGAAAGGCTTATCATGGCCAAGACACTCAAAGATCTGCTGCTTGCTCTTCTGAACGCCACCCTAATTCTGTTGGCGATCTGTTTGTTTCTTGGATGGAAGTTGGCATCGACTGTGGACGACATCACCACTGGCTTTTCGGAAAAAGTTCAGATCGTCGGGCCATTAAAGGACGAAATTCGAGGCGTTCGCGGAGAACTGACCGCACTGCGCAGTGATCTTGCTAGCATTCAGACGAATGATAGTGAGACCGACAGCGCTGTAGGGCAGCGGATATCCGCGGCGCTGACTACGCTCGATCAATTGGAGCAAAAGATGCAGGCATCTCAGGCCCGCATCGCCGAGATCACGGACTCTCCTGACGAGATGATAAACAGCGCCATAGAAAAAACGGCCGACGAGATTGCCGACCGCATTATAGCAATCAGAGGGTGCGAACCAGCGTCCTAACTGGCCGCCTGCAATTCGCGGACTGTGGCACCGTAACCACCCATGTCCACATAGGCCGCTTCATGCTCGGTCATTGGACGTTCAAGTGCTTCGTTCCGATAAGGGAAGCGGCCAAATTTTCGGATCACCTCGCGATGTGCACGCGCGTGCAACAGATTGCCTTGATCGCCGTCGGTCATGTTCTGACACATCAGGCGCACACAACGTTCCTGATCGCACAGGTTTTCCGAATGCATCATCGGCAAGTAGAAGAACTGCCGGGCGGGCTCATCAATTTTCAGATCCCAGCCCTTATCAACCGCACATTTCGCAGCCGACAACGCCGCCCGATCAGACGCAAAAGCCTTGGCGCTGCCCCGGAACATGTTACGTGGAAACTGATCCATCAGGATGATGTAGGCGAGTGCCCCGCTGGGGTAAGTCAGCCAAAGCGAAAACCTGCCTTCATTCGCGGCTTCCCAGGTGGTCAAAAACCGTTCGCGAATTTCAGCATCCAAGGCATCATCTTGTAGATACCAACCCTTGGGGCCAATCTCATCTAACCAAAAACTCAATACTTCTTCAGGACCTGCCATTGCCCTAAACTCCGTCGTGTTGTCCTCCCCAGGGACGTAAGGTTATTAAATGCTGTTTTACAGATTTGTTACAGTAAAAAATTGCAACACTTGCGACATAATCCTGTGTCTTAGGCAACATCTTGCGTCTCTTGCTCGGCTTCGGCGGCTTCGATGGCCACTTCCTGAGCAACTTCAAGCGCAACAGGTGACGCCGTTGGATAGAACGGCGACATCGTTCCGGTTTCATCAACCGGGATCGCTGCACGCTGAGTCGTGCGGTACAGGGCATAAACGGCCATTGTCGCCAGCAGCGCTGCAATGAATAGGAAAAACCCTTGCGGGCCGAAAACAGCGTCGCCCATCAGCCAACCGGTGATCAGCGGTCCTGCAATGGCACCCAAGCCGTTGATGAACAGCAACCCGCCCGAGGCGGCAGCCATATCTTCATGATCCAAGAAGTCGTTCGCGTGCGCTATCAGCAGAGAGTAGAGCGGGTTCGACATGCCGCCAATCACAAAGGCCGCAGCCAGAAGGATGGTGAAAGAGAATCCAAACATCATGCCTACGACGGCGGCGGCGGCCCCTACCCCTGCAACCAGCATGATAAGCGTGCGCCGGTCCATGCGATCCGACATCCAGCCCAACGGGTACTGCAACACCAAAGCGCCAACGTAGAACGCTGCAATAAAGGTCGAAATCTCAACAAGCGTCAGATCTGCCCGGGCGCCGTAAACCGACGCCATACCGAATTGCGCCGAGAACACACCGCCCAGCAGGAACATTCCAACACAGCCCAACGGCGAATACCCGAACAACTCGCGCAGTGTCATCGGCTTGGTCGTGTCGAACGCCGGAGTTGGCGAGATCGAAAGCAGAATTGGCGCAAACGAAATGGAAACCAGGATGGATGCGACAACGAAAGTGTCAAATCCGGCGGGATCACCCAATACCACCAACCCCTGAGCAGTGATGACCCCGGTCATCTGGAAAATCATATAGAGCGATAGAGCCTGACCGCGGTTCTCGTTACTGGCCGCATTGTTCAGCCAGCTTTCCGCTGTCACATACACGCCGGAAAAGCAGAACCCGATCACAACACGCCCCAAAACCCAGACAAACGGATTGGTCATCAACGGGTACAGGATCATGACGGCCGAAATGAATGAGGCCAGCGCCGCAAAAACCCGCACGTGCCCAACGCGTCGGATCATCTCGGGCGCCAGGCGTGATCCCCCTAAGAAACCCAGAAAGTAGGCCGACATCACGAATGACATTTCCAGAGTCGAAAAACCCTCGATTTCCCCCCGAACACCCAGAATCGTACCTTGCAGGCCGTTCCCGACCATCAGCAGGCCGATACCAAGAAGAAGCGCCCATGCGCTGGACAGGACCTGAAGCATTGGGGCCTCCTTAAAATGCCGACCGGGAATAAGGATTCGTTTTGATATGAAAAACTGCTCTGGTCGTGCTTGTCTACGACATTGACAAAGAACGATCCCGACAACGCGCCCTTTATGGGATCAAAAGCGACGCGTCCCCGTAAGAAAAGAACCGATATTTCTGTTCAACTGCATGCGCGTAGACGTCGCGCATTCGATCCTGCCCCATCAGTGCTGAGACCAGCATCAGCAATGTCGATTTCGGCAGGTGGAAATTGGTCATCAGTGCGTCGGTCACATGGAATTCAAATCCGGGGTAGATGAAGATATCCGTCTCCCCCTCCCACGGTTCGATCTGACCAGAGCGCGCCGCGCTTTCGATCAGGCGCAGGGCCGTTGTGCCCACAGGAATGACCCTTCCGCCCGCCGCTTTGGTCGCACGGATTTCCTCAACGGCTGTGGCGCTGACCCGACCCCATTCGGCATGCATCTTGTGCGTGGTCACATCTTCGACCTTAACCGGCAGAAAAGTACCAGCCCCCACATGCAGCGTGACATGGCTGAATGTAACACCGCGCTCGGCAAGCGCCTTCAGAAGCGCTTCGTCAAAATGCAATGAGGCTGTGGGCGCCGCAACCGCACCCGAGTTACGCGCCCAGATCGTCTGGTAATCGGTCTTGTCCTGCTCATCTGCCGGACGCTTGGCTGCGATGTAGGGCGGCAAAGGCATTGCCCCTGCCTGCTCCAGAGCGGCGTCGAAATCCTCACCGGAAAGATTGAACCGCAGATGGGCCTGCCCGCCGTCGACCCGATCCAGCGTTGCGCTGAGGTCGTCTGAGAACCGGATCTCCTCTCCCGGCTTTACCTTTTTCAGAGGCTTGATCAACGACGTCCAGGTGCCATCGGCCTGAGGCTCCAACAAAGTCGCCTCAATCGCGGCAGAGACCGGACCTTGCGCACTGTCACGGTGGCGACGACCGTTCAGGCGTGCGGGGATCACACGGGTGTCGTTCAGTACAAGCCGGTCGCCCGGTTGCAACCATTCGGGCAGATCATAGACATGCTCGTCCGACACCGCATCGCCATTGGCCACCAACAAACGCGCCGAGGACCGCGGGTTGGCGGGCCGCGTGGCAATCAGGTCTTCGGGCAATCGGAAATCAAAGTCTCTGAGTTTCATGGCCGCGCCATACAGCGCGTTGCCTCCCGTTTCAACGGTCTGATGCAGGTGCCCCGAAAGTTCGCTTTGGCTCGTCCGGTTTGACGGGCTGCGAATTTGGCCCGTCGGAAACCGTTGGCGCCGGTGCCCTCAGTAAGTTCCGCAGAAACAGCGGCGCCAAACCGGACAACGGGTTAACAGACACTTTTGGCTGCCGCAGTGGGCCGGTTAGGGTGTAGTTGAACCCAATGACGCCCTCGCCCTTTTTGGTGAATACACTGCCTATGGCATTCACCAAATAGATCGGAGAGATCGCACCGCGCAGGTTCAGCATCCCAGAAACCGTGTCGATTGTACCGTCAAATGACAGACCCATTGATGGTCCGATCGCACTGCCGCTGAGGACTTTGACCTGAGTTGGCGTTAGCCGCATCCGGCTTTCGATGGTAGAGAAAAAGATGCCCTGCCCGGCCATTTCGTCCAGCAGGCCAACCAGACTGATCGCGTTCAACAGCGCAGCCATCGCCGGAGCGTCCTTGATGCGAGTGTTGGTGATTTTCACGTTCACGTCGTAGTTTCCGGGCCCCGCCACCGGTTCCAGTTGCAGGTCCAAGGATCCGCCGCGCGCTTGGGTGATCATTCCCGCCGAACGCAAAACCGCGCCCGCATCACCAGATGTCAGCGTCACCGCGCTGCGCCCCAAACGCGGAGAGACCTGCCCGCGAACAGGAGCCCCCCCATTCACACTGGCGGTGAATGCGCCGTTGACACCTCCGGTGGTTTGAAATGCGCCTCTGAACCCAGTCAAAGCGATGGTCTCGGTAACTTGCAGGCGATCCAGCACCACGTCCAGTCGAGGTCCCACGCCAGAGCCGCCACCGCTGCCACTGCCGAAGGTTGCGCGCCCCAAATTCATGACGCCGCCAAGCACGCGAATATTGGGTACGGCGCCACCAGTGTTGACCAGTTCAGCAGGAACCGCCAACCAGTTCCCCAAATCGAACGAGCTGAACTGAACGCGGTCAAAATCCCCCTGATTGAAAGAAATTGACGCGGTGGTGCGCAACCCTGCCGCGTTCAGCTTGAGCTCGTCCACACGCAGGTTTTCTCCCAACGTCGCCGCGACGGTCATTGTGCCCTTTGTTCCCGCCCCCTTGCGCCAACCCAGTTCCGGGATTGCCAATGCGACCCCTGTCAGGTCAGACGAGGCCGTGAGTTTCGGCGGCTCCCCCGCGCCAATACCCAAAGCGATATCCGCAGTGCCCTGCCCGGTCAGCATCCTCTGCGGCAGGCCAGCCTTTAATTCGGTCATAAGACGGGGAGAAAGTTCGATTTGCCCGGTCACCTCACTGCGCTGTGGTTCGCTGCCGCCGATTGGTTGCCGCCACGTGGCCTCAATGGGGACATCCCCGAAAAGCCCATTGCCTGAGACCTCAACCTCTGTCTCGTCGCCCTCAAGGGCCAACCGGTCTGCAATTACCGAGAAGCCGGGAACCAGCCTGTCACTTTGAACGTTGTCGATTTCTCCGAGAAAGTGGAACTCCGTCTCTTCGAACTTCAACCCTTTCTTCATTGGCAGAGCCAATGTTCCGGCGAGGCTTACCTTTCCCTCAGCAAGATCAACCGGAAGATTGGCTTTGGTCAGCAATTGCAGCGGCGGCCGGTCGAGGAGCGACAAAGCCGCTGTAGTGCTGCCGCTGGCAGTGATCCGGGTAATAGACGGAGACACGCCCTTGATGCTGGTATCGGGAATAATGAACGAGGTGCCGGTTGCGTCAATCGCACCACCCTGATCCGCGAATACAACCCCCGCCTCGGCTGTTGCAGTGAAGCGGTTATTGATCAGACTAGCCTGCCCCTGCGCGTTCTCAAGCGGTGGCAACGTCTTGGCGAACCTGATCTTTGCTTTCTCGAACCCGAAATCCAGGTAAATGTCGGGCTTACTGCCAGGCCGCAGCCGCAAGGCAAAATCAACGTCCGAGAACTGGCCTTCATACAGGTTTTGCGCCACCCAGATCCGGGGTTTGGGTGCCAGCCTTTCCGGCCAGTAGTTTAGCAGTTCATCCGCATTCATGCTGTCCAAATGCGCATCCAGCTCTGCTGCCCAACCCTCGGGTTCACCGATCAGTTTGCCGAACCCCAGCAGGCGATAGTTGGCGTCTTCAACCATGATCTGCCCCAACCGCAGCTCGAATGGGGCAAGTTTCATCTGCATCTCCAGATCGGCCCGAGCCAGTTCCAGCGGTTCAGGGAAAAGACCGGCCGGGTTGATGTTGAGACTGCTGAGGCTCAGCTGCGAGGTCAGGCTGTCAAGCGCGCCGCTCTCAATACCGTTCAGAAACGATTTGCCTTCGGCCTGAAGGGACCCCCAGGCCGAGACGACCGACACTTCGTTGAAATCCAATTCCTGACGACTTGGGGTATAGGTGAAATAGGTGCTGGCCGACTCGAATGGAATCGGACGCGTTTCCTGCGTCGGTTGCACCGCCCCCGCCCCGAGGTTCAGCGTTGCAAAGACTGGGCCCAACGCCGCGTTGCTGTCGACGCTGCCGCGCAACGCACCTGAAATCGGTGCCTTGAGAACTTGCAACCACGATAGGGCAAGGCTCTGGCTGGCGATATCCTCGGCCGGAAGATCGGTGATCGCGATGCCGAACGCGGCTTGTGGAGTGCCCAAAACACTGGTGTAATTTGCCTCGATCGAACTGGCATAGTCGCGGCCGGTAAGTACTGAAAAGCCCGTGGCGAGATGCATCTCATCCCCGGTTCGGGTGGCGGTAATATGCCCACCGTCGAACACCCAGGCCCGACCAAGCCGCAGGTCTTGATAGTCCAAGGTCAAGGATTCCAGCTCGACCGAGCGCAGACCTGACAAAATGGGCGACAAGAACACATCGTCGGATTGTTCGATCAACTGCGCGAGATCCGGCGCCTGTTGAACTGGCGCACTGCCCGAACCAACGGTCAGTGATAGCGCGCCGTCCAACCCGCGGGTCAACGCAAATTGCGCATCGTGCAAGATAATACGGCGTGGGCGAATCTGCCCGCGCAGTAACCCGCGCATCGACAGGCGCGTCCGCAAATCCGACACCTGAGCAATTTGTTGTCCTGCTGCATCGCTTATAGTCACGTCAGTCAGTCGCAGCCGCGGTCGCCACTCTTCGTTTACGATGAAACTGGCATCCCCAAATCGGAATTGAAGCCCACCAAGGCTTTGCTCTAGCCGCTGCTCGACCTGTTTGCGCAGCCATTCAGGCGCGTGCAGGTTCTGACCAAACAGAAAGAGCCATGCCGCAAAAACCAGCAGGCCCAGTGTCAGGATAGTCCAACCGGAAAAATGCGCAGCTTTCCGACGGCGCGAGCGGTGGTGCCGGGGCTTCTCCGGCTGCGTCGCACTTTTTTCTTTGTGCTGCACCAATTTTCTATCCACGCCTTTTAACCCGCTCGTGCCGCCCTATGATGACGGGCAGCCCTTAAAAAACTTTAGCGGAGTTTCCAATGCCCGACGTTTCAGACATGGCCCCTGATTTCACCTTGCCCCGCGACGGGGGTGGCGAGGTTACCCTGTCCGCCCTGCGCGGTGGCATCGTGGTTTTGTTCTTCTACCCCCGTGATGATACGCCGGGTTGCACCAAGGAATCCATCGGTTTCTCGGAACAACTTCAAGACTTTGGTGACGCCGGCGCTCAAGTTTTCGGCATCTCGCGCGATAGCGTCGCCAAGCACGACAAATTCGTGGCCAAGCACAACCTAATAACTCCGCTGCTGTCCGACGAGGGCTCGACCGTTTGTGAGGACTATGGCGTGTGGGTCGAAAAGAACATGTATGGGCGCAAGTCCATGGGCATCGAACGCTCAACTTTCATCATCGACGCCGAGGGCAAGATCGCCAGGGTCTGGCGCAAGGTCAAAGTCCCCGGCCACGTGGATGAGGTACTGGAGGCTGTCCGCGCCCTGTGACCCCTCTCGACCACGGTCGCCATCCGGTCTAAGACCCGCGCAATTGAGCAAGCGGAGAAACCCGGTGTCGAAAACACTGACGCAGATGGCGACCGAAGTTCTGACCACGGCGGACGGGCGAGAGAAAAGCGCCCTATCCAAACGTCATGCGGCGGCATGGTTTGAGTCGCGCAAGGGTGAGGCCCCGGCGATCGAGATCGGCACCGCCGAGCCGCCCATGTCTCCGGCCCGCCCGGACAGGCCCGAACTGCTGTCTCCGCGCGAGGTGCCGAAGCGCAAACCCGGAACCGAAGCAGGCCGCATCGCCCTGCTGCACGCGGTTGCCCATATCGAGCTCAATGCGGTCGACCTGCACTGGGACATCATCGCCCGCTTTGGACACGTCCCCATGCCAATCGGGTTTTATGACGACTGGGTCAAATGCGCCGAAGAGGAATCGCGCCATTTCGAGATGGTCTGTGATTGTTTGGAAAGCATGGGCAGCCACTACGGTGCCCTGCCCGCTCATGCCGGTATGTGGCGCGCGGCCGAGGACACGGCCGAAGACCTGATGGGCCGTCTGGCCGTCGTACCAATGGTGCTTGAGGCGCGCGGGCTGGATGTGACGCCCGGCATGATCGACATTTTCCGCAAGGCCAAGGCCGAACAAGCCATCGCCGCGCTGGAAGTTATCTACGCCGAAGAGGTCGGCCACGTAGCCTATGGATCGAAATGGTTCCACTTCCTGTGCGGGCGTGAAAATGCCGACCCCAAGGACGTGTTTCACCAACTGGTGCGGCGGTACTTCCACGGGGTACTGAAACCTCCTTTCAACGAAGAAAAACGCGCCGAAGCGGGGCTGCCGCCCGATTTCTACTGGCCACTGACCGAAGATCTACCTCCACCGGGTGCCGCGCATTAAACGTGCTCAACTTGACGTTATCGGCAGATTCCCGCCGAGAATTGGCGGGAATAAGTAGGTTTCATGTGTGAACTGGTTAACAAACTTGCCCAAAAGGCACGCGCCCTCTATGCAGTGCGCCCAAGGGACGGCGATCACTCACGACCGATCCCGATCTTGGGGATATGAGGTATAGGCGCGTGCGAACCCGTCTGGCAATCAAACTACACTCACTGCTTGAACGGCATTTCCCGGAGCGCCGGGTCTTTCTGAAATCTGACAACGACACGCGCTTTATCCGGCTTAGCTCGGAAACGCAGGTGGCTGCTGTGGCTGGGGTTGCTGTGATTGTTGGCTGGACCGCGGTCGCGACGGCAATCCTGCTGATGGACAACATCGGATCAGGCAACTTCCGCGAGCAGGCCAAGCGAGATCAGGCGACCTATCAGGAGCGTCTGAACATCCTGTCCGCCGAACGCGATGCCCGCGCACAAGAGGCGCTGGCTGCACAGGACCGCTTTAACGCAGCGCTAGAACAAATTTCTGCGATGCAGTCCGAGCTTCTGACCTCGGAAAACCGCCGCCGCGAGTTGGAGACAGGGATCGAGGTCATCCAAACCACCCTGCGCACCACAATGAAGCAACGGGAAGAGGCTCGGACCGAGCTAGCGGAAATGCAGGTCGAAACCGGTGATGGCGACATGTACGTGACCGCCCTAGCCCACCCCGAGCAGATGAACTTCATGACCGAAGCGCTGGTCCGCACCGCAGCCGAACGGGACCAGATCGCGTCGGACGCTCAGGACGCATTCGATCAGCGCGAAGAACTAGAACTTGAAATCCAACTGATGCAGGAACGCAGCGACGAAATTTTCCGCCAGTTGGAAGAGGCGATGGTGATTTCGGTCGAGCCGCTGGACAAGATGTTCCGCGAGGCCGGAATGCCCACCGACCGTATTATCGAAGAAGTCCGCCGCGGCTATAGCGGTATGGGTGGCCCCCTCACCCCCATCTCTTTCAGCACGCGCGGAGAGGACCTGACCCCCGACGAAATCCGCGCAAACGTGTTGCTGCAACAGATGGATCAGTTGAACCTGTACCGCATAGCCGCCGAAAAAGCCCCCTTTGCAAGCCCGGTGCATGACGTTGTCCGCTATACCAGCGGTTTCGGTTTTCGTCGTGACCCCAAGACAGGCGGCCGTCGCATGCATAACGGGGCTGATTTCGCGGGCGCGCACGGCACCGACATCTTTGCCACCGCCGATGGCGTGGTAACTCATGCGGGCTGGCAATCGGGCTTTGGGCGGCTGGTCAAAATCAAGCACGCCTTCGGAATTGAGACACTTTACGCCCATAACACCAAGATCCGGGTGAAGGTTGGTCAAAGGGTCTCGCGTGGGGATCATATTGCTGATATGGGTAGCACTGGACGGTCTACCGGTACGCATCTGCACTATGAAGTACGCGCAAACGGAAAACCTGTTAACCCAATGACTTACATCAAGGCTGCGAGAAATGTTTTCTAAGAACAAAATCAACGAGCCCGCACCGAGCACCGCTGAGACGGCAAAGCCTGCCGCTCCGGCGACACCTGCGGCCCCTGCCCCTTCGGAAAGCAAGGCGACATCCGCGCCCAAGCCCAAACCTCCGGCATCGGTTCTGTCTTCGGACCTGCACATTACAGGCAACCTGAAGACAACGGGTGACATTCAGGTTGAAGGCACTGTCGAAGGCGACATCCGCGCGCACCTGCTGACCATCGGTGAAACCGCAACCATCAAAGGCGAAGTCACCGCCGATGACGTCGTGATCAACGGCCGCATCGTTGGCCGTGTACGTGGCCTGAAAGTGCGCCTGACCTCGACCGCCCGCGTCGAAGGCGACATCATCCATAAGACCATCGCCATCGAAAGCGGTGCGCATTTCGAAGGCTCTGTGCAGCGTCAGGACGATCCTCTGAACCCCGGCCGCAGCGCCAAATCCGGCGCCAACCCGGCGGCTGAGGTCAAACAGTAACGCTGACCCCATATCCGAATGATCAAACGCCGCAGGACACCCTGCGGCGTTTTCTTTTACCTTGCTGCCCGGCATTGTCAGTATAGGGTTCTGACATGTTGATCTTTTTCTCAATCCTGCTGCTCATCGTTGGCTTTTTCGTTTACCGTTACTGGTCCAAATCGCAGGCGCGTCAGGAACTGCTGGCCACACCTCTGACCAACCATCAGCGCAGTGTGATCGAACATCAGGTGCCGCTGATCCGCCGATTGCCCCCTGACCTGCGCGCTAAGCTGGACGGCAAGGTGAATCTGTTTCTGGATCAGGTGCAGTTCCACGGCTGCGACGGGTTGGAAGTTACTGAAGAGATGGAATTGGCCATCGCCGCCCAAGCCAGCCTGCTGCTGGTCAATAGCGACCTGTGGTACGACCATTTGACAACCATCTTGATCTACCCGAGCGCCTTCAAATCCCGTCAACGCAGGCAGGATGGATATGTTGTCAGCGAAAAGGAAATTGTCCGCACCGGAGAAAGCTGGGATCGCGGACCGGTCATCCTGTCCTGGTCGCACAGCAAACAGGGCGCGGCGAATGACCACGACGGGCAAAACGTCGTTCTGCACGAGTTTGCACACCAGGTTGATGACCTGTCGGGCGGCACCAACGGCGTTCCGATCCTGAGTGATGGGCAGAGCTTTGCGGAATGGGAGCGCGTATTTCTGACCGCCTATGACGCCCATGTCCACGCTGTCGAGCATCACCAGCATACTGTCATCGATCCCTATGGCGCTGTGGGGCATGAAGAGTTTTTCGCCGTCTCGGTCGAAGTGTTTTTTGAACAACCACGACAGCTGAAAGCTGCTGTTCCAGATGTGTACGAGCAACTCTCCAAACTGTTCCGGCTGGACCCCGCCACTTGGGATTAGGACCTGCCGAATATGTTCGGTGTTACGTCAGTTTCACAAAAATCGATTTTTGAATTACACTGAAACCCATTGTTTTCTGGAGGGCTTTTCATGTCATCAAAACTCATGGCCGAATTCTTCGGCACGTTCTGGCTGGTGCTGGGCGGCTGCGGTAGCGCTGTTCTGGCGGCAGGCGTTGCCGATGTGGGCATCGGTTGGCTGGGTGTTTCCTTTGCCTTCGGCCTGACGGTTCTGACCATGGCATACGCGGTCGGACATATCTCGGGTGGGCATTTCAACCCGGCGGTCAGCCTTGGCCTGATGATCGGCGGCAGGTTCCCGGCCCAGGAGTTGATCCCCTATTGGATCGCGCAGGTGATCGGCGCAATTGCCGCCGCAGCCGTCCTTTATCTGATTGTCAGCGGCGCACCAGGCTTTGAGGGAGTTGGCGGATTTGCCTCGAACGGCTATGGAGAGGCCTCGCCCGAGGGCTATTCGATGATGTCCGCTTTGGTGATTGAAATCGTGATGACCGCGTTCTTCATCATCGTCATTCTTGGCGCAACATCTAACTTTGCTCCCGACGGCTTTGCCCCGATCGCAATTGGTTTGTGCCTAACTCTGATTCACCTGATTTCGATCCCAGTGACCAACACATCGGTCAACCCGGCGCGGTCTACCGGTGTGGCGCTGTTTGCAGACGCTCCGGCGCTGGCACAGCTCTGGCTGTTCTGGGTCGCGCCTCTGATCGGCGCTGCCATCGGGGCGCTAATATGGCAGGTAATGGGAGACGATTGAGCCCAAGAAAGCCCCGATGATCATACACATCGGGGCTTTTCTATTTATTCGGTTACGGTGACTTTTTTCATCACGTCCGGCTGGCCGATCACAGTGCCGTTGGGGCCATCACCCCGCTTGATCGCATCCACCACATCCATACCGTCAGTGACCTGACCGACAACCGTATACTGGCCGTTCAGGAACGGTCCCGGTTCGAACATGATGAAAAACTGCGAATTCGCGCTGTTCGGATCCTGCGCCCGCGCCATACCCACGACACCGCGGTCATAGTTGTAGTCCGAGAACTCAGCCGGCAGGTCGGGACGATCCGATCCGCCCGTTCCGGCACGACGCATGTCGCCACCGATACGGCCAAATTCAACGTCTCCGGTCTGCGCCATGAACCCGTCGATCACGCGGTGGAACACCACCCCGTCATACTTGCCCTCAGCCGCCAGAGCGCTGATTTGCTCAACGTGTTGCGGCGCAAGGTCATCGAACAGGTCGACGGTGACGGTACCATTGGCGCCCTCACCTTCGATCTCGATCTGAAGCCCTGTGGCCAGCGCGGGGCTGGCCAACAAGGCGAAAGCGGCGGCCAGCTTATACATCAGCCGCCACCTTGACGCTGATCATGCGGTCGGGGCTCGCTGGCGGCTCACCGCGGGTGATGGCATCAACATGCTCCATGCCTTCAATGACGCGGCCGTAAACGGTGTACTGGCCGTTCAGGAAGTGGTTGTCCTTGAAGTTGATGAAAAACTGCGAGTTGGCCGAGTCCGGGTTCTGCGAACGTGCCGCACCCAGCGTGCCACGGTCGTGCGGCAGCTTGGAGAATTCGGCAGGAACATTCGGCAGCGACGAGCCGCCAGTGCCTGCCATACGCAGGTTGAATCCATCTTCCATGTCGCCATGCTGAACGTCGCCGGTCTGCGCCATGAAGCCGTCAATTACACGGTGGAAGGCCACGTTGTCATACTCGCCACCACGCGCCAGTTCCTTCATGCGGGCGCTGTGCTGAGGGGCCACGTCGGGTAGCAGCTCGATGACGACATTGCCGTCTTTCAGTTCGATGATGATCGTGTTTTCGGGATCCTTGATCTCGGCCATGAGGCCCTCCTGTCGTTTGTCTTGCGCAAATACCTATTCGCCATGCGCATGAATGCCAAGTGACGCATTGACCTGAGGGCAAAATGAAGGAAAAGAACCGCCTAAATCTGTTTCAATTTTCCGAGGATTGCACGATGGGCTGGAAAACTCTCGACGATATGGACCTGAACGGTAAACGCGTGCTGGTGCGCGTCGATATCAACGTGCCGGTGGTGGATGGGGTCGTGACCGACGCAACCCGCATTCAGCGCATTGTGCCGACGGTCAAAGATATTCTAGCCGCTGGCGGCAAGCCGATCCTGCTGGCGCATTTCGGGCGTCCCGGCGGTGAGCGGCGTGAGAACCTGTCCCTGAAACAGCTGATCCCAACACTTGAGACCGCTTTTGGCGCCACAGTCCTGTTCGCCGCAGATTGCGTTGGCACCGCGGCCGAACTGGCCGCCGATGCCCTGCAACCCGGTCAGGTCCTGCTGCTGGAGAATACCCGCTTTCACGCGGCTGAGACCAAGAATGACGCCAATCTGGCCGCAGGCATGGCCAAGCTGGGTGACGTCTATTGCAATGATGCTTTCTCGGCGGCCCACCGCGCGCACAGCTCGACCGAGGCTATCGCCCGCCTGCTACCCGCCTGTGCCGGACGCTTGATGCAGGCGGAACTGGAAGCGCTGGAAGGCGCGCTGGGTGCGCCCAAGCGCCCGGTGACCGCCGTGGTTGGCGGCGCGAAAGTTTCAACCAAGTTGGAATTGCTGGGTAACCTGATCAACAAGGTGGATTATCTGGTTATCGGCGGTGGCATGGCGAACACATTCCTCGTTGCCAAAGGACTGAACGTCGGTAAATCGCTGGCCGAAACCGCAATGAAAGACACCGCGGCCGAGATTCTGGCCAAGGCTGAAAACTCGGGCTGTACGATCGTCCTGCCCTCGGACGTGGTCGTCGCGGAAAAGTTCGAAGCGAACGCTCCTCATCAGGTGCTTCCCGCAGATCAATGCACCGATGACGGCATGATACTGGACGCCGGCCCTGAAAGCGTTGCAGCCATCACTGAAATTTTCGCCAAAAGCCAAACCCTCATCTGGAACGGCCCGCTCGGCGCGTTCGAGATCGAACCCTTCGACGCAGCCACCAATGCAGCCGCACTGAAAGCCGCAGCGCTGACCAGCTCGGGCCAATTGGTTTCAGTTGCAGGTGGTGGTGACACTGTCGCTGCGCTGAACGCATCAGGGGCGGCGAAGGATTTCTCGTATATTTCGACTGCGGGTGGCGCATTCCTTGAGTGGATGGAGGGCAAGACCCTACCCGGCGTAGCGGCGCTGGAAGCGTAACACCCACAGCGCGTTGGTCGCTTTTCGGAATTGATGGTAGAATCTTCCCTTTGAGGGGGAGATTTTGCCATGAGAGTTATTGCTTTCCTGATCGCAATTCTGCTTCCCTTGCCTGCCCTCGCACAATCCAGTTGCGGTGGACAAACGCAGATCGAAGCCAATTTCTGTGCGAAGGAAAAATGGGAAATCGCGGATCGCGAACTGAACCGGATTTGGAAAGAGGTCAAACCGCTGGCAGATGCGCGCGGAGATGGGCAATCCCTGCTGCAAGAGCAACGCGCTTGGCTTAAAGCCCGTGATGCCACCTGCGACCGGGAGTTGATGGGCGACGGCAGCGCCGCACCGATGTTCTATTGGGCCTGCATCGAAGAGCAGACCTTGTCCCGCAACCAAGCGCTGCAAGCCTGGCGTTGACTAGCAGTCATCAACAAATTGAAAAAAGTACAAGCCAAGGGATTCACAACCCGAATCACCTATGACATACTGATTTCAGATGTCCGAAAAGGGCACGTTTTTGAGGCAAACTTCATACGGCGGTAAACAGAGTGTCCCGTTCCCATCGGCCCGGTTTGGGCGCAGTCGTTTTCTTCATGGTGGCATTTATGCTGGGTGTGTATTTCACCTTTGCCGCCGTGCAGGGCGACTTTGGCCTGTTCCGACGGGTCGAGATTGCGGCGGAACGGGACGCCCTGTCACGCGACCTCACCAAGCTTGAAGCCGAGATCGCGGAGATGGAAAACCTGACTCGCCGCTTGTCAGATACCTACCTGGACCTCGATCTGCTGGATCAACAGGCGCGCTCGGTTCTGGGCATGATCCGCTCGGATGAAATTGTTATCCGCTAAATTCTTTACTTCAGTATCCTTTTTGGTTTGAATTTCGCCCTTTTATGGCGACTAGTGAAGCACAAACCGAGGGATCTTTTGTTATGAGCAACAAACTTGACGATCAGTTTTTCGACAGAGCTGATGCCGTAATCAACCTGGCAAACACATATCTGGAACAGGTGACACGCGGAAAGGTCAGCGCATCGCTCTTATACGCAGCGGCACGGTTCAATTCCTGGGTCAGCGCCTGTGGCTTCGAAAACCGAGACGATATGGAGGAGATGAAAGAAGAGACCATCGAGTACTTTGTTCAAGAGTATCGAAAAATGCTCGATGAAAACCTGACTGACTACATCGACAATTTTGACAAATACATGCGCTAAGCGCAGGTGTTTTGCCCATAGAAACACTGCTTTCCGCCGATTAGTTCCCCCGCGTCACATTTACACTCGCCAGAAAGCAGGAAATGCTTTATGAGATAGTTTAACGCTAAACTATCTGTCCGGAAGGGGGAGATCGCCACGATGGCTGCGCGAAAAACCACAAAGAAACCAAACGTTTCCGCGGAAGAGCTTAAAACCTACTACCGCGAAATGCTTCTGATCCGCCGATTCGAGGAAAAGGCGGGCCAGCTTTACGGCATGGGTCTGATCGGTGGGTTCTGCCACCTTTACATCGGACAGGAAGCCGTCGTTGTGGGCCTCGAGGCCGCAGCCAAAGAAGGCGACAAACGCATCACTTCATACCGCGACCACGGCCACATGCTGGCGTGCGGGATGGAGCCGGGCGGCGTGATGGCCGAATTGACCGGACGCATCGGCGGTCTGTCCAAAGGTAAGGGCGGCTCGATGCACATGTTCTCGAAAGAGAAGCATTTCTATGGCGGCCACGGCATCGTCGGCGCGCAGGTCCCGCTGGGCGCCGGTCTGGCCTTTGCAGACAAATACAAGGAAAACGGCGGCGTGACCTTCACCTATTTCGGTGACGGCGCGGCGAACCAGGGTCAAGTCTACGAAACCTTCAACATGGCCGCCCTTTGGGATCTGCCGGTGGTTTTCGTGATCGAGAACAACCAATACGCCATGGGCACCGCTCAGGCGCGCTCGACCTCGACAAAGGACATCTACCACCGCGGTGAGGCCTTCGGCATTCCCGGCGAGATCGTCAATGGCATGGACGTGTTGGCCGTCAAGGAAGCCGGTGAAAAAGCCGTCGCCCACTGCCGCGCGGGCAAAGGCCCTTACATTCTGGAAATCAAGACCTACCGCTATCGCGGCCACTCGATGTCCGACCCAGCAAAGTACCGCACCCGCGAAGAAGTTCAGAAGGTTCGCGAACAAAGCGACCCAATCGAACATGTACGCGAGCTGCTGCTAACCGGCAAACACGCGACCGAAGACGATCTGAAGGCGATCGACAAAGAAATCAAAGAGATCGTGAACCAAGCTGCCGAATTCTCGAAAGAAAGCCCCGAGCCTTCCGTCGAAGAGCTCTGGACCGACATTTACGCCTGAGAGGACGATTAAGACATGGCAACCGAAATTCTCATGCCCGCCCTTTCGCCCACGATGGAAGAGGGAACTCTGGCCAAATGGTTGGTCAAGGAAGGCGACACCGTATCTTCAGGCGACATCATGGCCGAGATCGAAACCGACAAGGCGACGATGGAGTTTGAGGCTGTCGATGAAGGCATCGTCGGTAAAATCCTGATCGACGAGGGCACAGAAGGGGTTAAAGTGAACACCCCCATCGCAATCCTGGTGGAAGAAGGTGAAGACGCCTCCGCCCTACCCGCGGCTGCGCCTGCAGCCGCAGCGGTAGCCGAGGCCGCCCCGGTGGCGGCGGAGGCGCCCGCTCCTGCCGCTGCTCCCGCCGCGCCAGTGGTCGACCTGTCGCCTGACTGGCCCGCAGACGCGCCAATGGCGCAACAAACCGTTCGTGAAGCCTTGCGCGACGCAATGGCTGAAGAAATGCGGGGTGACGAAGATGTTTACCTGATGGGCGAAGAAGTCGCCGAATATCAGGGCGCCTACAAAGTCTCCCAAGGCCTGCTGGATGAGTTCGGCGCCAAACGCGTCATCGACACTCCGATCACCGAACATGGTTTTGCTGGTATCGCAGTTGGGTCGGCCTTTGGCGGTTTGAAACCGATCGTCGAGTTCATGACCTTCAACTTCGCCATGCAGGCGATCGACCACATCATCAACTCGGCAGCCAAGACACTTTACATGTCTGGCGGTCAGATGGGCTGCCCCATCGTCTTCCGCGGCCCCAACGGAGCCGCTGCCCGCGTGGCCGCGCAGCACAGTCAGGACTACGCGGCTTGGTACATGCAGGTTCCCGGTCTGAAAGTCGTGATGCCCTACTCAGCCGCCGACGCCAAGGGCCTGTTGAAATCGGCCATTCGCGACCCCAACCCGGTGATCTTCTTGGAAAACGAAATCCTCTACGGTCGCTCCTCCGATGTGCCCCAGGTGGATGATCTGACCATCCCTCTGGGCAAAGCCCGCATCTGGCGTGAAGGCTCGGACGTGACCATCGTCAGCTTTGGCATCGGCATGCAGTTCGCACTCGAAGCCGCCGACAAACTGGCCGAGGAAGGCATCAACGCCGAGGTGATCGACCTGCGCACCATCCGCCCGATGGACACCGGCGCGATCATCAACTCGGTGATGAAAACCAACCGTCTGGTGACCGTCGAAGAAGGCTGGCCGCAAGGCTCGGTCGGCAGCTACATCTCCTCCGTGGTAATGCAGGAAGCGTTCGACTACCTAGACGCGCCGGTCATCAACTGCACCGGCAAGGACGTTCCGATGCCCTACGCTGCGAACCTCGAAAAGCTGGCCCTGATCACCACCGATGAGGTGATCTCCGCTGTCAAACAAGTGACCTACCGGTAAGGAGCGACAGACAGATGCCCACCGAAATTCTGATGCCCGCCCTTTCACCGACGATGGAGGAAGGAACGCTCGCCAAATGGCTGGTTAAGGAAGGCGACACAGTCTCCTCCGGCGACCTGCTGGCCGAGATCGAAACCGACAAGGCCACGATGGAGTTCGAGGCCGTCGACGAAGGTACCATCGGCAAGATCCTGATCCCCGAAGGCACCGAAGGGGTGAAGGTCAACACAGCCATCGCTGTTTTGCTGGAAGATGGTGAAAGCGCGGATGATATATCGGCTGCTCCTGCCGCAGCTCCCGCGGCTGCGCCAGCAGCCGCCGGGGGCAACGAGGCCGCCGCGCCAGCGGCATCCGAGACGCCCGCCCCTGCCCCAGCCGCACCGGTTAAGGCAGATGGCGGCCGTATCTTCGCCTCGCCACTGGCCCGCCGGATCGCAGCGCAGAAAGGTCTGGATCTGGCCCAGATCACTGGCACCGGTCCGCATGGCCGTATCGTCAAAGCCGATGTTGAAGGCGCGACAGCTACGGCTCCGGCGGGAGCCCCAGCACCTGCCGCCGCAGCCCCGGCCGCCCCAGCTCCGGCTGGACCCTCGGCAGATGCAGTGGCCCGCATGTACGAAGGGCGCGAATACGAAGAAATCAAGCTCGACGGGATGCGCAAGACCATCGCCGCGCGCCTGTCTGAGGCCAAGCAGACCATCCCGCACTTCTATCTGCGCCGCGACATCAAACTGGACGCGCTGCTCAAGTTCCGGAGCCAACTGAACAAACAGCTCGAAGGCCGTGGCGTGAAGCTTAGCGTCAACGACTTCATCATCAAAGCCGTCGCCAATGCGCTGCAACAGGTCCCGGCCTGTAACGCGGTCTGGGCAGGCGACCGGGTTCTGCAACTGAAACCTTCGGATGTTGCAGTTGCGGTTGCCATCGAAGGTGGTTTGTTCACGCCGGTCCTGCAGGACGCCGACACCAAGTCGCTGTCGGCGTTGTCGACCGAGATGAAAGATCTGGCTGCCCGCGCCCGCGAACGCAAGCTGGCACCGCATGAGTATCAGGGCGGCACCTTCGCGGTATCGAACCTCGGCATGTTCGGCATCGATAATTTCGACGCCATCGTGAACCCACCGCACGCTGGTATTCTAGCCGTTGGCTCGGGTGTCAAAAAGCCGGTCGTTGGCGATGACGGAGAACTTGCGGTTGCCACCGTCATGTCCGTTACCATGTCAGTCGATCACCGGGTCATCGACGGCGCGCTTGGAGCGGAGCTGCTGCAAGCCATCGTCGACAATCTGGAAAATCCGATGGTCATGCTGGCCTGATCCTGAACACGAACCGCGCAGGGTCATCCACCTTGCGCGGTCCTTTCATTCACCTTCGTAAAGTGAGCGAACGTGATTGCCCGGGCAATTGCCCAATCCCCGATACCGAAGCACCATGCTTGCACAGATGCCCCCGATGCACAGGTGCGCTATGGCTTTAAAAAATCCGACGAAAACTCTGCTCTTAGTAGCTTTGACGGCGATTGCACTGCCCATGACGGCAATCGCAAAACCCAACAGCTATCCGGGTGAGAACTCAAAGTTCAAGTCCCGCGACCCCGCCGTCATTGCACAGCAGAAAGCAGCGCAGCAACAGCGGATCAAAGAGCGGAAGAAACGGCGCGACCAGAGGCGGCTTGAGCGGTTAAATCGAAAGAAAAACCGCTCAAACTAGAGTTACTGATCTTTACCCAGCATGTGGTCCATCGAAATCGAGGGCTGATCGCACCCGGCCTCACCTACGATCTTGGCAGGTATACCGGCGACAGTCGTACAGGCCGGAACTTTCTGGAGAACCACCGAGCCCGCGGCAATGCGGCTGCAATGGCCGACCTCGATATTGCCCAGCACCTTGGCGCCGGCGCCGATTAGAACACCGTCACCAATCGTGGGATGGCGCTGTTCTTCTTCCTTGCCGGTGCCCCCCAGCGTCACCGAATGCAGCATCGACACATTGTCTCCGACAACAGCTGTCTCACCGATCACAATGGAATGGGCATGGTCGATCATGATCCCCTTGCCGATCTTCGCGGCTGGATGAATGTCGATCCCAAAAATCTCGGACGAGCGCATCTGGAAGAAGTATGCAAGATCGTGACGGCCCTTGTTCCACAGCCAATGAGCCACACGGTAAGCCTGCATCGCCTGATACCCTTTGAAATACAGAACCGGTTGCAACAGGCGGTGGCAGGCCGGATCACGCTCATAGACAGCCATCAAGTCCGCGCGTGCGGCCTCGATCAACGAGGAATCGCCAGCATAGGCTTCATCCACGATTTCTCGCAGCACCATCATCGACATTTCGTTCGAGCACAGCTTGGCCGCCACCCGATAAGACAGCGCCCGCTCCAGGCTGCGGTGGTGCAGAATACAGGCGTGAACCAGGCCACCCATCAACGGCTCACTCTCGACTGCTGCCTGAGCTTCGGTCGTGATACGGTTCCAGACTGGGTCAACCGGAGTTACCTGACTGCGCTTTTCCAACATGGCTTTCGATCCTTTTCTGAGCCTAGAATGCCATTTAGTTGTAAAAACGCCAAACGCAAACCCGTGATATGCAGGGTAACGAAATTGAATGAAACTGAACTAGCGGCATTTGAGGTAAGAATTCAGGAGCGATTAGCTGAACTTGCAGATCATTCGGCGTCGGAAAAAGATGCACAGGCAATTGTCGAACTGGATCAACAGGCCATTGGTCGTCTCAGCAGAATGGACGCTTTGCAGAATCAGGCAATGGCTAAGGCACAGCAGGCCAACCGAGATATTGAGGCGCGACGGTTGCAGGCCGCGCTAGTCCGGATTCAAGAAGGCGAATTTGGGTATTGTGAGGATTGCGGTGAAGAGATTCCCAAGGGGCGGCTAAACCTCGACTTCGCCGCCACAAAATGCGTCAGCTGTGCGTCTGGCTGATGTGAAACCGGATTAGATGGCGCATAACCATCTCAAAACATTGACAATACTGCAAATTGTCAAAGCCAGGCTCGTCCGCTAACCGCCTGTTTCGCGCCACTGCCATCAAAGAACCGTTACCAAACATGGGGTGAAGGCCCCCCGTCTGACCAACGTGCTTGTCGGCCAGATCGGCTTCAAAAATCATCCGAGAGCAGAGGCGCTCGCGATCCAACGCTGGCGCGGCCAACAAAGCCCGCGCCACGGCACTAACATCTCCGTGCAAGATGGGACGCATCGGCCAATCTACCCAATAGCCAGGTTGGCCGCCAACCCCGGCCCATAGCTGGCCGAGATTTGTGCCACCCTCACGTCGTAGGCTTCGTCTACGTTATCCGCCGTTTTCATTGCCTCCGTATAAACCCAACTCGGCTGGGTCACGATTTGCTCTCGCACCAATGAGCCGTTCGCGCGAATTTGAACCAGATAAGATTCGCTTTCTTCTTCCAGCGGCACGTCCAATCCAGCCCAGTCATCTCCATCCAGGCGAGTGCGACGTATCCAAGAGAACTGATCGCCTGCAGCCGAAACAACCGCCCTCAGATGCACTGGAGAGTATGGTCGCAATCCATTCCCGTCGAACGCCTCGACTAGGTGAACAAAAGACGGGTCGTCATAGCCCCGTGTCGCCGGACCGATACGATAGTGTTTGCTCACTCTCCGCTCGGATCGCAACAGGCTGGTTTGATAGACGCGCTGGTCCAAGAGCACAAACATCGACCCCTCGGGCCAAGTGTCTGGGATAAGAACATCTGTTCCCAACTGCCCACGCAGGCGCCCGGACAAGGTGTAGATGCCGCCGTCTTGCAACGCCGCATCGGCGAACTGGAAAAGCTCCCAATTGCCGGGCGTCCCATCGCCGATTGCGGCCAAGTTGGCACCGTTGAGCAGCGCCTCGCGCGGGCGGGATTCGAGCGCACCGTCGATCAGATTGACGCGTAGCGGCGCACCTTCGTCCCAAACACCGGCACTCGCCCGCATCAGCGGGGTCTCGGTGAAACCGATGACTGCCTGCCCCGAGATCACTTCTTGCAGGGCGTAGTCTTCATCATTGGCTGCAGAAAAGACTGCAACGCTGCCCGGCCACGGATTGGCCGACGTGGCAAGATACGGGGCATGCGGCTGCTCTGATCCGGTTATGAGTGGCAGGTCCATGAATACAGGCAAAACCGGAACCGGCGCGACAAAACGTGTGGCTGTCACGACGTCATCTGGCAGGTCGGAGGGCGTATAGACGCTTGGCTCGATCCGAACAGCCTCGACCAGTTGCAGGTCAGCCTGTTCCAGACGGTCGATGCGATACCGAGCCCCATCGCCTTCATTTTTCAAACTGATAACATCACCTGCCCCCAGATGCAGCATCGAAGGCGGCAACGCGAACCTGGCTGTCTCTCGCGAGACTCTCGCTTCGCTCAGCCAGCGTTCCGCGGTTTGTCGACCTTCGGCTCGCGTCATCGACAGAGGCATTTCGTTCACGGACACCGAATGCGTACGTTCATCTGGCAAAACGGCCTCTTCCGAGACAACATCATGGTCGGCATCTGATTGCACGAACCGCAGTCGCACGCGACCGGTCAACTCGGCTTCAGCTTCCCTGCGATACTCAACCTGTCCTTCGATATCAGAGCTGTCGGCAAGAATATCTGTGTCCAGTTCTATGATCTGACGACCATCACGCATCTGAAACAGCAGCACTCCGTCTCTCTCGATGGCGTCGAACCCATACCGCAGCATCAACGGCTGCAATGCAGCGCGCGGACTGCTCACGTCCTCAATCGCATAGCCCCGAACTACGCCATAAAGGCGCGAAACGTCGATATCCGTCACCCCGGCGCCGTGGCAGATTTCGGTAACCACCGAAGCCAGAGTACGCGTGCCAGATCGCCCATTCAGCCAGTGACCTCGGGAATAGTTTGCGCCATCGCTCCACTGACTGCGCAGGTTTGGGAATGTCGGATAAGGACGCGCGTCCCAAGCCCAGACAAAAGCGTTCTCCATATCAACCATCCGACCGGCATATTGATCTGAAACCGGATTGATCGCGGGATCGGACCAATAACCCAACACTGCCTTCAGGTATTGAACCTGCATAAAGTCGTCGCGCAGGCCATTGGAGTATCTCGGCAAGCTGGACTCCGAGGATTTGGGGTCCAGAAATTTGTTCGGCTGATTTGTGCCCTTGTCTACGGCAGCGCACCCCAGTTCCGTGAACCAGATCGGTTTCGAACCAGGAACCCATTCCGTAGGATCAACCTGACGTGTTCCGCCGATGCGCTCGTGATGTGGCTGCGACCACCAATTGCGCAAATCCTTGTATCGCCAGATCCAGGCCTCATCGTGCTCGCTGTCCGTGATTGGCGTCCGGATCTGGGCCTCGGCCTCTTCAGGCGAGGCATAGTACCAGTCATACCCCTCGCCGCCTTCAATATTGCCGCGCAGGTAGTCGAGGTTGTAGATCGAGTGCGCCCCAGATTGCGCGTCCAGATGATCCACGCCATCCCGCCAATCCGAGAGTGGCATGTAGTTGTCGATGCCCACGAAGTCGATATTGTCATCCGCCCATAGGGGGTCGAGGTGGAAGTATCGGTCCCAGGATCCATCATTGGGTTGATAGCCAAAATATTCGCTCCAATCCGCAGCGTAGCCTATCTTGGTGTCCGGCCCCAAAATCTTGCGAACTTCGGCGGCGAGATTGCGCAGTTGCTGGACGGCTGGAAAACCAGACAGCCCCCGGATTTGTGTCAAGCCACGCATCTCGGACCCTATGCAGAACGACTCCACTCCACCTGCGGCTTTACACAATGCCGCATAGTGCAAGATAAACCGGCGCATGCCCCATTCCTGCGGGCCAGCATAAGTCACTTCAACATCGCCTACACTAAAATCACTAGCGCGCGCATCACCGAAGAACGCCGCCACCTCGGCATCCGCCCCAGCCGTCTGATCCGGTGAGCTACCTCGCCCCGGTGCGACACTGAGCGTGATCCGACCGCGCCAGGGTAAATGCGGCTGATCATTTGCGTCCGACCACGGATCAGGCAGGCCATTGCCCTGTGCTTGATCCATCAGGATAAACGGATAGAACATCACGCGTTTACCGATGCTATTCATGTGCCGGATCGCTTGCACCACCGACTGGTCTGCGGGGGTCGCTCCGTAAACCGGACGGCCGTCCTCGTGTCGCACAACCTGGGCAGCGCTGCGGTTCACCCCTGATACGTGCCAAGGCATGTTTCCGCCTTCGTACTTCTTGTGCAGAACTTTGGGTTGAAGCTGGCACTGACCGCAACGCAGATCATCTCCGAACCACGACACGATCAGTGAGGCCGCATCGCAGGCCGGTAGTTCAGCTTGCAGCGCCCGGGTCGATGTCATCAAGTCTGGCTCACCAGAAGCAGAGTTTACATTCGCGGCCCAACTCTGCCCTCGCCCTTTGGTGTAGTTTACCTGCTTGCTGGCCAGCGCGTATTCTCCGGTCCCCGGCATCAACGCCACGCCCCGGATCGTTCTGGACAAAGCCTCGGGCGTATCCGGCAATCCGGACTGATCCTGCCGTACAACCTCGAACGAAAACTGCGGTACCCGGTTTCCGAACGATGCCAGTTGCAGATCTTCGATAACCACATAAGCAGTGCCGCGATAGGCGGGCACCTTACCTGTGCCCTCGATTGCCTCGATCAGGGAGTCTGGCAATTGATCCTCGGTCCCCTGGTAAACGCGCATGTTCAAACCGGCACGTTCCAGTTCTTCTCCATCTGCCCAAATCCGCGGGACATCTGAAATCTGGCCTGCACCAACAGCAATCGCGAGAGATATTGAGTAGCTATAACTGTGTGCGGTCGTTGTGACCTCAGGCGAACTCGGAGATCCCTTGCCGCCCCCGCCTAATTGTGTGGTCGTGCTTGTGCTTTTGGTTTCCAGGAAATCAGACGCCCAAATTACCTGACCACCCACCCGCATTCGTCCGAAAATCGTGGCAATCGGGGCACCTTCACCGGTTTCCGTCAGTCGGAAGCGGTCCAGACGTCCTGTCTCGACGACTTCGCTGCCACTTCCCATAACAGATTGATTCATCAATCGCTGGTCGATAACCCGGCCAAGGGTGGCCCCAACTGCGCGTCCAATAATTGCCGTCGACAACCCCGCAACCGTGCCGCCTATCGCGCCGCCGAGTGCTGCGCCCGCAGCAGACAGTACAATTGTAGCCATTCAAATATCCTCCAGCGGGAACTCAAAACAGGCGACCGCCCGGCGGCGCCAGGGGTCGCTCAGCGCGTTTTCGACAACGCCGTATCCGGAATAGGCATGGATAAAACGCGGTACAGGACCGGTTTGGCTGATGATGCCCAAATGCTTAGCAACCCTGCCATCACGCATGCGAAACAACAAAACATCGCCCGCAGACAAATCGTTTAGGTTTTTTTCAATCAGGTGTCGGCGCGCTGCGTCCCACAAGCGTTCCTCGCCCTGAGGCTCCGACCAGTCCATACTGTAAGTGGGAACAGCTTCGGGTTCGCACCCTGCCAACGCGCGCCACACCCCGCGCAACAAGCCCAGGCAATCAGTGCCAGCCCCCTTGACCGAAGCCTGATGCACATACGGGGTTCCCAACCAACTGCGCACCTCATCCAGAATGTCCTGTCTGCGTACAGTCATCGTCTGCTGCCCCCATTGTTTGAATTTCCTTGTTTGGGAACCGCCATTACCCAATCTTCACCCGGCAGATCAGGGAAGCCCTGAAAATTTATGAAATTATTGAATTTTTTCAGACAATTACTCATGCTCTTGTCGCAACCTGCCGTTAACCGCACCCGATCCCCGACAGCCAGGCCACCACCAATGTCAGACCAGAGCGATATGCAACGCCCGCCTGGGATGATCTCGTCCATTTTGATCGCAGCCCACAATCCTGTGGCGCGCCCCGAGACGACATCCAGCCTGCCTCGCTTAAACCACCCCGATACCGGAGACGTCGCACCTTTCAGTTGCAATATGCTGCCTGCAGTTAACTCGGTGACCTCTGCCTCAACCCAATAGCCCGGCGTACCGAGGCTAAACTTGCAGGAACCGTCTCCTAAAACAGCTGTGCAGGGTTTCTGGTATATCCGGCCCATCGGCTGGTTCAGCAAATCGGTCAAGCCTCGCAATTCTGCGTGAAACGCACCACCGGCACGCCTCATCTCGCCTATCGACCCCCTGAATTGCAGTATGCGCTGATCAGGTGCAGCCCAGTTAACTAGCCACGCGCGTACTTCCGCACCGTCGAAACGACCAGCCTCAATGTCGTTCTCCGTGACTGCAGCATCAGAAAGCGCGCCCATGGCCTCGGAATTGTCAATGGAAAGACCAGTGGCCTGCTCAATCGCGGTGGCCGTCAGGCCTGTACTGGCTTTGAAAGTGATCCCCTCAAAGCTCAATTCCATGTCATGATCGGTAAATCCGAATTCCTGCCCATCCGGGCGCCGGATTGCCCAGCATCGGCAAGTTGTAGTCAATCCGCGTTGCAGATGGTTGTGCAGCCCTTGTTTGTCGCCACTCATCAGACACGCACCTCGATGACCGGAACATTGGGCACATCGCCGGCTTGGAAACTGGCGACACTGGTCTGAATCTTGTCGGTGTCAAACCGAACCGGGACGTCAAATTCAAACCCAGCGGTAATTTCCACCCCTTCCGGTGGTGAGGCTGAAAACGTGACTAGCCCATTGGAGAGGTCTACCTCAAAGTCTACGCCTTCACGCATGAGATCTTGCTCCAAACCGATCATCACCGTCCCAAGAACAGGTTTCACAATCGGCCGGACATAGCTGAATCCGCCAGAGCTGTATGTCTTCGCTAATTGAAACTCGGTTTGAGTACCATTGCCCACCGCAATGACCTGATCACCGTGGCTTACATCAGCAGTGGCCGCACCAGATTTGTAATCCGACCAGTCTTTCCACCGAAAGCCGAACATCTGCCCCCGACGAGCCTCAAAAAATGAGACCAAAGTCTCGATATCGTTCAACGAGCGCATCCCAAACCCAGCATCATATCGGCGTCGGGAATGCGCCCAGGGCGTGTTGCGCTCTTCAAATCCGTTGGCCAGCGTCACAACATCTGTGCGTCGCTCCGGGCCGCCAACCGAGTCAAAACTGAGGCTGGCGGGAAATCTGACTTCGTGGAAATTCATGACCTGCTCCCTCGTGTTATCTGTTGCGATTGCCGCGGCCCAAGGCGCGGCTCATCTGGGCGGCGATCTGGCCCTGGCTGCGCCTGAACCCCTGCACGTCCGGAGTGGTGATATTCATCACCACATTCACAGCGCGGCCGCCGCCTGAGGTTCGCACACCAAGCTTGCCATCCGGACCGCGTGCCAATGGCATGATGGCTTCAGGCCCGGCTTCTCCCATGAGTCCTGTGCCACCGCGCATGGGAAAGGTCGTGGGCCCGCTGATCACACCGCCATTGGCAAAAGGCATAACGCGCCCCTGCGAGAAGCTACCACCGTCGGCAAAGGGCAAAATGCCCTGCACTAGACCGCCGACTGTGTTGGCAAGCATCCCTCCAAAATGATCCGTCACCGGCCGGATCGCGGCCGAATACGCCGTCCGGATCATTGAGTTCTTTAGAACATCCAATGCGTCCGACAGATTCATGCCGTCCAGAACCACGCCATCAAACGCCTTTCGCAAGCCGCCAGATATACCGCGCTCCAACGTCGCAACATCTTTACCCGTCTCCTCAAACGCGGCTCTGATCCGTTTCATCTGACCATCGAAAGCCGCCGCCATCGACGCCGCATCCCCCAGCGAGTCGCCCAGCGCCTCGCCCCTTTCCTGCAGGTCGTCGAACCCGTCACTATCTGTCATCACGCTCTCCTTGTTCTTTGTCCGGGAAAGCCGCCAGTAAGGCATCTAAGCCCGCCCGGTTCATCGCCAGTATCCCGGCACCCTGCCCCAGCATCAGCCGTAGCTCGGCCGGAGTCAGACGCCAGAACTGCTCGGGCGTCAGGCGCAGACCGACCAACCCGGCCCGCATCAGGTCGGACCAGTTGAAGCCGCTCATGATTGCCCTGGCGCCATGAAGGCCCGCGCCAGCAGCTCAGCCGCCACGCGCGCACCCGCCATCGGGCCACCATCAATCTCGGCATGCAGCAAGTCGGCGCGGGTCACATCGGCGCCACCACCGCGCAACCCCGCTACGATCAGCGCCAGCACGTCGGCGCTGGAAAAGGCTCCGCCTTCGAACCGCTGAACCAGTTCAACCAAAGACCCGGTGCCCAGTTCCTGTTCCAACTCCGCCAAAGCGCCCAACGTCAACTTGAGCACCCGCCGTTCACCATCGATGGTCAATTCCACCTCGCCCGTCCACGGATTAGCCATCGGATTACAGCGCCGTAAAAGTCAGCGCACCGGCGCTCGCCAGGCTCATCTCGTAGGTCGCCTCTCCATTATGCGAGCCTGCATATTCAATGCTCGTCACCTGAAACTGGCCTTCAACAATGCCGAAGTCGGGAATGATCACCTGAAAGCCCGGCGTTTCACCGTCGAAGAACAGCTGCCGTGCGCGCTCATCAGTACCTTCGTCCTTGAACACGCCCGAGCCCGAAATCGAGGCAGATTTAACCCCCGCTCCGGACAACAGCTCACGCCATCCGCCCTGACTCTCCAGGCTGGTGACATCCACACTTTCCGCGTTGAAACTGACCCGCGTGGCGCGCAACCCCGCGATAGTCTCGAACAGGCCCGAGCCGTTCATATCCACTTTGACCAACAGGTCTTTTCCGTTCTGGGCAGCCATGTGCTTTCTCCGTTGATTGCTTAGTCGTCTTCCACGCGGGCGCGGAATCTCAGATCGATCTGGCGGATTGCTCCACCGGTTCCCGTACGTCGGGCGGAAGCGCGTTCGAACCACAGGCCCACCAGATGACCACGGTTCAGCGTCAGCGCCGCGCCATCCAGCGCATCGCACACAGCCCCGGCCAACGTCTTGGCGGCACCAAAGCCCGCCGCCTCAGAGACAACCGAGACCACGAACCGGTGCACCGCGCCCCCGCCCGATCGGTCCGAGGCCTCCCGCACTTCTTCCGGGCCCAAAGTCACGTAGGTCTGAGGCAACACGCCCGAAGGCACCGCGTCATAGATCGCGCCGCTTGAAAGCGCGCCCACCTGTACATCCCCCGTTAACCGTTGAAACACCGCCGCCTGCAACGCGGCTGACACGCCATAGCTCATGCCGCCACCTCTTCATCTGCAAAACAGGTCAGGTACTGGGCACGCGGGTCTCGCTCGGCCACCGCGCGAATTACAAACCGGCGCGCGCCCTCGCGAAACCGGTGATCCGGCGCGGGTCGCATCGAAGACCCCTCGGGCGCCCCCCGCACCACGATGCGGTACCCGACACGCGACACCGAAGCGCCACCCACCGCGCGTTCCGCCCCGCTGCGCGCCGTGACCTCAGCCCAAAGCACGCCCAGCGCGGCCCATGTCTCGGTGTAGCCTCCCGCACCATCAGCCACACGCACAGCGGCCTCCAGCACCAGCTTGCGGTTCAATCGCGGCGCGCTCATTGCATCACCCCAGCGCCGAAGCGCACTGTGCGATAGCGCTGGATCAGGCTGGTCACACCAAAGGGCATGCACCCCGCGCCCAGCGCCGTCTCATCGCGATATTCGTAATAATGCGCCGCCAATAGCAGCACCGCTTGGCCCAGATCAGCGGGCAGCCCGCCCCAATCCGCAGCCATCCCGGCCGTGAAGGTGATCTTTACCGCGCCGCCGGTCTGCACCTTTGGCAAACAGGACTCCGCCGGACGCAACCGAGGGCGCTGCGTGTCACGCTCCAACCCGTAAGTCGCCGCGTCCACCTCAGTCTCGGCCCCAGCCGCATCCGTCAGCTTCACCGCAACAACCGCCCCGACCGGAGCCACCGGCAGAACTTCACCGGCAGGATCCCGCCAGCCATACAGACTCCATGAGAACTCTCGTTCTATCAGCACCTTGCCCGTTCGCGCCTCAATGGCTGCAATCGCGGCACGCAGAAAACCCTTCAGCACCTCGTCCTGCACGCTATCCTCGGCGAAACCAGTTCCCAGCCGCAGATGCGCCTTGAACTGATCCACCGGCAGCGCTGCATCCGCGATGGCCGTTTCTTCGATCGACATCATCCATTCACTCCGCAATCTCGGACCCCTCCGGGGCCGCATCCTTGGAAAAAGACGGGCACGCGCCGCCCCACGTTGCTCGGACGGAGGGGAGCAGCTAGACAACGCAGGGGATCTCACCCCGGCCCGTACCCGCCGCCCGAAGGGCCAGTTGCCCGGCCCCCCGGATCCGCCACCGCTTAGGCGGTGCCGAATTTCACCAGCTTGATCGCAGCAAAGTCGCTCACGTCGCCGCCAACGCGCTTGGTCGCGTAGAACAGGACATGCGGCTTGGCGCTGAACGGGTCGCGCAGGACGCGCAGGTCGGGACGTTCAGCGATGGTGTAACCGGCATGGAAATCACCGAAGGCAATCGAGAAGCTGTCGGAGGCCGCATCCGGCATGTCCTCGGCGATCAGCACCGGATAGCCCATCAGACGCGCAGGCTCACCCGCGGCCAGCCCGTCCGACCACAGGAAGCGGCCATCGCTGTCCTTCAGCTTACGGATCAGACCGGCGGTTTTCGAATTCATCACGAAAGTGCCGTTCACGCGGTACTGGGCGCCCAGCGCATAGACCACGTCGACAATCGCATCCGCCTCGACGCCGCCATCGATACCGGTGGGCACGTAGCCGATATTGCCCCAGGCCCAGACATCATTATCGACCTTGGTGTGGTCCAGAATGCCCTTCGGTTTGTCGGCGCCATCGCCCGAGATGAACGCAGCGGCCTCGGCGCGGGCGAACTTGTCGGCGATACGACCGGCCAGCCAGCCTTCGACGTCAAACGCGCTGTCATCCAGCAACCGCTGCGAGGCTTTGGGCAGCGCGCTGAGTTCGTGCAGCGCAATCGAAATGCGGTCGATCGAGGGGGTAGCGGTTTCGGTCGCGGCCGCAGTTTCATCAGCCCAGCCCGCACCTACGTCGGTATGGTCGATCAGCACGTCGAACGAGTTAGCCTCGACGTTCACCACCGACGCAATCGAGCGGATCGACGCGGTGGATTTCAGCACCGATTTGATGATCTCGGCCGTTTGCGGATCGACCAGATAACCGCCATCGCTGTTGACTGCGGTCGACAGCGACTTGGCCTCAATCTCCAGCCCGCGCAGCCCATCATCTTCGCCCGAACGCACATAGGCGTCGAATGCCTTTTGATGCGGGGCACCGTCCTCGATCGAGGCCGCAAGATGCGGGCGCGCCGCGATGGTTGATTTACGATCCAGCATGGTCAGTCGCTCTTCTGTCTGTTGCAGTTTGGTTTTAACTTCAGCCTTCAGGCCCCTGAATTCATTCACGAAGCCAGCCATCGCCTGCTTCACCTCCTGAACCAGGGGCGCACCCTCTCCGGTCAAGGCCGGGGTCTCGGTCTTGCTCATCAGCACTTCCTTTTTGGGTGGGGGTTGAGGCGCGCTAGGTCCGCGCCAGCTCCTGCCGGGCGTGATCAAACACCTCGGCAATACTGCGCCAAGTGTTCTCAGCGTCAGGCTCGGTGCCCTTCGCCGCCACCCGCGCACTGGGCAGCATCGGGAAGGTCACCAAGGACACTTCCCACAGCTCCAGTTCGGTCAGGACCCGCTGGCCCTTGTCATTCTTCACGGCCCGTTTGGTGCGATAGCCAATCGACAGGCCATCCATCGCGCCCGCCCGGATCAACTCCGCCGCCTCACGGCCCTTCTGCGTGCTTTCCAGCAGACGTCCTTTGACCCACAGGCCCTTGTCGTCTTCGCGCACCTCGTCCCAGACACCGATGGGCTGCGCCGGATCATGCTGCCACAGCATCTTGACCCGCTGACCAGCCTTGGCCAGCTCGTCAAGCGAGCTGCGATATGCCCCGCGCTGCACCACATCGCTGCCCTGATCGACCTGCCCAAACAGACTGGCATAGCCCTCAATCACCGCATCCTCGGATACCGAAAGGCCGTCTCCGAACCGAGCGAATTTATGCTCTAAATCCACGAATTTCTCCACGTAACCAATTGAAATTATGGCGTTACAACCAGAATGGACTGAAAGGCCTGCGCCAAGATCACCGCCACCACGCCGTAGACTGTCAGCCACAACCGCTTCTCCAATCGCTCCATCATCTCTTCGATCTGATCCAATCGTCTGCACAGGTGCGCATGCTGAATCTCGGCCACCCGCTCATGTGCGGCCAGACGCAGGCCCGGCGCGCACTCGAACGGAGGATACCCGTCAGACATCGGCACGCTCCGGCAGCCCCAGAAGCGCCCGCTTCTCGGCATCAGTCAGGAAATCGGCCCCATTGACCCGCGCCCACTGCGCATCGCGTTCCGCCGATAGCGCGGGCACCTGATCCAGATCGGGCTTCAGCACCAGATCTTCGTTGATGAAACCCGTCAGCCATTCCGACACCGCCGCCGCCACCCGCGTCACCAGGGGCAGCACGGTCAGGCGGTAAAACGCCCGGTTGGCCTCCTGATAGTTCGAATAGGTCGCGTCGCCTTGTATTCCCAGCAGCATCGGCGGGACCCCAAAGGCCAACGCGATCTCGCGGGCGGCGGCTTCCTTGGTCTTTTGAAACTCCATATCGGACGGAGAGAAACCCATCGGCTTCCAATCCAGCCCCCCTTCCAGAACCATCGGCCGTCCGGCGTTCCGCGCCCCACGATAATTCTGCTCAATCTCATCTGAGAGGCGTCGGAACTGATCTTCGGCCATCACCCCATGGCCGTCGCCCTTCCACACCAGCGCCCCCGACGGCCGCGCCGCATTGTCCAACAGCGATTTCGACCAGCGCGACGCGCTGTTATGCACATCAATCGCCATCGCCGCCGCCTGCATCGGTGAGAACCCATAATGATCATCCTGAGGGTGGAACGATTTAATATGGCAGATATTTTCCGCCGCGAACCGATGCTTCTTGCCGCCCACCGCGTAATCATACGCCTTGGGCCAGCCATCCGCACCCGGCACCACACTCATCCGGTCCGAACGCAGCACATGCAGCTCAACCGGCAACCCCTCTTCGGCCTGAACCGCCTCAACATAGGCATTCCCCGACAGCAGCAACTGCCCGAACAATGCCTCCATCAACTCCGCCCGCCCCTGCGCCGCATTCGGACGGCGCATGAGGCTCAGGATCGGATGCGCATCATAGCGCTGCGCCTGATCCTGCAGTACCAACGGCAGTGCCGCCGCCGCCTCGGCAATCAACTTGACCGAGCGAAACCCTACAGGGTTCCCCGAAAACCCCGTCCGCGTCAGCGACACTGCGTCCCGAGGGCTCCACGCTACGCGCCCACCGGTTTGCCATGCCACCACGGGCCCCGCCGCGCTCGCCTTCGCCTCGGGTGCTTCCTCAGCTGATCCACGACGCAAGAAATCGAAAACCATGTCCAGATGCTCCTTTCTGTCGCCGCTCTGCCCGGCTGGTTGAAAAGAGTTATGGCGGCTAGAAGTTTAATCCTCCGGAATAGGGCGTACTGGGATTTGGCAACACTCAACGCAGGTCGGAAAAACAGCTTCCGCACAACGAAAACCTTCTGGGTCCGTTGGCACAGCCTAAAGGGTGGCCATTTTCCGGCGAATGGCTATTGATGGACTTGTTTGCCATCACACCAGAGCCAAGCAGTATGACACCGCAATATCCCGAAGACAGAAAGCGCTTGGAAAGCCGATCTCTTGTGGTGGCCATGTGGGGCAACCTGTTCATGGCTGCGGCGGGTCTACTGGCAGGAATTCTATCCAATTCTAACGCGATCATGATGGATGGTCTGTTTTCCCTGATCGGTTTTGGTTCTGCCTTACTCGGGCGGCGCATCAGTCTTCGAATTGACGCGGGGCCTGACAAACTACGGCCCTTCGGTTACGCCGCTGACGAGGCCATCTTCGCAACGTTCCGGTCACTTTCCCTGCTTGGCCTGGTCTTGTTCGCCGTCGCGAACGCGCTCAAGAGTATTTACAGCTACCTCAATGGCATGGTGCCCGAACCACTGATCTTTGCGCCAATGATCACTTACTTTTCCGTCATCGGGGTCACTTGTGCAATTCTTTGGGGTTTTCACTATTTCACTTGGCGGCGAACCGGGCGAAACAGTTCGATCCTGCAGGTTGAGGCCAAGGCTGCTATGTTTGACGGGCTTGTCACAGCGGCAGCTGGCGTAGGCCTTGGCGCAATATACATGTTCAGGGACGGGCCCCTTGCATCCATTGCCCCGGTTGGGGACTCAGTGATCGTGATGCTGTTGTGTTTGCTGGCGATCGGTTCGTATGTCCGGGATTTCCGTGGCGGATTGGGCGAGTTGGCTGGCATCAGCGCAAGTCCGGCGAAGCTTGCTGCTGCCCGACGGTCGTTGCGCGCCGCAATCGCCGAAGATGGCGGGACGTTACTGGACATGTCGGTTACGAAGTTGGGAAGAACGTTTCTGGTATCCGTTTATTACGACCCTGATCGCGCGGTTTCAGCGATGGAGGTCGACCGCTTGAACCTGCGTATGATCCGGGATGCGCGTCAGGCTCTACCCGGTGCGGATGTCATGCTAATGATTACAGAGCATCCCCGGCGTTGGCCGGACGAAATGAACCCCAATTGATCTGCTCAAAAAGCTATCACATTGTTTGGGAAGGCTTACCCCCGACCGAGGTCTGACTCTCACCTCACAGAGACCGTACTCTTGGTCGCCGATACCCCGCCGCAGGCCCGACCATCAATTCATGTAGCGCCCAGACCAGCGCGTCGACCCGGTCGGGAGAGCCCTGCCCCTCGAACCCGCGCGCGGTCATCTGGCACATCTGTTCCTCCAGCGCGTCCAGCCCGGCCACGTGGCTAACCCGACCCTGCTCGTACAGTGCCGCCATAGGCTCCGCCCGTGCAACCTTGCCGCGTGACGCCCGCACAGCCCGGAACGGGACTAGAGGATCCACCTGCCGCACGACCTCTTCCACCAATTGACCGCCCTGATTGACCTCAGCCACCAGCCGTTCGGCCCCGAACTCATCCATCGCGTCAATCGCCGCCTGCGCCCAGCCCGCCGGACCAACGCCCTGCACCGTCCGGTCGGCCAGCACGAACGCCCGCCACGCCTCGGGCGGACCCTGTAGCTGAGCCCCCACGACCACGATCCCGCAAGCATCCGCACCTGACCCTGCCGTCACCGCCGGGTCCAGCGCCACCACGATCCGATCCAACGCGGGCACCTGCGAACAGCGCGCCGCCTCCAGCATCGAGCCCGTCCACAATGCCCCCTCGGCATCCGATAGCAGCACCCCGTCCAGTTCCTGTCGCCCCAGCCGCGTACCCGCATAGCGCGCCCGCACTTCGTCCAGAAACGAGTCCGCCAGATTGGCCCGGTTCGCCTCGGTCGGCGCGTGGGTCTGCACGGTTGACGGAGACGTCAGCAAATTCTTCAAAACCTTCACGTTGCGCGGAGTCGTGGTCACACAGACCCGAGGCCGCTCCCCCAACCGCAATGCAAACTGCAGCATGTCCCAAGTCTCGCCAGCCTTCTTCCACTTGGCCAGTTCATCCACCCAGGCTGCATCGAACTGAGGTCCCCTCAACCCCTCGGGATCATGCGCCGAGAACGCCTGCGCCTCGGCCCCATTTGGCCAGATAAGCTTACGCTCCGACGCTTTCCACTGCGGTCGCCGATCCGGCGGTGAACACTGCAATATTCCGCTATCTCCAAAGATCATCACATCCCGTACCTGATCGTAGGTTTCGCCCACCAATGCCACGCGGCTGGCCTCTCCGCGATCCAACGGTTTCGACCCTTCGACCATCGACCGCACCCATTCAGACCCCGCGCGCGTCTTACCCGCACCACGCCCGCCCATGATCACCCAGGACCGCCAGTCGCCCTCAGGCGGCAACTGGTGCGGCAAAGCCCAAAACTCGAACAGGAAAGGGAGGGCGCACAGCCCTCCCTCCCCGATCTCACTCAGAAATCTGTCCCGAACCGCAGCATCGGCGGAGGCGAGCCAACCTGCACCCGATTTCAAATCGAGCGCGCTCAAGGTCGAGCGCATACCCCCCTTGGGCAATTCCGGCTTGTCTGTGATGTTGTTCGACAAAGCTTGTCTCCACTTTCTGACAACTTCGGATCAGCCCCTCTAACTGACCGAGTTGCTTGGCTGTTCCAGCCAGGTCTGCATCCTCCCCGGTTCCGATTTGCCTGCGCAGTTCTTCCGCTGCCTGGCGCAAACCGCGAATGGATGTCTCAAGCGACAGCAATAGTTCCGCCGTCTGGGAAATCCGCTCTTCCGGGGTAATCAAAGTCATGTTTGCCTGTGACCTCATGCGTGAGTTTTTCCGCACGAGAGAAAAGAAAAACGGCCACCGGGTTTCCCCGGGGCCGTTGCCCACTTCTTCTAGCATGACACACTTGGTACGTGAAAAAGTGCGCAAAGTCAATGCTTTGCGCAACGGAGGCGCAACGGGCACCGTTCAGAATCTCCTATGAAATTCTTAACGGCACCACTGTCCTGACGGGCATCGCGCCTTTTAAACTGGGCTCAGGCCGCGTCAGAAATGGTCGGAAGACTCCATCGAAACCCCACCAATTCTTCGCTTCTGGTCCACAGTGCCGCTTGCTTTTTGCGATCCAGCGCATGATCCATGACCTTGGCATCGCTCACCGGACCGCGCGCCTCGCGCATCTTTTGCGGCCCGTAATAGGCGCCACGTTTGGCTTCCGTTCCTGCCGCCGCCAGAACCGTCGGGGTGGCTCCGGCCTCAGGACTTTGCGCCAACATTTTGTTGGTCAATGCCATGAGACCCTTCAGAACTCCCTTGGGTCCAGTGCTTTGCAGGTTTGTCTCGGTGTATCCCGGGTGGCAAGCGATACAGGATGCCTTGCTGCCCGAGGTCTTGAGGCGGCGATCTAACTCGAAAGCAAACATCAGGTTGGCCAGTTTACTCTGGGCATAGGCCTTGGTTGGCGAGTATTTCTGGTCCGACATAAGGTCATCCAGATCCAGCGGCCTGAATTTATGAGCCATGCTCGACAGGACTACAATCCGACCCTCAGCCACCTCAACCAAATCCAGTAAAAGTCCGGTCCACAGGAAATGACCCAAATGGTTGGCCCCCATTTGCAGGTCAAAGCCGTCTACTGTCTTTGTCTGCGGCGTCATCATGATGCCCGCGTTGTTGATCAGCGCGTCAATCTTGCTGTAGCGGCCGCGCAGCTCTTCGGCTGCACTACGAACTGAAGACAGATCAGATAGGTCCATCAAGATCAGATCCAATTTGCCTTTGACGCGGGCGGAAAGCTTGCGTTGCGCAGCTTCACCTTTTTCGCGCGACCGGCATACCATGACGATGTTTCCGCCCTTTTCGCCAAGCATCCGCGCAGCTTCAAATCCGATGCCGGAATTCGCCCCTGTAATCACGAAGGTTCTGCCGGTCAGATCGGGCAGTTGCGCGTGCGTCCAATTCGCAAATCCGGAATCGCTGATTTTCTGTTCCATAGTTCAATCCTGAGGTAAGGCTAGTTGGAGGCAACCCAGTCGTGTATCTTATTTACAATTTGGACCCAAAATGTCAAATACGAAAATGCCCAAAGATAGCAACGCCCTGAATGTTCTGACACTTTTTGCAAATTACGGGTTCCGCAAAGCGTCGATGAATGAAATCGCAACCGCTGCCGGACTGTCTCGACAGTCGATCTACAACCAGTTCGGCTCAAAGGAGGCTGTTCTGGATTGGGCGGTGACCAGTTTCCTGGACACGATTACCGACAGGGCACTCCACTGCCTTGGTACGGCAGACGCCCCAGCAACACAGACACTTGTTTCAGCATATCAGGCTTGGATCGGCGATCACCTTCCCCTGGTGCGCGGAACTCCGCATGGAGCCGAGCTTCTGGACCAGACAAAATCTGCGGCCGAAAGCTCCACGCGCGACTATGAAGGGGAGTTCACCCGAGCTATCGAGACGTTCCTTTTGACCCGGGGCATGGCACCGTCTGAAGAGGCGGCCAAGGACGCAGCCTATGTGCTCAACCTCGCCTCAAAGGGTTTGCTGCTTAAGGTCGGCACACCGGATGACTATGCTCGAAGTCTGGAACGCGTGATCAACGTTCTGTTCCGCTGAATACTTGACATTCCTCGGAACCCCTGCTTGACATTTGACGTCTAAACCTGCATCTGCCCCAAATTACAGCGCCACTGCGTGAGCTTTAGCGGACAAGACCGCCCCAACAGCGCGCTGAACATCTCCCAGTTCCCCTTCACGCAGGGTTCCTGAAGCGACGACCGGATGGTACAGGGTTCGCCTGTGCGTCCCGAGGTCTCGCCTAACCCTGCCGGTCTCGCAATTTGCGGGATCAAACGCTATTGTCCGTGGCTGTCCTTTCGCCATGGATTGCAAAGGAATGATACTTGTTCGACTTCGACATGCTGGGCCTTGCCCCGGCCCTGAATGAAGCGCTGGAACGCGCCAATTTCACCCAACCGACTCCAATCCAGAACCAAGCGATCCCGTTGGCCCTTCAAGGCCACGATATCCTCGGGCTGGCCCAAACTGGCACCGGAAAAACGCTGGCCTTTGGCCTGCCTCTGATCGATCACCTACTGGCACAACCTGGAAAACCTGCGCCGAAAACGGTCAAAGCCCTAATCTTGGCACCTACCCGTGAACTGGTGAACCAGATTGCGGAAAGCCTTCGCAACCTGACCAAGAAAACGAAACTGCGCGTGGCCACCGTGGTCGGCGGGCAATCCATCGGCAAGCAGATCTCTTTCCTGTCACGCGGGACCGATATTCTGGTCGCCACGCCGGGCCGCCTGATCGACCTAATGGAGCGCGGTGCCGTCGACCTCAGCTCGGTCCGCCATCTGGTTCTGGATGAGGCCGACCAGATGCTGGACATGGGCTTTATCCACGCCCTGCGCAAAATCGAGCCCGCACTGGGTACGCCGCGCCAGACCATGCTGTTCTCGGCCACGATGCCGAAACTGATGGAAGAACTCAGCCAATCCTACCTGAACAACCCACAGCGCGTACAAGTCTCGCCCCCGGGCAAGGCTGCGGACAAGATCACGCAATCCGTGCATTTTCTCGACAGGGCCGAAAAACCGCGGAAACTGCGCGAGATTCTGTCTGCAGACATGGACGCCCTGACTTTGGTCTTTGCCCGCACTAAGCACGGGGCAGAGAAATTGATGAAAGGTCTTGTGGCGGATGGCTTCAATGCCGCCTCGATCCACGGAAACAAAAGCCAAGGTCAGCGCGACCGCGCAATCAAGGCGTTCCGCGCCGGAGAGGTCAATGTGCTGGTCGCCACCGATGTCGCCGCGCGGGGGATTGATATTCCCGGCGTCGCTTACGTGATCAACTATGATCTGCCCGAGGTTCCCGACAACTACGTCCACCGGATCGGCCGTACCGCCCGCGCCGGACGTGAGGGTGAAGGCATCGCTTTCTGCGCGCCGGATGAACTGGACCAACTGCGCCAGATTCAGAAACTGATGAAAATCGAAATCCCAGTCGCCAGCGGCACAATGCCTGAGTTCGCCGAACCCAAGAAGCCCCGCAATCGCGGCGGGTTCCGAGGCCGAAAACCGCAGGGGGCCAATTCGGCGTCGAAACCCTCGTCATCCAAACGTCGTCGACCACGCAGACGCCCAGCCGCATAAAAAATGGCCGCGTTTTTAAACGCGGCCCTTTTTCTCAGTTGCTCGAACTGTTTCGTTCGGCCTCAATCTCGCGCCATTTGGCCACGTTGCGGTTGTGCTCGTCCAGAGTTTCCGCAAAGGCGTGCCCGCCTGTTCCATCCGCAACAAAGAAGACATAATCGGTGTCTTCCGGTGCTACGGCGGCTTCAAGACTTGCCAGACCGGGATTGGCAATCGGTGTCGGGGGTAAGCCGTCAATCACGTAGGTATTCCAAGGCGTTGCACGGCGCAGCTCGCTCCTCCGCAGGCCACGACCCAACACGCCCTGACCCTTGGTGACACCATAGATCACTGTCGGGTCTGTCTGCAGCTTCATGCCTTTCTCAAGGCGGTTCACGAAAACGCTGGCCACCTGCCCACGCTCATGCGGAACGCCAGTTTCTTTTTCGATGATCGAGGCCAGGATCAGCATTTCTTCAGGGTTGCTGATCGGCAAACCGTCCTGACGGTTTTCCCATACTGCATTAATCCGCAGCTGCTGCTTTTCCTGCATATCCTGCAGAATGGCCGTTCGGTCATCACCCGGTGACACCTCATAGCTATCCGGAGCCAACATCCCTTCAGCCGGAATTTCGGTCACATCGCCGGTCAGGGCGTCGATCCCCTTCAATGCTTCGGCAATCTGCCACGAGGTCACACCTTCAGCGACCGAAACACGATAGCGCGTATCAGCATCCTGACGCTTTTCGGCGTATTCCGCCGGAGCTTCCTCTTCCGCAGCCTCAAAATTGGCAACCTCAACGAATTCCAGCGTGGACGGATCCAACTCGCGCACACGTGTCTGAACGCGCGTTACGCCTATCCGGTATTCAATCTCAGATCCGCAAGTGCTGGCCCCGCTGCTCGTGATGTCGTCGATGATCTGTTCCATCGACGCACCTTCGCGGACCAGAAAGCTGCCGGCTTTCAGTTGCTGCGCCTTTTCAGTGTAATCCGCAGCCAGCCGGAAGATCAGGGCGTTGCTGATCGCGCCATCGTCCTCAAGCTGCTGGCTGACCGCGGTCATGTTCGAACCGCGCTTCACCTGCAGGCACATGGCGGTTTCCAGCGGGCCTTCGGACTTGTACTGCGACTGGCCCCACACGATCAGACCGCCAACCAAGAACAAGCCGACCACCAGGATGGTCAGCGCGTTCGATGCCAAAGCCCGCCACATTTAGCTGGCCTTTCCGAAGATCACGCTGGCATTGGTGCCACCAAACCCGAACGAGTTCGACAAGGCCACGTTGATCTCACGCTCACGCTTGGCGTTCGGCGCCAAGTCAATCGGTGTCTCAACCGCCGGGTTGTCCAGGTTGATCGTCGGCGGAGCCACCTGATCACGGATCGCGAGGATCGAGAAGATCGCCTCGATCGCGCCAGCAGCGCCCAGCAGGTGGCCAGTGGCCGATTTGGTCGAGGTCATTGTGGCGTTGCTGGCGTGCTCACCCAGCAGCCGCTCTACGGCACCCAGCTCAATCGTATCCGCCATGGTCGAGGTGCCATGCGCGTTGATGTAGTCCAGATCTTTCGGCTCTAGCCCGGCGCTGCGCAGTGCGGCTTTCATTGAACGTTCAGCCCCGTCGCCATCCTCAGACGGTGCTGTGATGTGATAAGCGTCGCCGGACATGCCATAGCCCAGCACCTCAGCATAAATCTTGGCGCCACGTGCCTTAGCGTGTTCGTATTCTTCCAGAATAACGATGCCTGCGCCCTCACCCATGACGAACCCATCACGGTCGATGTCATAGGGACGGCTGGCTTTCTTCGGATCGTCGGCATACTTGGTCGACAGCGCTTTGCACGCGTTGAAGCCGGCGATACCGATTTCGCAGATGCAGCCTTCGCCACCACCTGCAACCATCACGTCAGCGTCGCCTGCACGGATAATGCGGCTGGCATCACCAATCGCATGCGCACCCGTCGAACAGGCAGTCACGACAGAGTGGTTAGGCCCTTTGAACCCGTGACGGATCGACACTTGACCCGAGGCGAGGTTGATCAGAGCACCAGGGATAAAGAACGGTGACACCCGACGCGGACCTTTGTCGCGGATCAGGTTCGCGGTGTTTGCGATGGACCCCAGTCCACCGATGCCCGAGCCGATCAGGACGCCTGTGCGCAGACGCGCGTCTTCGTCTTCGGGCAGCCAATCGGCATCTTTGCAGGCCATTTCCGCAGCTGCGATGGAATAAAGGATGAAGTCCTCGATCTTGCGCTGCTCTTTCGGAGGCATCCAGTCGTCTGGGTTGAATGTTCCGTTGGTGCCGTCTCCGCGCGGCACTTCGCAGGCATAGGTCGTGGTGACCCCGCTTGCCTCAGCATCGAACTGAGTGATCGGACCCGCACCGGATTCTCCGTCCAGCAGCCGCGACCAAGTTTCCTCGACCCCGCTGGCCAACGGAGTGACCAATCCCAGACCGGTTACAACGACTCTGCGCATGAAATGCCTCTTGCCTGCTTCCTGTTTGAGAAACGCTCATACCCCGGCCCGGGGTCCGGGGGCAAGAGCAACGGTTTATTCCCTTCCGGCATCATCCCGCCAAAACCTAGAGAAAACTCATTCAACGTTTCTCAGAAGGTTCCGAAAGGAAAAAACCGCCCCCTGCCCATTCAGGCAGATGGCGGTTTTTCCCATAACTGTTTCTTACTGGAACTGTGCGACCGGCTCATGCGCGGTTTTGGCCACGTCCAGCGCTTCTTCCAGGCTCAACGACTTACGGAACAGCGCCCTCCCGACAATCGCACCCGAGATATTGTGGATATAAGCCAATCGCGAGATATCGTCTGCCGTCCGTACTACACCGCTGGCGATAACCGGCGTCCGGGATTTTTCTGCAATGCCCGAGATCAGACCCAGCTGCGCCTCGACATCTTCCATATCACTGTCGATATCCGTCACCACAATTGCGGCAAACGGAGTATCCGCAAAGGCTTCGATGAACGCTTCCGGCGTAAAGGCGCTCTGACTGCGCCAACCCTCAGTCATTACAAAGCCTTGCCAGACGTCCACCGCCAGAACGATCTGATCTGGATAAAGCTTAGCCAACTCTTTCACCAGAATGGGGTCTCGCGCGGCAAGCGTGCCGATCACGATCCGGCCTGCGCCTTTGTCGATCCAATGCTCGATCTGCTCGCGTGAGCGCATACCACCGGCAAGCTGCACCGGCATCTCGGCCGAGCGGATGATCTCTTCGACCAGTTCGGCGTTGGTATCGCGGCCCTCGATCGCGTCGAAATCCGTCAACTGCATCCATTCGGCCCCGGCGGTCGACCAGCTGCGCGCTGTTTCTACCGGGTCCACATGCCAGATCATGGCGTTGTCCAGACGGCCCTTGTCCAATGTCACACATCGGCCGTTCTGCAGTTCCATAGTGGGATAAATCCTCATGAGCCCGCTCCTCCGCTCACACGCATTGCAATCCAGTGTAGCATACACACCAGATCGCCCCCAGATTTTACTAGTTTCGGCAAACTGAGGACATTTTGCGGCATCGCAGCGGAGGGATTTACATGCGCTTCGGCGGCCCGTTTCGGCGCAGCAACACAACCTTGGTACCGTTGTATTCGGCCTCTCGCATTGGGATGTAACCCAGCTTGTCGGCCAGCTTTTGTGAGGCGGAATTCGCCGAATTTACCAATGCAACCAATGGTCCCGGCATAATGCGGTCAAACCAATCATGCGCCGCTTGGGCAGCCTCTATGCCCAAACCTTGACCCTGCGCCTCTGGAATCAGAATCCATCCGGCTTCGGGAAAACTATCAAAATCTTCCCCCAGCGCTCGGTTTCCATAGAAAAACCCAGCCTGGCCGATCATCTGGCGATTCGATTGCTGCAAAATAGCCCATTGCCCAAACCCGGCCATTTGCCAGTGCCCGGCGTTGCGAAGGAAGGAGTCCCAAGCTTCACCGCGCGAGCGTGGCTTGCCGCCAATGTGACGCACGATGCATGGGTTGCGCCATATCTCGGCGAACCGGTTAAAATCTTCTGGTCGCATGGCGCTTAGCATCAAGCGTGCCGTGTTTATCGTCGGGGTGGATCGTATCATGCCCTGCCCGCTCGGAAATTTGCCTCAGTTTAAACTGTGCTTATCGAAAAAGCGTCAAGCAAGGATGAATTTACGGCAGGCATGAAAAAACGGCGCCTCCGTTGCCCGGAAGCGCCGCTTTTAAGGGTTTGAAGCGATTAGGACGCTTCAGAGATGAATTTGACGGCGTCGCCAAAGGTCTGGATGGTTTCGGCTGCGTCATCCGGGATCTCAATGCCGAACTCTTCTTCGAAGGCCATAACCAGCTCAACGGTGTCCAGGCTGTCTGCGCCCAGATCGTCGATGAAGGAAGCGTTTTCAGCTACTTTGTCTTCTTCAACACCCAGGTGCTCAACAACGATCTTTTTAACGCGATCTGCGACGTCGCTCATGTCTATTCCTCATTCCGTTTCAGGGCGTAGTGCCCGGTTCAGCCCTTGCCCGCTCAGGCTGGCTTTGATTTGCCCGGTCCGGGCGGTTGGGTCCCGGAAGACCGGGAAAGTAGAAGGCCGACCAATCGGTCGACCCCTGCATAGATGCGCCGCCTATAGCACAGACAACGCCCGAGGCAAACGCTTTCGCGCCCGCCCCAGCATGCGATCACAACATGGCCATACCGCCATTCACATGCAAGGTTGTTCCTGTGATATATCCAGCTTCGGGGCTTGCAAGATACAGAACTGCTGCGGCAATTTCCGACGGTTCGCCCATACGGCCGGCCGGAACTTGGTTCAGAATGCCGGATTTTTGATCGTCGGTCAGCTTGTCGGTCATCGCCGTTGTGATGAAGCCCGGGGCAACAGCGTTGGCTGTGATTCCGCGGCTGGCGACCTCGTAGGCCAGCGACTTGGTCATACCGACCATACCCGCCTTGGACGCGGCGTAGTTTACCTGACCCGGATTGCCCGTCGCGCCGACCACGGACGAGATGTTGATGATCCGGCCCCAGCGCGCCTTCATCATGCCGCGCAGAACGCCTTTGCACAGCTTGGCGGTGGCGGTCAGGTTCACATCGATGACGCTCTGCCATTCCTCGTCCGACATGCGCATGAACAGGTTGTCCCGCGTGATGCCCGCGTTGTTGACCAGAATGTCGACCGAACCCATCGCTTCCGCTGCCTGCTTTGGCAGGGCTGCAACAGCCTCGGGATCGCTCAGGTTGCAGGGCAGCACATGGGCGCGTTCCCCCAGTTCATCCGCCAGCGCCTGCAGCGGCTCGACCCGCGTACCGGACAGCCCAACAGTAGCCCCCGCGCCGTGCAGAGCGCGCGCGATATCGCCCCCGATACCACCCGAAGCGCCAGTGATCAGCGCGTTCTTACCTGTCAAATCAAACATTCGATTTCCCTTTTGGTGCGTCCGTTGGGACTCTTATCTAACTTACGATTCGGCCTGCGTGACCTTTTGCACGTCGTCCGGCGTGCTGATGGCTTTGCCAGCGATGTCGCGGTTGATCTTGCGGATCATGCCCGACAGCGCCTTGCCCGCGCCGATCTCCCATGTCTCGGTCACGCCTTGCGCCGCCATGTACTGCACGCTTTCACGCCAGCGAACCGAGCCGGTAACCTGCTCGACCAGCAATTGACGGATCAGGTCAGGATCGGTGACCGCCTCGGCGCGCACATTGGCAACCAACGGCACAGTGGGAGCCTTGATCTCCACGGTGGCCAAAGCTTCGGCCATCACGTCAGCAGCGGGCTGCATCAGAGCACAATGGAACGGAGCGCTCACAGGCAGCATCACTGCCCGCTTGGCACCTTTTTCCTTGGCGATCTCTGCCGCGCGCTCAACAGCGGCTTTAGAGCCCGAGACCACAACCTGCGTGGGATCGTTGTCATTCGCGGCTTGACAGACCTCACCCTGCGCGGCCTCTTCAGCAACGGCACGGACGGCGTCCAGATCTAGGCCCAGAATGGCGGCCATCGCGCCCTCGCCAACCGGGACCGCGCTTTGCATCGCCTGACCACGCGTGCGCAGCAGGCGGGCAGCATCGGCTACTGCCAACGAGCCCGCAGCGGCCAGAGCCGAATATTCGCCCAGCGAATGACCAGCGACAAAAGCCGCATCGGTTACCGAAACACCCTCAGCCTCAAGCGCGCGTATCGCGGCGATCGAGGTCGCCATCAGCGCGGGTTGAGCGTTTTGCGTCAGCGTCAGGTCCGCAATGTCACCTTCCCAAATCAGGCTGCTCAGCTTTTCATCCAGCGCCTCGTCGACCTCGTCGAACACAGCCTGAGCTGCTGGGTATGCCTCGGCCAGAGCCTTGCCCATCCCAATGGTTTGGGCGCCCTGCCCCGGAAATACGAATGCGCGTGTCATTGCGACCTCTTGGATGACGTTAGGTTGCGGCGGGGTGTAAACCGTGTGACCGCGCGGCACAAGCATTGCCTGATCTCTGCACTTGGACACGCTTACTGTGCGCACCTCGCTATTGAGTCCTGATCCCATAGCTTTACGTTGGGCGCAACCACCTCACCCCGGAGCAAATTATGCCGTCGACGAACACCTTCTCTAGCTATGGCAGTGTCACCAAGACCTTTCATTGGCTGACCGCCCTGCTGATCTTCACGGCCTTGCCGTTGGGCTGGATCGCCAATGATCTGGCGCATGCAATTTACGATCCGTCGGTGCCAACCACCGAGGACGATATCGCGCAGGCCGCCCGCCTTTTCTCGCTACATAAAACCGTTGGCGTTACTGTTTTCTTTATCGCTCTTGCCCGCATCCTTTGGGCTGTCATACAGACAAAGCCCGGGCTGCTGAACGCAGACAACAAACCCGAAGCCTTTGCAGCCGAAACCGTTCACTGGATGCTCTATGCTTCTCTGGTTCTGGTGCCGGCGACTGGCTGGTTACACCACGCTGCAGCAGAAGGGTTCGCCCCGATCCTGTGGCCCTTTGGACAGAACCTGCCTTTCGTGCCTAAATCACCCGAACTTGCCGAGGTCACAGCTGGGTTGCACTGGATGTTCATCTGGGTTTTGGCGGGCTCGCTGGCGCTGCACATTGCCGGAGCCATCAAGCACCACGTGATCGACAAGGACAGCACCCTCCGCCGCATGTTGCCCGGCCAGTCCGATGCGCCCGAACCGCCTAAGCAGCACCATTCCTCCGTGCCTGCCGTCGCAGCTTTGGCGGTTTGGTTGGCCGTTCTGACCGGCGGATGGTTCATCGGCGTTTTCTCTGACCACTCGACCGCGACGACTGACACGGCAGAATTAACCGAGGTGCAATCGGACTGGCAGGTACGGGATGGCAACTTGTCCATCACCATCACCCAACTGGGCAGTCCGGTAACCGGCAGTTTCTCTGATTGGACGGCTGCAATTGCCTTTGAGGACCCGGCAGAACCGGGACTGGCCGGAACAGTGGACGTCACGATTGGCATTACGTCGCTGAGCCTTGGTACCGTCACAAGTCAGGCCATGGGTGCCGATTTCTTCAACAGCGAACAATTCCCGACTGCCCAGTTCAAAGCCGATATCTACAAAACGGATACCGGGTACGAGGCGCGTGGCCCACTGACAATTCGTGACAAGTCCATGGACGTTGTGTTGCCCTTTGCATTGGACCTACAGGACAATACCGCCACAGTATCTGGTCAACTGGAGTTGAACCGGATGGATTTCGATGTCGGCACATCCCAGCCGACCGAAGAATCGCTGGGTTTTGGCGTCGTCGTATCTGTCGATCTGACAGCTGAGCGTCAGGAATAAAAAAAACCGCCGGGGCAGCGCCCCCGGCGGTTTCACTTCAGATGATTGGAAGCGGCTTACTCAGCCTTCTGTGCCTCAATCGAAATCTTAACTTCAACCTCGTCACCGACGAACGGCGCGAATTGGCCCAGATCGAAATCGCTGCGCACCAGAGTAGTCGTCGCATCGAAACCAGCCCAAGGCTTGTTTGCCATCGGGTGATCTGCCACCTGGTTCAGCTTGGCGTCCAGAACCACCGATTTGGTGACACCGTTCATGGTCAGATCGCCGGTGATGTTGGCGGTGTTCTCACCAGTCACCTCAATTCCGGTTGAGGTGAAGGTCACAAGATCGCCTTCGGCTGCGCCAAAGAAATCTTCGGTCATAAAGTGATCTTCGCGTGGCTTCCAGCCGGTGAACATCTCAACTACGGGCATCGAAACGGTAACGCTGGACGCGGCAGGATCTTCTTGGTCGAACATGATCTCGCCCTCAAAGCCCGAGAACATGCCGGTTGTGGTAGAAAAGCCCAGATGATTGTAGCTGAAGACGACCTGGCTGTGGCTGGGGTCCAAAACGTATTTCTCGGCGCTGGCAAATGCCGACGTCGCCGAAACGGCCAGTGCAGCAGCAAGAAGGGTGGATTTCATGATAATCTCCGCAATTTTGTGGATGCAAACCGAATGGGTTGCTCGATAACGAAAATGTGCTGCCCAAGGGCAGCACACAAGGTATATTATCTCACATTTTCTGTTCCTAGATGAACAGAATAAAATTCAGGCGAAGATTGTTACACTTCCGCTCAGTTGCCCCTTGAGCGCCCGGCTGACATCCGCCGATTGAAGCGGCAGTTTCATCAGCAGGCTGCCATCCACATCGTAAAGTTCGACTTGATCATCCGCGAAGCGGGCGCCACCCAGCGTGTCGTAGCTACGGCGCAACACGGTTTGCGGGCGTCCGTTTTCGTTCTTTTGTAGTACCCGAACCTCTCGCCGGATCGGATCGAAATAGGCGTCCGGGCGGGCATCCAGCAGTTGGATGGTCAGGAGGCTGACACCGACCAGCAAAAACAACAGCGACGCGGCAAGTTTGATGGGCCATACTTCGGCCGCCATTGCAGAACCAGGCACAAGCCACATGGAAAATGCCATCACTACCAGAAAGGCCCCAACAAGGCGGGCCAGAACCATGCGAACCTTCCAGTTCGGAGCGAATGCAATAAGAACAGGTACTGATTTCTCATAGCGCCCGGCGTCTGCGGACTCTTGGAATGTATTCGTATTTATCGCACTCATATCTGTCACCCTGTTTTCAGGTTGCCGTTCTGGGCTCCGAATGCTCGGATAGTCCCCGGTATGCAAAACAACTTTGAGCCGAAAAGCGTCAGGAATTGGGCAGCGCAATGTTAATTGGGTGTTAATAGCAGGACACCACAAAGGCGAAGTTGCGGGCTTGCCCCCCACGCTGAAACGTGTATATCGGGCCATCCTTCGCAAATCACATGAATCGCGCAGCCTCTCGTGGCAGGGTCGCGAAGGTCCAAATGGCCCCGCCTATGAAATGCGCCTTGATAGAAACAGGAGTGCACATGCCACTGTATGAGCATGTAATGATCGCGCGTCAGGATTTGTCCAACGCGCAGGCAGAAAGCCTTGTCGAACACTTCGGCACCGTTCTGGCTGACAACGGCGGCAACGTCGTCGAAAGCGAGTACTGGGGTGTCAAGACAATGGCCTACAAGATCAACAAGAACCGCAAAGGCCACTATGCCTTCCTGAAGACCGACGCCCCTGCTGGCGCCGTTCAGGAAATGGAACGCCTGATGCGCCTGCATGATGACGTCATGCGCGTTCTGACCATCAAGGTCGACGAGCATGCCGAGGGCCCCTCGGTCCAGATGCAGAAGCGCGATGAGCGCGAAGGCCGCCGCGAGCGCCGCTGATCAACGCCTGACGAAAGGACATAAACCATGGCCGCAAAACCATTTTTCCGCCGCCGCAAGGTCTGCCCGTTCTCGGGTGAGAACGCGCCGAAAATCGACTACAAAGACACTCGTCTGCTGCAGCGCTACATCTCTGAGCGTGGCAAGATCGTACCTTCGCGCATCACCGCCGTTTCGGCGAAAAAGCAGCGTGAACTGGCCCGTGCTATCAAGCGCGCCCGCTTCCTCGCCCTGCTGCCCTACGCCGTGAAGTAAGGAGAGACTGACATGCAAGTTATCCTTCTGGAACGCGTCGCGAAACTGGGTCAGATGGGCGACGTCGTTGACGTCAAGCCCGGCTACGCCCGCAACTTCCTGCTGCCCCAAGGCAAAGCTCTGAGCGCATCGGACGCCAACATCGCGTCATTCGAAGCCCAGAAAGCGCAGCTTGAGGCCCGCAACCTGGAAACCAAGAAAGAAGCTGAAGCACTGGCTGAAAAGCTGGACGGTCAGCAGTTCATCGTGATTCGCTCGGCATCGGATGCCGGCGCTCTGTACGGCTCGGTCACTCCGCGTGACGCTGCAGACGCCGCGACCGAAGCTGGTTTCACCGTCGATAAGAAACAGATCGCCCTGATCGCACCGATCAAGGAACTGGGTCTGCACTCGCTGGCAGTCAAACTGCACCCCGAGGTCGAAGTTGAGATCAAGATGAACGTCGCTCGTTCGGAAGAAGAAGCCGAACTGCAGGCGTCGGGCAAGTCGATCCAGGAACTGGCTGCTGAAGAAGAAGCTGCTGCAGAATTCGAAATCGCCGAGCTGTTCGATGATATCGGTTCAGCCGCTTCGGACGATGAAGAGCTGGTAGCTGAAGAAGCACCTGCTGAAGAAGACGAAGCCAAAGCCTGATCTGGCATTGTAAATTTTGAGAAGGCCGCACAATTGTGCGGCCTTTTTTTGTGCCCGCACCAGGCGGCAAAATTCAGCCAGATTTTAGACCTACGGTTGCAGCTGGCGCGCTGTCTTCTATCATCGCGCATTGAAATTTGGAGTACACAGATGACATCTTATTTGCGCCGTGGCGTGCTGGCCATGTTGCTTACGATCCCCTTCGCCGCCTGCGGCGGACCGGAAACACCGACACAGGTTGCATTTGATCCTCCTCTGTATCCCAATGAAACTCCTGAACTGCGCGCCTCAATCAACAAGTGGGCAGATCACTACGAGTTGCCGCGAGAGCTTGTTCATAAACTGGCAGTCCGCGAAAGCACCCATCGCCCCTGGGCCGTGAACCGCCCCTACTACGGCCTGTTGCAAATCCTGCCAGCGACAGCACGCTCGATGGGGTATACAGGAAATGCTCAGGGCCTCCTGGATGCGGACACCAACCTTGAATTTGCTGGCAAGTACCTGCGCGGCGCTTGGTTGTTGTCGGACGGAGATCAGCAACGGGCAATATTTCTGTACGCAAAGGGATATTGGCCGGAAGCCAAAGCCAGAGGCATGCTGGTCGAAACCGGATTGGCGCCCCAATAAATCCATGCATATTCAGGAAAAACAATGGCAGTTAGACGCGAAACCGCGTCAAGATGAGAGGATTTTCGCCTAAACCAAGAAGATTTGCATGTTTCTGTTGCTTGAAGTACGCATTAAGCTTGTGCGATATGAACAATTCCCTTGCAGATACCCCCTAGGTTGACGCAACGTAGGCTAGAAGAAAGACAGACTAGGCGCTTAGGGGGATGAAAGCGTCGTTGTAAAGGTTGGACAGGTGAAACTCATAGACTTGGCCGCGATCGACCATGAGGAGAGGTCGGCTGCAGACATCATAAATTCCGTCTGTGAGGAATTGGGCTTTGATTATGCCTCCTATGCGACCATGAATCCGGTCAAAGGCGACGTGCAGGGCTATGCCAACTATCCAGACGAATGGAAGATTCACTATGGTAGTCATGGCTTCCATCACTTCGACCCAACCTTGTACAAATCCGCTCTCAGCATCGCACCAGTAGATTGGGCGCGGTTCGATCAAGATGAGAAGTTTAACTCTGTATTCCGGGATGCCCATGATTTTGGGATTACCTCGCGCGGGCTGACGGTGCCTGTTCGCGGCCCTTACGGGGAATGCGGGTTGCTGAATGTTACCCGGGATTGTTCTGATGCCGAATGGGAAAGTCTGAAGAAACGCGTCATGGGTGATCTTCAGATGGCCGCAGTTCAAGCACATGATACTGTCATGCAATCTGGTCTTCTCGCCAAAGCACTATACCTACCGGCCCTTTCGACGCGCGAAAAAGAGATCCTGCAATGGGTGGCCGAAGGTAAATCTCAGCAGGACATCGGTGATATCCTCTCAATTTCCCACCGCACCGTTGAAGTTCACATGCGGTCCGGACGCGAAAAACTGGGAGCATTGACCACGCCTCAAGCTATCGGACGGGCTATTGGTCTGGGCCTAATCGCCCCAGGATAAGCAAAAAAACCGCAAAAATACGGGAAACCCCCAATAGTTTCTGGTCACAACTTGGTTAACTCTGAGTTCACGGTAACCAGACTGTAGGGGGATGGAAATGATCATCGTAATTGATGGTATCAACCAACATTTGTTTAGTGATGTCCTGGACGAGATGTTCAAACTTCGGGCCCGCGTGTTCGGAGATCGGCTAGGCTGGGAAGTTAACATCAAGGACGGACGCGAACGCGATATGTTCGACGATCTAAGTCCGGCACATGTCGTTAGCATCGATGACGAGGGGGAAGTCGTCGGATGCATGCGTCTGTTGCAGACAACCGGTCCACACATGCTTGCCGACGTTTTCAACTCGATCCTGGACGGTGAACCGCCGCTTCGCAGTTCACAAGTGTGGGAAGCAACCCGGTTTTGCGTCGATACTAAAAAGCTCGGCCGCGGGCGAGGAAAGAATTCCGTCTCTTACGTCACCAGCGAAGTTATGATCGGCTCGTTCGAATACGCCAAGACGGCGGGTGTCCTAGACTCGATCGCCGTGATTGACCCTGTGATGAACCGCGTCCTACAGCGCTCAGGAAACGCGCCGTACGACTACCTTGGTACCGCCAAACCGATGGGCAAGGTGGTTGCGATGGCAGCGATGATGGATTGCTCGGATGAGCGGATTTCGGGCATACGCGAATATGCGGGCATCGAGCATGACGTCTTTATGACCGAGGAACAGGCGCTGGCACGTTTCGCCCTCAGCAAAACCGCAAAGCCTGCGAATGTCGATCACAAACCGCTGACCGAACTTGAGAAGTACTTTGTCGAACAAATGCATTCGGCGAGAACGAAAGACGAAGTCAGTGCTGTACTGAAGCTGATCGAAGCGCTTTCGGACCGATTTACGCCAGAGCAGAAAACCGCTCTGCTAAGTACCCCCCGTGCTTTTGCTCATGAGGCCTGACCCCCTCACCTCATAGTACAAAAGCCACCCACCGGAGCCGTCTGATTTACAGACGGCTCCGCTTTTTTTATGCCCATACAGGAATGGGCGGAAGAGGATTACTCCTCTTCCAGTGCCTCAACGGCTTTTTGCAGGTCGTCTTTGCTGACCTCTTTGTCGGCGACCTGAGCCAGTTCGAACACGTAATCGATGACCTTGTCTTCGAAGATCGGCGCGCGCAGCTGCTGCTGCATCTGAGCGTTCTGCTGAACGAACTCAAAGAACTGACGTTCCTGACCAGGATACTGGCGCGCCTGGTTCATGATTGCCTGAGTCATCTCGGCATCGGTCACTTCAACCTCGGCCTTCTGGCCCAGTTCGGCCAGCAACAGGCCCAGACGTACGCGGCGCTCGGCCAGCTTGTTGTGCTCGTCGGTGGGCTCGATCTCACCGTGGTCGTGGCCTTCCACGTCCGGGTTTTCCTCATGGAACAGCTGATGAGCGATCTGCTTGGCTTCGGCTTCAACCAGCGACGGCGGCAAATCGAACGAGACTTTGTCGTCCAGCGCGTCCAACAGGGCGCGCTTCATCACTGCGCGCGATGCACCGTTGTACTCGGCTTCCAGACGCTCGGCAATCTGACCTTTCAGACCCGCTAGATCTTCGGCACCGAATTTGGTGGCCAACTCGTCATTGATCTCGGCAGCGACGGGTTCTTTCACTTCTTTCACGGTACAGGTGAACACAGCGTCTTTACCGGCCAGATGCTCGGCACCGTATTCCTCGGGGAAGGTGACGTTGACGTCTTTTTCTTCATCAGCCTTCACACCAACCAACTGCTCTTCGAAGCCAGGGATGAAGCTGTTGGAACCCAGAACCAGCGGATAGTCTTCGGCCGAACCGCCTTCGAACTCTTCGCCATCTACTTTACCAACGAAGTCGATCACAACCTGATCGCCATCCTTAGCTTTGGAACCCTTGCGGCGCGCTTTGAAGTCCTGCGCGGTTTCCGCTAAGCTGTTCAACGCTTCTTCGATGGCTGCGTCGTCGGCTTTAACGACCAGTTTTTCCAACTCGACCGACTTCAGGTCTACCTCGGGGATTTCCGGCAGCGCCTCATAGGACATCTCGACTTGAACGTCGTCGCCCTCTTTCCAGTCTTCGTTGGTCATTTTGACCTGCGGCTGCAGAGCCGGACGGTCACCGCTGTCTTCGAAGTGCTTGTTCATGGCGCCGTCGATGCTTTCCTGCATCGCTTCGCCTAGCAGGCGCTGGCCAAACTGCTTTTTCAGCAGCGCCATCGGCACCTTGCCTTTGCGGAAGCCCTTCATCTCAATCTCAGGCTGCGCTTCGACCAGTTTCTCGTTTACTTTGTCGTCCAACTCAGCTGCGGATACGACGATGTTGTAACCGCGTTTCAGACCTTCGTTCAGCGTCTCGGTAACCTGCATTATGGTAGTCCCCATAGGATTCGGGGCGCGCAAAACGGCGCGCCGGGCAAATTTGACGCCTTCTATTTGCCCTGTCGCTCGCGTGCAAGAGGCAAACCCCGGATCAGCCTTGTTTTGCCGCAGATTTAAACAAAAAAACGCCCCGGAAAGAACCGGGGCGGTTTTTGGTCTAACGGGGTAAGATCAGAACTTCCACCTTGCGCCCAATACCCAGGCTTCGTTGTTGTCGAACGAGGTGCCGTCATCGAAGTCGTGGTTACGATACTTCAGATAGGCGTCCGTGTTAATCGCCTCTATTTTCTGCACCACGGCTATGCCCCATGCTTCGGTACTGGAACCGTCAGTGTCGAAATCCGAGCCATCGAAATAATCGATACCTACGCCAGTCTTACCCCAAGCGACCCAGTCACCTTCATAGGCAAGCTTTGCATACCAGTAGTTTGGATCACTGGCGTCTGTGGCGGTGTCATCGCGCGTACCCGCGGCGGCGGTAAAGCTGAACCCGCTGGGCAACAGAACCGAGGCTGACCCAATAGTGTCTTTCCGATCGCCCGAAATGTCATCATAATCGCGAACCGCATAGGCCACGCTTGCCGCAAATTCGACACCACCCGCAAAGGTATTTTTGTAGAAAACGCCGATGTCATAGTAAGTGTCGTCATCACTGCTGGACAGGATATTCTCACCATAGGCAAGCCCGGCCGAGAACCCATTGAAATCTGGCGTATCATAGCGAATACGACCACGGCGAGCCCCATCAAAGTTGCTGCTGGAGTCGCCTACAGTGATATCACTCAGGAGTCCATCTGTGCCCCGGTAAAAGAAGGCCGAGTTTTCGTCGTTCGTGAATGAATACAGTGCGGTACCAACATAAGAGAGATCGGTTTCAGCTGCACCATCAGACACCATACTACCCTGACCGGCCGAAAATTTACCATAGCTGCCCTTCAGTGCGAAATCGACATGGCGGATGTCCTCTCGTGTCCAGCCGCTGAAATCAGTGCCGTCCTGGTTCCATTCGGTCGAGTTCGGCAGACCCAACGCAGTTTCAAACCGGAACGTAAACTCGTTGGCCCCATAAGGTTGCATCAAACTCAGTCCGACACGGCTGTTCGACAGATCGTTGTCCAGCACGCGGGTATCCGTTTCCTCGCCGTCATCCACCGAGATCAGGGCGGGGTGCAATTGCCCGTACAACAGCACGTAACCCCCGCTGTTGTTTTCGTATTTCAGCTCTGCTGCGGCAGGAATTGCCGTCGTTGCGGCCAAAACCGCAGCTATTGAGGACAGTTTTAGCTTTTGTGTCATCTCACTCACCTTGAAAATTCCGGCTTCCGATATCTATCAATCGCCCACATACCGCTTGGGTTCCAGTGACCAGAGCCAATACTTTCCGTGTATTGCATGTTTACCACTCAGGCCCTAAAAGCCGAAAATAATCCCATTTTAATCAAAGATTTAACTGCAACACCACCGCGGTTGGAGCCCCAATCCAAGCGGATTCTGACGCTCAGCCATACACCTGGCAAACACTCACTTTGACGTCACAGCAACCCCGTCGGCTATTTGCCGCCGAAGATGCGATTGATCGGCCAATTCCCGCTCAAAAAGTCACATATTCAAATTTTTAAAAACTTTAGGCAATTGCTCGGGCAAATCCTCAGCAATCAGACCCGGCCCGAACGTCCGCGCGCATTCAACATGTAACCACGCCGCCACTTCCGCCGCCTGCATTGGTTCGAACTCGCGCGCCAGTAATCCCGCAATGAATCCTGCCAGAACGTCGCCAGAACCTGCCGTCGCCAACCACGGCGCGGCGCGTTCCTGCGTAGCCGCATTGACCGAACATCGTCCATCCGGCGCCGCGATCACGGTGCCCGGCCCTTTGAACAGAACAACGCAGCCGGCCCGTTTGGCAGCTTCTCGCGTCGCGTCTACCTTGGAAAAGGCGGGGCCTTTGGTAGGTATCGCCGTCAGTTTTTCGGAAATATCAGGGAATAACCGGGCTAACTCACCCCCATGCGGGGTCAGAACACAATTTTCGTGCAACTGCGCAAACAATGAAGCGGGATCATCCGCAAAAGCCGTCAGCGCATCGGCGTCCAAAACCGTCGCGCGCTTTGCGCCTAGAGCAATCGGCACCATTTCCCGTGCACGCTCCACTCCCATTCCGGGGCCAAGGCACAACGCATTCAGCCGTTCATCCGCCAACACATCAGAGAGGCCACTCCCGCCCTCAACCCGCTGCAACATGATGGCAGTTACATGCGCAGCAACCTCCATTTGGGCGGACGGCGGCACTCCCAGCGTCACCAATCCCGCCCCAATCCGCAGGGCCCCTCGCGCCGCAAGTCGCGCGGCTCCGGTTTTTCCTGCACCGCCCGAAAGTACCAAGGCGTGGCCGTAGCCGTACTTGTGCTGCCCTACTCCCGGTTTTTTGGCGAGATCGCACCAAGGCCAAACCTGTCCGGGCAGCCCCTTTGCCCCATCAAACTCCAAACCAACAACCGTATCCTTTGGCCTTTGAGATTTGAGATGACCGGGATGCCTATCCTCAGCCCCCAGCCCGATATCTACCACGTGCACCTTGCCGCATGAATCCGAGAGCGCATGGCCAACCTTCTTTCGATGAAAAACTGCTGTTAGGTCAGGCCGAAGTAGCCTTTCTGAAGCGTCTTTTTCCCACCAGTTCGAACGAGCCTCAATATCCCTTTGCTCGTCCCCTGTGTTTTCCGGAGGATCAGGGAAAAGGAACTTGCCGCTGTCTGTGTCGAACCCCGAAGGACAATCAACTGCAACACGATAAAATGGTGCGAGCCAGGGATGCCTTTCGTCCACATGACGCGCCGCGACCGAATGATAGGCTTGGGCCAATTCCAACGGGATCGACCGAGACAAGCCAGTGCCAAACATGGCGTCAACCAAAACGTCTGGTCGGCGGCCCTGTTCCACAGCTTTAGCGGTCAATTTTTCGGTCGGTCCGCGCGTGCTCCACCTCTCGTAATTCTTACGTGCGTCCGGTGGAAGTTTCTTTGGCTCTCCGAATAGAAAAACCTCGACCTCCCAACCCCAGTCTTTAAGCAGTCGGGCGATCACAAACCCATCGCCGCCATTGTTTCCCGGCCCGCACAAAACTACGGCTGTACCTTGGGTCTTCGCCAACTCCGGCCTTTCTTTGAAAATCGCTTCGACAACGCCCTGCCCGGCCCGCTCCATCAGCTCCAGTCCGGTCACCTCACCGGACTCAATCGCGGCCTGTTCGATGGCCCGCATCTGGGCGGCTGTCAGTAATTCCGTCATCTCAATTTCCCCCAGCGATTCAATTCTGATTACTTTTTGTGCAAGTCGATCAAAATTTCACCTGCCACCTAATTTCTCCGCACGCGAGCGTGGCCATTTTCGCAATCGGATTGCCGCCCGATCTTAGACGTGATCATTGCGGTCCTGACAAGTGTAATAGGGAGCCCGGGATGAGGAAGATCGAAGCGATCATCAAACCGTTCAAACTGGACGAAGTGAAAGAGGCGCTGCAGGACGTGGGTGTTCAAGGCCTCAGCGTGATCGAGGTAAAGGGTTTCGGTCGTCAGAAAGGCCATACCGAGCTCTATCGCGGTGCGGAATACGTTGTCGACTTTCTGCCAAAGGTGAAGGTCGAGGTCGTCTTGGACGATGATCAGGTTGACGCCGCAATCGAGGCCATCGTATCCGCCGCCAAGACCGACAAGATCGGTGACGGCAAGATCTTTGTCTCGCCCGTTGAACAAGCCATTCGCATCCGTACCGGCGAGACCGGCTCGGAAGCGCTGTAACAGACCACTCTTCAACTCAGAGGAATAGTAAGTATGAGCAAGGACGCAGTTCTTCAGCTGATCAAAGACGAAGGCGCAGAGTACGTCGACGTTCGTTTCACCGACCCGCGCGGCAAACTTCAGCACGTGACCCTGATGGCTGATCAGGTCGACGAAGATTTCCTGGAAGAAGGCTTCATGTTCGACGGTTCGTCCATCGCTGGCTGGAAGTCGATCGAAGCATCCGACATGAAGCTGATGGTCGACACCGAAAGCGCCTATGTCGATCCGTTCTACGCGGAAAAAACCATCTGTGTGCACTGCTCGGTTGTCGAACCTGACACCGGCGAAGCGTATGAGCGCGACCCGCGCGGCACCGCTCAGAAAGCAGAAGCGTACCTGAAAGCATCGGGTATCGGTGACGTCGCCTACATGGGCCCCGAAGCTGAATTCTTCCTGTTCGACGACGTTCGTTTCTCGAACAGCATCAACAAGGTATCCTACGAAGTTGATGCAACCGACGCATCGTGGAACACTGACACCGAGTACGAGATGGGCAACATGGGCCATCGTCCGGGCGTCAAAGGTGGCTACTTCCCGGTCAACCCGATCGACGAAGCACAGGATCTGCGTTCGGAAATGCTGTCGACCATGAAGCGTCTGGGCATGAAAGTGGACAAGCACCACCACGAGGTTGCGTCCTGTCAGCACGAACTGGGCCTGATCTTTGACAGCCTGACCAAGCAGGCCGACGAGCTGCAGAAGTACAAATACGTCATCCACAACGTTGCGCACGCCTACGGCAAATCGGCCACCTTCATGCCGAAGCCGATCGCAGGCGACAACGGCACCGGCATGCACGTGAACATGTCGATCTGGAAAGACGGTAAGCCGCTGTTTGCAGGCGACAAGTACGCCGACCTTTCGGACGAAGCGCTGTACTTTATCGGCGGTGTTCTGAAGCACGCCAAGACCCTGAACGCCTTCACCAACCCGTCGACCAACAGCTACAAGCGTCTGATCCCGGGTTTCGAAGCTCCTGTTCTGCGCGCCTACTCGGCCCGTAACCGTTCGGGTTGTGTCCGTATTCCGTGGACCGAAAGCCCGAAGGCCAAGCGTGTCGAGGCCCGCTTCCCCGATCCGGCCGCAAACCCCTACCTGGCGTTTGCTGCTCTGCTGATGGCCGGTCTGGACGGCATCAAGAACAAGATCGATCCGGGCGAAGCCATGGACAAGAACCTGTACGATCTGCCTGCCGAAGAACTGGCCGACATCCCGACCGTTTGCGGCTCGCTGCGTGAAGCTCTGGAAGCTCTGGCTTCGGATCACGACTTCCTGCTGCAGGGCGACGTGTTCACCAAAGACCAGATCGACGGCTACATCGCACTGAAGATGGAAGAGGTCGAAACCTACGAGCACACCCCACACCCGGTTGAATACGGCATGTACTACAGCTGCTGATCCGGTTGCAGACTTAACTTGGCAAGGGCGTCCATTCGGGCGCCCTTGTTTCGTTGGGCATGATCTTTCACACTCGACCCACCCGGTTAGGAGAGATTGCATGTCATCTGACGCCCCCTTCTCGCAATACACGGACTTCGTAACGTCGGCGGAAGAACTGGAACACATCACCGGCGCGCCCCTGCCCCAGATCTTGGCTAAGGAGCTTTCGGCTCTGGACCAGATGTGCCGCGACTTCATCGCCAAATCCACGTTCTGCCTGATCGCTTCGGCCAACCCTGATGGCTATCTGGACATCTCACCTCGCGGCGATCCAGAAGGGTTCGTGCAAGTGCTGTCGGACACTCTGATCGCAATTCCAGATCGCCCCGGCAACAAACGCGTAGACACGTTTCACAACGTTTTGCGGGACCCGCGCGTAAGCCTTATTTTCTTCGTGCCCGGCAAAATGGAAACGCTGCGCATACGTGGTTCGGCCCGCATCTGCAAAGATTCTGACTTGCTTGCAAGCATGGCAGTCAACGACCGCGCCCCAAAACTGACCCTGCTTGTCCATATCGAGACCGTTTTCGCGCATTGCCCCAAATGCGTCATTCGGTCGAACCTGTGGCAGCCAGAGGCTTGGCCGGACTCGTCTGACCTGCCGAACATGAACGCGATGATGGTCAAACATGCCAAGATCAACAAAACGCCGGAAGAGTGGTTCGAAAGCTTAAAGGCGACAGACGAACTGGACCTGTATTAACGCCTTTGCCGATGAGGAAATGCATCGTACCCTTTTCTTAGAATTTCATTTAACCGGGTTTTGCTGATGCTTCGATTTGCAATTATTCTCGCTTTGGTCCTGCCCTCTTTCGCGGCTGCGGCGCCCTGCGGCAACACCAGTAATGGCTTTGACGTCTGGAAACAGGATTTCGCGAAACAGGCCAAACGCGCAGGGGTCAAGAAGAAGGGATTACAGGCCCTGGCCCAAAGCCAATACGCGAACCGTACCATTGCAGCGGACCGCAATCAGAAAAGCTTCAAATACTCCCTGGACAAATTCATGCGAGTCCGCGGTGCCGACACCATCGTGGCCCAAGGACGCAAACGCAAGGCTCGCAACCCGCAGTTCTACGCAGCCCTTGAGCGCCAATATGGCGTGCCAAGTGGTGTGCTGATCGCGATACACGGAATGGAAACAGGGTTTGGGAATTTCATGGGAGACAGTCAGGTTGTTTCAGCAATCACAACGTTGGCCTATGATTGTCGCCGATCCGAGTTCTTTATCCCACATGCCATCGGCGCTCTGAAACTGGTCGATCAAGGCAGCATTACGACAGCTACCAAAGGCGCGAAGCATGGTGAATTGGGGCACACTCAGTTCTTACCGGGGAACGCGCTGACCTACGGTGTCGATGCCACGGGTGACGGTCGCGTCGATTTCTACAATATGACCGACGCACTGGCCTCAACCGCCAATTTTCTTCGGCAGAAAGGGTGGAAACCGGGTCGCGGCTATCAACCGGGGCAACCGAACTTTAGGGTGATCCAGCAATGGAACGCAGCCTCGGTCTATCAGCAGTCCATTGCGATCATGGCTGCCCGAATCGATGGCTGATCTTCGCCACAAAGATACGTGCCCCCTCCCCAATCCAGCCACATTGTTGCCACAGATATTAAGCAGCCCCCAAAATGCCTAGGTTTCCAAAGAGTAATCAATCCCACCGTTTTCTCATTTTTTTCCATTTTCGTCAAAATCTGCCCCATATCCCTTGTTAACCTGTTTCCCAAGACAAGATGCGACAAAGGAATGCGCAGTGGCACCGAAGCACAGCTATCATGGTGGTCTTCAATTCAACGGCGGGACCGATAATGCGATCGAGCGTTTCGGAGCGATCGTCGCGGCGACTTTGGAAGACTATGGCCACCTGGTCGAGCGCAAGAGCATCCTGAGCGAGTCCGAGGCCAGTATCGTATCCAGCCAATATCTGGTGCGTCTTACTCTGGACACGCAATTAGCCGACTCCGAAGACCGGTTCGAGCGGATGGATCGCGCGGCAGGGCTGAAAACCAGCCGTAGACCGATTGTGACTTTGCCGAATAACCGGTTGTCAATCACCATTTCGCCTGTGTCCGCCTTGCTGGATGATACCGAGATATCCGAGCTTATGCTGGTGGTTATGCTTTATCGGATGGTCGATATCTGCGCGACGCAGCGTGTCGAATGGCTGTCGCCGAATACCGTCCTGACCATCGAACAATTCATGAGTGCATTCGACACTTTGACACCTTCCAAACAACGAGACAGAAGACAGATTTTTGAGGCAGTAACAGGCCCGTTCGCGGGGCTGAACATTACTGATGAAGACCAACTGGATGAGCCACAAAAAGAGGCGCTGACGCCAGCAGCCCGGCCGATCCAGCTGTCGGATGAGCAGTTGCTCAGCATCGCTTTTCGGACAGAACCAATCGAGCAGCCCTCTGATGGGAACGAAGACACGGCCCCCCTCGACCACGACAAGCCCAGCGATATCCTGCGACTTTCAACGTGGGGATTGACTGGAGCCGTGGCTAGCGTGTCGGTTCCCATTGCGGCCTCCCTCGCCGCAGTGAACCTGATCAGGGGCGAAGATTTTCGCCTCAACACTCAGGTACTTGCCTACTCCGTCGCAATCTCCGCTCTCAGCACAAGCGGAGCACTCGCCGGTGTCGCCAACGCGCTAGGCATGTAACACCAGACCCGAAGACCCTCCTTGGAGGCCCCGCCATCAGGCGGGGTTTTCCATTTTGCGCAGTCGTTCGGCCTCAATCACGTAGGTATGAATCGAAAAGACTACGGCCCGCGTGTTTGGCAGCCGCAACAGCGTCTGTCGCTCGCTTCGCAAAAAAGGTGCTTTCACCGGATCCGTGATGTCACGCCGTTCGCTGGCGCGGCGAGGTTGGTACAGCTCGGCGTCGTCGTACCACAGCGCGTTGAACCGCCAAAGCGGTCGCCCCGTTTGTATCCCATCAAATAATCGTTGCACCCGCCGCGCGATGTCACCGTCATAGCTGGCCACCGGAACATGAATGTCGACCAAGGGGCGCATAAACTTTTCTGATAGGCTCCAACTGGCAGGAAAGCACAAAATGGCTCCAGTCAGAACATGTTCATCGCCGTGCTTTTGCAGGATACAGAAATCCTCCTGCGCCAACTGGCACAACGTCTCCAAGGGCCGGGTGCGATCGATTTCAACAACTTGGCCGTCAGGGCGTGTGGCGTGGTCTGAACACCCCGGATAAGCGTGTAGCAGGACCAAGTCCAAAAGCTCCTGCGCGGCCGGTTCTGCACCGGCGTCCAGCGCCAGAACATCCTCCCTTCGCTCCGCCAGCAGTGCTGTGCGTCGCTGCATCTGGGCGGCAAAAGCATCATCACGGAGCAACCATCCATCCATGCTGGTGGGCTGAATACCCGGTAAGGGCCGTGGCGTCAGTGGGTCATAGGGGATTGAGGTCTGCAAGATCGTCATATGTCGGACCTATCACCTGCTCGCCCGGTTGTCGGTCAAAAAGCGACCGACGCGCAGTCGCAAACTTTAAAGACGCGGCAGAATTGATTCTCCACGCTGCAAAACTAGGCAGGGAGACCCACCATGAACCAGCATTATCGAGACAACCGCAAGATCGACCCGACCAAAGGCGCGACCCTTGGCGACGGCACCCCCAACGAGAATGATCGGATCGAGATCGGCCCGACGCAGTTGGCCTTTTCCGAGTGGGAAGCGGCTGGTCTTGCTCTGCCCGACCTGGCGCGGATGCGGGAATATCGCTGGAAACGTCTGACCAAAGCCATCGTGGATCGCGGCTATGGTGGGTTGCTAATGTTTGACCCGCTGAACATCCGCTATGCAACCGACAGCACCAACATGCAGTTGTGGAACACCCATAACCCGTTCCGTGCGGTGTTGCTGTGTGCCGATGGCTACATGGTGATCTGGGACTATAAGAACTCGCCATTCCTGTCGAAATTCAACCCTCTGGTGCGGGAACAACGCTCGGGCGCGGACCTGTTCTATTTCGACCGGGGCGACAAGGTGGATGTTCAGGCCGATGTGTTCTCGAACGAAGTTCGGGTACTGATCGACGAGCATGGCGGCGGCAACAAACGCCTGGCAGTCGACAAGATCATGCTACACGGGTTGCGCGCGCTTGAGGCCCAAGGTTTCGAGATCATGGAAGGCGAAGAGGTCACAGAAAAGACCCGCGCTATCAAAGGCCCGGACGAGATCATGGCCATGCGCTGCGCCCACCATTCCTGCGAAACCGCGGTAGCCGAGATGGAGAAATTCGCCCGCGCCAATGTGGGCAACGGAAAGACTTCGGAAGATGACATCTGGGCTGTCCTGCACGTCGAAAACATCCGACGGGGAGGTGAATGGATCGAGACCCGCCTGCTGGCCTCGGGCCAGCGTACCAATCCATGGTTTCAGGAATGTGGGCCGCGGATCACGCAAAAGAACGAGATCATCGCCTTCGATACTGACCTGATCGGGTCTTATGGCATCTGCATCGACATCTCTCGTACATGGTGGATCGGCGATGAAAAGCCGCGCCCAGACATGGTTTACGCCATGCAGCATGCGCATGAGCACATCATGACCAATATGGAGATGCTCAAACCCGGCGTGATGATCCCTGAACTAACCGCCAATGCGCATAAGCTGGACGATAAGTTTCAGGCCCAGAAATATGGCTGCCTGATGCATGGCGTGGGTCTGTGCGATGAATGGCCTCTGGTTGCCTATCCGGACAAGGCGGTGGCGGGCTCTTACGACTATCCGCTTGAGCCCGGCATGGTTCTTTGCGTCGAAGCCGCCTGCGGCGAGGTCGGAGGCGACTTCTCGATCAAGCTGGAGGATCAAGTTCTGATCACCGAGGACGGGTATGAGAACCTCACCACCTACCCATTCGATCCGCAGTTGATGGGTCAGGCATAACGGCTCAGTCCGGCCAGGTAGAGCGCCGGACATTGCCGTGCCAGTCCTCGGACGGAATGGCGGCTTCGACGGAGGTTGGTGCCGCAACCGGCCAGTTCTGGCCCAGTGCGAAACCCAGAACTCCGGTCAGCGCGATGATTATCAAAAGATCGGAGCGAAAGCCAACGCCTCGTGGGGCGGATGCTGTATGTGCCATGTGTGCCTCCTTGGCTGATTGTGTGTGACAGCCGTAAGATGGGCGCAAACTTTAAATTATAAAAACGAATGTTTGACATGAATAACATCACAAAACGTGAACCGCAGAAGTGACTGACATAGGGATGAAGATATACCATTTACTCACCTTCCCGTGACGCTTCTTACAATGGGGTTGAGACACCAGACGGAAGCACACAGTATTGGTCCCATCCCGATATGTAAGGAATAGCCATGCCCACCGAACGCATTACTTTTGCCGGTCACGACGGCAACCAGTTGGCTGCGCGCCTTGATCTGCCGGATGGGCCGGTTCTGGCGACGGCACTGTTTGCGCATTGCTTTACCTGCTCCAAGGATATCCCGGCTGCCCGCCGCATAGCCGCCCGCTTGGCAGCAATGGGTATTGCCGTATTACGCTTTGATTTCACAGGCTTGGGCCATTCGGGGGGAGAGTTTGCCAACACCACTTTTACCTCGAATGTCGAAGACCTGATCGCCGCCGCGCATTACCTTGCCGGGCGCAACATGGCCCCAGCTCTTCTGATCGGGCATTCGCTGGGCGGAGCCGCGGTTCTGCGCGCGCGTGCGGGCATTCCCAGCGTCAAGGCGGTGGTCACGCTGGGTGCGCCCGCCGATCCGGGCCATGTCTCTCATCATTTCGCAGAAGCCCTGCCACAGATCGAACAGGACGGCTCGGCCGAAGTTATGCTGGGCGGGCGTCCGTTCCGCATCGGCAAGGCCTTCGTAGATGACATCTCGGAATCCGCCCTAGCCCCGGCAATTGCTGATCTGAAAGCTGCACTGTTGATCCTGCACGCCCCCCGCGATGAAACCGTCAGCATTGACAATGCCAGCACCATTTTTTTGGCCGCCAAGCACCCCAAAAGCTTTGTCACGTTGGACGATGCCGATCATCTGATCACGCGCGCCGCAGATGCCGAATATGCGGCCGACGTTATCGCGGCCTGGGTCAAGCGATACGTCACGCTTTGCCCACCCGCGCCACCTCCGGGCGCACCCGAAGGCGTGGTGCGTGTGACTGAGGTTGATCCCTCTGGCTTTCTGCAGGACATCCAGTCCGGTCCTCGGCATCACGCAGTGGCGGACGAACCCGAGTCCTACGGCGGTACTGACAAGGGCATGTCGCCCTACGGATTCGTGTCCTCGGGTCTTGGTGCATGCACGTCGATGACGATCCGCATGTACGCACGGCGCAAGCGGTGGCCGCTTACAGGCATCACCGTCGACGTCTGCCACAACAAGGTTCACGGACAAGATGCAGGTCTGGCCGGAGATGGTAAGATCGACCACTTCCGCCGTAAAATCCGCCTTGAGGGGCCGCTGGATCAGGAACAGCGCGCCCGCTTGCTGGAGATTGCCGACAAGTGCCCCGTTCACAGAACACTGGAAGCGTCGGCCCATATTACCACAGAGTTGCTGGCCTAACCCTTTAAGACTATCCGCGTGCTCGCGGAGCCGGGCGATGGATCGGTGGCCTTGCCGCAGGTGGTCGCGCCACCGGGGGCCGAGCAACTGGCGGACGCGCAGGCGGTTTGGCGATCGGCGGTGTCGGCCGCGGTGGAGGCTTGCCTTCGGGCGGTTTCGGGCGCGGTGGGCGGGGAGCACTTACCCCCCGTCGGTAATAGTCGTTCCACAGCATCGAGTCATAGAACGGGTCATAACCGTACCTGTAACCGACGCCGACCGAGACGCCATCACAGGCCGAAAGAGTGAAACTTGCCGCGCCAAGCCCCAGCGCAAGAATTGCACGCTTGATACGTTTGCTGATCATCTGCGCATCTCCTTACTGCAAGGCCCGGAACGACGCGAAAACGGCGTTCAGGTCATCGACATAGGCCGGGTCGGCACCATTGCGCAGGATCGCCACGGCAACCGCCACACGACCGTTCGGCAGGTCGATTACTGTGGCCGTGAAATTGATGCCGCGCCCATCACGGGTGCCGGCGCCCCGGATCACTCGCGCGGGTAATCCGCCAATACGGGTATCGGAGGTGCTGGAGATCGAAGGATCTTCGACGAGAAACTTGTCAATATCCTCAAGATACTGCAGCCCGCCTTCGATCGAGGTGACACCGGCCGGTGAGACAAACCCCATCCAGACATTGTCATCCGTCACAGGTCGTATCGCCATGACGCGCGCAACCGCTCTGAGATCGCCAAGTTCGGTGTCTTCAATTTCACGCGGACCACCGGTGCGCACCGCCCAAAAGTCGGGTACGGAAAAGCTGAACAATGCGCGCCCCGTGTCTGTATATGTAACCGGAGAGTCCGCCGACGCAGGAGCCAAAGCCCCCAGCCACAAGGCGGTGCAGGCGGCGACGGTTGAGCCAGATAAAAAACGCATATCTCAATAACCTGATGATTTCTTTGGCATCAGATTGAACTCTGAGGATCGGCTTTGTCCAGCATCTCTTTCACAAGAGTATAAAAAAACCGCCGCCGGATCGCTCCGGACGCGAGCCTGTAAGAGCTAAGTGGAAATCAGGTGCGGGCGTTGCCAACCAGTTTCCAAAGACCGGGGATCAGCAACGCGGCCAGTGCCAGCTTGATTGCATCACCCAGCAGGAACGGTGTCAGGCCCCACTCCAGGATCGGCTTGTCCCAGCCAAAGAGCTGACCCAGCCACAGCAGGCCAGGCACGTAGATTACAATGTTGGCCAGAACCAGTGCCAGCGCCAGCTTTCCGACCGAGCGATCCCAACCGCGCGCCGCCAGCGCACCCAACAATACGGTGGCCAGCAGATAACCGACCAGATAGCCTCCGGTGCCGCCCATCATGTAGGTCAGGCCAAATTTTTCAGCCGAGGACCCCGCGAAAACGTCAAAGCCCAGCGCGCCGACCAGCAGGTATCCCAGCATGGTGACCAGACCCAGACGCGCACCATAGGCGGTGCCGATGGTCAACACGGCAAAGGTGCCCATAGTGATCGGAACCGGCCACATCGGTACTTTGATCTTCGCGGCGATCGCCAAAGCCAGAATACCCAAAGCCACCAGCACAACCTGTTTCACGCGCAGTGCAGTGCCTTCGCGCGGACCAATTGCCTCAGCCAGAACAGTCATATTCATTCTCGTTTCTCCATGTTCGGATGGAAATTCAGACACATGAATGCCTGTTTCACATCGATACTTCAACATGATTGCGCTATCGATGGCGGTACTCGGTTTTCATTTCATAGGCTTTCCGTGGTCCCTTCACGGTCCAACTCACGGACCATATGGGCCAGCCGGAGAAATCATAAACCGCATCATAGCTGTCTGGCGGACAATCATGATGATCCCTAGACTGTGACTGACCAAGCTTCAATGCGTGAAAATACCGTTCGTCATCGAAATGGATCGCGATCCAATCGTCTGCATCCCGCCACAGATAACGCCGTGTCCCTTTCATCTCTGCCTGCCCCGGTATGTGCAGCGAGACCTCCTCGTCATAGATCAAACCATCATCAGACGGGTGCAAAACCGCATGACCTTCAGCCTGAGCGACATGCCCTGCCCGCGCATCGTGAATGGTACGGCTCAGGCTCCAATTGCCCTCGAAGTCGGAAAGACTGCTCGGCAGGGTCATTCGGCGAAGGTTCCGTCGGTGGTCTCACCGGACTCGTCCACAAACCGGATCACATCGCCGTTTTGCTGAACGTCATAACAAGCCCACAGGTCCGAAGGCGGCCAGAGGGAACAGTACTGATCCTCGCGGACCGCCCAACGGCCTGCGCTGGGACGATCCGCGACATACTGCGTTAGCATCGTCGCGTCGAAAGTCTGCCAGACGCCATCTCCGTAATCGAGTTTTTTGCCCGTCAGGGCCGCCAGAATCTCGTCTCCTGTGAGTGTTCGGAACTCTTCTGCGGCCAAAATGCCGGGCCAAAGGGCCAAAATCAGGGCAAACCGTCTCATACCTGTACTCGTGCCTTGTTCCCTCGGGGTTGCGGGTTTAAACCGCGCGCGAACGCCCTATCCCAACCACAAAAAGGTCTCGCCGCCAATGATTCCACGTTATTCCCGCCCCGATATGGTCGCCATTTGGTCGCCCGAGACCAAGTTCCGCATCTGGTATGAGATCGAAGCCCATGCCTGCGACGCCATGGCTGATCTGGGCGTGATCCCGCGTGAAAACGCCGAGGCCGTTTGGAAGGCCAAGGACGTAGAATTCGATGTGGCCCGCATTGACGAGATCGAGGCCGTCACCAAGCATGACGTCATCGCGTTCCTGACGCACTTAGCTGAACATGTTGGCAGCGAAGAGGCGCGGTTTGTGCATCAGGGCATGACAAGCTCAGACGTGCTGGACACCTGCTTGAACGTGCAACTGACCCGCGCCGCCGACCTGCTGATCGCCGATCTCGAAGATTTGCTGGCCGCCCTCAAGCGCCGCGCGATTGAACACAAGAACACTATCCGTATCGGCCGCAGCCACGGCATTCACGCCGAGCCCACCACAATGGGCCTGACCTTTGCCCGCTTCTACGCTGAGATGGACCGCAACCTGTCCCGGATGCGGGACGCGCGCGCCGAGATCGCAACGGGCGCGATCAGCGGTGCCGTCGGCACCTTCGCCAATATCGACCCGCGTGTGGAAGAGCACGTCTGCGACCAGCTGGGTCTGGTACCCGAGCCGATCAGCACGCAGGTCATCCCCCGCGACCGCCACGCCGCTTTTTTCGCAACGCTGGGCGTCATCGCCAGCAGCATCGAAAACATCGCCATCGAAATCCGCCACATGCAGCGGACTGAGGTTTTGGAAGGGGCCGAGTTCTTCTCGATGGGTCAGAAAGGCTCGTCGGCCATGCCGCACAAGAAAAACCCGGTCCTGACCGAGAACCTAACCGGTCTGGCGCGCATGGTGCGCGCGGCCGTGATCCCAGCGATGGAGAATGTGGCGCTTTGGCACGAGCGTGATATCTCGCATTCCTCGGTAGAACGCATGATCGGGCCGGATGCCACAATCACTTTGGACTTTGCGCTGGCCCGACTGACAGGCGTGATCGACAAGATGCTGATCTTCCCTGAGAACATGATCGAGAACATGAATAAGTTCCCGGGTCTGGTGATGAGCCAGCGGGTTCTGCTGGCGCTGACCCAAGCCGGTGTTAGCCGCGAAGATGCCTATGCCATGGTTCAGCGCAACGCGCTGAAGGTCTGGGAACACCGCACCGACTTCAAAGAGGAACTGCTGGCGGATCCCGATGTGACTGCTGCGCTGAGCCCGGAGGAGATCGAAGAGAAATTCGACCTCGGCTATCACACCAAGCACGTCGACACAATCTTCGCCCGCGTGTTCGGCGAATAAGACCAGACTGTTCAAATGGTTCAATGGGCCCGGTTCGCATTTCGCGATCCGGGCCTTGTTCTTTTGCAAGGCTTGGCGAATTCGGGTATGTTGTGAGTGAATTTCCTAATCGGAGAAACACCATGATCCGCACACTGATTTGCGCCTTTGCCCTCAGCTGTTCAGCATCCGTTGCACTGGCTTGCAGTGCTCACTCCAAGCAAACCCAGTCTTGCGCCGAAGGTACGTACTGGGATTCCGAAACCCAAACCTGCGCAAAAATCACCAACAGCTGAAGATTTTCTTTCCTACTTGTGAATAAAAGCGAGAGCGCGATTGTTAGCTTTTTATCAGATCGCGCTATGCTTGATCTGAGCAGCTTAGAGAATGGAGTAGGAAAATGCGTCTCGTATTGGTTTCAGCTATTGCCCTTCAGGCTTTTGCCTTTGCACCGGTCGTATGTGCAGCCGGTGGTGGCGGCAGCACCGCCCCCAAACCAACGAATACAACCAAAAAATGCCTGTTTGGTCGCGTATACGACAAAGACGCGGGCCGCTGTGTGAAGCCGAACAAGACCAACTTTACTCAGGATGAGCTGTATGACGCCGTGCGCGAACTGGCCTATGATGGGCAGTTTGAAAACGCGCAGAGCATTCTGCGCATCATGGATCAGGACGACGACCGTGTGCTGACCTACTGGGGCTTTACCTATCGGAAAATGGGCGAGCTTGAGTTGGCCAACCTATTCTACAACAACGCCATCGAAACCAATCCAGACAACATTTTGGCCCGCAGCTATATGGGTCAGGGCTTTGTTGCTGAAGGCAGAACCGATCTAGCAATCGAGCAATGGCGCGAGATCAAAGCGCGTGGCGGTGAAGGCACCTGGGCCGAGGCCTCCCTGCGTGAAGCGATCCGCACCGGGCTGACCTATAGCTACTAAGTTTCAGGGTTTCTTTACCCGACTCTTCCTACTCTGCCTGTGGAACGCAACTTTGACACCGCAGGCAGATGCAGGACACAAACACTTTGGTACAGGTGGCCCCGGGCGCGGCTCCGACGGTCGACCGGAATGACGATGCACCTCGCGTCGTCCCTCGTGCGCTCAGTACCCGGCAGAAGGCCGCAGTCGTAGTTCGACTATTGTTGAACGAGGGTGCCGACATACCTCTGGAAGAACTTCCCGACGAGTTGCAGGAAAAACTGACCCATCAGCTGGGGCAGATGGGTTTGGTGGACCGGGTTACGCTGGATGCCGTGGCGCACGAGTTTGCAGAGGCAGTTGAGGGTCTGGGCCTGTCTTTCCCTCATGGGCTGGCAGGTGCCTTGGATGCTGTTAATGGCAAGATCGCCCCGGCGACAGCGGCGCGTCTTCGCAAGGTTGCCGGAGTGCGCCAGATCGGCGATCCGTGGCAACGTCTGCGCGAAATCCCGACCGAGGATCTGGCCACGATGGCGCAGGCGGAGAGTACGGAGATTGCCGCCGTGATGCTATCGAAACTGGAAACGGCAAAGGCAGCACAACTGTTAGGGCACCTGCCCGGCCCGGTTGCGCGACGGATCACTTATGCGATTTCCAAAACCACCAATGTGACACCCGAAGCGGTCGACCGCATCGGCTGGTCGCTGGCGGCGCAGCTGGACCAGCGGCCATCCCAAGCTTTTGCCGATGGCCCCGGGGCGCGGGTGGGTGCGATTTTGAACCAATCGGCTGCCTCCACACGTGACGGTTTATTAACCGCCCTAGAGGAGGAGGATTCGGATTTTGCCAGCGTTGTGCGTCGTTCGATCTTTACCTTTGCGCATATTCCATCTCAGGTTTTGCCACGGGACGTTCCGGCAATTCTGCGCCGTGTAGACCAAGCCAATCTGATCACTGCGCTTGCCGGGTCCGCAGCAGATGATGATCAAGCTACGGCTGAATTCCTTCTCTGCAACATGTCTTCAAGAATGGCTGACAACCTGCGCGAAGAAATCGGTGATCGTGGTAAAGTCAAACGAGCTGAGGCCGAAGAGGCGATGACGCAGGTTGTTGGTGCCATTCGGAACCTCGTTGCTGAGGGAGCGATCACACTCATCGAAGAAGACAGCGAGGAGTAAATAACGCCTTTGCAACCAATAGATAGGAACGCTTGTGGTCAGAGCACGCGCCTTGTATGTCTGGCCCGGCAAATCGCAACAGCCGGTGAGACCAGATTATGCCCGTCGAAAAATCGGAACTCAGCCGCGCGGCTCTTCGGAAATATTATGTCAGCGGTCTGTTTCTGAAAGGCGTGATTTGGGCAATGCGCCTGCTGCCCTACGAGCGGCGCATCGCGACAATGGGAGCCATTGTACGCGGAGTCGCCCCTTTGGTCGGCTTCACGAAGCGCGTACAAAAAAACTTGAAACTGACCTGCCCCGACCTGCCCGACGCCGAGGTGAAACGCATCTGCCGCGCCGTTCCCGACAACGCAGGCCGCGCGATTATGGAGCATTTCTCGCCCGAAGGGTTCACCGCACGTCAGGCTACTGCAAAGGTCTCAGGCCCCGGTGTGGCCGCCTTTGATGCCGCCGTGGCCGAAGGGCGTCCGGTCATGATGATCACTGCGCATTTCGGTCATTACTTGGCGGCACGGATCGCCCTTCAAACCCGCAGCGGCCAGCCTATCGGATGCCTCTATCGCCGTATGGCGAACCCGTACTTCAACGATATGTACGTCGAGGCCTTCTACAAAACCGGTGCGCCCATGTTTGAACAAGGGCGCCGCGGGATGGTCGAGATGGTACGCTCACTCAAGAAAGGCGGCATTATCGCCATTGTCTCAGACCTGCATGCGCATGGCGGTGAGGAACTAACCTTTTTCGGCAAGCCCGCCGTAACATCGGTTCTAAACGCCGAATTGGCGATAAAATACAAAGCTGAACTCATCCCTTGCTACGCCATTCGCCAACCTAACGGGATTGATTTTGAAATCGTTCTGCACGATCCGGTTCCACACACCGATCCCTCAACCATGACTCAGTTCACCAATGATGATCTTGAGGCCGTGGTCCGAAAGCATATGGGCCAATGGTTCTGGATTCACCGGCGCTGGAAGGCATGGAAAGGTTTGGGGGTACAGCCCGAGGACATGCCCTGATCACTCAACTTTGGCGGCAGCTACGATCGGGCCGTGACCGACTCTTTGCACCAGAACCACAGCTGGAAGTTCTGTGGTCAACACCGTCGAAAACTCTTGCGGCGCAACCCCGTCCCACTGCCCGGCCAACTGCCAGGATTCCACAACATTTGCGTAGTCCAGTTCGTGACCCGCAAGTTCTCCGCGGCGTATCGAGGCATGACGCATCGGTGAATACTGCACCAGCCGAACATCATAAGTCTCACCTTCAGGCAGTTCGACGGGTGAAACAAAAACGGAGACTTCATTGCCCGTTCGGTCCGCTTTGACCTCGGCCTCGGGGGCAGCTTTGAGATGTGCATTAATCAACCGGTCCAACTCACGCGATTGCGCGCCAACCACGTCATGCTGCCCGTTTACTACCATCTGCGGCGTGTAGATCATCGACCGCCCACCCTGCCGCGCATAGGCGCGCTGACGATTGGTGTGATCGGGCTTGGCGTATTCGTCCTCCCACCCGATATAGTCCCAATAATCCACATGCAGGGCTAGTCCGATCACATCATCGCGCTGTGCCAGATCATGCATCAGCCGGTCAGCGGGCGGGCAAGACGAGCAACCTTGCGAAGTGAATAGCTCGACCACAACCGGGTCACTATCAGCCACAGCTGAGGTGGCAAAAAACAGGGAAAGGCAGACGGTCGCTGGAGCAATTCGAAACATATGAAAACTCGGGCTTCTGAGGGTGCTCAACCGGTTTAAACGGATCGGCGTTCAACCTCCAATCAATGTTTCTTGAGATTTTTGACCAAACAAACTTGATTTGTATACCTGTGCATACAAATTGTAATCTAGGTATCTATACCTTGAATGCAAAGCAATCATGTTAAAGAAAACAAACAGCGAATCCCAAAATCCAAGTTATTTGAGAGGGAGGCCAACATATGCCCATCAAAGTCGGTCAGGATACAGCCAAGACACGTCGGAAACTGAGCGTGAGTGGTAAATCCATTTCCTATTATTCCATCCCCGCCGCACAAGAAGCTGGCCTAGGCGATTTTTCAAAACTGCCCGCCGCGCTAAAAGTGGTGTTGGAGAACATGTTGCGGTTCGAGGATGACGGGTTTTCTGTCTCGGTCGACGACATCAGGGCCTTCGGGGAGTGGGCGGCCAACGGCGGTAAAAACCCACGCGAAATCGCATACCGCCCTGCTCGCGTTCTGATGCAGGACTTTACCGGTGTACCGGCTGTTGTGGACCTTGCTGCGATGCGGGACGGCATCAAAGGCCTTGGTGGTGACGCTCAAAAGATCAACCCGCTGAACCCTGTGGATTTGGTCATCGACCACTCGGTGATGATCGACGAATTCGGCAACCCACGCGCCTTCCAGATGAATGTGGACCGCGAATACGAACGGAACATGGAACGGTATCAGTTCCTGAAATGGGGCCAGTCGGCGTTCAACAACTTCCGTGTAGTCCCACCCGGCACCGGTATCTGCCACCAGGTGAACCTGGAATATCTGGCGCAGACCGTGTGGACTGACACCGACCAAAACGGTGATGAGGTCGCCTACCCCGACACGCTGGTAGGCACCGACAGCCACACCACGATGGTCAACGGCATGGCTGTTCTAGGATGGGGCGTCGGCGGGATCGAGGCCGAGGCCGCAATGCTGGGTCAGCCGATCTCGATGCTGATCCCCGAAGTTGTGGGATTTGAGTTGACCGGCGCGATGGTCGAAGGCACCACAGGCACTGATTTGGTGCTGAAGGTCGTCGAGATGCTGCGCGAAAAGGGCGTGGTCGGCAAGTTTGTCGAGTTCTATGGCGAAGGTCTGAACCGTCTGCCGCTGGCGGATCGCGCGACGATCGCCAACATGGCCCCCGAATATGGCGCCACCTGTGGTTTCTTCCCCATCGACGGTGAGACCCTGCGCTACATGCGCAACACCGGCCGGGATGAGGACCGTCTGGCGCTGGTCGAAGCCTATGCCAAGGAAAACGGTCTCTGGCGTGATGAGAACTACGCCCCGATCTATACCGACACGCTGACGCTGGACATGGGCACGATCGTTCCCGCGATCTCGGGTCCCAAACGCCCGCAGGACTATGTCGCCCTGACCGACGCCAAGACGGCCTTCACCAAAGAAATGGCCGAAACCTTCAAACGGCCGATGGGCAAACAGGTCGAAGTCAAAGGCGAAAACTACGGCATGGAATCGGGCAAGGTCGTGATTGCCTCGATTACCTCCTGCACCAACACTTCGAACCCTTACGTGATGATCGGCGCCGGTCTGGTGGCAAAAAAGGCGCATGAGCTGGGCCTGAACCGTCAGCCTTGGGTGAAGACTTCGCTGGCGCCGGGATCTCAGGTTGTGTCCGAATATCTTGAGGCCGCCGGTCTGCAAGAGCATCTGGACGCCATCGGGTTCAACCTTGTGGGCTATGGCTGCACCACCTGTATCGGCAACTCGGGTCCGATACAGAGGGAGATCAGCGAGGCTATTGCCGAGGGCGATCTGGTCGCTACATCGGTCCTGTCGGGCAACCGCAACTTCGAAGGGCGCATCTCACCCGATGTGCGCGCCAACTACCTGGCTTCGCCGCCACTAGTCGTCGTCTACGCACTGGCGGGTACCATGGATATCGACCTGACTTCGGAACCGATCGGCCAGGACAAAGATGGCAACGATGTATTCATGAAGGATATTTGGCCAACTCAAAGCGAAATAGCTGACCTGGTGCAGGCCACCGTGACCCGCGACGCATTCCAGTCGAAATACGCCGACGTGTTCAAGGGCGACGAAAAGTGGCAAAAGGTCGAGGTTCCGCAGCAAGAAACCTATGACTGGCCGCCGACCTCGACCTATATCCAGAACCCGCCCTATTTCCAGGGCATGGGGCCTGAGCCGGGCACGATCTCAAACATCGACGGTGCCAAGGTTCTGCTGATCCTGGGCGACATGATCACTACCGACCACATCTCACCCGCCGGTTCCTTCGCAACGACGACACCGGCCGGCAAGTATCTGACTGACCGTCAGGTACAACCGCGTGAGTTCAACTCGTATGGGTCTCGGCGTGGTAACCACGAGGTCATGATGCGCGGCACCTTCGCCAATATCCGTGTCAAGAACGAGATGCTGGACGGCGTCGAAGGCGGCTATACCAAAGGCCCCGACGGACAGCAGACCTCGGTCTATGAGGCTTCGATGGCCTATCAGGCGCAGGGCACCCCTCTGGTGGTGTTCGGTGGCGAGCAATACGGCGCGGGGTCCTCACGCGACTGGGCCGCCAAGGGTACGGCGTTGCTGGGTGTCAAGGCCGTGATCGCTGAGAGTTTTGAGCGCATCCACCGATCGAACCTGGTTGGAATGGGCGTGATCCCGTTCGAGTTCACCGGCGGCGACACCCGCAAAACGTTGGGGCTGAAGGGGGATGAGACCGTTTCGATCAACGGGTTGGAAACGGTTGAACCGCTGCAAGAGGTACCCTGTACCATTACCTACTGCGACGGCACCGAGAAAACCATCACCCTCAAGTGCCGCATCGATACCGCGCCCGAGATCGAATACATCGAGAACGGCGGTGTGCTGCAATACGTGCTAAGAAACTTGGCGAAAGCGAGCTAATAGCCTGTTTCAATACAAAATAAAGGCCACCAGCTATGCTGATGGCCTTTTTCGTTTGGGTTTAAGCAACCGTTCAAGCCTCGACGATGTCGTCTTTCAGGCTGGCGACAAATTCCGCGATCTCTCCCTGCATGTCGGCCGGGATCGACAAGGCGTTCATGCTATCCACGGCATGCCCCAAAAAACGGCCCCAATCATCCTCGCTGATTTTCATTCCCACGTGGGTAATCTTCATATCGCGCCCGGTATAGTGCAGCGCACCGCCGGTTTTGGCGACGAGATAGTCGACCAGTAACTGATGCTCGCGGGCGATCCCGTCTGCACCGCGATGGGCCCAGAACCGGCCCAAGACTTCATCAGCCATCATTTTAGGCATCAGAGTTTCGGCAAATGTCGCGATGGCATCATAGCCACCCAATCGGCCATAAAGGCTCGCTTGTTCAGTCATGGCGTTTCCGTCTGTCGGTTAGTGATTTGGAATGAATACCAAACCGCGTCAGGCGTTGATTGACATTGGTCAAATTAACTGCTCGGCGTTGGACGACCGAATTACCGGCGTAAGAGGTAAAGATCCGGCAGATCGCACACCCTCACCAGGAGGATTTTGGCAGTGATCAAAAAATGGGCTAACCCCTAGTGTCCCGCTGCTTCTTCCAAGGCCGGGCGGATGGTACTTTCGATCACGCGTTGAGTGACCGGCCCGGCAAAGCGCAGGATGATCTTGCCGTTGCCATCAACCACGTACGTTTCCGGTACGCCATATACGCCCCAGTCCAGCGCCATGCGCCCCTGCTCATCTCGTCCGATGCCCTTGTAGGGGTCACCCAGCTCGGCCAGGAACGCCTCGGCATTGCCCAACTGATCCTTGTAATTGATGCCGTAGACTGGAATGCCCTCCTTGGACAACGCCTCAAGGTTCGGGTGTTCGACGCGACAGGGTGCGCACCAGCTGGCCCAATAGTTGACCAGCTTGATCTCACCATCGCGCAGGGTCTCATCGTCGAACGCCGTCTTGCCCGGAAACTCGGTCAAAACCACTGGCGGCGCTGGCTGGCCCTGGCGGGCTGATGGCAACGCATCAGGATCATCGCGAAACATGCCTATGCCCGCCATCACGGCAAACGCGCCAAAGATCAGTGGAGGCGCAAGCATCATGGGCGAAATCTTAGCCATTGCGCGTCATCCTTTGTTCGACCTTCTCCATTTCCGAACGCACTTTGCGCCCGCGAGCTATGCTGAACACAATCAGCAACGCCAGCAGTACAATCGAGGCCGCATAGGACCAAAGAACCGTATCGGCATATTTTCCAAGATCAGGGATCATTCGCTTACCCTTTCCCGCGCCAGCAGCGCCTTGATCCGCCGCGCGCGAATTTCAGTGCCAGTACGATACAAGACAAGTGCGATGAACAGTAGCACGAACCCGATGATGCACAGCAGCAGCGGGTAGAAATAAATATTGCTGACCTTCTCCTCGGTGTCCGCCCCTGTCACGGCAGCGGCCCGCATCACGGATGCGCCCTGATGCAGCCCCTGATTCCAAAAATTCACGGCGTAGCGACTGAGGAGCGCAAAGACCGACCCCACCAGACATAGGACCGAGGTCAGATCGGCCGCCGTATCGGGATCTTCGATAGCCTCCCACAGGGCGACATAGCCCAGATAGAACAGGAAAAGGATCAGGAAGGAGGTCAGGCGCGGGTCCCAGGCCCACCAGGTGCCCCACATCGGTTGGCCCCAGATCGCTCCGGTCGCCAGTGCGATCAGCGTCATCACAATGCCTATAGGCGCCGCCGCACGGGCTGCCAGCGCGCTCACGTGATGACGTCGCACCAACCAGACCAGCGAGGTTGCCAACATCATCAGCCAGCAGTTGATGGCCATCAGCGCTGCCGGGACATGCAGGTAGATGATCTTGACGGTCGATCCCTGCTTGTAGTCGTCCGGCGTGAAGAAGAACCCCCACACCAAACCCACAACGATACAGGCAAGCGACGTTACCCAGAAAAACGGCATTACCCGCTCACTTGTCGCGAGGAACTTCCGCGGGTTGGCGTATTCCCAGAGGGCGTTGGCTTTGGCTGCGATAGACATGGGCCTTATCTAGTCCGAGTCGGGGCCGTTCTCAATTGACATTGGTCAAAGTTTGAACGCGTCACCGAAGGTTGATGCGCAGCACTGCGGCGCTGGCAAATGGTAGCAGGGCAATCGTGGCCGCCGTGATCCCTGCCAGCATCAGCAGCGGGGTTTGCGTTTCCATACCCGTGGCACCGCGGCGGGCCACTTCCGCCCCAAAGATCAGGGTTGGCACGTAGAGCGGCAGAACCAGAAGCGACAACAACAACCCTCCGCGTTTGAGGCCAACAGTCAGGGCGGCACCGAAGGTTCCGATGACACTCATCGCCGGAGTGCCAATCAGCAGCGAGATCACCAGCCAGAAAAACCCCGGCACTGGCAGGTTCAGCAGCACCCCCAGAAAAGGAGCTGCCAGAACCAGCGGCAGGCCGGTGGTCAGCCAATGAGCCAACGCCTTGATCGAAACCACCGACTCAAGAGGCAGAGGCGCGGTGGCCAGCAAGTCAAGCGAGCCGTCCTCCCAATCCAGCGCCAGCAGGCGGTCCAGCGACAACAGGCAAGCCAGTAGCGCGCCCAGCCATAGGACACCCGGTGCGATGGTTGAAAGCAGAGAGGATTGCGGGCCCACTGAAAAGGGTACCAGAACCGTCACGATCAGAAAGAAAGCCAGACCAAGGCCAAATCCTCCGCCAGCGCGGAAGGCCAGTTTCAGGTCTCGCAGCAACAGGGCGATCACAGGAAGCCTCCGTCGAAATCGTCGATGGGTTTGGGCTTGGCCTTGTTGGGACCTACGTCCAGAACTTCCCCGTCCAGGCCAAGGTCAATGTGGGTCGCGATCAGTGCGGACCCGCCCTGCCCTAGATGCGCGCGGACGGCATCGGCAAACATCTGTACTGCATTGCGATCCAACGAAACTGTTGGTTCATCCAGCATCCAGATCGGCCGCCCCGTCACCAGCATCCGTGCCAGACCCAAGCGCCGTTTCTGCCCCGCCGACAGGTTGCCCGCGTGCCGGTCAGCCAGTTCGTTCAGCGCAAATGCGTCAAGTGCGCCCTGAATGTCATGGGTGCCGAAGACCGAAGCCCAGAAGGTCAGGTTTTCGATAACTGTTAGGGTCGGCTTCAACCCGTCCGAATGCGAGGCATAGGCGATCTGATCCTCGGCCCCGTCTACCTGCCCGGCCAGCGGTGGCTGCAGTCCAGCCAGCGTCCGCAGCAATGTGGTCTTCCCGATCCCATTCGGCCCACGCAGAATCAGCGCTTTGCCCGGATGCAGTGCAAAACTCAGCCCCTCAAGCACGGGGACACCGCCACGGGCGATGGCTAGGTCGGTAACAGTCAATGTCATGAGCCCCGCTTATCTCATTGCCGTCAGGGGCAAAAGGCAAGATTTGACGCAGGGCTGTGGCGAATGGTCAGACTGGCATCAAAGCCAACGCTATGCGTCGCCCTTCGGACAACAGCACGTTGTAGGTACGGCAAGCCGCCGGGGAGCTCATGATCTCAACACCCATTCCGGCGCTTTCCAATGTCGCCCGTAAGTCCGAGGGGATATGGACAAGGTCCGCACCCGTGCCGATGAACAATACGTCCACGGTCTCGGAGAGAGCCAGCAGCGGTGCCTCGTCCTCGTACCCGCCCCAAGCGACAGTTCCAGCCGGCCCGGTCAGTACGGCACCTTGATAGACCTGCCCACCAATCCGAAAAAAACCGGGACCGTATCCATCGACCGGGGCGGAATTATTGTAGGTGATCTCATTCAGGCGCATGGCGTCTTCTAGCCCCAAAGCGGCAGGCCCGACAAGGCCGCGAGTGCTATCGCCAGATAAGCGGCAGCGCGATAGAGTTTCTCGCGGTCGGGGCGGAAGAGCCATCCGCCCAGCCAATTCCCGACAAGATTGGGCACCGCAAGCACAAATCCCAAGGCCGTCGCAGACCAGGTAATTCGCCCCATTCCGGTCAGGTAGCCCAAAAGGAGGAAGTCAAAGGCAAACAGAAACAACAGGATCGTAGCGCGGATCACCTCAACCGGCACAGGGCGCGACATGTAGAAAAGGATCACGGCCGGGCCTGGCAAACCAGCAACGCCCCCAAGAAATCCCGCCGCTGCACCGATACCAGCAACCATCCCCCGACCGACGTGGCCGTGATAACGCAAACCAAGGATCAGCACGGCCAGCATGAATAGTGCGAGCAGACTTACGGCATAACGAAAGACCTCGGGCTCGACTTTTGTCAGCACCCACAACCCGACGGGCAAGAGCAGCGCACACCCCGCCACCAACCGCATCAGATCCTTGCGATGCACATCGTGCCACGCGCGGCGCAGGTTCGGCAGCGGTCCGAAAATGTCCATGATAGTCAGACCGATCAGCGCACCGAACGGGCCGAGATAAGGGGTGGAAAGGGGCAGGAAAATCAGCGCGGTCCCGAACCCGGAAAACCCTCGGACGATGCCGCCAAGGAATGCGGCGAATAGAATAACGGCCAGCCCCGTTGGGGACTGGCCGAAAAACTCAGGCGTCGATGTTGGCAAACTGGTTACCAGCGGTGTTCGACGGCTTGGACCAGTCGCGCTTGACGCCAAGCCACAGCAGAATGGTCGAGGCCACGAAAACCGAAGAATAGGTCCCCACGATCACACCCCAGATCATTGCGAAGACAAAGCCGCGGATTACATCCCCGCCCAGAATATAGAGCGAGATTAGCGCCAGCAGCGTGGTGACCGAGGTCATCACTGTCCGGCTGAGGGTTTCGTTGATCGAGATGTTCAGAACCTCTTTCAGGTCTTTCTTCTTGTACTTCCGCAGGTTCTCACGCACCCGGTCAAACACGACCACGGTGTCGTTCAGCGAGTAACCGACGATGGTCAGCAACGCTGCAATGATGGCCAGATCGAAACGGATTTGCAGTTCCGAGAAGATACCGATGGTCAGGATCACATCATGCACCAGCGCGGCCACCGCCCCCAGCGCGAACTGCCATTCAAAGCGCAGCCAGATGTAGACAAGCACCGCACCGATGGCGAGGACCACTGCGATCACAGCGGTCTGGATCAACTCGCCCGAGACCTTAGGGCCAACGGATTCGACGGATACGAACTCGATATCCGGCGCAGCAACTTTCAGCGCCTCCTGCACCGCATTGACCGTGGCAGCCGAGACAGCCTCGGCATCCTCTTGGGCTTGAATACGGATCATTGCGACATTCTCATCCGGCCCAAAGGTGGGATCGAAAATCTCGGTAATCGTGACATCGCCCAACTCAAGCGGCGCGATGGCGTCACGATAAGCGCCGACGTCAATTACTTGCGCGCTTTCGGTCCGGATCGTGGTGCCGCCGCGGAAGTCGATGCCAAAGTTCAGCCCTTGCAGCATGAAAGACGTGAACGCCACGACCATCATCAGGGCCGAGATACCCAGCCATACTTTCCAGCGGCTGAAAAAGTCGAACGAGGTGTTCTGGGGTACGAGTTTCAGTCTCATGTCAAACCTCGATCATTTTTGGGCGGCGGCGTTCGAACCACATCACGATCATCAAGCGCGTCACAAAGATCGCGGTGAAGACCGAGGTCAGAATACCCAGCCCCAGTGTAATCGCGAAGCCGCGCACCGGGCCGCTGCCCATAGCGAACAGAATCGTTGCCGTGATGAATGTGGTGACGTTGGCATCCAGAATGGCCGACAGCGCCTTTTCATAGCCCAGTTCGATGGCACGTGCCGGGCCTTTGGCGGATTTCAGTTCTTCGCGGATACGTTCAAAGATCAGCACATTGGCGTCGACCGCCATACCAACTGTCAGAACGATTCCTGCAATACCCGGCAGGGTCAGGGTTGCCCCGATCAAGGACAGCAGGCCAAAGATCAGACCGACGTTGACGATCAGCGCGATATTGGCAAACACACCAAACAGGCCATAGCTGAGCGCCATGAAGGTCAGCACGGCGACAAAAGCCACGACTGTTGCAACCTTGCCCGCGTCGATGCTGTCCTGCCCCAGTTCAGGGCCGATGGTACGTTCTTCCAAGAACTCCATCCCGGCAGGCAACGCACCGGCGCGCAATAGGACGGCCAGATTGGTGCTTTCCTCGACGGTGAAGTTGCCGGTGATGATCCCAGACCCGCCTGGAATATGGCTTTGGATCACTGGCGCCGAAATCACTTCGTCATCCAGAACGATGGCAAAGGGCGCACCGATGTTTTCCAGTGTATAGTCGCCAAATTTACGTGCGCCAGAAGTGTTGAACCGGAAGCTGACCGCCGGGCGGCCATTCTGGTCGAACGAGGGTTGTGCGTCTACCAGTTCCTCGCCTGTCACAACGGGGGCAGCATCGAGCGTGTAAAACACACCGTCTTCGTCAATTGACGGCACGACCTTTTGACCGACGCCAGGAACCGCATCCGGGTCAGAGCCGCGTCCGGCCACTGGGTTGAAGGTGAGCTGTGCAGTGGTGCCGATGATCTCTTTCAGCTCGCCTGCACTGCCGATACCCGGCACCTGAATCAGGATGCGGTCCGCACCCTGTCGCTGAATCGTGGGTTCCCGCGTGCCGACCTCGTCAATTCGGCGACGAATGATTTCCAGAGCCTGACGCACCGTGCGGTCGTCGGAGGCCAGTTTCTCGGCCTCGGAAAGCTGCACGATGATGGTGTCACCTTCGGCACGAGCTTCGATGTCAGTTGCCCCCACCCCGGTCAGGGTCTGCACCTGACGAGCCAGACCGCGCACAACCTCCAACGCTCGGGACATGCCTTCGGGCTGGCTGATGCGGACGCGAATCTCATCTGGGGCCGACTCCTGTTTTCGGATCGTGCCAACGGTGCCACGCTCATCCCGCAGGGCATCACGGATTTCAGGCCACATCGCCTCCATCCGGGATTCGTAAACATCTTCGACCTTCACTTCGGCCAGCAGATGCGCACCGCCCCGCAGGTCAAGGCCCAAATTGACCAGCGAAGAAGGCAACCAATTAGGCCACTGCGCCGCCTCGGCCTGCATCTCGGGGGTGTCGATGCCAAGTTCGATCGCAGCTTTGGCATCGTTGGATTGCTCGACACGCGTATAGAACGCATTCGGCAGGGCCATGAGCAAGCCGATCACACAGACCGACCAGATCAGAACCCGCTTCCAGGTATCAATTTGCAGCATTACCCTGCCTTTTCAAGGAATTGTCGCGCGAAGTTACTTCGCTGGTTCGGTCTTGTTCAGAACCTGCGCAATAGTCGACTTAACCACGCGAACCTTGACGTTCTCGGCGAGCTCAACCTCGATCTCGTTCTCGCCTTCTTTGACCTTCGACACCTTGCCGATCAGACCACCCTGAGTGACAACCTGATCACCCCGGCGCACGGCCTCGACCATGGCCTGATGTTGCTTCATCTTCTTTTGCTGCGGACGGATCAGCAGGAAATACATGATCGCAAAGATAAGGATCAGCGGGAGAAACTGGGCGATTGCGCCACCTTCCATGGGATATTCCTTTGTATTGATGATGCGGATGGGCTCCGCAAATTTGGCGAGAACCTATGCTTTGAGTTGCACCTTTGCAAGCAAAGGCGGTGCTGCACCCCTACTGAACCTGATCCTATTACCAAAAGAACAGACAAAGCGTTGCAGATATGTCCTATGAACATCCCTCAAACTGGGTATAGTTCGGATATAGGGGGACATATGACACGGCATTTCAAGCCATTCCTTTTATTGCTTTATTTCGCAGTCCCACTGGCGCTGACTCCGTGGTTCACCAGCGTTGTTCTGGCGCAAGAGACACCCGCAGAAGATTCCACGCCCGAAGTCGCAGAATCCGATGCTTTCGTGGCCCCGGTTATCGTCGATGGGGACGTATTGTTTCAGGTTCGGGGCTCCAGCGCCCTGCCCGCGCCAGAGCGTGCTGAAACTGTACAAGACACAATAATTGAAATCGCCGAAGCTTCAGACGCGACCTCGGTTGAGATTACATTTGAAGAGACCCAATTCGGCATCTGGATTCTTGCCGACGGGGAAAGAGCCTCGATCGTCACGGTTGCCGATGCTGAATTAGAGCAGATGGAGCTGGACGTTCTCAGTGTGCTGCAAGGAGAAGCGATCAAGGAGGCCATCGAATCCTACCGCGCCAACCGGACCGAGGAAGCGCGCGTGTCCGGTGCCATCGAAGCCGCGGCATGGACGATTGGGTTTATGGCGTTCGTCGTGGCAATCCTTTGGCTACACCGCAGAATCAGGCGACGGACGTTGAAATTTGTCAAACTACATCTCAGGGATGTAGAAACCGCCACCGCCAAAAGTGTTCAGGCCGAGGCGATTGCTGCTCTGGTGCGGTACGGGCTGAATTTCGTGCTGCTGATCATCTTCTTCTTAGGATTCTACTACTACCTATCCTTCGTCCTGCTGGCCTTTGCCGAAACCCGCTATTTCGCTCAGCTACTGCTCACCTATCTGACCGAGCCGGTCCTTCTGATTTTCAAGGGCATACTCAGCTACATCCCCAACATGATCATGCTGGGCCTGATCACCTGGGTGACGATGTATATCATCAAGGGGATGCGGGTGTTTTTTGACGCGGTCGAGGCAGGATCATTCGATCTGGGCGATTTCGAAAAACACTGGGTCAGCCCAACTTTCAATATCGCCCGTGTTGTCGTCATCCTGATCGCGCTGGTCTTTGCGGTGCCTTACATTCCGGGCTCGGATTCGGCGGCCTTTCAGGGGCTGACGATTCTGGTCGGCGCAATGCTGTCTCTGGGTGCGAACTCGGTTGTTTCGAATATGCTGGCGGGGCTGTTCGTGATCTACCGCCGTTCGACCTCGATCGGAGACCGTATTCAGATCGGGGATCACATTGGTGACGTTGTTCAGATCAAGCTGATGGAGACGCATCTGAAATCTATCAAAAACGAGTTGATATCGATCCCCAACGCCCAGTTGATGAATTCGGATGTGGTGAATTTCTCAAAGAAAACAGATGGCAGCGGGCTGTTGCTGCACACAACGGTCGGTATCGGCTATGAGGAACCGCCCGAAAAGATCGAGGCCATGCTGATTGAAGCTGCAAAGCGCACCAAGGGCATCAAGGCGAAGCCCGAACCCTTTGTTTTGTGGACGGCTTTGGCGGACTACGCGATCAATTATCAGATCAACGGCTATACGACGCGGGGCAGCATCATTCCGAAAATCCGCTCGGACCTGCACCGCAATATCGTGGCCGTGTTCAACGAAAACAACGTCCAGATCATGACGCCCTCTTACATGGCGGATCCGCCCGAGCCGAAGATCCCGGCAGAGGAATGGGATGGTCATCTGGCGCATGAAACACACGAGGACCCGGATAAGTCGTAACCGGTGCTACACCCCGCCTTTCAGATGGTGCATAAGCGATCCTAGTGATTCACGCATTAAGGATCTGAACCATGCACGACATCCGCGCCATTCGCGAAAACCCTACCGCCTTCGACGCCGCCCTTGCGCGCCGTGGGGACGCGCCGGTGTCGTCAGACTTGCTAAGGCTGGACGAAAGCCGCCGGGCCAAGATTCTGGCCGCTGAAACCGCGCAGGCTGAGCAAAACAAAGCCTCCAAAGAGGTTGGTGCAGCCAAAGGGCGCGGCGATGAGGCCGAGTTCGAACGTCTGCGCGCACTTGTCGCTGAAAAAAAAGCCGAAGTCGCCCGAATGCAGGCTGAGGCCAAGGACCTAGACGCTCTGCTGACCGACCAGCTGATCCGCATCGCCAACCTGCCTGCCGAAGATGTCCCGGAAGGCGCGGATGAGGACGACAACGTCGAGATCAACCGCTGGGGCACACCGCGCACCTTGGACTTTGCGCCCAAAGAGCATTTCGAAATCGAAGCCGTCCAGAACGGCATGGACTTCGAAACGGCCGCCAAACTCTCCGGCTCGCGCTTTGTGCTACTGTCCGGCGGCGTCGCACGTATCCACCGCGCTCTGGCTCAGTTCATGCTGGACACGCATATTAACGAGAACGAACTGACCGAGGTGAACGGCCCCGTTTTGGTTCTGTCCGAAATGATGCAGGGGACCGGCCAGCTGCCGAAATTCGGCGAAGACAGCTATCAGACCCGCGAGGGCTGGTGGCTGATCCCGACCTCCGAGGTCTCGCTGACCAACATCGTCAACGACACAATGATCGAGGAAAGCTACCTGCCCTGCCGCTATACCGCGCATTCGCTGTGCTTCCGGTCCGAGGCAGGCAGCGCGGGTAAAGACACGCGCGGGATGCTGCGCCAGCATCAGTTCGAAAAGGTCGAGATGGTCTCGGTCACACACCCGGACAAATCTGACGAGGAACAGAAGCGCATGCTGCGCTGCGCCGAGGGCATTCTGGAAAAACTGGGCGTCCCCTACCGCACCGTGATCCTGTGCACAGGCGACATGGGTTTTGGTGCGCGCCGCACCTATGACATTGAGGCTTGGCTGCCCGGTCAGGACACCTATCGCGAGATCAGCTCGGTCTCGACCTGCGGTGATTTCCAAGCAAGGCGCATGAATGCGCGCTTCCGTCCCGAGGGCGGCGGTAAGCCGGAATATGTCCACACGCTGAACGGTTCGGGCTTGGCCGTTGGGCGCTGCCTGATTGCACTGCTAGAGAATGGCCAAAACGCCGACGGAACGGTGACTCTGCCCGAAGTGTTGGCTCCGTATCTTGGCGGCAAGCTGACCCTGCAACTGGACGGTACACTGACATAAAATAACCGGCAGCCGCGCCAAGCGGTGCCGGTCAGAAGAACAAAAGGCGGAGAACGATTACTTCTTCGCCTTTTTCTTATCCTTCTTTTTATCCTTCTTCTTGTCTTTCTTTTTGTCCTTCTTGGACTCGTCTTTTTTCTTTCCGTCCTTCTTGGACTTTTTGTCTTTCTTGGTCTTCGCCTTCACCTTGTCCTTGGCTTTCGAGAATGCAGCCTCCATTTCTTGCAGCTTCTTAGCGGCCTTCTCAGCCTTGGCCTTGGCTTTGGCCTTCTTGCGGGCCTTTGCTTCAGCAGCTTCGGCGGCGGCCTTTTCCTCGGCGGCTTTGCGAGCGGCCTCTTCAGCCCGTTTTTCGGCAGCAGCCGCCGCTACGGTTTTACGGGCCGCAGGCCTGCGTACCGCCGGCTTGCGCGCGGGTGCGCGGCGGGTGGCCGGTTTAGCCGCAGCTGGTTTTCGAATCGCGGATTTCGCAGCCGGTTTGGCTGCGGCCGGTTTCGCTGCGGCTGGTTTTCGGGCCGTAGATCTCGCAGCCGGTTTGGCCGTCGCAGGTTTGGCAGCAATCGCCTCCTTCGCCGCGGCGATCAGCACCGGTGCGCGGGCCGCGCCAATTCGAGGGACTTTGACCAGGTCCGCGGGGTTGGCTTTGGCGACGGCTTCGGCGGTTTTGAAGCCGTTGGCAATCAGCGCCTGTCCAAGCGCCTCACCTACACCCTTAACTTCGGTCAGTGCGGTCATTGCGAGTCCTTTCGTTTTATCCCTATTTCCTTGTCGTATATACACCGGATATACACACCGGCAAGTCGGTGGACCTTAGGCAAAACCCGCCAATTTCAATTGCTGTGGGCCAGCGTACCAGTCCTGTCATTTTTGGGGAATGGCACAAGGCGCTTGGCATCCTCGTCCCAGAGTTTCAGATTCAACGCCGCTACAGCCTCGGGGAACTTGATCCGACGCGGCGTGTATTCCAGCGGCAGGTTATAGTGGCAGGCCCGCAGCCGATACGATGGAATGCGCGCGTTGAAATGGTGGATGTCGTGCAGAGTGATACAAGCCACCGCATTATCGAACCACCAGCCGAAATCCAACGCGGATGACCCCTGTAGCGCCGCCAGTTGCGGGTCTAGGTCCGGTCGACGGTCCCAATAGGTGTCTTCAAAATTATGCTGCAGGTACACGAGGAAGACGCCCAGCATTCCCCCAAGCAGCGAAAACACCAGCCACACCAGAATGCCCGTGGTGCCTGCGATCAGATAGAGCAAGCCAAGGACAACCACGATCGATAGATTGTGCAGCAACACGCCCTTCACCCCAAACCGCACTGTGTTCTTGGGCCAGCGATAGCGGATGAAATAGGTGAACAGCGCCCCTACCGGAACCAGGATGAACGGGTTGCGATAAAGCCGATAAAACAAACGGGTTTTCCAATCTGCTGCATTCCATTCACGCAGCGTCATGGTGTGAATCTCGCCGGTCTCACGGTGCTCAAGATTACCGATGCCAGCGTGGTGCAGATTGTGGTTCTGCTTCATCACCTCAAACGGTGCAAAGGTGAATGGCGAAAGACCGTGCCCGGCCCATTCATTCTGCTCGCGTGTTTCAAACAGAGAATGGTGGCCGCAATCATGCTGAAGTACATAGAGGCGAACTGCCGAGAAGGCGAAAACAACCCCAGCGGGGATCATGATGTACCAGCGGTCAACATAAACGATCGCCAGCGCCAGCGATGCAAAATAAACAGCGAAGGTTCCAAAATAACTTAGCGCGGCCAGCCGATTATCCTGCACCGCATATTGTCGTGTGTATTCCCGCAAATTCATTCAGCCTGTCCCCACGTTTGGCGCAGTTAATGTTCGAGAGAAACTATTTGCGTTTTACTCATATACAATCAGCGCGCGCAAAAACAAATGCACGCAGGTGAATGCTAACCTGCGGCACCGGGGCTGTCACGCCCTTCAGCCGAAAATGCTGAAAATTGGCGCAGTTACGCGCGACCTTTGAGATGTTTGGCCAATGCGCCCGCGTTTTTCTTACGCCGTCCCTTATAGGGGTTCTTGTCGCCCTGCCCGCGTAAGGTCAGGCGGATAGGCGTGCCCGGCATATCGAAATCCTCGCGCAGACCGTTGACCAGATACCGCGTATAACTGGCGGGCATCTTGTCCGGGTGCGAGCACATCACGACAAACCCTGGCGGTCGTGTCTTGGCCTGTGTCATATAGCGCAACTTGATCCGGCGCCCCTGAGGTGCTGGCGGTGGGTGCTGTTCCAACATCGCAGTCAGCCACCGGTTCAGGGCAGCAGTCGGCACCCGGCGGTTCCAAACATCATGGGCGCGCAGGATGGCAGCACGCAGCCGCTCCAAACCTCGGCCCGTTTTCGCCGAAACGGTGATCAAAGGCGCGCCACGAAGTTGCGGCAGCAGGCGGTCAAAGGACTCCTTGAGCTCGCGCAGCTTTTCTTGCTTATTCTCTTCGACGTCCCATTTGTTGACAGCGACAACGACGGCACGGCCCTCGCGCTCGGCCAGATCGGCGATGCGCAGATCCTGTTGTTCAAACGGAATGGCTGCGTCCAGCAGCACAACAACCACTTCGGCAAATTTCACCGCGCGCAGGCCGTCCGAGACTGAAAGCTTCTCGAGCTTTTCCTGCACTTTGGCCTTTTTGCGCATCCCCGCCGTGTCGAAAATCCGCATCGGGGTGCCGTCTCCATCGGGGTCAGCCCAATCCACCCGCAAGCTGATCGCGTCACGCGTGATCCCGGCCTCGGGGCCGGTCAGCAAGCGATCTTCGCCGATGATCTTGTTGATCAGAGTGGATTTTCCGGCGTTCGGGCGCCCGACAACCGCCACTTGTAGCGGTTTGGCATCGGTGATCAGCGGAGTTTCACCCTCACCATCTTCGTCCAGTTCGATGTCAGTTTCCGGCGCGTCGTCCTCGGCCTTTTCCTCAGCCGCGTCAGCCAGCGGCATCAGCTGCGTGTAGAGGTCCGTCATTCCTTCGCCATGCTCGCCCGACATGCGCACCGGTTCACCCAAGCCCAGGTTATAAGCCTCAAGCACACCTGCATCCGCAGCTGACCCTTCGGCCTTGTTGGCCGCGAGAATGACGTGCTTGGAGCGTTTGCGCAGTATCTCGGCAAACATTTCATCGGTCGGTGTGATACCGACGCGTGCGTCAATCATGAACAAGCAGACATCTGCCATATCCACGGCACGCTCGGTTAAACGGCGCATGCGACCTTGCAGGCTGTCATCGGTTGCGTCCTCAAGACCAGCCGTATCGATCACGGTAAAGCGCAGATCGCCCAGACGCCCTTCGCCCTCGCGCAGGTCACGTGTCACGCCGGGCTGGTCGTCGACCAAAGCCAGACGTTTGCCCACAAGGCGGTTGAACAGGGTGGATTTGCCCACATTCGGGCGCCCCACGATGGCGAGGGTCAGCGACATGATACTCAACTTTCAAGACTCAGACGCGCCCTTTAACGCATCTTGCCGTCAACGGAAAGCGTGTAGATCACCTTTGGTCGACACGACATACAGCGTCTGTCCGGCGACAACGGGGGCTGTGGTCGCACCGCCGGGCACTTCGACGCGATTGACCAGCGTTCCGTCCACCGGACTATAGAACCGCAGGTAGCCGTCATTCGAGGCGATCACAATGCGCCCACCGGCTACGATTGGGCCATAATGGGCAACAATCGGACCGCGGCGCCCCGGTTTGTCTTTGACAAATCCCGGCAGGTCCTGCGCCCAAACAATGGATCCGTCAGCGCTGTTCAGTCGAACCAGCTGGCTGCGATCGCTGATCAGGAACAGGCTATTGCCCGCGGCCCAAACTGTGTCGACGGCCCCCTCATCAGCAGTCCAGATCCGCTCACCAGACCCAGCTTCGAATGCCACGGTGCGCCCCGAGTGATTGCCGATGTAGATCGTATCGCCCACGACCATAGGGCCGCCGGTTACGTCCACAACCTGCGCTGTCGCACGCCCCCGGCGTCCGCCTGCGACTGAAGAATTCCAACGCCGAATTCCTCCTTTACGGAAAGTTGCAGCGATATCACCCGAACCGAAGGCAAAAACAGCAAGGTCGGAAGCGATAACAGGGGCCGGAGCGCCAAGCACATTGCCCACACTCGGTGTTCCCTGAATCTGCCAAGCGATGCGGCCGTCTTTGGTGTTCACAACCCAGCCGGTTTCGTCACCCGCAACCAGATACAGCAGGCCGTCGTTTACCAGAGGCGCACCGTTGCCGGTCGCGTTCAGGCGCTTTTGCCATTTGATGGCACCGGTCTTCCCATCCAGCGCCGTGAGACGCCCAAACCCCGAAGACACGTAGAGAACGCCGTTGGCATACGCCAACCCGCCGCCAGTTGCGTCTCTATCGCCATCGTTTGAGGGGATCAGATTTGTGCTCCAGGCCACCTGCCCCTGTGGTGTAACAGCGGAAACAGTTGCGCCTGCATCCAGCGTATAGATCAGACCACCGGCAACGACCGGCTCGGCTGTGATGCGTCGCTTACGCGAATCCCCATCTCCGATCGACGTGGACCAGACACGTTGCGGCGTCGCCCGCAACGCAGCGTTTGTGGTGCGATAAGCTGGCGTTCCTGCACTCTGCGGCCAACTGGCGTTCGCCTTCTGCGCTGGTAGGCTGATCGGTTTTGAGCCGCGCGTTACCACCGTCACATTGTCCGAGGTTTCACGAATATCCTCACGCTCGCCAGGCAGTATGATCTCGGGCTCCTCACAGGCGGCAAGTACTGTCAGTGATAGTGCCGCAGCCGACACACCAATGCGGGAGATAAAACTTGTCACCATGAAGCTCCGAACTCGCCTGTCATTCTTTCTGCCGCCGGATCAGCCCTGTCGGGCTACAAGCGGTTCCGGTTCGCCGCCAAGAGCGACAATTAATTGTGCGGCGCGTTGCTGAAGATCAACGCCGATCTCCGCATCCTGACGCATTGCCTGCAGCCGTTCGAGCGCTGCATCGACATTCCCTTCGGATACGTCGATCAAGGCCAGCTGTTCTTCGGCCAGCAACCGCAGAGGCGCACCGGGTGCTGCCAACGCTTCGAATTGCTGGCGGCGCTCTGCCACCGGCATTGTATCAGTCTGCAACAACAGAGCCTTGAACGTGGCAATGGCGCGATAGATTTCCGGCAGTTCGCCCTGCACCGCGACAGCATTCAGACTTGCAACCGCCTCTTCTCGTGATCCGGCTTCGATCTGCGAAGACGCCAGCAGCATGTTCAGAACCGCATCCCCACCGGGTGTGACGGCATCAATTTCCGCAAGGCCAGCGACGCGATCAGCCGAGTCATTTTGCGACAACGCACTTAAAATCGAGTCGCCCAGATCCTGCGCCTGACCCGCGGTGCGAGCCTTGCGAATCTCGTTGAACGCAGCGCCCCCGACAATCAGGACAACGGCCAGAACGCCAACCCAGCCCCAACGGCGCAGCAGCAGAAACAGACGATCACGGCGTACCTCTTCGGTCACCTCATCAATAAAACTGTCGACGTCGCTCATCCCTGCTCCTCGGGCTGTGTGCTGTTGTATGGCGCCATGTCATACCCCGCTGTCCCTGCCAAGCCAAGGGCTCGAATTCGCACAATTTCGCGGCGTCACGCCGCCCTTGCGCAAAAAAGTGAACCGAACTATTCAGTTTAGTGTAGAAATAGTGCGTGCCCGCCCCCATTTTCAAACATGCACGCCGAAGGACAATCGGTGAAGAACTCTGGGAGAGTCCCCGTATGCGTTTGATTTCATTCGTGAATGCAATTTTGGTTGTTGCAGCTTTGTTCCTTTTGGTTTTCGAGAGGGACGCTTTGTTTGCTTTTGCCGGACGTGGCGACCCCGAGACAGATGCGACCGCGGAAGCAGAATCTGCGGTCGATACCCGCTTGGCCCAGGACGCTATTGGTGTGGTCGCGTTGCGCTCGGTTGCACGAGAAATTGACAGTGCTGTGTTGTTGCGGGGCCAGACACGGGCCAATCGCCAGGTCGAAGTTCTGGCCGAGACGACCTCGACCGTGATCTCCGAACCAATGCGCAAGGGCGCCTTTGTCGAAGCAGGCGATCTTCTGTGCGAGCTTGACCCAGGTACCCGCCCTGCCAGCCTTGCCGAGGCCACGGCCGCCAAGCTGGAAGCTGAAAGCCGCATCCCCGAGGCTGAAGCCCGCTTGGAAGAAGCTCATGCGCTGGTCGCCGAAGCGCAGATCAACCTGACAGCCGCGCAAAAGCTGTCTGAAACCGGGTTTGGGTCGGAAACCCGCCGGATTTCCAGTGAGGCCGCAATGCGTTCCGCCGAAGCCGGCGTAAAGACCGCCGAGGCTGGTCTGGAAGCCACCCGTGCCGGCATCGAAGCCGCCATCGCCGAGGTCGAAGCGGCCCAACGTGAAATCGATCGCCAGACCATTGAAGCCCCCTTCAAAGGGTTGCTTGAAAGTGACACCGCTGAACTGGGCAGCCTGATGCAGCCCGGATCGTTGTGCGCCACGGTCATTCAGCTGGACCCTATCAAACTGGTAGGCTTCGTGCCCGAGACGGATGTGAATAAGATCATTGTCGGAACCGAAGCTTCTGCCCGGTTGGTCACAGGTCTTGAGGTCGCAGGCCGAGTGACCTTCCTCAGCCGCTCAGCGGATGAAAACACCCGCACCTTCGAAGTTGAGATCACCGTTCCGAACTCTGACCTAACCATCCGCGATGGCCAGACCGCCGATATCCGCATCTCGGCCGCGGGGGCAAAAGCGCATTTGCTGCCGCAATCCTCGCTGACCCTGAACAATGACGGGCAAGTTGGCGTCCGCACTGTGGGCGCCGGAAACATGGTTGAGTTCATGCCAATCCGCCTGCTGCGTGACACAGCCGAAGGCGTATGGGTCGACGGATTACCGGAAACGGCGGACATCATCGTCGTCGGCCAGGAATTCGTGACGCAGGGCGTCATGGTCAAGCCTACCTATCGGGAAGCCGCACAATGACAGGTCTCGTCGCATGGGCCGCCAACCGGGCGCGCATGGTTCTGGCCTTTATCGCGATCTCGCTGATCGTTGGGGGGTTCGCCTATGTTGGCCTGCCCAAGGAAGGTGAGCCGGATATCGAGATTCCGGCCCTGTTCGTCTCGGTTCAATTTCCTGGCATCTCTGCCGAGGATTCGGAAAACCTGCTCATCAAGCCAATGGAAACCGAACTGGCGGATCTGGACGGTCTGAAAGAAATGACCGCCACCGCCGCGGAAGGGTATGCCGGGATCGCGCTGGAATTTGACTTCGGCTGGGATAAGACTGCGATCACCGCTGATGTGCGGGACGCGATGAATAGCGCCCAGGCCGATTTCCCTGAAGGGGCCGAGCAATACACGCTGACCGAGATCAACCTTTCTGAATTTCCTATCGTCATCGTCAACCTGACAGGTGATGTACCTGAACGCACAATGGCGCGTATCGCCAAGGACTTGCAGGACGAGCTTGAGGCGTTGGATTCAGTTCTCGAAGCCGGGATAGCAGGCAATCGGGATGAGTTGCTGGAGGTTATCATCGACCCCTTGCGGCTTGAGGCCTATAACGTCTCGGCAGACGAATTGATCAACGTTGTGCAGAACAACAACCAACTGATCGCCGCCGGTGAGGTCGAAACCGCGCAAGGCACCTTCTCAGTCAAGATCCCGTCTTCATTCAAAACCGCCGAGGATGTCTACAGCCTGCCTGTGAAGGTCAACGGCGACCGCGTGGTGACGATGGGTGAGTTGGCGCAGATCAACTACACGTTCGAAGACCGCGAAGGTACCGCCCGGTTCGACACCGAAGCCACCGTGGCTTTGCAAGTAGTCAAACGCAAAGGCTTCAACCTGATCGATACAGTGGCGCAGGTCAAAGAAACACTGGCCGCCGCACAGGAGAAGTGGCCCGCTGAACTGCGTGCCGCTGTGGACGTGGGCACGTCGAACGACCAGAGCCGCATTGTCGACTCGATGGTGCGTCAGCTTGAAGGCTCAGTCCTGACTGCGATTGCACTGGTTATGATCGTTGTACTGGCCTCGCTGGGTACGCGGGCCGCTTTGCTGGTGGGCTTCGCAATTCCCACCTCTTTCCTGCTGAGCTTCGCCTTTCTGGCGGTCATGGGCGTCAGCATTTCGAACATGGTTATGTTCGGCCTGATCCTTGCTGTGGGTATGCTGGTCGACGGGGCGATTGTGGTGGTGGAGTACGCCGACAAACGCATCAAAGAGGGCATCGGTCCAATGCACGCCTATGTCGAAGCGGCGCAGCGGATGTTCTGGCCCATCGTATCGTCGACCGCGACGACGCTTTGCGCCTTCCTGCCCATGCTGTTCTGGCCCGGCGTGCCGGGTGAGTTCATGAAGATGCTGCCGATCACGCTGATCTTCGTGCTGTCGTCGTCGCTGATCGTCGCGCTGATCTACCTGCCGGTCGTCGGCGGTGTGTCCGGGCGGATGAGCCGGACATTCGACCGCACCTCCAACTGGCTGCGCGGCGTGGCCCCGTGGTGGGTACGCGCGGCTTTGGTGCCGCCATCGCTGTACATGATTTTCCTCGGCGCGATGCAGTTGCTGAACCCCTTGTACCTGACATCAGGAGGTGGCTTCTGGGCTGTTGTCCTGGGGGCTGCGCTGTTTATCTGCGGCGGCTTTGCCGGATCCGTAACTCTGAGCGCAGCCAAGATCGAACGCCATAAGGAAGAGCGCGTTCACTCGGCGCGCGAGCACACTCCATTTGGCTACGTGGTCAAATTTCTGGTTGGCAATCCAATCATGCCCGTCGTCTCTATTGCCGTTGTCGCACTCTGCGTCATGACGGTGATGACATACTTTATGAACAACAACCGGGGCGTTGAATTCTTTGTCGAAACCGAGCCGGAACAGGCCACGGCCTATGTCCGGGCGCGGGGCAACCTGTCGCTGCATGAAAAGGACGCAATCGTGCTGGCCGCCGAAGAGGTCATCATTGCGCATCCGGCCGTGACCAACGTGTTTGCCTTTGCCGGTGAAGGAGGCTTGACCCAGAATGACGGCGGCGCATCCGCCCCCGCCGACACGGTGGGCCGGGTCCAGTTCGAAATCACCCCGTGGGAGGACCGGCCAAAACAGACCGAGCCCGCATTCTTCGGCCTGTTCGAGAGCGAAGTCATCATTCCGGAATATGACGGCGACGTCGTGCTGGAAGAGTTGAACGCAGAGTTGGCGAACCTGCCCGGCGTCATCGTTGAAATCGCTGCGCTGGAACAAGGCCCCGCCTCGGCCAAACCCGTGCATCTGCGCATTAAAGGCGACGGGTGGCCCGAACTGACGGCGGCCGCTGAAGCCGCGCGCGCTGTGTTTGACGAAACGCCCGGCCTGATCAAGATCGAAGACACCATGCCTCTGCCCGGCATCGACTGGCAGATCGATGTTGATGTCGCCAAGGCGGGCCGCTTTGGGGCTGATGTCGCCACTGTCGGCGCAATGGTGCAGCTTGTGACACGCGGCCTCCTGCTGGGTGAAATGCGCCCCGAAACCACCGACGAAGAGGTTGAGATTCGCGTTCGTCTGCCCGAGCAGGACCGCGTGCTGTCGACGCTGGATTCGCTCAAGGTCCGCACCCCAGACGGGCTGGTGCCGCTGTCCAACTTTGTCACCCGCCAGCCGGTGGCAAAACTGGCCGAAATCAACCGAATTGATCAGCAACGCTATTATGATGTGAAGGCGGATGTTGAACCGGGCCTGATCGACGTTGTTCTTCTAAGCGTTGATGATAGAGGTAAAGCAGCGAGCGATGACTTTATTGTAGAAGAAATACGGCTTGCCCTGGTTCGGGAAGTTGAGGAAGGCACAACCTCAAGCTTACCGACGATTTCGGACAAAAACGGAAAGATCTACGAGGTCGTCCAACTTACCGGTGCCGATAATCTTGAGGAGTTGCAGGAAGAAGCCTCATCAGCAAATTTCTGGCCAATCAATCCGAACGAACGCATCGCTCTTATAACTAAATGGCTGGAAACCAGTCCATTTGATCCTTCGATCAGCTGGGAATGGACCGGCGATCAGGAGGATCAGGCCGAATCCGGGGCCTTCCTGATGAACGCCTTCATGGGCGCGCTGGGGCTGATGTTCGTGATCCTGCTCGCGCAGTTCAACTCGTTCTACAACTCGGTACTGGTGCTGTTGGCGGTTGTGCTGTCGACCACCGGGGTGCTGATCGGGATGATCTTCATGCAGCAGCCCTTCTCAATCATCATGACCGGCACAGGCATCGTGGCGTTGGCAGGGATCGTGGTGAACAACAACATTGTTCTGATCGACACCTACCAGGAATACAGCCGCTACATGCCCCGGATCGAGGCGATCGTCCGCACGGCCGAGGCGCGTATCCGCCCTGTTCTACTGACTACTATGACCACGATGGCTGGCCTCACGCCGATGATGTTCGGCCTGTCTCTGGATTTCATCAATGGTGGTTATTCGATCAACAGCCCCACCGCGCTGTGGTGGAAACAACTGGCTACGGCTGTGGTGTTCGGACTGGGCATAGCGACGGTCCTGACATTGATCGTGACGCCTTCTCTGCTAGCACTGCGGGTTTGGATTTCGACCTATCTGGTTTGGTTTGGTCGGGTTCTGGCGCGCGCCTCGGCGGGACGATCCAGTCAGATCGCGCAGGACATGGCTATTGGCAAGGCTGCAAGGCAAGCACAGGCGACCGAGGTTGTATGGGGAGATGAACCAGAACCTGCATCCAAGGACACCCAATCACCAAAACGTCCGCCGGGGACTCCGTTGAAAGCCGCAGAATAATAAATGGCGAGCCCGACGGCTCGCCATTCTTCGTTTTAGACCGTATTAGTCGGTAAAAACGTATTCGCCCAAGTCGCATAGATCCAGGCCGAAATCTTCGGCAGAGGATCCATCGGAAAATCCGCCGCGAATGTCGTAAACGCAGGTATTCAGACCGTCAGCAATCAGCACGTCCGCCTCGTACCCTGGCGCAATGTAGTCGCCCCCGAGCAAGTTCGATTCCCAATTGTCTGCAGAGCTTGGAGAGACGTTAAATTCAACCAGATCGACGCTGCTTTCATTGGCCAGCAGAAATACAAGATCCTCGGCAGATGCGGTCGACGCAAAAAGCGACGCCACAACGATCAGCGCAGCAAGCAATTTCTTCATTAGGTGTTTCCCTGATTTTCTTTCAATACCAAACGGTTGGTGCTCTTGGTCATAAGGGGCGAACGCCGTTGATTAAACGACAATCGTCCACAATCAGGTTGGACGCCGAGAGAATGTACAATCGTGCAACAGCAGTCTTTCGCACAAGCTGACTTACTTGGACAAACGGGTCCAAGTTTGATGACCACAGATCGCATTCTCACAGCCACGCACGGTCAGCGAATTGCCACTCAGCGTCATTTGCGGCTCAACATCCACATTGACCACCGGGATCCAAAAATCTCCGCCGCCATATTTGCCGCCACCCTTGCTGGCCACCCCCCAGAACAACCTCTTACCGATATTGGGGGTATTTACCTCTTTTCCTGATTGGTCATAGGCCGACTGGATCTTGCCGCAGAACTTGTCCCCGCAAGCCGAAATTTTGATGTGCGAGGTCAGGTTCTTCCGGTCAGGTTCAGTTTTCCAGACGCCCACAATGGGATCGGCAACCGCAAAGGCGGGTATCAATAGAGTAAGTGCGGCTGATAAAATACTATTTCTAATGGCATTACGCATGAAATCACCTCCTGCTAACCGTGGCTATTATACCACAGGATCGGGCGCAGGCCGGTAACAGTTCAGGCAGCCTGCGCATCCGCTTGCTGCCGGCTCCACAACTGAGCGTATCTGCCGTCACGTTGCAGAAGTTCTTCATGGGTGCCTTGTTCAAGTATTTCGCCCTGTTCCAGCACCACGATACGATCCGCTTCGGCAATGGTGCTGAGGCGATGCGCGATAGTCAGCACAGTGCGCCCCTCCCCGGCCCGCGCCAAGGCGTCCTTGATGTCTTGCTCGGTATCTGTGTCCAACGCCGAGGTCGCCTCGTCGAGCAACAGGATCGGCGGGTTTTTCAGCAAAGTACGGGCAATACCGACCCGCTGTTTCTCCCCCCCCGACAGCTTCAGTCCACGCTCACCGACCTTGGTGTCATAGCCTTCGGGTAAGGTGACGATGAAATCGTGGATCTGCGCGGCCTTGGCGGCAGCCTCGACCTCTTCCTGCGTGGCGCCGTCGCGACCATAGGCAATGTTGTAGCGAATGGAGTCATTGAACAGCACGGTGTCCTGCGGCACCACGCCAATGGCGGCGTGCAGGCTGTTCAGGGTCACGTCACGCACATCTTGCCCGTCGATTTTTAGCGCTCCGCCCGTCACGTCATAGAACCGGAACAACAGCCGCCCGATGGTGGATTTTCCCGAGCCAGTGGCCCCGACGATCGCCACGGTCTGCCCCGCCGGAACAGTCAGTGAGACGCCCTTTAGGATTTCCCGATCCGCATCGTAACCAAAGTGCACATTGTCCAACGTCACTTCCCCACCGTTGACTACAAGAGCCGGCGCATCTGGCTTGTCGGTCACCTCCGCGGGCTGTTCCAACAGGTCGAACATCTGCCCCATATCCACCAACGACTGACGGATTTCCCGGTAAACCGTGCCCAGAAAGTTAAGCGGCACGGTAATCTGGATCATGTAGGCGTTGACCATGACGAAATCGCCAACGGTCAGAGTGCCGTTCTGCACTCCGATGGCGGCCAGAACCATCACTCCGATCAGGCCGCAGGTAATCAGGAAAGACTGGCCGAAATTCAAAAAGGCCAGCGAATAGGCCGTTTTCAGAGCCGCCCCCGCATAGGCTTTCATTGACACGTCATATCGTTCAGCTTCGCGCTGTTCAGCGTTGAAATATTTGACGGTTTCGAAATTCAACAGGCTGTCGATGGCGCGCTGGTTGGCCTCGGTATCCTGATCGTTCATCTCGCGCCGCAGCTTCACGCGCCACTCGGTCACCGCGAATGTGAACCAGATATAGAACGCAATGGTCACCGCCACGACAACCAGATACCAGACATCGAACAGCCACATCAGGATGATCGCAACCAGAAGCAGCTCGAGGATCAGAGGTCCGATAGAGAACAGCAGGAAACGCAGAAGGAATTCCACCCCCTTCACACCGCGCTCGATGATCCGGCTGAGGCCCCCGGTACGGCGCGTCACGTGATATCGCATCGAGAGCTGGTGAATGTGCTGAAACGTCTCCAAGGCCAGCGCTCGCAGCGCCCGCTGCCCCACCGGAGCAAAGGCTGCGTCGCGCAGCTGTTGGAACCCCACGGTCATCATACGCGCCACGCCATAGGCGACGGTCAGCCCAATGGCACCAAGCGCCAGTGGGGGCACGCCCTCACCCGCTAAGCTATCGACCGCGCCCTTGTAAAGGATCGGTGTGTAAACCGCGATCAGCTTGGCCAGCACCAACATCCCAAGCGCCAGCACAACGCGGCGCTTTACCCAAGGCTCATCCTCTGGCCACAGGTAAGGTGCAACCTTGCGGATCGTACGCCATCCAGAGCGGCGCTCGTCTGTCTTGGGTATGTCGTCCGAGTGCATCGGGGCCAATCGTCTCATCACGTACCTGCTCTGCGGTCAGAGATAACCCCGGCCCCGACAAGGGCCAGAGGCAATTTTTTATTCGGGGATTGTAAATATCTGACCGGGATAGATCAGGTCCGGATCGCGGATCGCATCCCGATTGGCTTCGAACAGTTTCACATACAGAATACCGTCACCGAACCGCTCACGCGAAATGGCCCAGAGCGTGTCGCCCTCCTGCACGGTTACCGACCGGATCGGCACATCATCTGGGTCCGCTCCCAGCTCATCCGGTGCTTCCGCGGCGCGCAGAACCTCAAGCGGTTCACGTTTGAACGGGGTTTCAAGACGGCTCACTACAGTGCCGTCTGATGCCACCTCATCCACGCGCAACGTGTAGACACCGGGCTCGACCCCTTCGATCTCACTGCGCCACTGGCCATCCTCGGCCGGGAAAAGATCATCCACCAGTTGATTGTCCAGATACAGGCGCACAGCCGACCCATCCGGCACACGGCCCGTCAGTTCAACTTCACCGGCGTCTGAATAGCCGATCGTGTCCAGAGCAACCTGTTCCGATTCCTGCGGCTGCGCGCTCGGCTTTTGCACAAGCTCAACCCCATCCTGACCGGATCGCAGGATGGCAACTTGCTGGTCTTGTGTTTCATCCTGTTGGTCTTGGGTATCAACCGGTGTGTCCGGGGTACCCTCGACCGCGTCACGTGCTGCGGTCTGAGCAGGCTCATCTGCCTGATCCCCGGTCTGATCCTGTTCTACCGCGGCCACTTCTGTCTCAGACACCGAGCCTTCGTCGGTATCGGCGGTGGGAAGCGCATCATCCGCGGGTTTCGGTTCAGGCAACGCCGCAATCACGTAGTCATCAGAACGTACCCGCTCATCGCCCTGCGTTTCCAGGGTCAGGCCCTGTGCATCGTCTGAAAACGGGATCGACAGAAATTCGGCAAACTGGCCACTGGGATCAACAGTAAAGCTGTGTACGGGCTCTCCGTCCAGCAGCACGCTTAGCTCTGTCCCCGGTTCGGCCGAGCCAGAGAGAACCGCGTCACCGTCCGGTTCGACAAAAATTTGATCCAAGGACGGTGCCATCGGCGTCGTAGGCGCTGCTGTCGCCGTATCGTCGCCCACAGATGCTTCGGGTTCAGCGGTAATCTCGGCGGGTTGTTCTGCCGGCTCAGGTGAGGTGTCGTCATCCTGAGTTTGAACCGCAACATCCGTCTGCGAAACTGGCTCTTCCTGAGAGGGCCCGATCATGCCAGACAGGTACAATCCACCCAACCCGGCCAAAACCACAATACCGGCGATCCCCCCCCAGAAGAATGTACCAGAGCTGCTGCTTCCCGACTCGGCGTTCATCTTTTTCCTTTCACTCCGCAGCGCAAGTGCTTTGAGTATAACACATTCCGCCTGACGGTTGAGCCAATCTATCAATCCCGCTATCAGGGGTCAAAACCCCTGGCACAACCCCGGAGAGCGCTTCCAATGACTCAGAAATCTGTTTGTGTGTATTGCGGGTCACGCAATGGCGCCAATTCCGGCTATTCTGAAGCCGCACGGACATTTGGAACGTTGTTGGCACAGGAAGGCTGGCGACTGGTCTACGGCGCCGGAGATGTGGGCCTGATGGGCGAAGTTGCGCGTGCCGCGCAATCCGCCGGTGGGGATACATTCGGCGTGATCCCTGTGCATCTGCTGCGGCGCGAGGTCGGCAAGACCGATCTGACACGCTTTGTGATCACCGAGACAATGCACGAGCGCAAGAAGGTCATGATCATGAATGCGGACGCGGTCGTTGTCCTACCAGGCGGCCCGGGGTCTCTGGACGAATTGTTCGAGGCCCTGACCTGGCGGCAGCTGGGCCTGCACGACAAACCAATTCTAGTGATGAATGTCGATGGCTATTGGGACGCGCTGCATGAGTTGTTGCAGCAGGTCATCGGCCAGGGGTTTGCCGATGGGTCACTGGCGGATTTCATTACTTGGGTGAAAGATCCGTCAGATGCAATGTCCACTCTGCGCGAGTTCCTGACTTAAAAAAGACAGGCGGCCTAAGGCCGCCCGCTATGGTTACACCGCCTGAGCAGTTGGGGTCTGACGACTGGTCAGCAGTTTCTCAACCTTGTGAAGCGGATGATTGGTCAGGGTTTTATCAACTTCGGCCACGACCTTGGCCAGAACCTCACTATGAAGTCGACGGCGTAGCAGCCCAAGGACATGGGGGCTGGCGACCAGCACAAGCCGATTGAATGCTCCTTTAAGCCCCTTGCGGTTCAACAGATTGGCAACATCCTGCACGAACAGGGATTTCGCGTGGGTTTTCCAGTTGGGCTCCTCGACAGCTGACTTCTGGTTTGGTCCGGTATCAAAACGCCGTCCGGCCCGGTCGTTTGGGCGGGCAAATGAATCCTGCTCTTCTACAGAAACAACGACCAGGTTGGGATCTTCGGCATCGGTGATGTTCTCAACAAACAACGCCTTTTCCCCGTCGGCAATGACAACCCATGTTCCCTGTTCAAGTGCAACCATCATGCTCTCCTATAATGGCTTCAGTAGCCATTCATTATTTATCAGGCGTAGGAGTACCCTGACGCGACCAGTGGTAACTGGCGCGTTGCCTGAGTGCGTTTCATTTGGTGTGCGGTTCTCTCCCTCCGCGACACCTAAGGTAAGCACTGCGGAACGGCGTACAATCCTATCTCAATATGAAACTTTATTAATCGGCGGGATCTCACCGGTCAGGCCGACAGTTCGATTACAGTGATTTCTGGCGTCACGCCGAACCGCACCGGCAGGATCGAACACCCAATCCCGCCAGAAACCACCAGATCGCGCCCGTCTTCGCGCACATGTCCATAGGCATAGCGGTTTCCGAACCGGGACGGCACCAGCGGAGACCAACCGAACAGCCGCACCTGCCCACCATGGGTGTGACCCGACAGGGTCAACGCCACCCGGTTCGGAACCTTGGGAAAGATGTCAGGCTCATGCGCCATCATCACCACCGGCGCGTCATCTGTGATCTGCGCCAGCGTACCAGGAAGGTCGTCCAGTCCGCGGAACCGCCCTCGACCATTGACTATGGCCAACTGATCCTCCAGCCCTGCCAGCCAGATACCGAGGCTCTCCAACTTAATGGCTTCATTCGACAACACCGAAATACCGTTCTGCCGCAACGCGTCGGCATAGAGGTTCGGACCGCCGCCCCGCCGTTGCGCGGTCAGGTCATCCCACCAATCATGATTGCCCAGCACAGCGTAAATACCATGTTTGCCCTGTAATTCAGCCAAAACCGGGGCCAATTCACTCATCTTCACGGGCTGGGTGGTAAATTTATGCCCTGCAGCAAAATCCCCCAACAACAGCACCAGATCCGGGGCCAGAGCATTCGTACGCCGCACAACCTGACGGATCCGGTCCAGCCCGACATGCGGTTCTCCGACATGCAGATCGGCCAGAACGGCGATCCGCAAAGGGGCAACAGTCCAATCTGCGCGCCTCAATCGCCACCGGCGCACGCGCAGCCGCAACGCAGGTTCGATGAAGAACCCGTATAGAGCAGCAAAAAGGCCTGCTAGCGTCACCGCCAGCAGGCCCTTGATGAACCCTCGTCGGGTCAATGGGTTACATCCGCGAAGCGACGTTTTCCCAGTTCACCAGATTGTCGAGGAAGTTCGACAGGTAAGCTGGACGCTTGTTGCGGAAGTCGATGTAGTAGCTGTGCTCCCACACGTCACAACCCAGCAGTGCGGTCTGACCAAAGCACAGCGGGTTCACGCCGTTCTCAGTCTTGGTGACAGCCAGCGAGCCGTCTGCGTTCTTGACCAGCCACGCCCAACCCGAGCCGAACTGACCAGCACCAGCAGCGCTGAACTGCGATTTGAATTCGTCAACCGAGCCAAAGCTTTCGGTCAAAGCCTTTTCCAGCTCACCGGGCATGGCGTTGCCGCCGGGGCCCATCATCTCCCAGAACTGGTTGTGGTTCCACAGCTGGCTGATGTTGTTGAAGATGCCGTTCTGCGCGACTGCGTTTGCGTCGTAGGTGCCAACGATGATCTCTTCCAGCGACTTGCAGTCCCACTCGGTACCAGCGATCAGCTTGTTGCCGTTGTCGACATAGGCTTTGTGGTGCAGGTCGTGGTGATATTCCAACGTTTCCGCGGACATACCCTTGGCTGCCAGCGCGTCATGTGCATAAGGAAGATCAGGAAGTTCAAAAGCCATGTCGGCCCCCTGTTAAAATGTAAGTTGCGGTTCCCAAGGTTAAATGCTTTGGCAGCCGCCGCAGGTCAAGGGCCGAGATAACAAAACCCGGAGGCAGCCGATGCTGACACAGGCGCGCAAGATGTTCTACCGCGCTCGCGGATACTATGCGGGCAACCTGAACGGCGAGCCTTTTCGGCTGGACCCCTATCATTCGAAATTCTGGCGCAAGGCGTCTGCGGGCGCGTGGGAGCCTGAAACCTTCGCCGTATTGGACAAATACCTATCGCCGGACAGAGATTACCTGGATATCGGTGCCTGGATCGGCCCCACTGTCCTCTATGCCGCGCGCCGCGCCCGCCATGTCTGGTGTTTCGAGCCTGATCCAACTGCTTTTAGGCATCTTGCCTGGAATTTGGACTTGAACAAAATCCGCAATGTCTCGGCCTTTGGAGTGGCGCTGTCGGATCAGTTCGGCGTGGCCCGCATGGCGTCGGTCCGCGGAGAACCGGGTGATTCCACCAGTTCTCTACTGCATGACGGAGCGCACGGCACCGATGCGTTGACTATTGCGTGGGACCAGTTTGAGGCCACTAATGACCTGTCCAAAGTATCGCTGGTCAAGATGGATATTGAAGGGGCGGAGTTTTTCGTTCTGCCAACGCTTTTAACGTGGCTGCGGGCTCACCAACCAACGCTGTTGCTATCACTTCACTCACCTCTGTTTTCAGTTCAGGAAAGGCATCAGCGGCTGAGCGACCTCTTGAACCAACTAGGATTCTATTCAAACATTTGCGACGACAATTTGCAGCCTATCAGGGCTGAGTCACTGCTGCACCCAGAGGCGTTAGCTAGCTTTCAAACAGTTCTTTTGCAAAAATAGAAAATTTTTTTTAAGTTCCCGCAAAACGTGTTTTGCTAATTGAAGTATTTGACGGACTCATTGCATAATCTTCGTTGAACTCAAAAAGAAACAAGATCAAATGAAACATCTTTTTTTGGCTATAGCGACCATATTTATTGCTCAAGATGCAGTTGCCGATTTTATCCAATACGAATGCATAATAGACAGGCGCACAAACTATGGATGGATTACGAAACAGTATTATGTTGCTGTTGATCCCGCGAATGGGCTCGCTGGAGTAAAGAACTACTTGATCGGAGAAGTGCCAGCGGACGTAAAGATCGACAAGAAACAAAGATATCAACTGTCGTGGGAAGCAGATACCGATACGGGCTATTATGGAGAATTGCGAGTGTATTATTCAGCGCGTCTAGATCCGAAAACTCTGAACTTTAAAGTCAGAGGACGGTTCTCGACCGTAAGCTTTTCCGATCGCCCCAAAGGGACGGGTAAATGCCATCTCAGAAACTAGAAAACGACCCCAGCACTCTGGGGTCGCTGCAATTTCACTTGCCTTCTGGCTTCAATACACACCAACCTCACTGCCCGGCTGCGCCGCAACCTTGAGGAGGTTAAAGACGTAATCCGCCGCCGATCGGAAGCAGACCACGCGCAAGGTTTCGGCGTCGTCCATCCAGAACGCGCCCGCAACTTGTGCCAAGCGCGAACGGCGGATTTGACCTGGTTGAAAGGCCTCTGCCGAAAGCTCTACCGGAGCCAGCTTACCCAGAACTTCCCGCGCGCTGGCGCCCGAGATGCGGAACACCGCCCGTGCGTCTGACACATTGACCGCCAGCGCATGAGTGCCACTGAGGGCGTTGGTCATCGCGGCCAGTTTGGCCTCGACCTCGGCGTAAGGAACAAGCACCAGCAGTTCGTCAGTTGACATCCAACAAACACCTGTATTGCCGTTTACCAGTGCCTCACGCTGTCCGGGTATTTTTTGCCCGGTCGCGTCTTTGACGGCCTTGGCCAGCACCTTGTCGGACAGATCACCGCGCAGGGTGATCATACCCTGCAGACCGCATTCCTCGACCTTGGCAATGCCTTCATAGCTGGCATGGTTCAGTGCGCTGATGGGTTCAGACATTCTGCTTCTCCCCGTCTTTGTCATAGAAGATCGGGTCCACGATCTTGGCTTTGTAGGTTTTACCGTTGGTTCCTGGGAACTCGACAATCTCGCCCATGCGATCGGGGCCGTGTTTGATCAGGCCCATGGCGATGCCTTTGCCCAGATTGGCCGAATAGTAGGTCGAGGTCACGCGCCCGATCATGTTGCGCTGGCCGTTGGCGTTGACGCCCTCGCCGACTGCGTAAGCTCCGTCGGGAATGACAGAACCATCCACAGTCTCGAGACCCACCAGTTTCCAGCGTTCAGGATCGGCCATGTGGGTACGCGAATGTGCGCGTTTGCCGAGGTAGTCCTCTTTCTTTTTCGAGAGCGCCCAGTGCAGCCCCAGATCCTGCGGGATCACGGTGCCGTCGGTTTCGTCCCCGATCATGATAAAGCCCTTTTCGGCCCGCAGGATGTGCAGACATTCGGTGCCGTATGGCATCACGCCGAACTCCTTGCCTGCTTCCATCAAAGCATCCCAGAATGCCTGACCCTGGCTGGCAGGAACAGCGATTTCATAAGACAGCTCACCCGAGAACGAGATACGGTATGCACGGCAATCGAACTCGCCGATCTTGCCGTCGCGCCATTCCATGAACGGCAGGGCCTCTTTACTGACATCCATGCCACCCAGCTTTTCCAACACCTTGCGGGCGTTGGGGCCGACCACGGCGACCTGAGCGTATTGCTCGGTCACGTTGGCGACGTAGACTTTCCAGTCCCACCACTCGGTCTGCAGCCACTCTTCCATATGAGCGTGGATACGTTCCGCTCCGCCGGTGGTTGTGTGGCAGAGCCAGGTATCCTCGTCGATCCGGGCGACAACGCCGTCGTCGATCAGGAAGCCGTTTTCTGAACACATCAGGCCATAGCGGCATTTGCCAACCTTCAGCGTGGACATCATGTTGGTGTACAGCATGTCCAGGAACTTACCGGCATCCGGGCCTTTAACGATCAGCTTGCCCAGCGTCGACGCGTCCAGCAGGCCTAGGTTTTCACGGGTGTTTTTCACCTCGCGGTTCACCGCGTCATGGACGGACTCACCGGGACGCACATAGGCATAGGTCCGGCGCCAGTGGCCGACCGGCTCCCAATCGGCGCCGTTCTTGTCATGCCAGTTGTGCATCGGTGTTTGACGGATCGGCTGGAACACCTCGCCACGCGCTTCACCACCAATCGAGGCCAGCGAGATCGGCGTATAAGGCGGACGGAAGGTGGTTGTGCCGACCTTGGGAATTTCAGCATCAAGCGCGTCAGCAAGAATCGCCAAACCGTTGATGTTGCTCAACTTACCCTGATCGGTCGCCATACCCAGCGTGGTGTAACGCTTGGTGTGCTCAACGCTCTCATAGCCTTCGCGCGCGGCCAACTGGACGTCAGAAACTTTGACGTCGTTCTGGAAGTCCAGCCAGGATTTCATGCGCAGCTGGACTTCGGCATTGGCGGGCATCAGCCAGACCGGCTCCATCGCTGCCTCTGCCGTGGTTTCACCCTGCGGCGCCTTGGTGTTCTTAGGTTTGAAACCCGCCGCCTTGGCCGCGGCTTTACCTGAGGCATGCGCGTCAGCTAGAACCTCACCCAAGTCCAGCGGACCATTCGAGCTGCCTGCGGCCAGAACGAACCCTTCTCCGTCAGCGCCCAGAGGTGGACGGGCGGGATCGGGACGGAAATGGGCATTTGCCTCATCCCAGATCAGCTTGCCGCCGCAATGGGACCACATGTGCACCACCGGCGACCAGCCACCCGACATGGCAACCGCGTCGCAATCAACCTCTTCGCGAGCGCCACCGACGCCTTCCTGATTGCAGATCGCAACCTTTTTGACGCGCTTTCCACCTTTGACCTTGGCAATGGCTTTGCCGGGGTCAACACGGATGCCAAGCTGACGTGCCTCTTCGGCCAGTGGGCCAGCAGCGGCACGCGCGTCAACCACGCGCAGAACGTCAACACCAGCCTGCTTCAGGGTAATCGCGGTGCGATAGGCGTCGTCGTTGTTGGTGGCAACGATCACGCGCTCGCCCGGGGTCACGCCCCAGTTCACCACGTAATCGCGCATGGCCGAGGCCAGCATCACGCCCGGCACATCGTTGCCCGCGAAGGACAGAGGACGCTCGATTGCACCAGTGGCTGTCACAACTTGCTTGGCGCGGATACGCCACAGGCGATGGCGTGGGCCTTGAGTGCCCGGTTTGTGGTCGGTCAGACGCTCATAGCCCAGCACATAACCGTGGTCATAGACGCCCGCCCCCATGCAGCGCGTGCGCATCGTGACATTGTCCATTGTCTCCAATTCGGAAACCAAATGTTCCACGAACTTATCCACAGGCTCATCGTTGATGGTGCCGCCATCAACTGGCGCACGGCCACCCCAGTGCGCGGTCTGCTCGATCAGCATGACCTTGGCACCGGATTGCGCTGCCGTTTTAGCAGCTTGCAGGCCTGCGACACCGCCGCCGATCACCAGCACATCGGTGAAGGCATAGAAGTGTTCGTAGGTATCTGCATCCCGGCTGTCCTTGTCGGGCGCTTTGCCCAGACCGGCGGACTGACGGATGAACGGCTCGTAGACGTGTTTCCAGAACGGCTTCGGGTGGATGAACGTCTTGTAGTAGAAACCGGCAGGCAGGAACCGCGCAAAGGCGGTGTTCACCGCACCGATGTCAAACTCCAGGTTCGGCCAGTGGTTCTGCGAGATCGCGGTCAGGCCGTTGAACAACTCGGTGGTGGTGGTGCGCTGGTTGGGCTCGAACCGGTTGCCCTGCCCCAGACCAACCAGAGCGTTCGGCTCTTCGGCGCCGCTGGCGACAACTCCGCGCGGACGGTGGTACTTGAACGAGCGGCCAACCATCATCTGATCATTGGCCAGCAAGGCCGAGGCGAGCGTGTCGCCCTCGTAGCCCTGCATCGAGGTGCCGTTGAAGGTAAAGGTGACCTGTTTCGACCGGTCAATCAGCCGGCCTTGTTTTGCGAGACGGGTGCTCATGTTGCGGACCTTTCGCAGGCGGGATTACAGATGGCGGCGCGGATCATTTGAACTCTCTCCACGTCCAGCCAGGGCGCTTTGCAGTGATCGCGTCCTTGATTTCTTGGGGCGGCTCGGTGGTCTGGGCGGAATAGGTTCCGAATACCTCAAGCGTCTGGGTGCAGCGCGCGGCGTGAAACCACTTGCCGCAGCCATTGCTGTGGCGCCAACGTTCGAAATGAACGCCTTTGGGGTTTTCGCGCATAAACAGATAGTCGTGGAATTCGTCATCCGACGATCCCGGGCCGAAACGCTTCAGATGCGCCTCGCCACCGGCCGACAGTTCAGTTTCCTCGGCATCGACGCCGCAATACGGGCAATTCAGGATCAGCATATGGTCATCCTTTTGGCGGTTGGTCGGCGCTTGGGCCGACCTGAATTCTGTTAGCTGGCCACCTCGGGCAGAGCCCTTAGTGAGCCACCCCGGCGGCGACACTTTCGTCGATAAAGCGGCCCTCTTTGAAGCGGTCCATCGAGAAGGCTTCGGTCAGCGGTGAATGACCTGTGGCCATCAACTGAGCCATGCCCCAACCGGAACCCGGGATCGCCTTGAAGCCACCGGTACCCCAGCCGCCGTTGATAAAGCAGCCCTGCAGCGGTGTTTTCGACAGAATGGGCGAGCGGTCGCCGGTCATATCCACGATCCCGCCCCACTGGCGCAGCATCTTCAGGCGCGAGATCATCGGGAAGGTCTCGACCAGCGCGCGGACGGTTTCCTCGATGTGATGGAAGCTGCCGCGCTGGGTGAAGTTATTGAAACCGTCGGTGCCGCCGCCAATCACCATCTCGCCCTTGTCGGACTGAGACATATATCCGTGTACGGTGTTGGCCATCACGACAACATCCATGCAAGGCTTGATCGGCTCGGATACCAGCGCCTGCAGCGCAATCGCCTCAAGCGGCAAGCGGAAGCCTGCCATCTCGGCCAACTGACCGGAATGGCCAGCAACCACGATGCCCAGCTTGTCGCAGTCGATGGCACCTTTGGTGGTGTCGACGCCAATCACACGGCCATTGTCGGACCGGACGCCGGTGACTTCGCATTGCTGGATGATGTCCATGCCCATCGCAGAACAGGCGCGGGCATAGCCCCAAGCCACCGCATCGTGACGCGCGGTGCCGCCCCGCTCCTGCCACAGCGCACCCAGAACTGGGTAGCGTGGTCCGTCCAGGTTGATGATCGGCACCAGCTCCTTGACACGCTCGGGCGTGATCCATTCGGTCTTCACGCCCTGCAGTGCGTTGGCGTGGGCGGTACGCTGATAGCCGCGAATTTCATGCTGGGTTTGCGCCAGCATCATGACGCCGCGCGGGCTGAACATGACGTTGTAGTTCAGGTCCTGGCTAAGATCTTCGTAGAGGCTTCGCGCTTTTTCGTAGATCGCCGCCGACGGATCCTGCAGATAGTTCGACCGGATGATGGTCGTGTTCCGGCCGGTGTTACCACCGCCCAGCCAGCCTTTTTCGATGACGGCAACATTCTGAATGCCGTAGTTCTTACCAAGATAATACGCAGTGGCCAGACCATGGCCACCGGCACCAACGATGATGACGTCGTATTTCTTCTTGGGTTCGGGTGAGCGCCACGCGCGCTCCCATCCGGTGTGATAGCGCAGGGCCTCCCGCGCGACAGCAAAGGCTGAGTAATGTTTCATGAGCGAATCCATCCGGTTCGGTGATTGGCGCAGGTATGCCGTGCAGGAACAGTTTAGCCCTGCCGGACAACGCCACAATATCGAACTATTGCGACATGGGGTCCATTATTGCGAGATGTGAAGCCCTCGCGGCCATTTGTCCCTTTTTTCGGCTCGCCGACAGGTCTAAGTCAGGGCAGCCATAGCGGAGATTCCATGTCGTTCCTGGTCGTAACACTTCTTAGCGCGCTGCTGATCGCAGCTATATTGGGCTTTTCCTTGCTGCGAGGACGCAAAACACGCGAGCCCGCGGCCGCCTATGACCTACGCGTTTATCGCGAACAATTGGCGGGCGTTGATCGGGATCTGGCCCGGGGTGTCATCGGCGAAGCCGACGCAGACCGGGTGCGTACAGAAATCTCACGTCGTATTCTGGCCGCTGATGCTCAGATGCAGGCCAGCACCAAACAAGCCGGACCTCCTCGCTGGGCCACCGTGGCCGCCTTTGCCGCCATTGCCCTCATCGTGGTAGGCGGCGCCGTTGGGTTGTATCGCCAGATGGGGGCCGCCGGATTGCCGGATCAGCCCCTGACCCAACGGTTGGAGCGCGCCGAGGCCCTGCGCGCGGAACGTCCAACCCAGGCCGAAGCCGAAGCAGCTGCTCCACCCACGCAATTGCCGGAGCTTGATGAGAGTTATGCCAATCTTCTGAATCAGTTGCGCGACACTGTTGCAGCGCGCCCAGACGATCTTCAGGGCCACATTCTTCTGGCGCAACACGAGGCAAACGCGGGCAATTACCCCGCCGCGTATCAAGCGCAACAGCGCGTCATCGAACTGTCTGGCGACGCCGCTCCGGCGGATGCCTATTCGCATCTGGCCGAGATGATGATCCTGTCCGTGGGCGGTTATGTCTCGCCCGAGGCGGAAGAGGCGCTGAGGCAGGCCTTGCGGCGCGATCCGCGCCATGGCCCGGCGCAATACTATCTGGGTCAGATGATGGTTCAGATCGGTCGTCCAGATGTTGGTTACCGAATCTGGGTCGATGCGCTGCGTGACGCTCCGGCTGGTGCGCCGTGGGGCGACGCCATTCGCGCGCAATTGGACGAATTGGCCTTCCGCGCTGGCGTGTTCAACGCGCCGAACATCCCGCCTGCCTCCGGCCCCAGTCAGGATGACGTAGATGCGGCCGCTGCGATGACCCCGGAAGAACGCCAAGAGATGATCAAAGGCATGGTCAACCAGTTGTCAGACCGATTGGCCTCCGAAGGCGGATCGCCCGAGGATTGGGCCCGCCTGATCGCTGCGCTCGGCGTTCTGGGCGAAGGCCAGCGTGCCATCGACGTCAAGAATGAGGCCATGGAAGTCTTTGCCGGAAATCCCGACGCGTTGGAGATGATCGACGCAGCCGCCTTGCAGGCCGGGATCGCACAATGATCCACGACGAGTTCGAAGACTTCGCGGCGGCGCTGCCACCTTTGACCGCTCTGATGGGGCTGGATCTGGGCGAGAAGACCATCGGCGTCGCGGTCTCGGACCTTATGCGCGGCGTGGCGAGTCCTCTGGAAACCGTGCGGCGTAAGAAATTTACCCTGGATTCCGCCCGCCTGCTTGAGATCATTGCCGACCGCGAGATCGGCGGCGTCATTTTGGGCCTGCCGAAAAACATGGACGGAACCGAAGGCCCTCGCTGTCAATCGACCCGTGCATTTGCCCGCAATTTGTCGCGCCTGACCGAAGTTTCCATTGGTTTCTGGGATGAACGCCTCAGCACGGTTGCGGCTGAAAAGGCGCTTCTTGAGGCGGATACGACACGAAAACGTCGCGGACAGGTTATCGATCACGTCGCCGCTGGCTATATTCTGCAGGGAGCGTTGGATAGGATGCGCTTCCTGTAACGGACGGAGTACGTCGATGACAAACATGGTTTGGAAAAGGAACGAGGTCGAAAGCCCGTGCGTCCAGATCTGTGTCGTGCATCCGACCGAACGCATCTGCACCGGCTGCTATCGCACGATCGACGAGATCACGCGGTGGTCCAAAATGGACAGCGGTGAACGGGCCGAGATCATGGAAAACCTGCCCTCGCGCGCACCACAACTGTCTAAACGACGGGGCGGACGCGCTGCACGCATGAACAAGTCCTAAAACTTTTTCTCAACGCTGTTCGGTCTAAACCTGCGCCGCTGCAGGTTGGTATGAACTTCGAGGGGGGAACAAGTTCGAACACTTGTGGTGAGTGAGTGGTAACCCACAGCGGCGCGCTTCAGCATCTTCATCTTCCGCAGTGGTTGGACGGAAGAACAATCAATGTGTAGGGCTTTTTTGACCACTCAATCAATAACAATTACCCTTGCCCTCAAGTAACCTTACGTAAACGGAAAGGTACGCACTCTTCTTAGCCGGCGGCGAGCCAGGACTTTGCGTTTTCGATCTCGTCTGAGGGAAAGAACTGGGTCCTAGTGCCCAGAATGTGACTGGCAGCCTTCCGTGCCATGTGTTGCCAAGCTTTGTTCCCCACGATGGCCGCACGATCCAGCAAACCGACATGTTTTCGGACCAGTTGGAAATGTGATGCCAAGGCCGTCAACCCTTGCCAGCCGTCAAACTCCCGCAGGTCGACCAATAGACGGAACCCGTCCTTGCCCACCAGCAAGTTGTCAAGGTCTACTTCGGCGTGACCGTATTCTTCAGGGTCCAGTTTTCCCAACAAGCTGACCTGAACGCAGGAACCGCCCAGATCAATTACGTGTATGGCGCCCAGCGACTCTCGAATCCAGCGACGGGCTGCTTCCAGTTCTGAAAGTTCAAAAACCTGCACGGGGCATGGCAGAATCGGAGCTGCCAGACGAATGCTGGTCTGCACCCAACCTTGATCCGCCGCGACTGCGATCCGGTCGAACCCGCGCCAATGGCTGAGGCCCAGTTTCGTATCTGCCCAAGCCGCCCCCAAATCGTATCCCTTGAACTCGGGTTGCACGACGGCCAGCAGACGCACCGTGTCATGGTCCGCAAGCGCGGCCTCAATTGCGGGGACAAGAGTTTCGCTGTAGTCACTGCTGGTCACCTCGCCGGATAATTCGACCTCGATCAGCGCACCGTCGGAATTTGTGTGAACCGTAATCATCCGAAATACCTCCAAATCTTAACAATGGCAGGAGGTTAGGCAGATTCGATCCATTCGGCTACTCCCCCTGCGCATTCAGGGCGGAAATAGGCAATCATTCGTCCATCCGGTCCGGCTGATGCTCCTTCGCCCCAAGGCGCAACCCCATGCAAGCAGTGGCGATGCAGCAGATAAGCCTCGCCGGGTTTGGCGGGTAATTCGATGCGTGGGCAGGTGTCGAACACCTCTCGGCGGGCAGCCTGATAGATATCCGTGATGTCGACCTGATGCAGGCTGTCGCGGGGATGGCCAAGAAGTGCGCCTTTGAAAGCGGTGCGCAGGATTTTGTGGCTGCCTTCCCAAAGCACCATCGGGGCGGCGTCTTCGCTGGCATCGTTCAATGGAACACCTAAAATCCATGCGTGGGGCTCATCCACTCGCCGTCGGCGATCCGGTCCTGTCGGTCGCAGCCCGTCTACATGGGCTGCATCTCTTTTTAACCGATACCGCCCAGCACTTTCGCTTTCGCCTTTTCGAGGGCGAGGATAGCCGGGATAGATCACCGAGACCTGCCCCTTGTGCAGTGGCAACTCTCCGTATTGTTCGGTGACGAAACGCATGGCCTGCCCGGACAACGCACCAGACTGCCCCACCCTGCCCTGAGAGTCATTGTCCAGCGCATCGACACCGATGAACCACGTTCCCTCGCAATCCAACCATTGGGCGTGGGCGGGATCAGTGACTGAGGCACGAGCCGCGGGCAGAGCATGTTCCACCCACTCTGCCAACACTGGATCGTAGGGAAATTTGATCCAGCCCTTATCGTGAAAGTCACTCACAGGCCCAGCGCCTTGCGTAGCATGTTCAGAGCCACCAGCGTCAGGAACACCGCAAAGACGCGCTTCAGAGGCTTGGGGTCCATTGCGTGGGCGAGTTTCACCCCCCACGGCGCTGTAATCATTGTCATGGCGACGACGATAGCAAACGCGACCAGATTGACCGCACCGATGGTCAGCGGAGGGCGGTGTTCCGGTGCAATATCCAAAAACAGAAAGCCCAGCACCGACGGCACCGCGATGATCACGCCAAACCCCGCAGCGGTGGCGACGGCGCGGTGAATGGGTGTGTTGAACAGGCTCATCAGCGGCACACCGAAACTGCCGCCTCCGATCCCCATGAGAACCGAGAGAAAGCCCACCGAGGGGGACAGCGCCGCCCGTCGGACGCCCTTTGGCATGGCATCGCCCAGTCGCCACTCGGATTTGCCCAGTCCAAGATAGGCCCCAATGACCATCCCCAGAATGCCAAACAACGCTTGCAAAGCCTCGGTCCGCAATGCCGAGGCCACCGTCACGCCGATAATCGCACCGATGGCGATCCCCGGCCCCCAGCCGCGCAGGATATCCCAATCCACCGCGCCTTTCTTGTTATGCGCCAGAACGGATCGCATCGAGGTCACGATGATCGTCGCCAATGAGGTTGCCAGACAGAGCTGCATCAGCTGTGGCCCCCCATAGCCGAGGGTCTGGAAGGTATAGAAAAACGCAGGCACCAGAACGATGCCCCCGCCAACCCCCAGCAATCCGGCCAAAACTCCGGCCAGCGCCCCGATTACAAGCAAAAGGCCCAGCATCTGGGCCAACAACATCGCCTCGGGCATCTTTCCCCCATACCGGCCCTTGGCCGTATTTTAGTTCCTTCAGACCTCGGCCAGAGGCGCAACTTTTTCCAGCGCCTGCAGCATCACTTCAGGGCCTGCTCCCTCATGCACCGCACCCTCGGACAAAGACCGCCGCCATGCTCTCGCACCAGGGCGTCCGGCGAAAAGGCCCAGCATATGACGGGTGATCTGGTGCAACCGCCCCCCACTAACAAGGTGACGTTCGACATAGGGCACCATTTTTTGAACAACTTCAATTGGGTCCGCGGCCTGCCCGGTTCCAAATATCAACGGATCGGCCCCAGCTAGAATGTCGGTCGGCTGGTGATAGGCTGCGCGCCCGATCATGACACCGTCCAGCCCAGCCTCAAGATGCGTGCGCGCCTGATCCAATGAAGTAATCCCACCGTTAATCGAGATATGCAGATCGCGAAACGCCGCTTTCATCCGGTGCACCAGATCGTAGTCCAAGGGTGGGATTTCCCGGTTCTCCTTGGGGCTGAGCCCTTGCAGCCACGCCTTACGCGCGTGGATCGTCACGCGTTCGCATCCAGCGGCGCGGATGTGTTCCAGAAACGCAGGCAGAACCTCTTCGGGCTCCTGTTCATCCACACCGATACGGCACTTCACAGTCACCTCGACGTCGGTCGCCTCACGCATCGCGGCCACGCATTCGGCGACCCGGGCCGGGTCTTTCATCAGTACCGCTCCGAACGTACCGGATTGCACACGATCTGAGGGGCAACCGCAGTTCAGGTTGATTTCATCATAGCCCGCATCCGCTCCGAACCGCGCCGCCCGCGCCAGTTCATGCGGATCCGACCCGCCGAGTTGCAGCGCAACCGGATGCTCTTCGGGGCTGTGGTCCAACAGATGCATCGCCCCACCACGCACCAACGCAGGGGCCGTCACCATCTCGGTGTAGAGTAACGTCTGACCACTCAGCAGCCGGTGCACGTACCGGCAGTGCCGATCCGTCCAGTCCATCATCGGTGCCACGCTTAAACGCGCTGCCAATTGTGCGTTATAGTTCAAAACGTTCGCTCCATACACCTGCAAGCAACCTGCAGCAAAATCCTGTGGAAAATTGTCTCATTTCCACGGATTTCGATTCGAATGTGCTCCGGTGTATCACATCCAGAGTGCACGAACAGCGGCTTGCATGAAGCGGTTTCCGACCCCCTGAAAACCTGTTTTCTGCCGTTATGCAAATTTCGGGAGTTTTCGACCAAACCCGCGTGGGGCACGCGCGCCCTCCGGCGAGAAACTCCTTTGGGATATGGATAAAGGCTTGGGGACCCCTTCAGGAAAAGACAGAACGACGTTAATTCAACATCTAAGATGTAGTATTTTCCTTCCCCCGTAAAACCAGGCCAATACGCGCCAATGCTTTGATTTTAATGTCTAAAATTAAATGATTAGGCTAATCCTAATGTTTGATGAGGAAGTCAATTCTTAAGAGGACCGCACGGCCCGTATATACCCGACAGTGACTTCGCGGTGAATATGGAGGCGAGTTTGACCGATACACAACAAATCGCGATTGACGTACGGGATGCGGTTAAACGCTATGGTGACTTCACCGCGCTAAAGAAGATCTCTCTGTCAATCATGGACAATGAGTTTTTTACGCTTCTAGGCCCATCCGGTTGCGGCAAGACAACTCTGTTACGCATGATCGCCGGGTTTGAGGATGTAACCGAAGGGGCGATTTTCCTCTTTGGCGATGAGATTGAAAACCTGCCGCCGAACAAGCGGCCGGTGAATACGGTTTTCCAGAACTATGCCCTGTTTCCTCACATGACTATTCTCGAAAATGTGGCGTTCGGGTTGGAAATGCGCGGAACATCGAAAGCCGAGGCGCTTAAAAAAGCGGGGGAGATGCTGGAACTGGTGCAACTCAGCCAGTTTTCTGCGCGCAAACCCAGCCAGCTTTCCGGGGGCCAGCAGCAGCGTGTCGCGTTGGCGCGTGCTTTGGCACCGCGGCCGAAGGTTCTGCTGTTGGACGAACCGTTGTCGGCGCTGGACCTCAAGTTACGGAAAGCGATGCAGTTGGAGTTGAAGCATCTGCAGCGCGAAACCGGGATCACCTTCATCTTCGTCACGCACGATCAGGAAGAAGCGTTGACCATGTCTGACCGCATCGCGGTGATGTCGGCGGGTGAGATGCAACAGCTTGGCACGCCGACCGATATTTATGAGCGCCCGCATAATATGTTCGTTGCCGACTTTATCGGCGAGACCAACCTTTTGGAAGTTTCAGTCGACGGGATCGAGAGTGGCCGCGCGACGTGCCATCTCGGGGGGGGACACGAGCTGACTTGCAACGCTGTCGAGGGGATTGGCGTTGGGTCTAAAGTCCACATGTCGATCCGTCCGGAACGGCTCTACATGTCTGACTCTCCCGTCGAAACCGAAAGCCTAAAAGGGCGGATCAAAGAGAACATTTTTGTCGGCACCGACATAACCACGATCGTAGACCTGCAGGACGGCCCAAACTTCGTCGTGCGCACGTCGAACTCGGATCGTGGTAATAAACGCATCTTCGAGCCAGGCACCGAGATGTTTGTCAACATGGAGCTGGGGGCCGCGCGCCTCCTGGCAGACTGATGGCGGCGGGTGCGGCAAGTGGCGGCAGCGCCACGACAGACACTTATAAAGAGGCCCGTACATGGCTGTTGCTACCGGCTTGGGTAACACTGACCATTCTGGTTCTGGCCCCGGTAATTATGATGCTGATCTACTCTTTCCTGACGAAAGAGTTTCGTGGCGGCGTGATCTGGGAATTCTCTCTGGCAGCCTACGATCAATTCTTCTTTGATCGTGGGTTGTTCGGGGACGATCCTCCAAAAATCGAGTGGACCTATATCACCATCTTCTGGCGGTCGATCTGGCAGGCGGGGGCGGCAACGCTTCTGAGCTTGTTGATCGGGTTCCCGACGGCGTATTTCATTGCAACCAGATCTGAGAATATGCGCCCGATCTGGGTGTTTCTGATCACCATTCCCTACTGGGTGAATCTGCTGATCCGGACCGTTTCGATGAAATTCTTGCTACGCGATCAAGGTCCGCTGAACGATTTTCTGATGAGTATCGGCCTGATCGACAGCCCTCTGCATATCGTGAACACCAACTTTGCCGTACAGCTTGGCCTGTTCTATTCCTACCTGCCCTTCATGGTCTTGCCGATCTATGCGGCTGTCGAACGCTATAACTTTGCCCTGTCTGAGGCAGCGGCCGATCTCTATGCAAGCAAGTGGACAACACTGCGTCGTGTCCTGTTGCCTGCCGTCAAACCGGGTGTGTTCGCAGGATGCATTCTGGTCTTTGTACCCTCGATGGGGTCATTCCTTGCACCTGACCTTCTGGGTGGCGCCAAGAATTTCATGATCGGGTCGCTTATCGAGGAACAATTCAAGGGCAACGCGGGTAACTGGCCATTTGGGGCGGCGGCCTCGATGATCCTGCTGACAATGGTTCTGATCATCCTGATGTTCTCGGCCCGGCAGCAGGCCAAAGCCGACAAGGCAGGAGGCTGACCGATGGCAAGCAAGCAATTCAACATCAAGTCCTACACTGGCTTCAAGGCCATCACCCTGCTCTGTCTGGTTGTGCTGTACGCGCCTCTGGTCGTCGTGACTATCTACAGCTTCAACGCTTCGCAATCCCTGACAAACTGGGAGGGGGTCTCGCTGCGCTGGTACGCAGACGTCTTCACCGGCCCCGAGAGCGGGAAGTTCAAGACGGCCGCCAAGAACAGCTTTTTCATCGCAATTGTTGCCGCAACCGTTGCAACGACGATCGCAACACTGGCGGCGACGGGCATGGTGCGCGGAGGCAGGTTCCGCTTTCGCACTGTTTCTTTCGGGCTAATCAGCCTGCCGCTTATGGTCCCGGAAATTGTCTTGGCTGTCGCAACCCTGATTTTTTTCAACTCGATCGGCTTTGAGCGCGGGCTTCTGACGATCTTGCTGGCCCATATCGCGTTTTGCATCCCCTTTGCTTACCTGCCGATATCGGCGCGGATGCAGGGCATCGAGGACAGTTACGAACAAGCCGCGCTGGATCTCTATGCGACCAAAAGGCAAGCGTTCACCAAGATCCTGCTGCCTTTGATGATGCCCGGTATCATCTCGGGCTTCCTCTTGGCTTTCATCGTCAGTCTGGATGATTTCATTATCACCAACTTCGTGAAAGGCGCAGGCGTCGAAACCCTGCCTACCGCGATCTTTGGCTCGGTCAAGCAGGGGATCAAGCCCAATATCATGGCGATTTCGACCATGTTGCTGAGCGTGTCCATCGTCATGGTCACGATCAGCTATTTTGTCAGCAAGTCTGACAACACCAAATAACCAACAGACGGAGAGACACATGAAACACTTGATGAAAAGCGGCGTTGCCGCCCTAGCACTGACCTTAGGAGCCAACGCAGCTGCAGCCGAGGGCGAATTGGTCATATACCACTGGTTTGAATACATTCCGCAGGAGTTGCTGGAAAAATTCACCGAAGAAACCAGCATCAACGTCACAATGGATACTTACGACTCCAACGAGGCGATGCTGGCGTCGCTAAAGGCAGGCGGCATCGGCACCTATGACGTTTCGGTGCCGGGCGACTACATGGTCGCCATCATGGCCGAGGAAGGCATGTTGGATACGATCACTGACGGCGAGCTGAAAAACAAAGGTAACATCGCGCCAGAATGGGCAGACCCCAATTTTGACCCGGGGCGGCAATCTTCGATCCCGTATCAGTGGGGATCAACCAGCTTTGCCGTGAGCCGTGATGCCTATGACGGTGACATTCAGACCACCGACATTCTGTTTAACCCTCCGGCTGAACTGCAGGGCCGCATCAACATGCTGGACAGCCAGGGTGAGGTGATGGCGATGGCCTCACTCCACATGGGCATCCCGCAATGTTCGACTGATCGTGAGCAGCTGAAGGCGCTGAACGCCATGCTGCAAGAGGCCAAACAGCATTGGGCGTCTTTCAACTCGGATACCGCAAAAGAAGTACTGGTGTCCGGTGATGCCGCCGTCGGTCAAATCTACGACGGGTTTGCAGCCAAGGCACGCGAAGAAGGCGCCAATGTGGAATATGCCTATCCGACGCAAGGTTATATCGCGTGGATGGACAATGTTGTTCTGCTGAAAGATGCACCTAACCGCGAAAATGCGCTGATCTTCATGGATTTCCTGCTGGAACCTGAAAACATCGCGGCCGTCACCAACTTTGCGCAATACAATGCAGGCGTGACCGGTACGGAAAGCTTCTTGGACCCGGCGCTGGCGGCCCAACCTGAAAAGAACCCCCACGCAGATGCGGGCCCGGGTGTCTTTATCGAGGTATGCAAGGAGGAAGTTCAGGCCGTCTACGACCAGATCTGGACCAACTTGAAGAAGTGATCCTGTTCTTCTGAATAGTGGCTCTCCGGTCCAGTTTCGGCTGCCCGGAGGGCTTTTTTCTTTCATGGCCACAGTGACCGCACAGAAGGAAACAGCAAGATGAAAAAACCACTTCACCTACTACCCGACGGGAACCCTGAAACCGGCTTTGTTCCGTCATCCCTGGTGGCGGAAAGTGATTTCACCACGGATGACAAGACCGAGACTATCAGCAGCTTTTTCGAGAGCACAGACGAGAAAATCTCGACCGGGGTCTGGGAATGCGCCCCTTGTCGCGAGGTCATCGAGGCCTATCCCGTCGACGAGATGATGACCGTGATCTCGGGGTCAGTTACCTTGACCGCTTCGGACGGATCGGCACAGACGTTTGGTGCCGGGGACACGTTTTTCATTCCCAAGGGCACACCATGCACCTGGGAAATCACGCAGACACTGCGCAAGTTTTATATGATTGCAGCATAACGGAGGCGCGGTGCGAGTTACTTTGCGCCGCGCAGATTACGGAGTACCGCCAGACAGGCGATGCCAAGGAACATGACCTCCATCACGATGGCGCCCGGATTGGGTCTGTAGATCAGAGAAAGCATAACCAATGATCCCCCCGCGATGTTCCACGCATTGAACGCGATTTTGTCGGCAGGAAGGATATTGCGGGTGGCCAGGTAGTAGACGCAGATGATGATCGCCGACCCCAGAATGCCGAGGCCATCAACGAAAGTGAGGTCTTGAAGCAAGGTCATGATCGGCTTCAGTTGCTGATGTCTTCGAGAATACGGTCCATCATAGCGTCGCAGGCGCTGAGTTCTCCGATCTCCAAGTATTCATCCGGCTTATGGCCCTGCCCCTCCATTGATCCCGGCCCGCAGACAACCGTGGGGATGCCCAATTCGCTAAAGAAACCGGCCTCAGTCCCAAAGGCAACCTTGGTGGTAGCGTTGCTCTGCGCCAGTTTCTGGGCATAGCCAATCACCGCGTCGGATTCAGCGACATCTAACCCGGGGTAAGCGTTATACTGTTCGACCTCGACACGGGCTTCCGTACAGATGTCATTGTACTTTGCGCCTACCCTGCCCGCCGCATCCTGTATCTGACGCAGGATGTCTTTACCGTGATCCGACGCAAGATGGCGGTATTCAAAGGTCAACTCGGCTCGATCCGGTACAATGTTCAACGCTTTGCCGCCCGACAACATTCCCACATGGAAGGTCGTATACGGCACTGAATAAGCCGGGTCGCTGTTTCCGCTGTCCGCATAGGTTTTCTGCAGGTGTCGCAGTTCCCCAACGAAATCAGTAGCCAAATGTAGCGCGTTGACGAATTTTGGAGCCAGAGCGGAGTGCCCGTTTTGCCCATGACACACGGCGCGCAACGCAGCCTTACCTTTGTGCCCGATAGCCACCCGCATTTCGGTAGGCTCGCCCACAAAACAGGCTCGAGGTTGGCCAAGCATCGGGGCCAATCGATCCAGCATGTGCTGAATTCCGACGCAGCCCACCTCTTCATCATAGGACAGTGCAATCTTGAGTGGTTCGCGCAAGCTCGCACCGGCAGCTCGATCAGCCAGCGCCATGACAGAGGCCACATACCCTTTCATATCCGTCGTACCGCGCCCGTAAACGCGGTTGCCTTCACGGGTTAGACGAAACGGGTCTTTAGTCCAGCTTTGCCCTTCAACGGGCACAACATCGGTGTGTGCGGACAGCAGCACCCCTTCGCCGTCAGGCCCCTTTTCCGCAAACAGTCCAGTCTTTTCCCCGCCGGGATCGGTGATGCGATGAACGGCAAAACCACGCGCTTCCAAAAACTCTTCTACATAAGCAGCGAGGTCCAGATTGGAGTTTTTGCTGACGGTATCGAAGCCAACCAGTTTTTCCAGAATATCAAGGGTTTCTGTCATTAGAGTAGAGCCTGCTTAACCGCTAAATCTCGTGCGCATCCATGCTTGGTGATCAGCCTACACCACGCACGAAAAACATAAATCCGAGAATAGCGAAGCACGGGTTAGGAGAAGCCGAAGCCGCTTTAAGCTTTCGTGCCAACATACAGTCCAGGCAGCGTGCCCGATTTCACCGCTTGTTCGCAGTGTTCGACAAAGGCTTTCTTTGTGTTCGTTTCATTTTCGCTCCGCGCGCTGAGCAGACCCAGGTTCATCGGTCTAAGATCGCCCGCCAACGGCACAAAGATCAGTTTCTTACCATCAGGCGAAAGTGCGTTGATGGGCCGTATATTTGCGATCGAAAACCCGAATCCATTGGCGACCAGAGAACGCATGACCGACATATCCGCCGTTCGTTCCGCGATGTTCGGCTTGATATTCGCTTCGCGGAAGAAGGACAGGAAATACTCGCCGCTGAAGGGTAGATCCAGCAGCACCATCGGATCATCCTGAAGGTCAGCGATTGCTAACTCGGACCGGTCGGCCAGTGGATGGTCCTTACCCAGAACTACATAGGGGGGCAGCGCGTGCAGAGCCCGAAATTCGAGGTCCGCAGGAATATCCAGGTCGTAGGTCAAGGCAATATCCAATTCAGCCCGGCGCAGCTGACTAAAGATTTCGGCCTGATTGAGTTCCCTTTGTTCAATACGGACTTCGGGATAGATATTCTCGAACTCCCGCCGCAGCCCCGGCAAGATGATCTGCGCAAAGGTCACCAAACATCCAACTGAAAGCACGCCCTGAACCTTGCCGGTGATTTCCCCTGCAAGCGTAGCCAGCAATTCGGCCTCTCGCAGCACGAACTCTGTGCGTTCCATGAATTTGTGCCCGGCTTTGGTCAGCGACAGACCGCGGGCATGTTCACGTACAAACAGGCTGACACCGAACTCGACCTCAAGCTGGGTAATCGCTGCCGAGATCGACGGCGATGACACGTTCAGCTTGTCGCTGGCGGCAGCGATGCTGCCTGCCTTTCCGACGGCCACAAAATATTCAAGCTGCCGCAGCGTGTATCTGAAAGGCAATGGCGCATCTCCGCTTGGTCGCGGATCAAGCCTTGTACTTGATCCACGTGGTCTTCAAAGCAGTATACTTTTCAAGCGAGTGCAATGACAAATCGCGCCCAAAGCCGGACTGTTTCATGCCGCCAAACGGTGTCTGGGCAGACAGGGCATCTACCGTATTCACAGATACGGTTCCGACCATCAGCTTGTCCGACACCCGGCAGGCGCGGGACAGGTTGTCAGTCCAGACCGACGCAGCGAGCCCGTAGATCGAGTCGTTCGCCATCCGCACCGCGTCCTCTTCGGTGTCGAAGGAGATAACCGAAAGAACGGGGCCAAATATCTCGTCCCGAGCCAGCGGGTTGTCATGTTTTACATCGTCGAAGATTGTCGGCTGAACAAAGCAACCTTTGCCATCAACCGTGACGCGCTCTCCACCAGTCACCAGATTTGCAGTTTTCTTGCCCTCTTCGACAAAGCGCATGATGCCCTGCGTTTGTTTCTCATCAACGATCGCGCCCATTTTTGATTTGGGATTTAGCGGGTCACCCGGTTGGGTCGCTTGCGCACGGGCGATCAGTTTTTCGACAAACGCATCCTTGATCGAACGCTCCACATACAGCCGCGAGTTTGCCGAGCAGACCTCGCCCTGATTGAAGAAGATTCCAAAGGCGGCCATGTCGGCGGCGGTATCCAATTTTTCGCAATCGGCAAAGACCAGATTGGGGCTTTTTCCTCCGGTTTCCGGCCAGACCTGTTTCAGGTTCGACTGCCCCGAATATTGCATGAACATCTTGCCGATGGCGGTCGAACCGGTGAAGGCCAGACAATCCACGTCCATGTGCAGCCCCAACGCCCGACCAGCGGTGACGCCGAAACCCGGCACAACGTTGAAAACCCCATCCGGGATACCAGCCTCAGCCGCCAGTTCCGCCAGTCGCAACGCAGACAAAGGCGACTGTTCGGCCGGCTTCAACACAACCGAGTTGCCAGCCGCCAACGCAGCGGCCGCTTTCCACGTGGCCATGTCCAGCGGGAAATTCCAGGGCGTCACCGCACCGACGACGCCCAAAGGAACGCGACTAACCAGCGCCAGATCACCGGGTCCGGTGGGAGCGACCTCGTCATACACCTTGTCGATCGCCTCGGCATACCATTGGAAGAAATGCGCCGAGCCGGGGGCGTCGATGGTAGCGGCATCCGTCACCAATTTGCCCATGTCGAGGCTGTCCAAAAGCGCCATCTCTTCAAGGTTTTCGCGGATCAGTTCTGCCAGTTTCAGCATCACCGCCTTTCGATCCCCCGGCGCCATACGCGACCAGCGTCCGTCTTCAAATGCGGCGCGGCCTGCGGACACGGCGCGGTTGATATCTTCCTCATCACATTCGGCAACCGGGGTCAAAACCGCTCCGGTGGCCGGGTTGATGCTGTCGAAGGTTTTACCTGACGCGGCATCGACAAACTTGCCGTTGATGAAAGCCTGCCCGCGAAATGACAAACCCGCAGCGCGGCTTTTCCAATCTTCGTGTGAATAGTCCAACATGGTGTCTCTCCCTGCTTATTCGTCGCCGGGTACGCCGTAAGAAGGCGCTTCGCGCGGGTCGAGCGCGCGCTGGATGTAAGCGTCCAACTGTGGCTTATAAATGTCCCAAGCGGTTGCGATGGCTTCAATCGGACAATCCTCGGTCCAGTCGCAACGCAGATCGGCTACCGGCCAACTGACCTTGTCGACAATTTTCATGCCCGCCGAATGCACCGGCCCTGCCTCGCCGCCTGCGGCCAGCCCAGCACGCATGGCCGCGATCAAGCGATCGCCGACATGGCCCGAGGCGGACAGGAAACCGTCAACTATAGCTTGCGGAATACCCTCGTTGGCCAGAAGATTGCCGCCCGAGGCGACATTCTCAGCCTGCGCCTGTGTCCAGATGCCCAAAGAGTTGGGGCCGGAATGGATTGCCGTACGCCCGGCGGTATCCACCGCCAGAACCTGACGGTATTCAATGAACTTCGCTCGAGCCTTCATCTCTTCAATGGCCTCAGGCGCGGCCTTACCCTGCTCCATCAGGTCCAGCGTCAGCGGTCCGAGGCTGGGATCTGTCACGTTCTGTGAAGCGACCGCCCCTACACCGGCGCGAGCAAACGAGCAGCGGGCTGCCACTGCCGGCGACGAAGACGAAATCGCCAGACCGAACATGCCTGTTTCGGCGCAGCGAGCAACCAAAGAAAATGTCATTCGGACCTCCTTAAAGACAAAGACCGGGTCGCGCGGGGTGAGAGCGTTTCAGCGCGACCCGGTTTCCAGAAATGATCGGCAAGATCAGTCGGGAATGACAGCAGTGCCATCGATTTCAACCAGCCATTCCGGTCGTGCCAACGCCTGAACGACCAACCCGGTCGAGACCGGATGCACACCTTTGATATACTCGCCCATGGTGCGGTAGACCGCCTCGCGATGGCGAACGTCGGTGATATAGACGACTACTTTTACCAGATGCTCCATCGAGCCGCCGCATTCTTCGATCAGCTGCTGGATATTCTGCATCACCTTGTGGGTTTGTTCGACCGGATCATGGCTGTTGATATTGACCGCATCGTCCAGGTTTTGAGGGCACTGGCCGCGCAGATAAACAGTCTTCCCCCCCTGAGTGACAACGGCCTGACACAAGTCGTTGTCGAGGTTTTGCTCGGGGTACGTCTCTTTGGTGTTGAACTTGCGGATGCGTGTATGCGCCATTTCGAGTTCCTGTTTGATTATTCTGCTGCGGCGGTGGAGACGATGGCAGCGGTGCCGTCATAATCGGCATAGGCGCGCTGAATCGCGATCTGATCGGCGATGTATTTCGCGTCGTGCCACACGCCCCAAAGGAAGGTCGAACCACGGCGTGACTGCCACGGAAGGCCAAGGAAATACACATCAGGTTCAACGGATACGCCGCGCTGATGGATCGGCGCGCCTTTTTCGTCGAACGCATCCGCCTTGATCCAGCTAAAGTCCTGACGGAAACCGGTCGCCCAGATGATCGTGGAGATACCTTCCTTGGCAAAATCAACCGAGGCCAGTGGGTTGGTCAGGCTCTCGGGGTCGGCAAACGCCTCGCGCGCTTCGGGTTCTTCCGGCAGTTCGATGCCCGTGCGTTGCACATAGGCGTCTGCCAAATCCAGCATCTCATGATAGTTGGCGTCGCCTGCCGCCACATTGCGCTGCAGATCATCAGCAAAACTGAGGACACCGTTGTCAAAGCTTTTGGTCATTCCGACAAGCGTGACACCCTCGTTCCCGATGCGGCGGAAGTCCATAGTGTGACCGCCATAGGCCCCGCTGACCGAGATAGTCACATGCTCGGTCCCCGGTTTCATCGCGGCCACGTCCCACAAGCCCAGAACACCCAGCCACCACACAAAATCACGGCCACGATAGCGGCGCGGTGGGCGGTCGTGCGGGCCAACGGACAGAAACACTTTGCGGCCTGCGCGGTTTAGTTCATCCGCGATTTGCGCACCGGATGACCCGGCGCCGACAACCATCACGGCCCCTTCGGCCAACTGATCGGGGTTCTTGTAGTAGAAGGAATGAATCTGATCGACACCCGCAGTTTCCGGCACGATCGGAGGAATGACCGGGTGCTGAAATGCGCCCGTGGCGGCCACGATGCGTTTGGCCTGGATTTCACCGGCTGTAGTTTGAACGAGGAAGCCGCCTTCGCCCGGCAGACGTTCGGCCTTGAGCGCCTCAACCCCTTCACGGATCGGGGCGTTCACCATCTCGGCGTATTCGACCAGATACTCGGCCACGCGGTCTTTCGATACGAATGCATCCGGGTCATCACCGTTGAACAGCAAGCTTGGGAACCGATCGTGCCAGGCCGGACCATTCGCGACCAAAGCGTCCCAGCGACCAGTTCGCCAAGCTTCGGCAGTCCGGTTCTTCTCAAGAATGATGTGAGGAACATCGTTGTTTCCCAAGTGTTCACTCAGCGCGATGCCGGCCTGTCCACCGCCAACAACAAGCGTGTCGGTTTTTTCAATGGGCATGTATCGGTTTCCTTTGTTGCGTCCTGATCCGACCTGAAAGGTCAAAGAATGCTGCGTCGTGCTGTTCCGCTCCAGCACGCCCCGCGTGTTTCACCAGCAAGTTCCCACAAGTTGAAATCCGACGAAATTATTGTCTGACTTACCCCTAATTAGGCTTTAGCTAATCTGTTTGGCTTAACCCTTTGTCTGCCCTTGCTCGGACAAATACGGCGCGATCAGATAATAGAGCTCACCCTGTGAGGAGATCCGGCATTTCTTGTAGAGCTGCTTGCGAATTACCTTCACGGTCTGAGAGCTGATCCCCAGCGTAAGACCAATGGAAACCGACGAATGGCCCTGCAAAATCAATATTGCGATCTCGGCCTGCCTGGCGCTCAGACCGATGCCCAGTTCCGAGGTCAGGCGTTGCCTTAACTGGTCAACGACGTCTTCCGACGCGTCTTGGCCGCGCGGACTGATCCCCGCCCAGTTCTGCCTTACTAGCGCATTCACGATTGGGACCACGTGTTTTGCCTGCTTCAGGTCACGCGACGAAAACTTTGATCCGGTCGTAGCGTCGCGCCCGATACAAACCGTCATCGAAACATCCTGCGAAGGCCACGAGAAAAATGCCACCTCGTCAGCCAGCGTGGTACGTTGGTAGTACGACTTATAGTATTCATTCCGCTGAAACTGATCCGGCGCGATATCAGTCAAACGGTACATCCCTTCTGCCACTCGGTTGGTGTGGAGGGCGTAAAAAGGATCCAGCAGATAAGCTCCGGTCACATAGTGGCTGTTCATACGTTCGAACACACGCCGCTCAACGGAGTGGGCCAAAAAGACTTCTGGCTGCTGTTTGTCGAAAAACGCGAGAATCGTCACATTGTCAAAGTGCAACGAGGCACTGAGCCATCGATGAAGCCGTTGCGCGAACTCAGAAGTCCCGATGGCCTCAATAGCATCTGCCAATAGGTTGGGTTCGGGAATCTGATTCATGCCCTCATACCTCCTTGGGGGTATATACCCCCCAATCAAGAGTGCCTACTAATTATGGGCAATATAGAGGGGTATATCTGATCTCAAAACCCCTCAGATCATCAGACGAGCGACCAGAAAAGGTCGAAACTGCCAGAGCCCCAAGGGAGATCCAGCAATGCGCGACCCACGCTATGACATTCTGTTCGAACCGATGAAAATCGGCCCTCACACCGCCAAAAACCGGTTTTATCAGGTGCCTCATTGCAATGGTGGCGGATATCGGGATCCTTCGGCAGCGGCCGCGATGCGGGGCATCAAGGCTGAAGGCGGATGGGGAGTTATCTTCACCGAGCAATGCGAGATGCACCACACGTCGGAAATCACACCCTTCATCGAACTGCGCCTGTGGGAAGACAAAGACATCCCGCAACTGCGTAAAATGTCTGAGCGGATGAAGACGCATGGCGCTTTGGCCGGAATTCAGTTGGCTTACTCCGGGATCAACGGTCCGAACCTGTACACAAAGGAAGTGCCGCTTGCCCCCTCGGCGCTGCCGATCCGGACCTTTACCAACGATCCTGTGCAGGCGCGGGCGCTGGACAAGCAGGATATCAAGGACCTGCGCCGTTGGTTCGTGAACGCTGCAAAACGGTCGAAAGAGGCCGGGTTTGATCTGATCTGCCTCTATGGAGCGCATGGGTTCGGCATTTTCCAGCACTTCCTCAGCCGCGCCACCAATCAGCGCAGCGACGAATATGGCGGTTCTCTGGAAAACCGCGCACGATTCAGCCAAGAAGTCATCGCCGACATGCGCGACGCTGTCGGGGATACGATGGCGATCACCCTACGGGTCAGCCTCGACGAAACGATCGGAGAGCTTGGTTTTTCGAACACAGAAGTACGCGACTACATTGAGATGAACAAAGATCTGCCCGATCTTTGGGACCTCGCGCAAGGGACGTGGGAGGATTGTTCAGGCCCCTCGCGTTTCAAGGAAGAGGCCGCGCAGGAACAGCTGGTGCGTGGCATCCACGAGTTGACCGACAAACCTATTGTCGGCGTTGGTCGGTTCACTTCGCCCGACGTTATGGCCAAAATGATCAAGTCGGGCACTTTGGATTTCATCGGTTGTGCCCGTCCGTCCATCGCTGACCCGTTCCTGCCGAAAAAGATCGAGGAAGGTCGAATCGAAGACATTCGCGAGTGCATCGGCTGCAACATCTGCATCACCGGCGACATGACAATGTCGATCAGTCGCTGTACGCAGAACCCGACCTTCATGGAAGAGTGGCGCAAAGGCTGGCATCCCGAGAAGATGAACCAGAAAGGCGGAAGCTCTAACGTGCTGATCGTCGGCTCCGGTCCGGCGGGACTTGAAGCGGCCTGGGCCTTGTGCCGCCGAGGCTATGACGTGGCAGTGGCCGAAGCGCGTGACGTGATCGGCGGGCGTGTTACCCGCGAGCGCCAACTGCCGGGCCTGTCGGCTTGGGGGCGTGTTGTGGACTACCGGGACTATCAGCTCAGCCAGCGTCCGAATGTCGAAATCTATCGCGAAAGCGAACTGGACGCCGATAGCATTCTTGAGTTTGGGTTTGAAAACGTCTGCATCGCCACAGGTGCAACCTGGCGCCGCGATGGTGTGGCCCGTCAGCACGTGGTTCCAATGCCCATCGCCGAGGGGGCCAAGGTCTATACCCCCGACGATCTGATGGATGGAACCATACCGACCGGGCGTGTCGTGGTGTATGATGACGATCACTATTACATGGGCGGCGTTGTGGCCGAGCTGCTAGCAAAAAACGGTGCGCAAGTGACGCTGGTGACGCCCTCGGCTTATGTCAGTGATTGGACGAACAACACGCTTGAACAGATCGCCATTCACCCACGTCTGGTGGACGCAGGGGTCGAGATCGTGCTCAATCAGGGTGTGACCGAGATTCATTCTGATCATGTGGTGTCGAACTGTGTCTATACTGACCGCACCTGGAAGATCGAGGCGGACGCGGTTGTGATGGTGGCATCACGGTTGGAAAACAACGCTGTGTTTAACGCTTTGAAGGCGAAAGAGGCGGAATGGGCCGATGCTGGTATCAAATCCGTTAAATTGATTGGGGACGCCAACGCACCCGGCCCTATAGCCTGGGCAACATACGCCGGTCATCGGTATGCGCGCGAGCTCGACGGCCCGGACATCGGCGACAGCCTGCCCTTCCGTCGGGAAATTACGGAACTGGCAATGGATTGAACCACTTAAATCGGTCAAAGGCGGTTGAGCTTGAACTCCACCGCCTTTGATATTCGGGCTACCTAAAACCTCTGCCGTAGTCGGTAGCCCGTTATTTGAATTTAAGACAGAGTGTGACCCGCACCGGAAGAATAAGGTCAAATTGACCGATCAGCCTGTTCTCTCCGACAACCTTTTAAAATGCGTCTGAGCAAGGCCTTGAAATCCGTTGATAAACTTGCCCTGACGATCTTCATGATAGGCCAGAACAACGTTCAACGGCCGGAGCGTCTCGACCAATTTGAGGGCTTTCACAGTACCGCCGCTATACGTCGCCGCCGCCTCAGGCACCATGATCAGAAAAGAAAAACCGAACCCTTCGGATACGGCGCTGCGCACTGTCTCAAGCGAGTTTGAGGTATAGGCTATCTCTGGATAGAGGGCGGTCTCGGCCAATAAGTCTTCGAAATAAACGCGGCTTCCGGGCCCGTCGAACATGACATAGGGGATATCCTGCAAATCGGACAATCGAACATATTCGCTCTGCGCCAGTGGGTGGTTCGACGAAATTATCACCTTTGGTTGCAGGGCAGTCAGGTCGACGACTTTCAGACCTTCCAATGACCACCCCCGGTCGTATGTCAGCGCCAGGTCGATTTCACCATTCCGCAGCGCGTCGCCGAGAGCGGCGAGCCCGTATTCTGTTTGATATATGCTGACACCCGGAAATGTATGCTGAAAGTCCCGAATGAGCGTCGGCAGAAAAAACGGCGCAAGGGTCTTGAACGCACCAAGACGCAGCTCACCTGCAGTTTCCGACACCAAAGCTTTGGCTTGAATATCGACATGCTCTGCCTGCGCTTCCAATTCCAGAACATGTTCTAAAAACAACCGCCCTTGAAGTGTAAGCGTCAATCCACGAGCATGGTGGCGGTCGAACAGGATCAGACCTGTTACGTCCTCAAGCTTTTGAATCGCCTGCGCCACGGATGGCTGCGAAATATTCAAGACCCGCGCGGCCTGAGCAATTCCACCGCACTCGGCGACGGTTCGAAAATAGGTGCATTGGCGCAAAGTGAAGCGAACCATACTTTACCTCTCTCGATGTAACATTTTTTAAGTTTTTATATTTCTCATTATAGGTGCAACTTAAAAATACCCGAGCGAGACAGGAGGAATCTGCCTGCTGGTCGGTGTCACCGCATGATTGAGGAGCTACCCATGTCGTTAGACCAGGCCGTTACCGAACTGCTAGATGCCGCGCATCGTCCGATAGAAAACGCGGTTGCCATGCCGCCTTCTGTCTACACGAGCGAGGATTTTCTGCGCAGCGAGTTGGACCATGTCTTTGGCAAAGACTGGGTCTGTGTCGGACGGTCCAGTCGTCTGGCGAATGTTGGCGATTACATCTCGCTGGAAATAGCGGGACAACCCATCGTCGTGCTACGGGACAGATCAGGTGAACTGCGAGCATTCTCGAACGTCTGCCTCCACCGCATGTCCACGATCGTGGAGGGTGAAGGAAACGCCCGCGTTCTGGTATGCCCCTATCACGCCTGGACCTACGATCTTGAGGGTAACCTGCGCGGCGCGCCGTTCATGAAAGAGACGACTGGGTTTTGCAAGGAAAGCTACAAGCTCCCGAAGATTCGCTGTGAGGAATGGTTGGGTTGGATCTATGTGACCCTGAACCCGGACTCCGCCCCTGTGACCCAGCAGTTTTCCGAACTGGAGAGCATGATCTCGCAATACGGCATGGAGACCTATGTGGAGTGCTTCCGCGAGACCCATGTCTGGGACACGAACTGGAAGGTTCTGGCAGAGAATTTTATGGAGAGCTACCATCTGCCAGTTTGCCATGCAGAGACGGTAGGCGGTCATTCCAAACTGGAAGAAATGGATTGCCCGCCCGGGCTCAGAAACTTCAACTATCACTGGATCACCAAAGAGGCGTCGCTGCCGATGGGCAACGCGCATCCGGACAACACACGGCTGGAAGGCGATTGGCGCAAAACCACCGCACTGCTGACGCTCTATCCAAGCCATCTGATCACGTTGACGCCCGGTTATTTCTGGTACCTGTCGTTGCACCCGAAAGGTACCGGGCAGGTTTCGATTATTTATGGCGGTGGCCTTTCACCCGAATTCATGGCCGACCCGAAGGCGGAGGAGTATGTCGCCACGCTGAAGAAGCTACTCGACGATGTGAACGTGGAAGATCGCGACTGCACCGAGAAGGTGTTCAAAGGTTTGAATTCGGGGGCCGCACGGCCCGGGCATCTGTCTTACCTTGAAAGACCGATTTATGATTTCACGCAGTATCTGGCCGAGAAAACAGCCGGTTTCAATCGCGTCTTCGAGCAGGAGGCAACGAGATGAAAATGCAACTGATCCAAAAGCAGCGGGTCGCCGAAATGGTCGAAACGCTCCATCAGGTCGCGGCCTTGCCCGAAGCTGAGGCTCAGTGTTTGCCTGGATGGTTTTATACGGACCCCGAGTTCTTCGATCTGGAAGTAAGAACATTTCTGAGCAAGGAATGGCATTGTCTGGGCCGCGCCGACGAGATTCCTCAGCCCGGTGACTATTTTACGGCTCAGCTATTTGATGAACCTTTGCTGGTGGTCCGCGGTGATGACGAACAGATCAGGGTTCTGTCGAACCTCTGCCGTCATAGGGGCATGCCGATTGCCGAAGGATCAGGATCAACGCGCAAGTTTGTTTGCAGTTACCATGCCTGGAGTTATGCCCGGGACGGAGAATTGCTGAACGCCCCACGCATGCGCGACAAGGGTGTAACGAAAGGCAGCTGCGCATTGCCGGAGTTCCGCTGTGAAGAGTGGAACGGGTTTATCTACGCCAATATCGACGATGACGCGGAACCGCTTGCGCCGCGCCTGGAGCAGCTCGAAGTACTGCTTGGCAATTACGAAACAGACAGGATGCGCCACGTCGCGACCTTTGAAGAAGACTGGCACACGAACTGGAAGTGTCTTGTCGAGAATTTCATGGAAGCGTACCACCTGTCGGTTGTACATCCGGAAACGCTGCATCACTATACGCCGACGGGCCTAAGCCGAAAGGCATTGTCTGACGATACATTCACCGCCTATTGCGCGAATTACCCGTCAAGCGCCGAAGCCAGAGGCGTGGGGGCACCCGGCCTGACCGAAGACGAACGACGTCGTTCCACTTTGTTCAACGTGTTCCCTGCTCAGGTGGCCAGCCAGGCCGCGACCCTGCTGGTTTCACTCTCGATCAAACCATTGTCAGTGGACTGCATCCGTGTGCGTTGGACTTTGTCTACGTATGAAAATGAGTTGACGCAGGACGAGTTGGAAGAACGCATCGCGCTATGGCACGAGGTGAACCGCGAAGACCGCGAGAAACTGGAAAAAATGCAATTGGCGCTCAGCTCCCGCCACGCGCCCTCCGGCCATCTCGCGCCGAGCGACTATGAAGGAACCATCTGGGATTTTTACCGCTACTTGTCGCGGCAGTATCCCGTTTGAAATAGTTGAGAAAGATCAGGCTGCAACCGGTTAGCAATGATCCGGTTGCAGTACAAATGGGTGTCAAAACGCCGGCACACCCGCTGCCAATCAGCTAACCGCGGCGGCCTTGGCTGGGTCGTTCTCCAACTCTTTCAGAAGTCGTGCCTGTTTGACCTTTGGGTCCAGCTCGGGGTCGGTCAGATGCGCAAGCATGTCCGGGATCGAAGCCTCGATCTGAGCTTCGGTCGCCACCGCCATGCCGTGGGCCACGTAGGGGCGCAGATAGGTCATGCCCGCAAGAAGCGCAGTCTGCTGATATGGCTTCAGGAATTCGGCCATCGAGAAGTTGTTGTACCCTCCGGCGTGATAGCTGTCAGCCGGGCCACCTGTTGAGACCAACAGCAGAAACTCACGACCCGCCAGTTTGTCGCCGCCCGGACCGTAGGCAAAGCCATAAGTCAGCACCTGGTCCATCCACGCCTTCAGCACCGGCGGCGCCGAGTACCAATAAAACGGGAACTGGAACACGATCCGGTCATGGGCCAGCAGCAACTCGTGCTCGGCCTGCACGTCGAACTGGAACGTTTCTCCGCCGATAGCCGTCAGATCCCGCGTGGTAACGGTCTCGGCATCGGACAGGGCGTCGAACCATGCGCGATTTATACGGGATTTGCCCAGATTTGGGTGGGCGGTCAGAACGAGGGTTTTCATACTTTTGCCTCTTCAAGGATTTCAGCGGAATAAGAAGTGATAAGCGGGTTTCCGTCCGTCCGAACGTCGAACCGCCAATGCTCGCGGACGCGGGCTTCGATTGTGTCGCCCGAAGTAGTCCGGGCGCGGAACAGCACCTCGAATGTCGCGGCAGCATCAGTGATTTGGACATTGCTGACATGGTGCTCAGTCGGTCGCTGGAGCGTCTCCAGAACGCCCGCGTACCAGTTGCGCACGCGGTCGTGACCGTGCAGCGAACGGTCAATATCGGGCATGTCCCAGTCCACCCCGGGGTGGAGGTCGGGTAAGAACATCTCGATCGGATCCAACCGATCAAACCGGGCGAACCAATCAACTATGAAATCATGAATTATACGGTGATCCGTCATGTTGTTTACCATTCGATAGGTTTGCGATCGCGAAAGAATCCACCGGTCGGGCCGTTGGTGTCGAGAGTGGCCAGCCAGATTGCGGTATCCGCACCCTCTTCGGGCGCGCGAGTGGCGCCTGCCCCGCCCATACGGGTGCGCACCCACCCGGGGCACATGGCATTGACCTTGACGCTATTGGGCAGGGTCCGGGCGGTTGCAGCGGTCAGAGCATTCAGCGCCGCTTTGGCCACGCCATACGCGGCAGGTCCCGCGACGCCGTCTGAAAACGCACCCCAACCGGAGGAGACATTGACCACGCGGCCATAGCTTTGCGCCACCATATGAGGCGTCAAATGGTGCATAAGCAGGTACGGTCCGTGCACCATAACGGCCATCGAGTCCGCAAAGTCTTGACGATCATCCAACAGGTTACCCGACCCCAGAATTCCGGCATTGTTGATCAGTACATCCACCGGCCCCGCTTGCTCTGCGGCCTGCGCGATACTGCTCGGGTCGGCAACGTCCAACTGAATTGCGGTTGCTCCGACCTTGTCCGCAGCCTTGCGGCCCGCATCCGGGTCGCGAGAGCCCATCAAGACCTCAAACCCTTGGTCCACAAGACCCTGAGCAATGGCCAGACCGATCCCGCGGTTGGCCCCAGTTACGAGTGCGCGTTTCATTTGCCTCTCCATAGATTGATCAGCTATGAGCCTGAGCGTGAATAGTTCGGGCGATCGTCTTATTCAGCCAGACGGTCAGGCACTGGGGCCAATTGGTATTGCGACCAGAAGAACGTATTCGCGGCGTCTTGATCAGCACTAAGGTTAGTCGCCTCGACGATCTTGCCGTCTTCGATCCGGTAGAGCAGCGCCCACATCGTATCGACATTGGGTTTGCCTTCAGCATTGGACCAGCCGCGGTGAATGTCGACCACATAGGTTTCATCCGCACCAAAATAGATCGGCTCGGCCTTAAACCCCGCCGCGCCGAGCTGAGCGAAGAAGGCCAACACCTCGTCACGGCCATCCTTGGTGCCCGATAGCGGGTGGCGACCCGGGATGTGCCATTGCACATTCTCGTCCATGACGGCAGCAATGCCATTTAGGTCATTCGCGCCATAGGCTGTGAAAAAGTCCTGTACGACCTTGATGTTGTCTTCGGGTGAGGCTGCAGAGGCAGCATGTCCGGTGACCAGCGTGGCAGCAATTGCCGCTTTGATTAGGGGATTCATCGGATATCCTTTCAGGCGTTAAGAAAATCGGCCACGGCGTCTGAGGCAGCCATAACCGCATCCTTGCGGTCGTAGAAATCGAACTGAGTAACGTCATCACCCAGCCAGAGCTTTTCCAGCGGCGCCTTGGTTCGGGCCTCATAGGCCTCGGCACCGGCAGGCAACGCGATCGAAGCCGATCCCACCATCAGTATCAGTTTGGTCAGACGATCCGCCGAGGCTTGCGCATCGTAGGTCAGCCACGGCTTCCACGAGGCGACCGAGAAATTGTTGTCATAGGCCGGGATCAGGCCACGATCTTCCTCGGTATAGTAAGGAGCCTGATACATGACCGCGCTTTCATCCGTGGTTGACGCACCCAGCAGCACGGTGTCGGCAGAGTTCGGCGCTTCGGACGCGGCGATCAGGTTGGCAGCCATCTCAGCGCCACCATAGATGTCCTCGGCCATTTTCGGATCATGCAACCACGGCGCAACCAGTGCGACCTTGTTCAGACGCTCATCATCCGCAACAGCGGTGGCCATGTACCCCGATGAAGCGCACACTCCGAGGCCCGAAATCCGCGCGCTGTCCACCTCAGGCAGCGATGCTAGGAATGCGGCAGCGGCGTGGATATCGGCGGTTTTCGTCAAGGGATCCTCGACATAGCGCGGCTTGCCTTCGCTTTCGCCCCAGCCGGTGAAATCAAACGCCAGCGTGGCAAATCCACGCGCAGCCAGTTCGCGAGCATATGTGCCCGGCATCTGCTCTTTCACGGTAGTCCATGCGCCGGTAACGATTACGGCGGGCAGCGGGCCGTCATACTCCTCCGGAGAATAGAGCCTGCCAACCAAGCTATTGCCGCCGCTATCGAAGCGGACGGTGCGAGACGTCACGCCTTTGCGTTCAGGTGTGTTCTGCAGAGTGATGCGAGTCATGGGATTGGTCCTCTACTGGTCAATCATCTGTCTGTTGGGGTTAATTTAGGGGGATACGTATTTTCGGATAATCCCCATCTTTTTCACTTCCTTCATGTATAGTATCTAATAATGAAATTGAGGTTCGTCTGATGCGCCTGCCCCTAGCCACGCTGGAAATCTTCACTGCCATCGCTCGGCATGGCAGCTTACGCGCTGCCGCCGAAGCGCTCGCGCTGAAACCGTCGACCGTTAGTCACCAGTTAAAATCGCTGGAAAAGCAATTGGGCACTGCTTTGTTCATCCGCACGACCCGCTCGATCAGTCTGACCGAGGCAGGCCGTGCGCTGATGCGTGGCGCCGGCCCCGCCTTCGACCAACTGAGCGAAGCCGTGGAAAGTGCCCGTACCAGCGGCCATGCGGCCCGCGGCACGCTGCGGCTGGCGATGCCTGAATTTGTTTATCACCTGTTCGTGGCACCCGTTCTGAACAGCTTTTGCGCAGCTTATCCCGACGTCGAGGTGGAATTGTCCCTGACCGACGCGCTGTCCGATATTCTTGGCGAGGAACTGCACGCCGGGTTCCGGCTGGGCGATAGGATCGCGCAGGACATGGTCGCCGTACGACTGACGCCTGCTCTCCCGCTGACGGTTGCAGCCAGCCCCGACTACCTGGCTCGCCACGGCACGCCACAAGCCCCTCGCGATCTACTGGAACATACATGTGTTCGCTACCGCTTTCAGTCTTCTGGTCATATCGCCCCCTGGTTGTTCAAGGCCAAGGACGGAGAGTTCACGGTCGAGGTGCAGGGCAATCTGATCACCAACACCCTGCCCGCCTCGGTCGACATGGCGAAACGCGGGTTGGGCCTGGTTTATACGTTCCGCGACTACATCGCTGATGAGGTCACGTCGGGGCTGCTCTCCCCCATCCTACAAAGGTACCTGCCTGACACACCGGGCATCTTCATTTATTTCCCGCGCGAGTACCGGTCGATGATGCCGCTTCGGCTGTTTATGGAACACCAGAAGCAGCAGCAGGCATAGGCGGGTTTGCGAACGCGCCGGATGCACGCAGTGATCAGTTCCCTGCGCTCGCCCGTTCAGCGGCTTGCCCGACCAGATCACGCGAGCCGGTTTCCCACAACGCAGTCATTGTCAGCGCCGACACCTTCCAGGCACCGTCCACATTGGCCAGCTTATAGTCGTATCGGCCGCCCAGCACCCACAACTCATCACCAATCCGGTGAGTTGCTGTAAAATCTGCCTGCGCAGTGGCTTGGTCGCCGTCGATGGACGTGATCGTTTCGTTTGTGACCATGTGGTGGGTTACATCGAAGCCCGGCAAAAACCCTGACCATTGGGCAATGACATCATCCGCCGCTGCTGTGGCCGGCTCGCCGCCCCAAAGGCTGGTGTAATCCAACATAACCTCGTCCGCGAAAGCATCTCGCACGCGGTCCCAGTCGTGTCGGTCGGCGCCCGCAGCGATACCAATGATCGCGGCATTGATCTGGGCGGCGTCATTCGCGAAGGCCGGTGATGTTGCAGCAATAGCCGCGGCTGTTACAGTCGACAAGAGTTTCATCGTTCTACTCCCATAAATCGAAAATGCTTGTTTGTGCGGCGCGTCACCATAAGGCGACGCGTTCAGATCAAACCCGGCCTCAACCGTCCTGCGCGGAACCGGCGGCGAAGTGTGCGGCGACCGTGTCCGCCGCACGGGTAACGTCTTCGGGGTTGTCGTAGAAGTCGAACTGAGTGACATCCTCGAGCATCTTCAGCGTTGCATCACCTGCAAGGCCTTCCAGGAAGGTGCGAACACCCTGCGGAATGGCGGCTGTTTCCGAATGCACAACGGCCAGAGGCTGCGTCAGACGACCGGGATTATCCGCCGGGTAGTAGGTCAGCCAACCCTCCCAGCCCGCATTATTCCACTGGTTGTCATATTCCGGGATCGCACCGCGTTCGGGCTCGTAGTAGTAGCCACCAATCGGCATCAGCACGCCTTCGGCGCCTTCAGGACCGGCTGCAGGGATGATCTGACCACCAGCGTCCTCGGCGGCGCGGCTGACTTCGATCAGCCCTGACACACCTTCCTCGCCGCCGTAAACTGCCTCGACGATCTCGGCATTCTGCAGCCACGGGGCGACAAGGCCAATCCGCTGAACCAGATCGTTGCCCGATACAGCGTCGACCATGTATCCGGCCGAAGCACAGATTCCCAGACCGTTGATATGCGCCACGTCGACCTCGGGCAGAGTGGCGACGAATTCAAACGCAGCGCGAATGTCGGACGTCTTCGCCTCGGGGCTTTCTACAAAACGGACATGCTGCGGCAGGTCGCCGGACTTGCCCCAACCGCGGAAATCAAATGTAAACGCCGCAAATCCACGTTCGACCATTTCCTCGGCATAGACGCGGGGCATCTGTTCCTGAACAGAGGTCCAGGCACCGGTGACCACCACTGCGGGCAGTTTCTCACCATCATATCCTTCGGGCAGATATAGCGTGCCGGACAGCGTGGCACCTTCGTTTTCAAATGTCACGGTACGCGTTTCGACCTGCGCCATTGCGGCAGTCGAGGCCATAAGCAGCGCGGCGGTTCCAAGGGCTGTTTTGTTCATTGCCGTATCTCCTGATCTCATGCGGTGAGAACCTCACCTGATGATCAGAAACTACCCAACTCCCGAAGGTTTTGATTGAACCATGCAACCTGAGTTTTGAAGGATCGCGCTTAGTTTGTTTGAACCGGCTCAAGGCGTATTCCCCGCACGAAACTCTTTTGGTGTCTGCCCGGTGACTTTCTTGAAACTGCGCGAGAAATGCGCCTGATCGGCAAAGCCACATGTGGCGGATATCTCGGCAAAGCTGCGGTTTGGCTCTGAGAGCATTCTGGTCGCCTGCTCGATCCGGTAGGCCATGACATATTGCATGGGTGTTGTACCCAGCGTCTCTTTGAAGACGCGGTTGAAATGAGACTTGCTCATCGCTGTTTCGGCCGCCAAGTCATCAACCGTTATCGTCTGGTCCAGCCTGGCGCGGATATAGGCCAGCACTTTGTTGTAGTGGGCCGAAGTGAACCGCGCACTCAACGCAACATCTTCAGGTCGACGGCGCCCGTATTTTTGTAAGAGCTTGACCAAAAACACGCGGCTCATTGCCTCGAACATCACGGCCGAAGACATATCGTCGTTTTCAAGCGCGTCCCGCAAAATCACGCCAGCGGCACACAAATCGGGATCGGAAAACTGAGGCAGATCCTCAAACTGGTTTGGTTCCAATAGCATTCCCAGTTCAGACTGCGCGAATTTTTCTACCTTTTTCGGGTCAAGCGTTATGACGATGACATTCGACTTTGCAAACCACCGCCAGCCGGACCGCGTGCCTGCGGGGGTGACAATGATGTCATGCAGGTGAAAGGTGAAATCTCTCAGCACACCATTGCGCATGTTCTGCACGCGATGCGGAATTGGCTGCAGATTCAGCAAAATGTGGTGCTCGTCAAAAACATCTTCCGGCATGCTGTCAGGCTCAGCCTGAAAATATCTCACGGACATCAACGCAGCCGCCGAGATGTGCGAGGTGCCTTCGCTGTTCAGCAAAGGAGCGGACGGGTAAATCTCGTTATAGAGCCGCGGCACGTGTTAGCGACCTTTGTTCATTCGGTTGGCCTTTAAACACCATACCGGCTGATCATCATTTCAACACTGCTGTCGATAGTTTCGGTCATCTCCGCCTCGCTCAGCACCGAGCCCGAAAACAATAGAGGCCAGAAAGCACGCGATTTGATCAGGCCGATGAATTCGCTGCCGGCTTGATTGGGGTCGTCAATTCTCAGCTGACCGTCATCTGCTGCATCGCGCAGCATGTCGACAAAGATCGGGGTCTTGTCCAATTTACCTTGCGCCGCGGCGGCAAGTTCGGGATTGCGCAATGTTTCGCTTATGATCATTCGCGCCATCGCCATTACATCGGGCTTCATCAGAATCCGCCCCTCGGCCCAGGCGAGTTCGGTCAGTTGCTCACGAATATCGCGACCTTTTTCATAGCGGCATTCGAACACGTCAGCAAAGCGATTGGACAGTTCGATCACAATAGACCGGAACAGGTTTTCCTTGCTTTCAAAGTACTTATATAGCGTCCGTTTGGACACCTCGGCCTGCGCTGAGATGCGATCCATACTGGCCGCGGCAAAGCCCTTTTCCTGGAACTCGGCCACGGCGGCTTCGATGATCTGAGCGTACTTGGACGCATTTGGAGCGCTGCATTCAGTCATGTCAGAGCTATAGACCTATTGACGTGGGGCGGTCAAATCCTAGGTAAACGCGAGAGTTTACAGAGGTAAAATTTTGTGCCACTAGTAAACGCGCCAGTTTACCGACTCAGGTAACCAGCCCAACACGGAGAGTCCCCTCATGGCACTGACTTTGAAATTGAATGGCGAGACCCACACGGTTGACGCCGAACCCGGCACGCCCCTGCTGTGGGTGATCCGGGATGAGCTGAAGCTCACCGGAACGAAATTCGGCTGCGGCGTTGCCTCCTGCGGCGCCTGCACCGTGCACCTGAACGGCGAGCCCGTGCGCTCGTGCCAGACTTATATCGAAGATGTCGAAGACGCCGAGATCACCACAATCGAAGCCGTTGGCGAGGACAAGATCGGAGCCGCTGTACAGCAGGCCTGGGTCGAACTGGACGTGGTCCAGTGCGGCTATTGCCAGTCGGGTCAGGTCATGTCTGCGGTTGGACTTCTGTCCGAAAACCCCAAGCCCAGCGTCGAAGAGATCGACGACTATATGTCCGGCAACGCCTGCCGTTGCGCCACCTATCAACGCATCCGCGCCGGTATCCAGCGCGCATCTGAAATTCTGGAGGCCTGATCCATGACCATCAACACCTCCCGCCGTGGATTTCTGAAAGGTGCCGCCGCTGCCGGTGCCGTCCTTCTGGTTGGCGCACGTCCTGATGGTGCGTTGGCCGTGGCCACGTCTGAGATCACTCAATTCAACCCGTTCGTGAAGATTGACGCTGACGGCACCGTGACCGCCATCGTCAAGCACTTTGAAAAAGGTCAGGGTCCGGCGACCGGTCTGCCGACACTGATCGCCGAGGAAATCGGCCTGACGATGGATCAGATCGAATACGAATTCGCCCCGTCCAACGCGCAGGTCTACAACAACCTGCTGTTTGGCCCCTTCCAAGGCACCGGCGGCTCGACCGCAATGGCAAACTCGTGGCTGCAATATCGCCAGGCCGGTGCCGCCGCGCGCGAAATGCTGATCAACGCCGCCGCCCAAAGCTGGGGCGTGGATGCGTCCGGCATCACCATCGAAGAGGGTATCGTCAAAGCGGGCGACAAGTCGGCTCCGATCGCGGAATTCGTTGCCGCAGCTTCGCAGCTGGAGGCTCCAGCCGAGCCACGCCTGAAGGACCCATCCGAGTTCCGCCTGATCGGCAATGAAGCCGTTCGCCGCAAGGACTCGGCGATCAAAGGCAAGGGTCAGGCAATGTATGCCATGGATGTACATCTGCCGAACCAAATGGTCGCCATGATCAAGCGCCCGGAATCAAAAGGTGGAATCGCCCTTGGTTTCGACGACAGCGCGTCGAAAGAGGTTAAAGGCTACATAAGCGCCGCCGTTCTACCCAATCAGGCGGGTGTCGCGGTCTATGCCGAAAACACCTGGGCTGCGATTCAGGCGCGGGATGCGCTTGAGGTCGAATGGGACGTGTCGGGCGCCGAAACGCGCGACTCGGACCAGATCAAGGCTGAGATCATGGCCGCACTGGACGCGGAACCCACTTACAACGTGAACAAAGCGGATGTCGCTGCGGTTTCGGCGGCCATCGACGGGGCGGAAAAGGTTGTTGAAAAGACCTTCTACTTCCCACTGCTGGCCCATGCACCGATGGAACCGCTGAACTGCACGATCGAGCAGACTACCGAAGGGGACATCGTTCTGCATGATGGCGCACAGATGCCCACTGGCCCGCATATGGCCTATCAGCAGATCTTCCAACTGCCACCCGAGAAAATCCATATCAAGACAATGCTGGCAGGTGGCTCGTTCGGTCGACGCGCGACCCCGGATGCCGATTATCAGGTCGAGGCCGCGCTGGCCTTTGTAGTCACCGATCGCTCTCGTCCGGTTAAACTGGTCTGGACGCGTGAGGATGATATCCGCAGCGGCTACTATCGCCCCGCATTCGGCCACAAGGTTCGCGTAGGTTTGGATATCGATGGAAACATTGTCGGTTGGCAGCATCAGGTCGCCGGGCAGTCGGTCATCAAGGGTACTCCGTTCGAAGCGGTGCTGGTCCATGACGGCATCGATCACAGCTCGATCGAAGGGATCGCCGATAGCCCCTATAACATCCCCGGCATGGCATTGGGCCTGACCGATACGCCCAAAGCTACGACCGTTCTATGGTGGCGCTCTGTGGGCCATACCCACACCGGCTATGTGATGGAAACCATGATGGACTTGGTCGCTGAAACGGCGGGCCGCGATCCAGTTGAGTTCCGTCTGGCACACCTGTCCGACACCAGCAACGCCGACCAGCAACGCAAAGCTGGCGTTCTGAAGTTGGCTATTGAAAAAGCCGACTGGGGCAACGTTCCCGCAGGTCGTGCACAGGGCATCGCGGTGCATAAGTCCTTTGGGTCCTATGCGGCTCAGGTAGTCGAAGTTTCAGGTGATCCGGAGAACGGCATCAAGATCGAAAAGGTCACCTGCGCCGTGGATTGCGGTATCGCCGTAAACCCAGACGTGGTGCGCGCGCAGATGGAGGGCGGTATCGGCTACGGTATCGGCCATGTCATGCGTGATCAGATCACGCTGACCGGCGGCGCTGTGGATCAATCCAACTTCCCGGATTACGAACCACTGCGCATCGGTGATATCGCAGAGGTCGAGGTTCATATCGTTCCCTCCGCCGAAGCACCAACCGGCGTTGGTGAACCCGGCACGCCTCCATCGGCGCCGGCACTGGCAAACGCCATCCGCGCACTGTCGGGTGTGAAAGTCACCAGCCTGCCGATGACGGATAATGGCATCAGCTTTGTCTGATTGCTCTGCCAAGCTATTTCTTGCCGCGCCGGTCCTTGGGATCGGCGCGTTTTTTGTGGTTAAGGCTAAGAAGAAATTTGATCATATTTCGTGACAAACCGCGAAGGTTCCAGTACATCTCGGGAAACGAGAGGAACGGAGCCCCAAATGGACCTGAGCGCCCTGCACAGTTTTCGCGTCGCTGCCTGTGACCTGAACGGCCAGATGCGCGGCAAACGCGTGCCGCCCTCGTATGCCGACAAGTTGACCAAGGGGACGGTACGGATGCCGTTTTCCGCGCTGAATGTCGACCTCTGGGGCGCGGATATCGACGGCAGCCCGCTGGTTTTCGAATCTGGCGATGCTGATGGAATGCTGTTGCCGACAGATCGCGGACCGGTACCGATGCCTTGGCTGGCAGCGGACACAGCATTGGTTCCAATGTGTTTGTACGACGATTCAGGAACGCCGTTTGCAGGTGACCCACGCCATGCGCTGGCCTCCGTTCTAAAGCGTTACGCCCAGCGCGGATGGTCCGTTGTAGCTGCGACCGAGTTGGAGTTCACATTATTGGACGCGTCGGGCGCACAGCCGCTGCCACCGTTCAATCCGGTAACTGGACGACGTTTGGCGTATGAGGCTGTGTTGTCGATGGCTGAGATGGATGCCTTCGACGCGTTTTTCACCGACCTTTACGACGGTTGCTCTGCGATGGGCATTCCAGCACAAACTGCTATATCCGAAAGCGGCATCGGTCAGTTCGAGATCAATCTGAACCATCAGCACGCCATGCGCTGTGCCGATGACACGTGGCTTTTCAAGACCTTGACGCGCGGCCTTGCACGCAAACACGGGTTTACGGCAACCTTCATGTCCAAACCCTATGCCGATGACGCCGGCAACGGGATGCACGTTCATTTCTCGGTCGTGGACGGCAAGGGCCGGAACGTCTTCGACAATGGAGGGCCTGAGGGTACAGATTTGCTGCGCTGGGCGGTCGCAGGATGCCTGGCTGCCATGCCCGGCTGCACGCTGATCTTTGCGCCACATGGCAACTCGTACACCCGCCTTATTCCCGGCGCGCACGCTCCCACCGGTGCAAGCTGGGCTTATGAGAACCGCACCTCTGCCCTGCGCATCCCGGGCGGCGCCCCGGCAGCGCGTCGGATTGAACACCGCGTGGCTGGCGGTGACATCAACCCCTATCTGATGCTGGCGGCCGTTTTGGGGGCCGCACTGAACGGGATCGAAGATCAGGCTGAACCACCCACCCCGATCTCAGGCAATGCCTACGAAATCGACGGCCTGCCACAACTGGCAAGCGATTGGCCCGCAGCCATTGCCGCGTTCGAAACCGACCCGCTGGTGGCGCGCATCTTCCCCGCCGACCTGATTCGCTTTTTCGCCATGACCAAACGACAAGAGATCCGGCGCTTTGCAGAACACCCCCCCGATGAGCACTGGCTCAGCTATCTCGAGGCGGTATGATCCCTCTTGCCTGCCTGGATTCGGCGGGCTAGAATAAATTTGATCAAATTTGGTGACCCATGAAAATCGGCATCCTACTGACCGGCCACCCCCCTGACGAACTGCAGGGCCAGTTCAGCGAATATGACGCGATGTTTGCAGCGCTGCTGGATGGCAACGGCTTTATCTACGAAACCTTCGCCGTCGTGGACGGCCAGTTCCCCAAAGATGAATATCACGCCGACGGCTGGATCATCACCGGCTCGCGCCACGGGGCGTATGAGGATCACCCATGGATTCCGCCGCTAGAGGACCTGATCCGCGCGATCCAAGCCAGCGGCCGTCCTTTGATCGGCGTCTGCTTTGGCCACCAGATCATCGCGCAGGCGCTGGGTGGCAAGGTCGAGAAATTCAATGGCGGCTGGGCCGTCGGGCGTACTGACTACGACTTTGAGGACCAAATCGTGACCCTGAACGCCTGGCACCAGGATCAGGTCGTCGCCCTGCCCGAAGGCGCAAAGGTGACGGGATCAAACGCCTTCTGCCGCAACGCCATGGTAACCTATGGGGACAACATCTGGACGGTGCAGGCCCATCCGGAATATGGCGATGCGTTTATTAAGGGCCTAATGGAAACACGCGGCAAAGGCGTGGTGCCCGAAGACTTGATGCAGGCAGCCGCCAATCGCCTACCCAGCCGCAATGACAACCCGAAGATCGGGCAGTACATGGCTGAATTTCTGAAGAAAGAGAGGGCCTGATGGCCGATTGGAAAGATCAACTGCCACAGGCAGCCCGGACCTATATCGAAGGCCAGAGACTGGACGAAGTTGAGTGCATCATCTCGGACCTGCCCGGTATCGCGCGGGGCAAGGCGGTGCCTGCATCGAAATTTGCCAAGCAGTCCTATTTCCACCTGCCCGACAGCATCTTTTACCAGACCATCACCGGTGACTGGGGTGAGGCTGCGGGCGAAGACGGGTTCATCGAACGGGACATGATCCTCAAGCCAGATTTCACCACCGCGTCAGCCGCGCCATGGACCGGAGACTGGACGCTGCAGGTGATCCACGACGCCTATGATCGCGACAACAACCCGATTCCGTACAGCCCCCGCAACGTGTTGAAACGTGTGGTGCAGCTGTATCACGATAAGGGCTGGAAGCCGGTTGTCGCGCCCGAAATGGAGTTCTTTCTGGTCGCCCCCAACGTCGACCCGGCACAGGGGATCACACCAATGATGGGCCGTTCGGGTCGTCCGGCAGCCGCGCGTCAGGCCTATTCGATGACGGCAGTGGACGAGTTCGGCCCGGTGATCGACGACATCTACGATTTCGCCGAGCATCAGGGGTTTGAGATCGACGGCATCACGCAAGAAGGCGGCGCGGGCCAGTTGGAGATCAACTTGCGCCACGGCAACCCGGTAAAACTGGCCGACGAAGTATTCTATTTCAAACGCCTGATCCGCGAAGCAGCCCTGCGGCACAACTGTTTTGCCACCTTCATGGCAAAGCCGATCGAGGACGAACCGGGTTCGGCCATGCACATCCACCACTCGATCATTGATATCGAGACGGGGCAGAACATCTTCTCTGGGCCACAAGGCGGTGAAACGGATGCGTTTTATCACTTCATTGCCGGACTGCAGAACCACCTCCCCGCCGGGTTGGCGGTGATGGCACCCTATGTGAATTCCTACCGGCGCTATGTGAAAGACCACGCAGCTCCTATCAATCTGGAATGGGCGCGCGACAACCGCACCACAGGCATCCGCGTACCGCTGTCCGGCCCCGAGGCGCGCCGTGTGGAAAATCGCATTGCTGGGATGGATTGCAACCCCTATCTGGGAATCGCCCTGTCACTGGCCTGCGGATATCTGGGCCTGATCCAACAGGAACGCCCACGCCGCCAGTTCTATGGCGACGCCTATGAAGGTGACGGAGATATCCCACAGGTCATGGGCAACGCGCTGGACCTGTTCGACGAAGCCACCGCCCTGCACGAAGTCCTTGGCCCCGAATTCGCGCGCGTCTATGGCATCGTCAAACGCGCCGAGTATGAAGAGTTCCTGCAGGTGATCTCGCCTTGGGAGCGGGAGCATCTTCTGCTGAACGTCTGAGGGCATAATGAATTCTGCTCTAGCTTAACGACCGCAAGGCCGAGCATCCGGCCAGTTTTTGCGCAGCTACGGCCATTTCGACAGATCGGTTTCCCGTCCTGCCGGGCGATACCAAGGCGATGTTAGCATCGTGGGGGGGGCAGACTATACCGGCCTGCCTGCTGCTCTACACTTAGCTGAAGCTGGCTTCGACGCTGTTCTGCCTGATGCGTATCGCGTGGGCTTCGGTGCCTCTGGCCGCAATGGCGGACAGTTGGGCAGTGCCCAACAGATGGATCAGGAGGACTTGGAGCATCAAGTTGGGGACGATGACGCAGCCAAGCTGCGGGATTTGGCCGAGGACGCAAAGTAACTGGTCAAGTCCCTCATCACGAAACATCAAATCGACTGCGATTTGAAGCTCGGTATCGCAGGGCTGGCTCTATCGGTCTCAGAACAAAAAGAGCTGCACGAGCACGCGGCCCATTTGTCGAACCGTTATGGCTATGATCAAGTCGAGCTATTGGATGAGGCAACCGGGCACGCCTTGTGCCCCTCGCCCGCCTAAAAAGGCGGATACCTGAATATGGACGCGGCCCCTCTGCACCCGCTTAATTTTGCTTGGGGGCTGGCACAGGCAGCAGCAAAAGCCGAAGTGCGCATCCATGAAAGCACCGAAGTCACAAGCTTCGACGAAAGCTATGGCAACCGTTTCCCTGCCGATATCGCCGCTAAAGTGCCAAAACCTATGTCAGAAATCTTCCCGCACCTTCGGGACGTGATGATCGACTATGCTTGGGGCGGTAGGCTCGCCATAGCTGCGCGGCGAATGCCTTATCTGGCACATGTTGCAGCGAAAATCCTGTCAACCTCAGGCTATTCCGGCTACGGCGTTGGGACAGTTACACATGCCGGGCAACTGATGACGTTGGCGATTCAATATCTGGCCGAAGGCTTTGGCACAATGGCCCGCGTCCCTGCTCTGCCCTTCCCCGGAGGCCCCGCCCTGCGCAGCCCCCTTCTGGTGCTGGCGATGACTAGGTTTGCGTTGCGGGATCGGTTGGGCCTCTGATTGCGAGAACTTTGGAGGAGGCTATTTCAACTCTCTCAAAACGCGAAATCCAGCAGTCGGCAAGCGAGCAGTTTCTCTAACGTTCCCCCTATTGGCCACTCGCGAAAAATCCATTGCAGCAGTGTAGGCACCACCACGCACCACTCTTCTTTCGCAAGATGTTCCAATTGCGTTTTCGAGGTAATTTGTAGATGTCTTCCAGCCCGATTATCTATCCGTCCAGCAGGACATTGTAATTTCAAGGACGTTGCCCGACATGTGACGCAAGCCCCAGGCGTTGGCAGCGTCCAGAGCATCCACAGGCACCGGTGTACCGCGTGACATGAGGTCCGGCCGTTTTTCACCCGATACTGTCTCGGTTACGCTCCCGAGGAAATTAACTTGATCAGTATTGACTTCTTCGCCTTGCGCAAAAGGCGTTTGCGTTCCTGCACGTGCAGCGTATTCCCATTCAGCTTCGGTTGGCAGGCGATAGACGTCCTTCCCCACGTTGCTGTTCAGCCAATCAGTATAGGAAACGGCGTCCAGGTAAGAAACCGTGATGACCGGATGGTTGCCAATTACCTTCGTGCGTGGACTGTTAGCATTCCTTACATAGTCCTGCGGCTCGTAACTTTCGCACCCGCCGTCATTCACACAGGCCATCCATTGAGCGTAAGTGATTTCGTTTCGACCCATCGGAACAGGTAGGTCTATGGTGACTTCGTGAACTGTCCCCTCATGAAACGCTATGTACAGATCTCCTGGCGTGACGGGGACCCACTTTCCAGCGTCATTGAACTTACAAGTCCGCTTTGGTTTACCCGGAGGTGCCCCCATCAGGAATTCTCCCAACAGTAAAGCAATCATCTCAGGGCAAACGTCGCATTCCTGAAACATCTCCAACGGCGCAACTTCCGTGCATTCCACAAGAACTTGGTCGGCCTGTACCGCCGAAGCGAATGCCGAAAACATCCAAAAGCACGCGAAACGTTTGACCATCAAAACAGCGACCCAATCCTACAAAAATAGCAACGTGATAATTGGGTAATTGCCACCTTACTTTGCCTAAAATTGCGAATTCAAAACAAACTTCTGAAGTTTGCAGCAAGCCAAACAGCGCCCCCCCTGATTGTGACGGATTGGTGAAATTTCGCCCACACAGCGATTGAGGGGTTGGATTACCTCACGAATAGCTTTACTTTTCCCAAAGTTAGAATTTGGGAAAATCAAATATGACGCTTCCTCCGAATGTTCATGACGCCGAACCTATCCCCGCAGCCGCCAAAGAAGCCATTGACGCCCTGATGCAGTCAGGCGACCTGTTTCGCTATACTGCGCCACAGGATGCTCCGGTGGCCCTGCTTGAGGCGGAATTCGCTGAATTGCTGGGTACGAAATACGCGTTGGCAGCCTCGTCCTGTTCAGCCGCTTTGTTCCTTTCGCTTAAGGCATTGGGCCTGCCTCGAGACGCGCGGGTTTTGATCCCGGGCTTTACCTTCGCCGCCGTGCCTTCTTCGGTCGTGCATGCGGATTGCATCCCGGCTCTGTGCGAAGTGGGTGAGAACTATCGCATTAATATGGAGGACTTCGCCACCAAGCTGGACGATGTGCAGGCGGTTATCATCAGCCATATGCGCGGCCACACATCTGACATGGACGCGATCATGGCCCTGTGCAACGAGCGCAACATCCCGGTGATCGAGGACGCGGCTCATTCGTTGGGCACGACTTGGCACGGTCAGAATATCGGCACTATCGGCAAGGTGGGTTGCTTCTCCTTCCAGTCCTACAAAATGATCAACGCGGGCGAAGGTGGTATTCTGATCACCGACGACGCCGATCTGGTGGCCCGCGCCGTAATTATGTCAGGCGCCTATGAGCACAACTGGAAAAAGCACAAAGGCCCTCACGGCGACAATTCTCCCGAACTGGAAGAGGCTTTTGCCCGCTGGCAGAACCAATTGCCGCTGTATAACTTGCGCATGAGCAACCTGAGTGCCGCCGTGATCCGCCCGCAAATCCCGGAACTGGCGCGTCGAGTGCGGGATGGCCTGTCGAACCATGACTATGTGGCCGAGCGGTTGAACAACTCGCCCAATATCGCAGTCCCGCCACCCTTGGCTCCCGAGCGGCGGGCACCAGACTCGATCCAGTTCAATCTGGTTGGGATGAACGAAGCCGAAATCCGCGCTTTTGCTGCCGCTTCAGAAGCGCGCGGCGTGAAGGTGCAGGTCTTTGGCCTCAGCGAGGACAATGCCCGCGCCTTCTGGAACTGGCAGTTCCTGCCCGAGAAGTTCGAGCTACCTCAAACGCGGGACATGTTGATGAAGGCGTGCGACGTCCGCCTGCCGGTTCGTCTGACGAAAGACGAGTTGGACGTGATCGCCGATATCCTGCTGGCCTCGGTGGGTGAAGTGACCGGCCCGGTTCCCGTCTACGGCACCTGAGTATCAGTCCAAGTTTAGATCAAACAGATCAGTTGAAAGAAACAGCGCTGTAATCCCCTCGGGGGTTGCAGCGACGCGGGACACGATTCCGACAACCTGCAAGCCGTTTGGCGTCTGCTCCAAAAGCGGCGCACCGGAATCCCCCATCATCAAAGGACAAATCGCTAGCAACATCCCGCCCTCCATTCGACGCGGGTCGCAGGTTGCAGTGCGGCTGAGAACATGCGGCCGAAGGCCGGGATACCCTGCAACAAAAGGTTCCGCCGGACCAGTATTCCCGACTGACAGAACGCCGACGTCCTGACCGAGAGGGTTTTCAAGCTCCAGTATCGCCCAATCCAAATCAACTCGGTTGTTGAAAACCCCAATTTTTCCCTGCTCGGGGTGCAACAAATATGCGGCGACGGTCGAGACCGCGGCAGCTTCTCCGCGCTGATATCCTGCGGCAAAACGGATACTGCTCGGGGGTATCCAGCTCTGTCGGGCAGTGTTGTATAAACAATGGGCGGCGGTCAGAACCTGCCGCTCCGACACCAGAACGCCGGTGCAATGGGAACGCTGATCACGACTAGCAAAATTGACCCGGCCAATCGCGCGCCAGGGAAGTTCGTCTGCATTCAGGATTTCCCGTGCGCGAATGTCATCACACCCGGCATCCGACTGACTGCCCAAAGAACAGATCGGTGACCATACTTGGGAAAAGCGCCCTTCGGACAGCGCCGGATGGGTCCACAACATTGTGACAATCAGGACCATCCAGCGCATCGCTGATACCGTCAGTTCAGCTTGGAGAGCTTCTTCTGCAACTCAGCCAGTTGCTTTTTGATGTCATCGAGATCTTCTTTGGATTCCGTCTTCTCTTCGTCTTTGTCCGGTCCGGACCATCCGCTGGACAAACCGCCAGTCATTGCCTTGAGGAACGCCTGCTGTTGCGCCTGCAGCGCCTCGAACCCCGGCATCTGAGACATCGGGTTCATGGCGTTCATGTTCTCCATCATCTTGTTCTGGCTTTCGCGCAGCATCTCGAACGAGCTTTGCAGGAATTGCGGCATCATCCCACCGCCAGGGATCATGTAACTGCGCACCAGATCGTTCAGCACATTTACTGGCAGCACATTCTCGCCCCGGCTTTCATGTTCGGCAATGATCTGAAGCAGATATTGACGTGTCAGATCGTCTCCGGTTTTCAGGTCGATGATCTGTACTTCACGCCCGTCGCGAATAAAGGCCGCGATGTCTTCGAGCGTGACATAGTCGCTTGTCTCGGTGTTATACAGCCGACGGCTGGCGTATCGTTTGATCAACAGCGGTTTTTCTTGTTCTGCCACCTGTTACCCTCCCCAGGATGATGCGTTGCAGCAGAGATTATGCGACTGCAGAACAAAAAGAAAGGGCAGGTCATTCGACCTGCCCAACGCGATTGCACCAGATGGGAGGAACGGGTGCGTGTCGCGGTCTTTCTTACTTGGCAGTTGCAGCTTTCTTGGCAGCAGCTGTCACGTCGTTGGTTGCTTTCTTGACGGCAGCAGTTGCGTCTTCAGCAGCTTCTTTGCCAGCAGCCATCAGCAGCTCGACAGTTTCGGTCTGCAGTTTCTTCGCGATTTCTGCGAAGGCAGCCATGTTTTCAGCAGCAACTTCGGCCGACGCGCTTGCGAAGTCGGTTGCGGCTTTTGCATAATCGGCCGGCTCGGCCTTTGCTTTCGACATCTCGGTCAGTTTGGCCAGGGTGTCCTTGGTCCATTTGTTCGAGATTTCAGCCGATTTTTCAGCTGCTTCCAGAGCAACGCCCGACAGCTTTTCGTTCAGCGAAGCAGTCGATTTGAAGGCACCTTCCAGAGCGGTGGTGTCAACGGGGAATGCGCCCATCATTTCTTTCAGGGTCGCGGTAAAGTCTTGAGTCTTTGCCATTGTCCTAATCCTTTTGCCGAACCGGGCCCACCCCGGCTTTCATCAGCTTGAGGACAATATGATTGCTGCGACGCAGCATTGCAAGTTTTTTCTCGCTGCGTCGCAGAAAAATTTTAGTTTCAAAATGAAATCAACCGTTTGGGTTGGCTACAACATAGGTGCCCGGGGCCGGCGTCAGTCGGGGGTGCTCCGAATCGCCGGTATCGCGGGCGGGAACCTGTTTGCCCGAGCGCTTCTTCAGCCAAGCCTCCCACAGGGGCCACCATGACCCTTCATGGAAATCGGCCTCTTTCAACCAGGTGTCGGCATCGGCTTTCAGATCGGGGTTGGTGTAGTGACCATATTTCTTCTTGCTGGGCGGATTGACGATGCCTGCAATATGGCCGGATTCCGAGACCACAAAAGTCTTGGACTTTGACCCCATCTTCTGCACGCCGCGATAGCAGTCTTTCCAGGCGGCGATATGATCAGTCTCACAGGTAATCGCCATCAGCGGCACATCCACATCGCTGAGCTTGAGCTTGTGGCCAAGCAACTCGAACCCGTCTGCTGCGAACTCATTGCGTTGGCAGAGACCGCGAAGGTACTGCACAGTCATCTTGGCCGGAAGGTTGGCGCCGTCGCCATTCCAGAACAGCAGATCAAAGGCGGGCGGCACCTCTCCCATCATATAGCTGCGAATGGCCGGACCGTAGACCAGATCGCGCGAGCGCAGGAAGGACATGGTACGCGCCATGATCCACGACCGCAGGATGCCCTCTTTGGTCACTTCTTCTTCGACCCCGTCGATGAAGTCGTTCTGTAGGAAGGGTGTGAACTCCCCCTGCTCCGAGAAGTCCGTCAGCGCGGTAAACAAGGTAGCCGACTTTATCGATTTGTCTCCGCGCTGCTTCATCAGAGCTAGTGTCAGGCTCAACGTTGTGCCCGCGATGCAATAGCCGATCGCGTTGACTTGCTTGACCTTGCAAATCTTCTTGGCCTCTTCGATCGCGGTCAGGAAACCGTCTTGGATATAATCCTCCATCCCGGTGTCGGCATAGCTTTCGTCCGGGTTAACCCAGCTAACGACAAACAGGGTATAGCCCTGCTCGGTGATCCATTTGATCAGGCTGTTCTGCGCCTTCAGATCGAGGATGTAGAACTTGTTGATCCAAGGCGGGAACAGGACAATGGGCGTCTCATGAACTGTCTCGGTCGCGGGCTTGTACTGGATCAGTTCCATCATCCGGTTACGGTATATTACATCGCCTGGCGACGTCGCCAGATTGCCGCCGACCTCGAACGCGCTCTCATCGGCCAACTTGACCACCAGTTCACCATCGTTGGCTTCAAGATCTGACACGAGGTTCTCAAGCCCTTGGATCAGCGACTGCCCCTCGGTCTCAACGGCCTTCTGCAGCGCGTCCGGATTGGTCGCCAGAAAGTTCGTCGGCGCCATCATGTCGACAATCTGCTGCGAGAAATACCGCAGACGGCGCTTGTCCTTGGCGTCCAAGTCATCGACCGAAGCAACAGCCTGAGCGATCGCGTCAGAGTTGGTTTGGTATTGCTGGCGGATCAGGCGAAAATAGGGGTTGGTTTCCCACAGGGGGTTGGAAAACCGCTTGTCGCGAGGTTTATGGTCTTCTTCCTCAACCTCGCCCGTCGTCATCGCCTGCTGGGCTTCGGCAAAGTTCAGAACGGATTTGCCCCAATATTCGATCTGCTGTTCAAGCAGCTTAGCGGGATTCTGCCATGCTTCGGACCAATATGCCGTTGCTGCTCGTGCGAAAAGCTCTTGATTCGGGGCGTCCAAAGCAGGGGTGTGCGACTTTTTCCCAGCCATAACCTCGACCAGCCGCTTCGAAAGCGCCTCGACCTTTTCCATATTTTCTTTAAGTCGTTCAATGTTTTCTTCGGTAGCTTCAGGCATCTGATCTTCACTTGTTGTCATTTTAACAATTCCCCCCTAACCTTTCTGCTATGCAGAATAACGTCGTGGGTGTCGGGGGGCAAAGCGGCGAATGGTCCGAACTCTCAGGCTGACACTTAGGAGGCCCCTTTTTCATGCGCTATATGCTCACCTACGACTTAATGGAAACAATGCGCAACACCAACCAATGGATGGGCGCAACGGCTAGCGCGGTCGCATCCTACCCGATCTTCTCGATGATACCGAACCCTGCCTTCAGCGCGATGGCCGCATGGGGCGAGGTGACCGAACGTACGTTTCAGCGCATGGTTGTCAAACCAGATTGGGGTATTCGTACCTTTACCTGCGAAGATGGCAAGGACCATTTGGTAGATATCACAACCGTGCTGGAACGCCCCTTTGGCGATCTGGTGCATTTCCGGGTCAATGGTCGGCAAGAACAACCGCGCAAGGTTTTGCTGGTGGCGCCGATGTCCGGTCACTATGCCACGCTGCTGCGGTCCACGGTCAAAAGCCTGCTGGTCAATTGTGAAGTCTACGTTACCGACTGGCATAATGCGCGCGATATTCCCGTGTCTGAAGGCAAGTTCGATGTCGAGGATTATACCCTCTATCTTGTCGATTTTATGAAAGAGCTTGGCCCCGACACTCATGTCGTGGCGGTTTGCCAGCCCGCACCGCTAACTCTGGCCGCCACCGCCTATCTGGCCGAGCTCGAGCCCAAGGCGCAGCCCAGCACCCTGACCCTGATTGGTGGCCCGGTTGACCCAGACGCCACCCCAACCGACGTGACTGATTTCGGCCGCCGTGTAACGATGGGGCAGCTGGAAGAAACCATGATCCAGCGTGTCGGCTTCAAATATAAAGGTGTGGGCCGCATGGTTTATCCCGGCCTGCTGCAACTGGCGTCGTTCATGTCGATGAACGCGGATCGCCACTCCAAGGCGTTCTCGGATCAGATTCACCGCGTCATGCGGGGTGAGGCCTCGGATCTGGATGCGCACAACCGGTTCTACGACGAATACCTGGCCGTCATGGACATGACCGCCGAGTTCTATCTTTCCACGGTCGAACGTGTGTTCAAGAACCGCGAGATCGCCCGGAATGAATTCGTGGTCGCGGGCCACAAGGTCGATATCGGCAAGATCACCGATGTGGCGGTCAAGACAGTCGAAGGCTCAAATGACGACATTTCAGCCCCCGGCCAGTGTATCGCGGCGCTTGATCTATGTACCGGTCTGCCAGACGCGAAAAAGGCCAGCCATGTTGAGCCGGGTGCCGGTCACTATGGTATCTTCGCCGGGCGCAGCTGGCGCGACAATATCCGGCCGCTGGTGATCGACTTCATGAACGCAAACTCACGAAAATCGCAGCGGCGGGCCGCCAACAACAACAAGGTCGCCTGACGCAATGGGCAGGAGAACGGCTCATGACACGCCCTTCTCCTGCAATTGCGGTACGTTACACGGACACATTACCGCTGCCGGAGTACATTCGGGCACCCATGTCGGTTGTTTCTGCCGCGACTGCCGTGCCGCTCAGCTTTACTTTGGGCAACCAGACCCAGCCCCCGGCCCCGTTGACATTCTGCAAATGAGCCCGGAAGAGATTCGCTTCGACGGTGGCGTAGAACAACTTGCGCTGATGCAGCTAAGCCCAAAAGGGATGCTGCGGTGGTACGCCAAGTGTTGCAATGCACCGCTGGCGACGACACCGCGGACGGCGAAGGTTCCGTTCGCCGGGTTCATCGTCAGACGTGTTGCCGACCCAAGCCAACTAGGCCCAATCACGACCCGAGGGTTCATTCCCCAACCGGACGGCAAGCAATCACACGAAAAAGTACGTTACGCAGCAGTTGGGCTTCTCAAGCGTCTTGTGAAATCGTGGCTGTCAGGCAGTTGGAGAAAAACGCCCTTCTTCGACGCGAGCAGCGGCGATCCCGTAGCGATACCCACGGTCCTCAGCAAGACTGAGCGCGCGACGTTTTACACATAAGCCATACGGGCAGGCGCACTTAGCCAATCTGTCAGGGCGTCAGTCACAAGTTGAGGTGTTTCAAGGGTTGGCAGATGACCGGCCTCTTCAACAACTTGAAGCTCTGCGCCCGGGATCAGGTCAGCCATAAAAGCATGTTTGCGGACCGGCGTCAGCGTGTCGTGCGCACCGCATAGGACCAGCGTTGGCACTTTGATGCGCCGCAACTCTCCTTGCTGATCCGGTCTCCGTTGCAGCGCACGAATCTGGCGCTCGAACACTTCCGGCCCCTGGTCCAATGCCATCTCAACTAGGTCATTCAATATCGGAATGCGCTTCGGCCCCGGTGCCAGCGCTTCCGACCCGACAATCCTGCGCATCACGTCATCCAGCCGCCCAGTTTTCGCGCCCACCAAATGTTCTTCACGCGCCGCCGCCAACTGCGGCGTATCGGCCTGCGCATCAGTTGCCATCAGGCACAGGCGTAACACTCGGTCGGGTGCCCGGCGAATGATCTCAAGCGCGACCACGCCCCCCATGCCCAGCCCGCCCAGCGCGAACCGATGCGGTAACTGATCCAGTAAGGCCGACGCAATCTCTTCAATGCGTTCACCCAACGACAGCGGCGCAACAGTGACCGCGCGTTGACGAGACAGACAACTGATTTGAGGCTCAAAAAGCCGTGCATCGCACATCATTTCAGGTAGTAAAACCAGCGGCTCGATCACGCGGGGCCTCGCAACACTTCAACTTTTAAATCGGTCGTTCTACCAAACAGGATGGGAGGTTTTACGAGCTCGGGCAAGTTAAACTTCAGGGATAATTTATGCCCAGGAAGGTCGGAAAATCAGCATACCTTGCACGGCGGGTATTGAGGTCTTCGGCCGGCTCGTCTCCAGCGCGCAACAAGCAGCCTCGCGGGGCTATGTAGCTATCGATCCGGCGATGGGGTATGGCTCGCCAGACCAGATTGAAGGCGCATAGCTTTGGGAAAAACCAGATTTCAGAATAGTCCAGGTGGTCGTGCATCCACCACGCAAGATCGCGCCAGTCCCGCCCGGACTGGTACTGATCGGCAAACCACGGAATGACAATCGATGCGCCTGCAATCCGCGCATCCCCTTCCGCTCGATCCCAGATGTGGCACTCCAACGGATTGTCATTCCGGGCACAATTCAGGCGGTTTTCATTCCCGAACTGGTTCAACGAAGGCGAGCGATACCCGGACCGAACAGCGACCCGCCCAAAGGTCTCCTCAAGTGGATCAAGCAGGGTCTGGCAAAATGCGCGGCCGGTTTCGATGGCAAGATCGGGATTGTCGGGAAGATTTTGTTTCTCATGGAAATTCCCGATTTCCGAATACAGGAAGTCTCGCATGAAGAAATGCCGGGACAGGCGCACGCGGCCAAGCGTTTCAAGGCTCCACATACTGCCCGGCTTGCGCATCGCTACTCCACTCCGTTCCCTTTGAGCCAGTCTAGAATACCTGTCACGGTTGCGTCGGTCTGCCCCGGAGACATCAAACGCCCCGCAATCACATGCGACATGGGATCATCGCCCGGCCCCATCGTCACCAGTTCTACCGTCGCAGGCCCGCCCCAGGCGTCGGCCACCTTGTGTGTCAGATCGGGCCGCACCACCTGATCGTCATCGGAAAACCAGAACAGTGCCGGTACCTGCGCACCCGAGAAATCCAGCGCATAAATGGTCTCGACCAGCACTGTCATCGACACCACGGCCTCCCACGGATAAACCGCCGACCAGTATTTGTTCAGTTCCGGGTCGGGACCAGAAACGTCGCGCTCCTCTCCCATCACAAGAGGCAGCCAGGTCCGCGCCCAGGGCAGACCGGGAATCCATGCGCCGGGTGTGTTCACTCCAAAGTTTGGAGAAACAAAGACTATCCCCGCAACATCCCAGCTCAGCTCTTCATCCAGCGCGGCAGCTGCGGCCAGCGTTCCGCCGGTCGAGGTTGAAATGACAACGACCTTGTCTCCAACCGCCCGCGCCGCCGCCAAGCCTTCGGCCATGTCCTGCATCCAACCCGATGCCGTCCCTTCGGCCATTGCGCTGCCTTCCCGCCCGTGCCCCTTCAGCCGCGTGTAGACCAGATTTGCCCCCAGCGCGTCGGCCACCATGTCGGGCACCGGACGGATTTCCTCGGACGAGGCCGAGAAGCCGTGGACATAAAGGACGGAAATCGGAGTGCGTTGTTCCTTGAACCCGTCCTGCCAGATCACCCGTTTTTCAACGCCCGATACGATATCGTCATAGGCGGACTCGGTACTTTCAAAATAAACTTGAACCCCCTCGCCGAATTTACGCGGATCAAAGCGCGGATGCAGGTTGACCTCTTCGCGTGGACCGAACCAATAGACCAGCCCGCCAATGACAATCAGCGCCAAAAGCAGGCGCCCCAGTACCCAGCCGAAGCGCCGCATTAGCTGCCCCCCACAACCTCAAGAACCGCGTTCTCGATCAGCCCCAGACAGGGACCGTCCGAGAAACGATGATCAGCGTCCTTGACCAATAACAGGCGCATATCCGGCCCGGTGGCGTGCTCCAGCAGACGCACGGCGGTTTCTGTCGATACGGCTGTGTCTGCTGTGCCTTGCAGGCTGCGAACCGGGAATGGCAGGTCCAGCGGGTCCCGCAGAACCAAACGCTGCCGTCCATCCTCGATCATCCGCTTCGTGATGACGTAAGGCTCCATATAATCCGAGGGCAGTTCTACGTGACCAACACTGTCTAATGCAGCCTTCTGTTCGTCGCTGAACGATGCCCAATAGCCATCCTCGGTAAAGTCCGGCGCGGCGGCGATGGTGACCATGCCCGCGATCCGTTCTGGCATCGCCTTGGCCAGCAGCAGAGCCTGCCACCCGCCCATGGACGAACCGACAACGATCAGAGGCCCCTCGGTCAGAGCTGTCATCGCAGCTACTGTATCCTCATGCCAATCCCCGATGCAGCCGTCGGTAAAGGCTTCGGAACTCTCTCCATGCCCGGAATAATCAAAGCGCAGGAACGCCTGCCCACGCGCCTGTGCCCAAGCCTCAAGGTGCACTGCCTTGGTGCCCTCCATATCCGATTTCAACCCGCCCAGAAAAACGATGGTTGGGCCCCTGCCCTCGCTCTTGTGATAGGCCAACCGTCGCCCCTGCGCCGTTTCAAGAAATTCCGTCGCTGCCATGAAACCCTCTTTCTGTTTGCGTAGCATCATGCACGGCAGAACAGTGGTCGCAATTCCCGAATTCCATCGTCCCGCTGCGTCAATGTCCCGCCGTTCCGCTCTTGACAGGCTATGCTGCACCTGCCAAATCAGCCGAACACCATAACCCGCAACCGGGCGTTCAGTGGGCGCCAAACCGACGAGGAGAGCCGATATGGCCTTGGATGCAAAATCCGTCTCACTCACCTTTCCCGATGGCAATGCACGTTCTTATGACGCAGGCGTAACGCCCGCGCAGGTGGCTGCCGATATCTCAACCTCGCTGGCGAAAAAAGCCATCTCGGCCACGGTAAACGGTCAGCATTGGGACCTTCAGTGGCCCATCGAAGCCGATTCCGACATCGCCATCCACACCATGAAGGATGAAGAGCAAGCCAATGAGCTGATCCGCCACGATCTGGCGCATATCATGGCGCGTGCGGTGCAGGAAATCTGGCCTGACACCAAAGTCACCATCGGACCCGTCATCGAAAACGGCTGGTACTATGACTTTGACCGGGCGGAACCGTTCACGCCCGAAGATCTCGGCCTGATCGAGAAAAAGATGAAGGAAATCATCAACAAGCGCGACACCGTGACCACCGAGGTCTGGGACCGACAGCGCGCGATTGATTTCTACACCCAGAACAACGAGCCCTATAAGGTCGAACTGATCGAAGCCATTCCCGGCGACGAGCCGCTGCGCATGTACTGGCACGGCGACTGGCAGGACCTGTGCCGCGGACCGCACCTGCAGCACACCGGTCAAGTTCCAGGTGACGCGTTCAAACTGATGTCCATCGCCGGCGCTTATTGGCGCGGCGACAGCGACCGCGCGATGCTGCAGCGTATCTACGGCGTGGCCTTTACCGGCAAGGAAAAGCTCAAAGCGCACCTGCACATGCTGGAAGAGGCCGCCAAGCGTGACCACCGCAAACTGGGCCGCGAAATGAACCTGTTCCACATGCAGGAAGAGGCTCCGGGTCAGATCTTCTGGCATCCGAACGGCTGGAAAATCTACACCACCCTGCAGGACTATATGCGCCGGATGCAGGAACGCGACGGCTATGTAGAGGTCAACACTCCGCAGGTCGTTGACCGTAAACTGTGGGAGGCCTCGGGCCACTGGGACAAGTACCAGGAGAATATGTTCATCGTCGAAGTGGACGAGGAACATGCCCGCGAAAAGGCGATCAACGCGCTGAAGCCGATGAACTGTCCCTGCCACGTGCAGGTGTTCAATCAAGGTTTGAAATCCTATCGCGACTTGCCGCTGCGAATGGCCGAGTTCGGATCCTGCGCACGCTACGAACCTTCGGGCGCGCTGCACGGGATCATGCGGGTGCGCGGCTTTACCCAAGACGATGGCCACATCTTCTGCGCCGAAGATCAGATCGAATCTGAAACCGCCAAGTTCATCGCCTTCCTGTCCAAAGTCTATGCCGACCTCGGATTCCACGACTGGACGATCAAGCTGTCCACCCGCCCGGAAAAGCGGATCGGGTCGGATGAAAGCTGGGATCTGGTCGAGAAGGCTCTGGGCGATGCCTGTAAGGCCGCCGGGTACGACTATGAAGTGCTCGAAGGCGAAGGTGCGTTCTACGGCCCCAAATTGGAGTTCACCCTGACCGACGCAATCGGTCGGACATGGCAATGCGGCACTCTGCAGGTTGACCCCAACCTGCCCGAGCGTCTGGACGCCAGCTTTATCGGTGCCGACGGTGCCAAGCACCGCCCGTTCATGCTGCATCGGGCGACGCTCGGTTCGTTCGAACGTTTCATCGGTATCCTGATCGAGGAACACGCTGGCAAACTGCCGTTCTGGCTGGCTCCGCGTCAGGTCGTTGTCGCCTCGATCACCTCTGAAGCTGATGACTACGTGAACGAAGTGGTCGAGACACTCAAGGCTGCTGGTGTCCGTGCCGAGGCCGACATCCGCAATGAGAAGATCAACTACAAAGTGCGCGAGCACTCGGTCGGCAAGGTGCCGGTCATTCTGGCTGTCGGCCACCGCGAGGTCGAGGAGCGCACCGTCAGTGTCCGGCGTCTGGGCGAAAAACAGACGCAGGTACAACCGCTTGACGTTGTAACAAAAGAGCTTTCGCAGGCGGCCACCCCGCCCGATCTGCTGTAACATTCGGCGCCAAATTGCCGGAAATCCGGCCCCAATTTTGGGGCCGGATTGAAACAATTTACCTTTTTCTTTTCAAAAACAATTTGTTACCCTTCAAGAGGGCATATCATGTCCTGACGGGGTTGTGAGACACGGGCTCGTGAATTCAAGTGCAGCCCCGCAAGTACTACCTTTGTCATTGTCACAAGAAGACATACGCAGTCATCAAAAGGGATTACCGAGATGTCGAACACCGCAAAAACACTGGTCATCGCAAGCGCAGTAGCAGCCGCCGTTTCAGGCGCAGCAACCACTGCCACCGCACAAGCCAAAGAGAAATGCTATGGCGTTTCGCTGGCCGGTCAGAACGACTGTGCCGCTGGCCCCGGTACTACCTGCGCGGGTACCTCGACCGTAGACTATCAGGGCAACGCCTGGACTCTGGTCGATGCCGGCACCTGCGCCGATATCGAACTGCCCGACAACCGCAAAGGCTCGCTGGAGCCACTGGACCGCGATCTGCCGGCATAAGCCCGAGCTTTCGAAAACTGAAGGGGCGGGCCATATCGCCCGCCTCTTCGTTGTGACTGGGGAGCACACACATGTTGGATAACACAACCAGACCGAACAAATTGCCAGCCGCACCGGGCGTCGGTTACAAACCCCAGCACTTTGCGCAGATTCTGGACAATGCGCACCCGGTTTCCTGGCTTGAGATCCACGCCGAGAACTACATGGGTGATGGCGGCCGTCCGTTGGCCCAGTTGCGCCATCTTTCAGAACAATTCCCGATCTCGGTCCACGGTGTTGGCCTGTCCATCGGCGGCGAAGGCCCACTGGACCCTGATCATCTTGCCCGGCTAAAACATCTGGTCGGCTGGCTGAACCCCGCCAGCTTTTCCGAGCATCTGGCGTGGTCGACCCATGACAGCCACTTCCTGAACGACCTGCTACCCCTGCCCTATACCGACAGCACACTGGCCCGCATTTGCGAGCATATTGATTTGCTGCAGGAAACCGTCGGGCGCGAAATGCTGCTGGAAAACCCCTCCAGCTATCTGGCGTTCGAAGAAAGCACGTGGTCCGAACCAGATTTCCTGCGTGAGATCGCGCGCCGGACAGGCTGCGGCCTGCTGCTGGATGTGAACAATGTATTTGTCTCGGCCACCAATCTGGATTTCTCACCACAGGGCTATATCGACGCTTATCCGTTGGGCGAGGTAGGCGAGATTCACCTTGGCGGCCATGACGAGGATGAAGATGACCACGGCCACCCGCTGCTGATCGACAGCCACGGACGTGAGGTGGTCGACCCGGTCTGGGCGCTGCTGGATTACGTGCTGGATAAAGCGGGACCGAAGCCGCTGCTAATTGAATGGGACACGGACGTGCCCGACTGGCCCATTTTGCGGGCCGAGGCCGACCGCGCACAAGCGGCTCTGGACCGCGTCCCGGCATGAGCGTTTCGCAAACCACCTTCCACACAGCTCTGCTGGACCCTACGGCAGATATCCCCGAGGGGTTGCTGGACGCAGACGCTCAGCCCGCCGGACGCCGGTTCAGCGTGTACCGCAACAACGTCGCAGTTTCCCTGACCGAAGCGATGCACCAGGCCTTTCCGGTCATCACCAAACTGCTTGGCACCCAAAACATGGATGGGCTGTCAGGGATTTTCTTGCGCAAGCATCCACCTTCATCACCACTGATGATGTTTTACGGCGAGGACTTCCCCGACTTTATCGCTGGGATGGAGCAGCTTTCCCATTTAGGATACCTGCCCGACGTCGCGCGGCTGGAACTGGCGCTGCGCCGCTCTTACCACGCCGCCGACAGTCAGGCCGCCCCGGCCGACGCGCTTGCCATTCCTCCCGAGGATATCATGCAGGCACGGCTGGGATTGGCCCCGTCGATGCAGATGTTGCAATCGGACTGGCCGATCTATTCCATCTGGAGATTCAACACCGAAGACGGCGCGCCCAAACCCACCGCCGGTGCCGAAGATGTTCTGATTACCCGACCAGATTATGATCCCGCACCGCAACTGCTGCCCACCGGCGGTGCACATTGGATCGCTGGCCTTCAGGCCGGGCAAACCATTGGCAGCGCGTTTGAAAAAACCGCAACTGAATTCCCCGAATTTGACCTTGGGGCCACTCTGGCGCTGCTTTTGCAGGGCGGCGCAATAACCTCTGTGACTATCGAAAGGCTGGCGACATGACTGCCCTGATCTCATTGCACAACAACACCCTGGGACGGCTGGAAATGACCTCCGGCTGGTTGACACCGACCCTGGCCCGGCTGGTCTTTGCGGCAACGTTGCTGGTGTATTACTGGAACTCGGCCAAGACCAAACTGGGTAGTGGGTTCTTTGGGTTCCTGTCCCCGTCCGATGGTGCCTATGTGCAAATTTTCCCTAAAGCGATGGAAGCCGTCAGCTATGACAGCTCGCAATTGGGTTTCATGTACTGGCTCATCGCCACGTTAGGCACATGGGCCGAGTTTCTGCTGCCCGCGATGATCGTTGTCGGGTTGCTGTCACGAGTAGCTGCCATGGGCATGGCCGTTTTTGTCTGGGTCCAGACGATCGTAGACGTTAATGGGCACGGCACTGAGCTAGGCAGCTACTTCACCAACGCCGTCAGCTTACTGGATGATCGGACGCTTTGGTGCTTCTTGTTTTTGGTTATCGTAATCAACGGCGCAGGCCCACTTTCGTTGGACCGCATCCTGCGCATCAAGTGAATTAGAAGTGCGCCTTGGGCTCGTCCGGTTTACCCGCGGCCAGCCCAAGGAGGCCTGCCACGGCCGCAAACGCTACCGGGAACATGGTAAATACGTTGAAGCCAAAGGCGTAATACATCCCGGCTGCTGAGACGAGCAGCAGCACTCCCCCGATCAATGCCCGCGCATGTGCCATCGCACCACCGGCAATCGCCAGCAGTGGCGCGATGATCGACGCGATTTGAATGACCTCAGCATTATCTACTTGCTCGGCCAGTCCTTCGATCTCGCCAAACCGGTCAATCAGCTCGACATAACCATAGCCGAAGAAACCCACGATCATGCCGATCAAACCGGCAATAACGCCCAAAATCATAGCTGCGTTGCGCATTCAAAACCCTCTAACTTGCGTCAATTGAGATAGTCACCCACTCACGTAACGCCAAGCCCTGCCTTCGTTTCGGCCGTCCAGCCCAGATACAGCGTGCCATTTTGGTCGATCAGAGGCCGCTTCATCAAAGTGGGGTGCTCTTTCAGCAACTCCAGCGCGGGTTTCGCGCGCTGCGCTTCGTCCAATCCACGCCAGGTTGTCGACCGAGTGTTAAGCAAAGCCCCGCCGAAAACCTCAAAAGCCTGTGACAACACAGAATCCGGCACGCCGTCGGCCCGGACATCGACAAATTCGGCATCCGTCAGTGTTTTCAAGGCCTTGCGACATGTATCACAGGCTTTCAAGCCATATAGACGCATTTACGGGGTACTCCTGTATCTGGTTCAATTTTTGGCAAATTTGCCTGTGTGTTCCGGTATTTCTTGATTTTTTACTTCACCGTGCAATGTTGAAAAAGACGAAACACGCAATTCGGGCTGTATCGTGTGGGCGATACGGTGATGCATTGCGGCGGCGTCAATCACTGCCCCCACCAATTTAGTGGGACAACGTGTAAGTAGAAGGAGACACGGGAAATGCCAACTGGCACCGTGAAATGGTTTAATACCACGAAAGGCTACGGGTTTATTGCCCCCGATGAAGGCGGCAAGGACGTATTTGTTCATATCTCGGCCGTTGAACGGTCCGGTCTGACCGGGCTCGCTGACAATCAGAAAGTCTCGTATGAGCTGCAAGACGGACGTGACGGCCGCCAAATGGCCTCTGATTTGAAGCCGCTGTAATACAGCCCCGCATTTAGCGGGATATCAAAACAGGCCAACGGCCAATTTCAGGCCGTTGACCGATTTCCAAAGGTTAGAAAACCTTACCCTCGCGCCGGGTCGTCCTTGGCATGAGTGAACCAGTCTTGGCCCATCGCAACAATACACGACGTGCCTGTGGCGTAGGTGACCACCATCGTCCAGTCGCCCGATTTGCTAGTCCAGACCTCCATCACCTGCTCTGGCCCGCGGATGCCGGTTGCCACACGCTCCGAGCCGAACTGCAGTTCAAGTTTTTGGTGCATGCGCGACGTCGGCTCGCAAATCACCTCAGCGATCGGAGACTTTGCGACCACTGGTGAAGTCAACGCCAAGCAAAGACAAAAAATTCGGGCAATCAAAGAAAATGTCATGAAGCAACTGTAACAGCTTCATGACACTCCGTATAGACAAGTGATATGCAAAATCAGCCTTCGCTAATGACGGCTTCAAACTCCCGCCATTCCCGCGCGGTCATGCCCGAGTTCTCCTGCGTCACGTTTTCACCCGCCAGCATACGACGCAGGCTATCAACCATTTGTGCCGACAGGTTCACGGCACCCAGACGATAGTCCTCGAACGCTCTATAGGCGAAGGGCACCCAATCGGCGACGATCTTGCACATGGTATCTGCGTAGACGCGGATTTCGTATTGGGCATGCGGATCGGCGCGCAAACGCAGGAAGTGGAACAGGTTGTGCAGGTCCACTTTCCAGTACCATTGTGTGTAGATATTCGCAGGCAGGTTCATCCGCGCCAGCTCCCGGGCCAGCCCCTGCTGACCGTCCTGGCTGATCATTGCTTCATAGTTGTCGTAGCAACGCGCGCTGTCGGCCTTGAGCATCTCCAGAACTCGGGCGGCTTCTTCACCTTGAAGAGCATCGCCCCGTCCCTGATTGTTGACCTCGGACTGAGCAGCCACGTGATCAGGCGCTGGGATATAAAACTCACGATCAAGAATCGAATAACGCGCTGAGTATTCGTTCACGTTCGCGGTGCGATGGCGAATCCATTGCCGAGCCACGAATACGGGCAGTTTGACGTGCAGCTTGATCTCGCACATCTCGAAAGGGGTCGAGTGCCAATGACGCATCAGATAGCGGATCAGACCTTCGTCATTCTGTACCGACTTGGTGCCTTTGCCGTAAGAGACCCGCGCCGCCTGGCAAATCGCAGCGTCATCGCCCATATAGTCGATCACGCGTACAAAACCGTGGTCCAGAACCTGATGAGCAGTGTACAGATGCTCTTCCATCCCCGCAGCCACAACGCGGCGTGTTGGATGCGATTGCGCCCGTTGCGCTTCGATCTCGGCCAGTTGGTCAGAGGACAGCGGCATGAAATTTCCTTTCCAGCAATGAGTCGCCCACCACTATATCTCGGCAATCCCCTGACCGGAACCGCGATATGTGCGCTCATTTCTTCTTATTCCAAAATGTGTCCCTGCTGCCCCCTCGACACGTAATGCCCGCGCGCTAAGGTGCTGAACATCACCTGAACAGAAAGGAAGCCACAATGGGGCTGAGATATCTTCACATCATGATCCGCGTGAAGGATCTGGAGAAGTCGATGGCGTTTTATGAGCTATTGGGCCTGAAGGAAACCCGCCGCTATGACAGTGAGGAAGGGCGTTTTTCGCTGATCTTCATGGCGCCTCCGGGGCAAGAGGATCGGCCGATCGAACTAACCCATAATTGGGACGGCGACGACGCCCTACCCAGCGACAGCCGTCATTTCGGGCATCTGGCCTACGGCGTCGACAATATCTACGAGACCTGCCAGCACCTTCAGGACAACGGGGTGGTGATCAACCGGCCGCCACGTGACGGCCGCATGGCATTTGTGCGCTCGCCGGACAATATCTCGGTCGAACTGCTGCAGAACGGGGACGCGCTGGCGCCTGCCGAACCATGGGCCAGCATGGAAAGCACTGGCCACTGGTGATCCGCTGGCTGACAGCATTGGGGTTGGCTGGGATGGCCAGCCCGCTACGGGCCGAAACCTGCCGCCTGGCTCTGGCACTGGCCATGGACATTTCAACCTCAGTGGACAGAACCGAGGACGCGTTGCAACGGCAAGGCCTGGCCGCTGCTCTGTCCGCACCCGAGGTGGTTCAAGCCTTCTTCTCTTCGCCCATGCCGGTGGCCCTGGCGGTGTATGAATGGAGCGGCCGCACCTCGCAGCGCATCATTCTGAACTGGACCATGATCCGCACTCAGTCCGATCTGATGGCGGCAGCGGCAACCGTACAAACCTCGGTTCGGTCCGACAAAGGATCCGCCACGGCTATGGGTCACGCGCTCGCCTTTGGCTCGACGCTGATGCAGCAGGCCCCACCGTGCCTGTTCCACACCATTGATCTGTCCGGGGATGGAACGAATAACGATGGGTACGGGCCTGAGAGCGCCTATCGGCACTTTCCTTTCCAGAACATCGTGGTCAACGGGCTGGTCATCAATGCCGCCGACTTCGAGGGTGAGCTGTACCTGATCCCCTTCTTCGAAAACAACGTGCTCCACGGTCCCGGCGCTTTTCTCGAGGTTGCGCAAGGGTTTAAGGATTTCGAACGTGCAATGCGACGCAAACTGGAACGAGAGCTGAACAGCTTGCAAATCGGCTCGATTCCGGAGTCCGTTCAGTGATTGTGCGACTTCTGGCGACCGTTCTCTCCTTGTTGGCCGGGTCGGTCGCGGCGGAGTGTCGACAGGCTCTGGCGCTGGGGTTGGATGTGTCCGGGTCCGTGGACAGCGGCGAATATCGCCTGCAACTGGACGGCCTGGCAGAGGCTTTGCAACAGCCCGAAGTCACTCAACTGATATTGTCCGACATCTCCGCGCCGATACGTCTGTCGATCTTTGAATGGAGCGAACCCGGCCATCAGCGCCTTTTGTTGGACTGGACGCCCATACGATCAGCCACTGACCTTGAAAGCATCGCAACCCTTTTGAGCAGCACCAAACGCAGCGCGGCACCACAAGGTACGGCCGTTGGATCAGCGATGCTGTTCGGCGCGGATCTATTGTCTCAGCAATCAGACTGCTGGAAACGCACGTTGGATCTGTCCGGTGACGGCAAACACAATCTCGGCCCCCACCCGCGCGACGCCAAGACTGCCCTAAGAGCCTCAGGCGTCACCATCAACGGGTTGGTTATTGGCGCGGACGACCCAAGCCACGGCGATAAACGCTATGTTCAAGTTGGCGAACTGTCCGCCTATTACAGTGCTTGGGTCATTCTGGGCGCGGACGCATTTGTCGAGGTTGCCCTGGGATTTGACGCCTACGAAGAGGCCATGACCCGAAAGCTGATCCGGGAACTCGAAGGGCTGGTCTTGTCAGACGCGCACCCCTGATCAGTAGATGTACCGGATTTGGTCGGTCCAGTAGCGTTCGACCCGGCGCAGCGAGGTGGTGATGTCGTCGATGCCCTCCAGCCCCAGCACCCCACGGGTCTGCAGCCCTTCGGCGTGGCGCGAGAAAAGCTCTGCCACGATATCGCGGATTTCCCGCCCACGTGGGGTTAGTCGGACCCGAACCGAGCGCCGGTCGATCTCGCACCGTTGGTGGTGCATATAGTCCATTTCCACCAGTTTCTTCAGGTTATAGCTGACATTGCTGCCTTGATAGTAGCCACGGCTTTTCAACTCACCCGCCGTGACTTCATGATCGCCGATATTGAACAACAGCAAGGCCTGAACCGCGTTGATTTCCAGCACGCCCACACGCTCGAACTCGTCCTTGATCACGTCCAGCAATAGGCGGTGCAGCCGTTCAACCAGGGCAAGCGCCTCAAGATAGCTGGTCATAAACCCTTTGGTTTCCGGCGCGGAGACCTGCATTTCCATACTCATCCGACCCTCCGATTCAGTCGCGCTGTTTCAGGCAGCATGAATCTAAATTCCGAAGAATCGGTTAAGCTGGATTTTCTTTATTTTTGAAAGGTCTGCGCGATATCCGCGATCAAGGCCCCGAACGCTTCGGGCGGCTGGATCTGACCGGTGACCCACTGATACAGATCCTGATCGTTTTCGTGCAGCAGCGCATCATACAAGTCCAGACCGGCTGCATCCATCGCCGCCAAATTGCGTTCAGCATAGGCGGACAGGATCAGGTCCATCTCTTTAATCCCGCGGCGCATCGAGCGCATCTGCATGCGTTTGATCCTGACGTCCCGTGTCTCGGTCACTTTCCTTGCTCCAACATCAAGCGCAACTTCTTTTCCAACCGCGCGGCGCGTTCGGCGCTGGCACGCATCTCCCCGCGGATGGCCCGCAATTCCGCGACGGCGTCGGCCAGTTCCAGACTTGCTTCACCGTCTTCAACAGGGGCTTCCATACCTTCGCCCTCGCCGGTCAGCAACCACATGATCGAGACGTTGATCATCCCGGCCATCATCGACAACCGGTTGGCCCGCGGTTCAGAGAGATCGTTTTCCCACGCTGCGATCGTCGCCTTTTTGATCCCGAGCCGCCGCGCGAGTTGGGCCTGTGTCATCCCGGCCGCCTCACGCGCGCCTGCCAAACGGTCCCCGAAGGTTGCTGCTTCTGGTCCGAACCAGTCGTTTTCGTCGTTCATCGGGGTCTCCAATTCTTCAATTCATACGGCTTGATCGTCATTCGGGCGCACCCTATGACAGACAGGTTGAACATACAAACCGAGGCCACCCATGAGTTTCCTGTCTGCGACACTGTCACGCGTAAAACCTTCGCCTACGATCGCGATGACGGCCAAAGCAGCCGAGTTGAAAGCCGCCGGTCGAGACGTGATCGGCCTGAGCGCGGGGGAACCCGACTTCGACACGCCGCAGAACATCAAGGACGCGGCAGTTGCGGCCATCGCGGCAGGCAAGACCAAGTACACCGCGCCCGACGGCATCCCCGAACTTAAACAAGCCGCCTGCGCCAAGATGAAGCGCGATCACGGGTTGGATTACACGCCCGCGCAGATCTCGGTCGGGACTGGCGGCAAGCAGACGCTGTATAACGCGCTGATGGCGACGATGAACGACGGGGATGAGGTCATCATCCCCGCCCCCTACTGGGTCAGCTACCCGGATATGGTCCTGCTGGCCGGTGGTACGCCCGTCGTCGTCGAAACGGCATTGGAAAACAGCTTCAAACTGACCGCCGAACAGCTTGAGGCCGCGATTACACCAAAGACCAAGTGGTTCATCTTCAACTCGCCTTCGAACCCGACCGGCGCAGGCTATAGCCGCGCGGAACTGAAGGCTCTGACAGATGTGCTGATGCGCCATCCGCATGTCTGGATCATGTCCGATGATATGTATGAACACCTGGCGTATGACGGCTTCGAGTTTTGCACACCGGCCGAAGTTGAACCGGGGCTCTATGATCGCACGCTCACCTGCAACGGTGTCTCCAAGGCTTATGCAATGACCGGCTGGCGCATCGGCTATGCCGCCGGTCCGGTCGAGGTCATCGCCGCGATGCGCAAGATCCAGTCACAGTCCACCTCGAACCCCTGCTCGGTCAGCCAATGGGCAGCGGTCGAGGCGCTGAACGGAACCCAGTCATTTCTGGCCCCGAATGCCGAAACCTTCAAACGCCGCCGCGATCTGGTGGTTCGCATGCTGAACGAGATCGACGGCATCTCATGCCCGATGCCCGAAGGCGCGTTCTACGTCTACCCTTCCATCGCAGGGCTGATCGGAAAGACCACTCCGGCGGGCACGGTGATCGACTCGGATGAAGCATTCGCCACCGCGCTGCTGGAAGAGGCGGACGTCGCTGTAGTGTTCGGCGCGGCCTTTGGCCTATCGCCGAATTTTCGGGTCAGCTATGCCACCTCGGATGAAGCCCTGACCGAGGCTTGCACCCGCATCCAGCGCTTCTGCGCGGCCCTGACCTGATCCGGAGTGAACGATGACCGCAGAACTGCCCGAATACTATTTCCGAGTCCGCGAGAATGGCGCGGCGGTTTTCAGAATCGACACTGAAAACCGCCAGCGGCGGATCGAGATGGATCAGATCGCGGTCATCAACATCCGCAATGGCGAGGTCAAACCGCAGGGCCAGCGCACCTTGACCGAGACTGACCAAGCGGAAATCACACGCTGGATGGAAGAGCGCAAAGCCGTGCTGGCGCAGCGCGATATCGACGATATCCACCGCGCGGTCGACTATCTGAACCTGACCACCCAATGGGCGCAGTCAAAGGCATCGGACGATCAGCTTGAGGACGTCACTGATCGTTTGCTACTGGCGATGCACGATTTGCGCACCATTCTGGTGCGCAAAAAGGCGGACCGGCTGAACAAGGGCTGAAGGCTCGGCTATTCCGCAGGCACCCCAACGGTTTGAACTGAGCGCGTCCAGAACCGCGCCATCAACAGGACAGCCGCGCAGGCAAGCCCCAGAACAAGGCCCAACCAGATGCCGATCCCGTCCATTCCCTGCACAAAGCCAAAGTAATAGGACGCCGGAATTCCGACCACCCAATAGCTGAGCCCTGCCATGACCATCGGCACCTTGGCGTCCTGCAATCCGCGCAACAGGCCCAGCGCAATCACCTGGGCCCCGTCGACCAACTGGAACAAGGCGGCCATTGCCAACAAGCCCGTACCGATGGCCAGGATCTGAGGACGTTGCGGATCGTCCGGTTCCACGAATATGGAAATCAGCGGTTCGGCGCAGGTCACGAACAGAGTGATCGTCAGGACAGATACCAGCAGGGACATCACGGTCACCGCTTTTGCGCCTTTTTCCAGATGCGGGCGATCTTTGCGCCCCAGGGCGTTCCCGGCGCGGATCGTGGCCGCATTGGAGAGACCCAGATGCACCATGAATGTGGCCGAAGCCAAGTTCAGCGCAATCCCGTGCGCTGCCAGCGGCACCGGTCCAATCCAACCCATCATGAATGCCGACATGGCGAACAGCGACACCTCGGCAAGCAAAGTAAACCCGATGGGAATGCCCAGACGCAGCACGCTGCACAGCATCTCCCAATCCGGGCGCCAGAACCGCTGGAACAGGTTGTGTTCGGGCAAAACGCGCACGGCGTAGACCACGACGGCAATCAGCGACACCATCTGCGTTACGACCGAGGCAATTGCCGCGCCCATCACGCCCAGTTCAGGCGCGCCCCAATTGCCAAAAATCAGCGCATAGTTGGTCAGCGCGTTGACGACCGCGGCCGTCACGGTGATCCACAAAACGATCTGCGTGCGCTCCAACGCCGCCAGATAGGATTTCAGCACCATAACCACCAGTGCCGGGAACAGCCCCCATCCTGCAACACGCAGATATTGCGATGCGGTTTCAGCCACCTGTGGATCTTGCCCTGCGGCAATCAAAATCGGATGGGACCACCAAAGCAAAGGCATAACCAGCACGGCATATAGCAAGGATAGCCACAATCCCATGCGGGTCGAGCGGCGAATGCTGGTCTCATCCTCTTCGGCAGCAGCTGTCGCCACCATGGGCATCACGGCCAGACCAAAACCGCCGCCAAACAGGAACAGCACGAAATAAAAGCTGCTGGCCAGTGTCACGGCGGCCAGCGCCTCGACCCCGTACCAGCCCAGCATTATCGTGTCTGTCAGACCAATGGCAAATTGTGCCAAGTGCCCGCCAATCAGAGGCAGACCCAGCACAGCGATGGCCCGGAAATGGCCGCGATATGTCATCACCTTATTCATTGCACCAGCCATATGCCCGGCCTGAGGCCGGGACAAGAGGCGATCAATGAAATTTCAAGATGACACCAATCACGCGATTATATAGCCTGCCCGTTTACCGCGCGTCCGGATGCAGAGAATTGCCCAGGATATGCTCGGACCGGTGGATCACGTGATGCGCCTGCCCCACGATCAGGGGATCAGGCTGCCCCACGATATCGTGGTCCTTGTCAGGGTAGTCCAAAGTCGACAGGAAGTGACGCATGGTATTCAAGCGGGCACGTTTCTTGTCGTTTGATTTCACGATCGTCCAAGGTGCATCGGCCGTGTCGGTATAGAAGAACATCGCCTCTTTGGCTTCGGTGTAGTCATCCCATTTATCAAGGCTGGCCTTGTCGATCGGCGACAACTTCCACTGCTTCAGTGGGTCGGTCTCGCGGCTTTTAAACCGACGCTGCTGTTCTGTCTGCGTGACAGAAAACCAATACTTGTAGAGCTGAATGCCCGAACGCACCAGCATCCGCTCCAACTCGGGCGTCTGCCGCATGAATTCGAGATATTCGTTGGGGGAACAGAACCCCATGACCCGCTCAACACCCGCGCGGTTGTACCAGGAGCGGTCGTAGAACACCATTTCGCCGACCGTCGGCAGTTCCTGAACATAACGCTGATAGTACCACTGGCCCTTTTCTTCCCAGGTAGGTTTGTTCAGAGCCACGACGCGAGCCTGACGGGGGTTCAGGTGTTCCATGAACCGCTTGATCGTGCCGCCCTTGCCTGCGGCATCGCGGCCTTCGAACAGCAAAACGAACCGCTGTCCCGTCTCTTGCGCCCAAAGCTGAACCTTCAGTAATTCAGCCTGCAACTGGGCTTTCTGCGCCTCATAGGTGCTGCGCGCCATCTTGCGACCATAGGGATACTTGCCGCTTTCAAACGCCTGCCGAATACGCTCGGGGCTGGGCTGTGACGGTTCGGGGTTCGGTGTTGGGACGATTCTGACAGAGGGGTGTTTTTGTTCGATTTGTGCCGCAGCTTCCATTCAATTTTTCCTTTTTCACTATCCGCATGAACGCCTAGCAAAAAACACGATTTCGCGCTTTGATGCGGGTCAATTTGAAAACCAACAAACCGCGGAAAATGCTGGGTGTAGGAGGTCAGACCATGAACTCGGAATTCATCAAGCTGAACGGCCAAACCTTCTTTCTGCGCAGCTGGGGATCACCCGAGCTTCCCCCTCTTCTGATGCTGCACGGTTTTCCCGAATATGGCGGAGCATGGAGCGATCTGGCTCCGCACCTTTACGACCACTTTCATTGCCTCGCCCCAGATCAACGCGGGTATGGGCAAAGCTGGTGTCCGGACGGTGTTGGGAATTACACACTTTCAAAACTGGTTTCTGACATGGCCGCGCTGGTCGAAAGATTTGACGGTCCGATCACCGTTTTGGGTCATGATTGGGGTGCTTCAGTGGCTTATGGGCTGGCCATGTCCCGACCCGATCTGGTCAGCCATCTGATTATTGCAAATGGCGTCCATCCGGTTCCTTTCCAACGCGCCATGGCCGCCGGCGGAGCGCAATCCAAAGCATCGCAGTACATCAACTCTTTGCGTGCCCAGAACGCGACGGCCCTATTGTCCGCAGACAATTTTGCAAAGCTAGAAATCTTCTTTCGCCACGGCATGGGCGTCGATTGGTTGTCTGAGCCTCGCATGAAAGATTACCGCACCGAGTGGGCCCGCCCTGGCCGACTTGAGGCGATGCTGAACTGGTACCGAGCCTCCCCGCTGGTCGTGGCAAACCCTGGCGAACCCCGCACCGACCTGCCCCACCTTCCACCAGAGCGCCTGATGATCCGCTGCCCGCATCTGCTGATTTGGGGGCCGAACGACAAAGCGCTGCTGCCTGAAGCAACCGAAGGACTCGAGACTTTCGCCCCCGGCCTGACCCGCATCGACATCCCCGACACGGACCATTGGCTGCACCACCAACGCCCCGAGGTCGTAGCGCAAGCTATTCTGGGCTGGATCGCGACCGCTTAGCGATGCCCCCAATCCGCAGGATCGTCCGAGTTCTTCGGGGACAGCCCCAGAATATCACCGTCGGTCGAACATCCCAGACCGAGGACGGTCCGGTTCGCGTATGAGAAGTAGGCGCAGACCTGATTGATCTCAAGAATCTCGCCATCGTCCCAGCCCGCATCCCGCAGGGCCTGGACATCCGCCCGAACCATTTCCGCAGGAGCCTCGGTCAGTTTGCGTGCATATTGCATCGCCGCGATCTGCGCCTCATCCAACGGAGCGGTGCTCAGCGTTTCCGCCTCAATCGCGGTGCGGATCGCATCGCCCCGAGCCGTATCTTTCAGCAAGCGTTGCAGCCCGCTGAAATGATGTTCAACACAATACCCGCACTGGTTCAGCGAACTGACCCAGACCCCTAGGACTTCAAGAAACCATTTGGGAACCTTGTTGGCGGAATGATGCAGAACGTTCTTGTACAGCGCCATATGGCCTTCCATCGAATGCGGTCGCAGCGAATGCACCATCATGATGTTATCCACATTGTTGCCCGGCCCCGTCACACGCTCGTACAGCTTCCTTAGCTTGCCGGTGGCTTCGTCAAACGGAACAGTCTTAATCCAACTCATTCGGTTCCCGCCTTGTTTCTCTAGCTACTCCAGCTTCACGCATCTTAATTTGGCGCAAAACTGGATCAACACACCATGTCAGGCTAGTCTGCCCAAATGCAAGGGAGGGAGTAACTAATGGAAATGGCGGAAAAGACTGTCGCGGAATGGTATGCCAATCATCCAATCTCGGCGCCGCATATTTTGACGAAATTGACGAACCTCCGTGGTTCTACAAAGGATGTGACGCCGCAGGAGCTCTACCCCTACGATCAGGATCACTATGACGGTCTGAATGCAAATGCCCGATTGGCGGACAAGACACAGATGAAGCCCGGTGATCACGTTCTTGATGTCTGCGCTGGATTGTGTGGACCTGCGCGCTGGTACGTCACCGAACGCGGCGTCGACGTAACCGGCATCGATATCAGCCCCAACCGGGTCGATGGCGCCAAGGAACTGAACGCGCTTGTCGGCATGCAGGATCAGATACAACCGATTTTGGGCAGCGCAATGGACATGCCGTTTGACGATAACCAGTTCGATGCGGCGGTCAGCCAGGAGTCCTTCCTGCACATTCCCGACAAGGCCAAAGCCCTGTCCGAAGTGTTTCGCGTTCTGCGCCCCGGTGGCCGCTTTGCCTTCACCGACTGGGTTATGCACTCCTCTCTGTCCGAAGACGAGATGGAGCAATACAGCCAGCGTTTCGCCTGCCAGTCCTTGCTGAGCATTCCCGAATACCAGGACAAATTGGAACAGACAGGTTTCAAAGTAGTCTCAGCCGACGATGTAACCGCATCCTGGGGCGAAATACTGGCCCGGCGGCTCAGTATGTATCAGACGTTGGACGCCGAAGCGGAACGCGCTGGAAACCCCTCCAAAGGAGATGAATTCCTTAAGATGTACGCGCAATTCGTGAGCGACGTACAACAACGAAGGATCGGAGGCGTTCGCTTGGCAGCAGAAAAACCTCAATAACTCTCGCCTGATCGCAGAATCTGCGCATTGATGCGCGCGAAAGGTGCGCATCTTTCTGGAACGGTTTGCAGCCAATCGCCCACAAGACCTCGCGCCCCTCTTCCCCCGGACCACATCACCTGCCATAATGGGCTCCAACCTAAAAACAAGAGCAGCACCGATGCCCGACGATCTGTTGACGCCCAGCGCGACCGCCACCTATGACGCCTCCTCGATCGAGGTGCTTGAAGGGTTGGAGCCGGTCCGAAAACGCCCCGGTATGTATATCGGCGGCACGGATGAGCGTGCTTTGCACCATATGGTCGCCGAGATCCTCGACAACTCAATGGACGAAGCCGTCGCCGGTCACGCCAACCGGATCGAGGTCGAGCTGCACGCAGATTACGCCCTGACGGTGCGCGACAACGGGCGCGGCATTCCAATCGACCCACACCCAAAGTTCCCGGATAAATCGGCGCTGGAAGTGATCCTGTGCACCTTGCACGCAGGCGGTAAATTCTCGGGTAAAGCGTACCAGACCTCGGGCGGTCTGCATGGTGTCGGTGCCTCCGTGGTCAACGCGCTGTCGGATTCGATGGTTGTGCAGGTGGCGCGCGACAAGCAGTTGTTCGAACAACGCTTCTCGCGTGGTATCCCGCTGGGCCCGGTTGAAAAGGTTGGCGCTGCCCCCAACCGGCGCGGCACCACGGTTACCTTCCACGCGGATGAAGAGATCTTTGGCCACCACCGGTTCAAACCCGCACGGCTGTTCAAATCCATCCGATCCAAAGCATACCTGTTCTCGGGCGTCGAAATCCGCTGGAAATCCCACATCGACGATGGGGAAACCCCGACCGAGGCCAGCTTCCACTTTCCCGGCGGCCTGTCGGATTATCTGAAAGAGACGATGAACGGCTCGTCCACCTATGCCGAGCAGCCCTTTGCCGGCACCGTGGACTTTCGGGAGAAGTTCGGCACCCCCGGCAAGGTCGAATGGGCGATCAACTGGACGCCTTCGCGCGACGGGTTCATCCAATCCTACTGTAACACCGTCCCCACGCCCGAAGGCGGCACCCATGTGGCGGGGTTCTGGGCTGCGGTCCTCAAGGGGATCAAGGCTTACGGAGAGCTGATCAACAACAAGAAGGCCGCGCAGATCACCCGCGACGACCTGATTACCGGCGGCTGCGCACTGGTGTCTTGTTTCATCAGCGAACCGGAATTCGTGGGGCAGACCAAAGACCGTCTGGCCACGGTCGAAGCACAGCGGCTGGTCGAAAACTCGGTCCGCGACCATTTCGATAACTGGCTGGCCGCGGACACGAAATCCGCCGGCGCCATTTTGGACTTCCTCATCCTGCGGGCTGAGGAACGCCTGCGCCGACGGGCCGAGAAGGAAACACAACGTAAGTCCGCCACTAAAAAACTTCGTCTTCCCGGCAAGCTGGTGGACTGTTCTAGTTCAACACGCGACGGAACCGAATTATTCATCGTCGAAGGCGATTCTGCGGGCGGTTCTGCAAAAATGGGCCGAGACCGCAAAACGCAGGCCCTGCTGCCCTTGCGCGGAAAAATCCTGAACGTGCTGGGCGCGGCAAGCTCGAAACTGGGCACGAACGCCGAGATCAACGACCTGACCCAAGCGCTGGGCGTGGGGCTTGGCACCAAGTTCAACGTCGACGACCTGCGCTATGACAAGGTCATCATCATGACCGATGCGGACGTGGATGGGGCGCATATCGCCTCGCTGCTGATGACGTTCTTCTTCACCCAGATGCGCCCGATGATCGACGCGGGCCACCTCTACCTCGCCTGCCCGCCCCTCTATCGCCTGACCCAGGGCGCCAAACGCGTCTATTGTCTAGACGAGGCCGAGCGGGACGAGTGGCTTGAGAAAGGTCTGGGTGGCAAGGGCAAGATCGACGTGTCCCGCTTCAAGGGTCTGGGCGAGATGGACGCCAAGGACCTGAAAGAGACCACGATGGACCCGGCCTCGCGCAAACTGATCCGCGTCACCATCGACGAGGACGAACCCGGCGAGACCGGCGACCTGGTCGAGCGTCTGATGGGCAAAAAACCCGAACTGCGGTTCCAGTACATTCAAGAGAACGCGCGGTTTGTTGAGGAGTTGGATGTTTGATCGACTGGTGTGATGCTTCGTTGAACAATTACCAGCGTTTCTAACAATATAGATAGCACTTACCGCTGGTAGGGTATTTCTGACTAGCTTCAGTTTTTGGGACTTTTACGTTGGTAGCAGGGCTTCCAAATACCCTTTGCTATGTTTCGGTAAGATCAATGAAAACTAAGGACACTCAGATTTTGGCAGTTGCATTGTCACTCGTGTGGGTTTGTAACGGGTTTACTGTTCTTGCAGAAGAAAACCCCGTTGATTTCTGGGAAAGTTGCCGCTCCGACGATAGCTGCACTATTGAATATAATCACTTAGCCGATCAAGAAACCGATCCCTTTCTATTTTTGGGAAAAGTTGTGGATAAATTGCATCCCCAATGGACGAGATACCGGCGAGTTCTGCGGCGTTATCCAGACGTTGTGAGTTGTTTGGTTGAAAGCGAGCGCGAGAAAAAAGAGCCAAACTTACTTAAATTGGATTGGGACAGAATTGGCACAGGCTCGGGTGCAGAAGTGTGCGTGTTTCGCGTCGCAAGTAGCTTAGGGAGCGCTGACCGCACCTTGACATGGCTGCAGTATCATAAGTTTCGATTTAGTGGCCTGAATAGGCGGTGGTCCCAGAATTTCCAACCGCGCTTTGACACTCAGCCGATTTACCAAGTAACCGCGCGCTGGTCTATCGAGCAGTATAGAGAGGTTAATCCATCATGGCTCTCGTCGCTAACTGGCTATGAATTGATATACGAATACCGGTTGATTTTAAACTTTGACCAACACTTCAGAGTTTCTGGAGTGGGTGCCGGCACCCCAACAAAACTAAACTAGCTGAAATCCAACTTGTAGCAGGCGAAGGAACGGAACTCGCACCTATCGTTTGGTTGAGTCCAGTTGGGCGCAAACACCCACTCAACAGAGCCACACTCGTAGCGCCCGCACATCAGGGCGGGTCGCGCACGCTTGATGCTCTGCATCAAGCATTGGTCGGATAGCGTGGGACATCTCCACAACCCGTAGGCCGGGCTTCAGCCCGGCACCCTGCAACCCCCTTGCCTAACCCGTTGATCTCGTTCACACTTACCCTCAAACCGTCATTCAAGAACGACATTTGAGGTTTCGAGCGTCCAAGACCCAATTTTAATAACGGATATCCGAACGGGAGGACGACATGAAAACACTAACCCTCGGGCTGGCCTTTGCCCTGCTCGCCAGCCAAGCGACAGCGCAACAGACCCTGACCACCGCATCCCCTATTCCGGACGGGGCCGAGACTAAGTTCTGCTATTATAACGGCATGGCTTATTCGCAAGACGCCTTTGTCCTGCTGGTCGGTGACAACACCGTCACCGAGACGATCAGTACGATTCAGGAACGCCTGTTGCGGTGTCATCGCGAAGGGGACGGCACCCTGAAATGGAAACCGCAGAGCACCTTCTCGACCAATAACTAAAGCCGAAGCTGGGCGTCCTAGCCCAGTTTCTGGTCCAGCCAGTCCGCGATCTGTCCGGCGGGTTTCTCCCAGCCGGGCTCCATGAACAGGAAATGCGCGTGGTCTTCCACGGGCATAAAGGTCGCGCGGTCTCCGTAGCGCTTGGCCAAAACGCGGCAGGTGTTGGGGTTCACGGCCCGATCCTCAGTACCCGAGACGACCAGCACCGGGCAATCGACCTTATCCATATCCACCTTCATCGCGTGGTGGTCGTCGAACATCCAGAAGAACATCTCGAACATCACCCGCCCGCTTTCGGCACCCAATTGGTCAAAAACCTCATGCTGCTGCGCCTCGGGCATCTTGTTCAGCGCAAAGGGGGTCATCAGGCCGAACTCCACTCGCATGGGCTGTTTCCAGAACGCCCCGCCTTCCATCAGCGCACGGGGAATGGCGCGTTCGTCGTCGGTTTCGGGCAAGGTGCCCCACGGCGCGTTCGGGTTAATCAGAACGATGGCACTGGCCAAGCCACGAGAGGCCACCTGCTGCGCCACAACACCCGCGATGGCGTGGCCCAGTATGACCGGCTTGGTGTCCAGCCCCTGCACGAACTCGGCAATATCATCCGCATAGTCGATCACGCTGGTATCGGTCAGGCCGGGATCAGGCTCGGCCTTGGGATCGCCGCCATGATAACGCAGCGCGGGAGTGTGTACGGTCCAACCGCGATCCCGAAAAAACCCGGCGTAATCCTGCATGCACCACGGTCCGGCAAAGGCCCCGTGGATCAGAACAATCTCTTTGGTCATTAAAACGCTCCCTATCTCTTGCCAGTATGAGAGATTGGACGCGTATTCAGCAAGGCTGTCTTGGGTTTAGACAGCCAGCCCGATCAACGCCACGCCAAAGGCCATCAGGATCGCAGCGCCGAGTCGCCGTATCCAGTTACCTTCGTGCAGGAAAATGAAGCCGATCAGTGCCGCGAAGATCACCGAAGTTTCCCGCAAAGCCGACACCGCGCCCAGCGGAGCAAAATTCTTGGCATAGAGCACCAGCCCATAGGCCGCCATCGACACCAAACCGCCCAGCAGGCCAACCACCCACACTTTGAGAGGAAGCTCGGTCAGCGTTTTGCGCCTGCGGATACCGACGAACCCGGCGATAAACAGGTGCAAAAACGCCCCCCAAGCCCAATAGCTGAGCGTATTCCCGGACAGGCGCACCCCGATGCCGTCAAACACGGAGTAGATCGAAATACATATTCCCGTACCCAGCGCAAACAGCAGGGCCGACCGTCCCACGCCCGACCGAAGCGCTTTCCAGTTGCTGAGCTGAATCCCCACCGCGATCAGAGCAATCCCGATCCAGGCCTGTAGAGGAAGGACTTCGCCCACCAAAAGCATCGCCCAAAGCGACACCAGCGCCGGTACGATACCCCGTGCGATAGGGTACACGACGCTCAGGTCGCCATGCTGGTAGGCCTTGCCCAGCATGAAATAGTAGCCGAAATGCACGACGGTCGAGATCAGGATGTAGGGAAAGCTCTCGGCGTTGGGCAGCGGCAAGGTCAGAACCATGATGGCCCCGGGGATGACATGACCCAATGCCACCAATCCCATCGTTGTCGTTCGATCCGCCGCGGATTTTACGATTGCGTTCCACACGGCATGCAACAATGCAGCCGTCAGAATGATGGCAATGACAAACGGGGTCACGTCCGAACCTTTCGTGAAAACCGGCCCGCAGATCGGGCCGGTGTTCTATTGTCCCATTGAGAGGCGGATCACAACGCAGTTCTGAACAACTCTGTCAGGTTGTTTTCAGTCAGTTCGATGGGGTTACCACCGCATGAGGGGTCGATGATCGCCCCTTGCACCAGTTCAGGGATCGATGCTTCGGTGACGCCGAGCTCGGACAGTTTGCGGGGGATTCCCAGGCTGTCGTTGAAGTCCTGCACAAAGGTACGGAAGCCGTCGAAGCCGCCATCGATGCCCAGGTAGGCTGCGGCTGACTGGAACCGGTCGGCGATGGCGGGCGCATTGATCTCCAGAACGCTGGGCATGCAAACGGCATTGGTCGTTCCGTGATGCGTGTTGAATACGGCGCCGACGGGGTGGCTCATGGCGTGGATCGCGCCGAGGCCCTTCTGGAAAGCGGTGGCCCCCATGGCGGCAGCGCTCATCATCTGGGCGCGGGCTTCGATATCGCTGCCGTCGGCATAGGCGCGGGGTAGATACTCTTTGACCAGTCGCATGCCTTCCAAGGCGATACCCTGGCTCATCGGGTGATAATGCGGGCTGGAGAACGCCTCGACACAATGGGCAAAGGCGTCCAGACCAGTACCTGCCGTGATAAATTTCGGCATGCCCACGGTTAGCTCCGGGTCACAGATCACCACCGTCGGCAGCACCTTAGGGTGGAAGATGATCTTCTTGGCGTGCGTCTCGGAATTGGTGATGACGCTGGCGCGACCCACCTCGGACCCGGTGCCGGCCGTTGTTGGCACCGCGATGATCGGCGCGATGGCATCGGCATCCGCGCGGGTCCACCAATCGCCGATATCCTCAAAATCCCACACGGGGCGCGTCTGCCCGGCCATGAAGGCCACCATCTTGCCCAGATCCAGACCCGAGCCGCCGCCGAATGCGATTACACCGTCATGGCCGCCCGCATTATAGGCCGCAACACCGGCATCGAGGTTTTTCTCATTCGGGTTCGGGTCCACCTCCGCGAACAGACCGCGGCCCAGATCGGCGGCTTCCAGGATATCCAGCGTCGCGGTGGTGATCGGCAGATCAGCCAGCCCCTTGTCGGTGACCAACAAGGGCTTTTTCATGCCCGCTGCAGCGCAGGCTTCGGGCAATTCCCTGATGCGTCCGGCACCAAATTTGATTGCGGTCGGATAGGACCAGTTTCCAACAAGGCTCATGTCAGAGTTTCCTTCAAAGCAGGGGCCCACCCCGGGGAGGGATCAATCAGGGCAGGCAAATCATTTCAGCCGGTCACCTTTTTCAGGTGATAGGATTTCGGGCGGGTCAGGTTGTGGTAGCCGATGACGGACAACCCTCCGCCCCGCCCGGTATTCTTGCAGCCGGTCCAGCACAGGCCCGGGTCCAGATAATCGGCCCGGTTCATGAACACGGTGCCGGTCTCAATCTGGTCGCCAACACGTGCCGCATGATCAACGTCGCGGGTCCAGAGGCTGGCGGTCAGGCCAAACTCGCTGTCATTCATCAGCGCAATCGCCTCGTCATCCGAGGACACTTTCATAATGCCGACAACAGGCCCAAAGCTCTCATCCCGCATCACCCGCATGTCGTGGGTCACATTTGTCAGGATCTGTGGTGTCAGGTAAGCGCCGCCATCATCCTCGGGGAAGGTCTCGATATGGGCCACAGCGCCATCGGCCACGGCCTCGGCAATCTGCGCGCGCACCTCATCGGCAAAGCGCACATTGGCCATCGGGCCGATGGTCGTCTCTGCGTCCAGCGGGTTGCCCAGCTTGTAGCCCTTCACGATCTCAACCGCCTTTGCGACAAAGTCATCGTAGAGGCTCTCATGAACGTAAATCCGTTCGATCCCGCAGCAACACTGGCCCGCGTTAAACATCGCGCCGTCGATCAGCGTGTCCACGGCGGCGTCCAAATCGGCGTCCTCCATGACATAACCGGGGTCCTTGCCGCCCAACTCAGTACCCACGCCGGTGAAGGTGCCCGCCGCCGCGCGTTCCATCGCCTGACCACCGCCAACCGATCCGGTGAAGTTCACAAAATCAAAGGCGTTGCCCGCGATCAGGTCGTTGGTCACATCATGGCACAGAAATACGTTTTGGAACACATCCTCGGGCACGCCAGCCGCATGGAAGGCCTGCGCCATACGCTCCCCGACCAACAGAGTCTGCGTCGCGTGTTTCAGGATCACCGCATTGCCCGCGATCAGCGCCGGCGCCACCGTGTTGATCGCCGTCATGTAGGGGTAGTTCCAGGGCGCTACCACAAAGACCACCCCATGCGGAATGCGTTTGATGTAGCGCTTGAACGTCTCATCCTCACCCACGGCAATATCGGCCAGAGAGGTTTCGGCAATCTCCGCCATATGGCTGGCGCGTTCATTGAAGCCGCCAAACTCACCGCCATAGCGCACCGGGCGGCCCATCATTTGGGCCAACTCGGGCACGATCTCATCATTCATCGCGCCCACTGCGGCCACGCCGGCCATGACAAGATCTATCCGCTCCTGCAACGGTCGCGCCGCCCAATCCGCCTGCGCCGCCCGCGCCCGTACGGCAACCTCAAACGCCGCATCACGCGACAGCACTGCGCGCTCGGCAAAAACCGATCCATCGACCGGTGAGATGCATTTCAGTGTCTGGCCCATGCCATCAACTCCACATAGAGGGCATCTGCGCCCTGCTTCCTCATTCCCAAATATCGGTGGTGCGAGAGGCTGACCTCTCACGCTGCCCGTTATGCTCGCTCGAACCCGCGGGCCACTTCCCAATCGGTCACCACACGCTCGAATTCCTCGATCTCGACTTCCGCCGCGCGGGCATAGTGGTCGACCACCTCGTCTCCCATGGCCGCGCGCAGCATCTCTGACCCGTGCAGCGCGTCCCGCGCCGCGCGCAAGTTGCCCGGGATCATTCCGGTATCGCCCTGATAGACGTCGCCCGTGGCGGCGGGCTGCAACTCCAGCCCTTCTTCAATGCCCGCAATCCCGGCGGCCAACATTCCGGCCATCGCCAGATACGGGTTCATGTCCGAGCCGGGAATACGGCACTCAACCCGAACCGCTTTGGTGCCATCACCACACAGACGGAACCCAGCAGTGCGGTTATCCACCGACCAGATGATCCGCGTAGGCGCAAAGGTTCCCTTCATGAACCGCTTATAGCTGTTGATGTAAGGCGCCATAAAATAGGTGTAATCGGCCGCATACTTCAACAAACCAGCCATGTAGCTTTTCATCAGCGCCGACATGCCCAGCTCATCCGCCTTGTCATAGAACGCAGGCTGACCGTCGGCCCAGAGCGACTGATGAACATGCGAGGAACTTCCAACTTTGTCGTGATGCCATTTCGGCAGGAACGTCGCCGCATGGCCGTGCTGCCACGCGATCTCCTTAACGGCATTCTTTGCAATCGAGTGATATTCTGCCGTGTCCATCGCGGGCGCGTATTTGATGTTCAGTTCTTCCTGCCCGGTCTCGGCCTCACCCTTGGTGTTCTCAACCGGAATCCCCGCATTCCACAGATGGTTGCGGATCGGGCGCATCACATGCTCTTCCTTGGTGGTCTGGAGGATGTGATAATCTTCGTTATAGCCCGAGATCGGTTCCAGATCGCGGAACCCTTCCTTACGAATCTGATCAAAGCTTTTTTCGAACAGGAAGAACTCCAGTTCGGTCGCGCACATGGCCTCATATCCCATGGCCTTCAGGCGGTTGACCTGCTTTTTCAGGATCGATCGGGGCGCATGCGGCACCTCTTCATGGGTGTGATGATCCAGCACATCGCACATTACCATCACCGTGCCCTCTAGCCATGGCACAGGGCGCAGAGTGTTTAGGTCCGGCTTCATGACATAATCGCCATAGCCCCGCTCCCAACTGGTCGAGGCGTATCCGTCCGGTGTCCCCATCTCAAGATCGGTCGCCAGCAGATAGTTGCAGCAATGCGTTTCCTGCCACGCTCCGGCAACAAAGTGACCCGCGTGAAACCGCTTGCCCATCAAACGACCCTGCATATCAACCATACAAACCAGCACGGTATCGACCTCACCGGTATCGACCCTGGCTTTCAGGTCGTCCAAACGTGCTTCATTGCCCATCCTGTTCATCCTTTGTCACTCAAAGAGCCCTTGGTCTCTCGCTTGCGTTCCCAACCGTTAATCGTCGGCCGTGTTCTTTTCCATTTCCATGACCAGTCGCGTTTCCAGAACCTGCCCGCTCTTGTAGAGGATCGGATAGGCAATGGCGGCGATGTGCCCGTGCAGGTCCCGCATGGCCCGCAACGTCTCAAGATGCAGATCGCTGGACCGGAAACTTTCCGTCTGCCCGCGTTCCAGCCGTTTCAGATGCGCCTTACGGCTGTGGCGCGACAGTCGTTTGACCTCGGCCTTGTCCAAAACCAGGCGGCGCGCGCAATCCATGTCGTCGACCAGCAGCACGTGACGCGCCAGCGAGAAGCTCTCCAGAATGGTTGCGTGCAGATCCTTCAACTCTTTCCAACCCTGCGTCGAAAACTCGGTCCGCTCGGTGTGTTTGATCTGCGCCGTGCGGGTCATACGGTTCGAAACCACATCGCCCGCCGCCTCTAACCGGATGGCGTATTCCACCAGTCCCCGAGCCGCTTTGACCTGGGCCTTGCTCATATTCTGACGCGGCATCCGAGCGACAAAACGGCGAATATCGGTGAGCTGCGCATTCACCCTCTCATCTTGCTGCCATAGGGCTGAGATGGCGTCGCTGTCGTCTTGCTCATAAATGTCCAGCACCGGGCGGAACATGCGTTCGACCTGCGTCACCATCTGCAACAGCTCATGCCGTACCGAGGACATAGCCACATTCGCCCCCGATGCGCTGGGATCGCCAAGCGGGCTGAGCGCGTCCGAGAATTGATCCATCACGTTTGTCTCGGCCTTGGGTTCCGGTAGCAGAACGCTAATCGGTCTTTCCAGCCAGTTCACAAAGCCGGTCGCCAGCACAAAGACGGCAAGATTAAATCCGATATGCGCCAGGATGAGAGACTGCCCTGCCCCCGCGACCATCAGCGCCTCATGCGCGCCGGTCACATTGACCGCCATCAGCATCACCAGTGCCGCACTGCCCCGCAACAGCAAGTTCGCAAGTGGGATACGGCGGGCTGAAACGGTCAGGTCCCGCGTCAGCCAAATCGGAATGAAGGCCGACCCCAAGTTGGCCCCGAGCACCAGCGAGAGTCCGGCTGCAAATGGAATCGCGCCGATTTGCACCAGCGTCACGCACATCAAAATCGTCGCGACCGAGCTGTGCATGACAAAGGCCAGCACCGCGCCCACGATGAAGGCGCTGAAATAGTCACTCTCAAGATACCCGGCGATGGCCGGTAAAAAGGCGCTTTCCCGGATCGGGTCGACCGCATCGCGCAGAAACTGAAGCGAGATAAGGATGAAGGCGATACCCAGAACGATCCGCCCAATCAACCGCACGTTTGCCCGCTCGGACTTCAGATACAGCCACCCACCAAGCGCCAGCAGCACTGGTTGCAGCCATCCCAGATCGTAAGACAGCACCTGAATGACCAGCGCTGCACCCAGATCGGCCCCTAGGACACCGGCCAGCGCGAGGCCAAAACTCACCATTCCCGCCGCCGCAAAGCCTGTCAGCAAAACCGTAACCGCAGCCGAACTTTGCAAGATCGTAGCCAGAACCATTCCAGCCCCACCCGCAACGAAGGTATTGGAGTGGCGCGTCAGGATTGACTGAAACAGCGCGCCAAAGCGCCGCTCGATGCCGGTGCGCACCAGCCGCACGGCAAACAGCAGCAACATGGTCGCCGCGAAAATCTCGATCAAAAAGCCTGCAATAGCCATATTTCTATACCTCGCCGCACCGGGTCGCGTCACTGCGGCCACAGTATCCGTTTTCTGTTCTCGGAATGAGAGTTAGCATACGAGGCTTCATTTCCGTTTGTTCAATCCCGACGCGCGGTCTCTCGCGCGCGTCGGGACATTGGATTTAAGTATAGCGATAGGGGCGACCAGCCTTGAGCATCTCAGCGTTGTAACGCTTGAATATGTCGACAACCTTTGCCTTGGTTTCGGACTCCGCAGCGATCTCATCCCAGAACTTCACGGCGGCTTCTTCCACGGTTGCCCATTCCTCATCCGGGATAGTAGTCAGCTGCATCTTGGTGCCGTTGACGCGCAGGTTGGCCTCACCGCCCCAATACCACCACTGACGATAGTAGTGCGACTGGTCACAGCAGACCTTGAACAGGGTTTGCAGATCCTCAGGCAACTCGTTCCAACGGTCCATATTGGCAAAGAAGTGCCCCGCCCAAGCGCCCGAGATGTTGTTGGTCAGGAAATAATTGGTCACATCAGCCCAACCGACGGTGTAGTCCTCGGTGATGCCCGACCATGCGATGCCGTCCAACTCGCCGGTTTGAACCGCGACTTCAATGTCCTCCCACGGCAGGGTGACGGGCACCACGCCGAACTGAGACAAGAACCGGCCCGCTGTTGGGAAGGTAAAGACGCGCTTGCCCTGCAGGTCGGCCAAGCTGTTGATCGGGTCTTTAGTGGCAAAGTGGCACGGATCCCATGCACCGGCGCTGATGTGTTTAACGCCGACCTTGGAATATTCTTCGTCCCAGATTTCGTTCAGACCCCACTGGTTGAACAACACAGGCACGTCCAACGAATAACGCGACGCAAATGGGAAATAGCCACCGAACACAGTGACTTCGGTGGGCGACGCCATCGAGTCATCGTCCGATTGAACCGCGTCGATAGTGCCCTTCTGCATGGCACGGAATAGCTCTCCGGTCGGAACCAGTTGATCAGCATAGAACAGCTCGATCTGCATACGGTCACCGGCGATCTGGTTAAACATCTTGATCGCCGGGTCGATCACGTGCTCAGCGAGCGCAGGTCCGGCGTAGGTCTGCATTCGCCAAGTGATAGTGCTTTGCGCCAGCGCAGGTGCGGCCAAAGGTGCAGCGGCAACGCCCACCCCAGCGGTTTGTAAGAACTTACGTCTCGTAGTCATGTCAATTCCTCTCCGTTGAAGTTTCCCGTGCCCATTCGTCGGGCATTCTTATTAATTTCCATAGACATAGCCGGGCAGCCAAAGGGCGATTTCCGGGAATGCCATTATAATAATCAGGGCCAGCACCATCACGCCGACAAAGGGAATGATCGAGCGGTAAATGTCCTTCAGCCCGATCTCGGGCGGCGCCATTGCACGCATCAGAAACAGGTTATAGCCGAAGGGCGGCGTCATATAGGCGATCTGCGTGGTGATCGTGTACAGCACCCCGTACCAGATTAGATCGAACCCCAGTGCACCAACCAGCGGAACGTAAAGCGGGGCTACGATCACCAGCATCGCCGTATCGTCCAAGAATGTACCCATGACGATAAAGCTGAGTTGCATCAGGATCAGGATCATCCAGGGCGACAGGCCCAACTGCTCGGTGAACAGGTTCTCGATGGCTTTCACAGCGCCCAACCCGTCGAACACGGCTCCGAAACCCAGTGCTGCCAAGATAATCCACATGAACATGCACGAGATCGCTAGCGTCTGTTTGGTGCAATCCTCGAAAATCTTCCACGTCATCCGACGTTTAACAACCGACACAACCAGCGCCGTCAGCGCCCCGATGGCCGAGCTTTCCACCAACGAGGTCCAGCCGTTCACAAACGGCACCATCATCGCCGCGAAAATGATCAGTGGCAGAGCCCCAGCCCCCAAAAGTCGTATTTTTTCAGACCACGGCACCTCGTGTGCATCTTCCATCGCCGGACCGAGATGCGGCTGAATGCGGCAGCGGATCCAGATGTACAGGATGAACAAACCGGCCATCAGCAAGCCTGGTACGATACCAGCCAACCACAGCTGCCCAACCGGTTGTCGCGCGATCATGGCGTAGAGCACCAGCACCACTGAAGGCGGCACCAGGATACCCAGACTGGACCCCGCCTGAATGACTCCGGTCACCATTGTCTTGTCATAGCCGCGCCGCAACAGTTCCGGCAACGCAATGGTTGCGCCGATCGCCATGCCCGCAACACTGAGCCCGTTCATGGCCGAAACCAGTACCATCAGGCCGATCGTCCCAATCGCCAACCCGCCATTTACCGGCCCCATCCACACATGGAACATTCGATACAGGTCATCGGCCAGGCGGCTCTCGGACAGCACATAGCCCATGAAGATGAACATCGGCAGCGTCAGTAGCGGGTACCATTTCATTAGCTTCATAGCTGCTGAGAAGGGGATGTCCTGTCCCCCAGTCCCCCAAAGCGCCAATGCGGCGATGGTGGCCACTGCCCCGATCGCGCCAAAAACGCGCTGTCCGGTGAACAGCATCAGCATCATCAGCGCGAACATGAAGATGGCAATAAATTCCTGGCTCATGCCCGTGCCACCCCGATTTCCTGCCCGTTGATCCGGGCTATGTCTTTGAAGAATTCCGATATCGCCTGCAGCAGCATCAGGAAGAAACCAAACACCATGATGGCTTTGACCGGCCAGATATAGGGCCGCCATGCGGTGGAGGAGCGTTCCAGCCGCCCAATCTCCTCGCTGCCCGTTATCAAGCCGGTGAAATAGGACAAAGGCTCATCGCCCCAATATCCAAGGCTATAGGCAGTCGAGCCAAGCCCGCCATAAAACAACACGCCCAGATACAGGATCAGCATGATGACGGTGAAGGCATCGAACCAGGCTTTCTTGTGCGGGCTCCAATTGTGATAGAAAAGGTCCATTCGCACATTCGATCCCAGTTGGATAGAATACGGCCCGCCCACGATGTAATAGGTCACCATCGCGAACTGCGCCATTTCCAGCGTCCACAACGAAGGCAGAAAAAACGTCTTCGAAATCGAGGACCACAGCAGGATACCCATCATCACGAACAGGCCCCACATCATCACTCGGCCGATCCGGTAATTGACCGCATCAACAACTCGAACGTATGCCGCCATCGCCCGGATCACGTCGCACCACCTTCTGGAAACTCGGCCAATATCCGGTTGATCCACGGCACCAGATAATCCGCCATCGCACTTTGCTGATCTGGTGTACGGATCAGATCGTTGCGTATCTCGATCATTACGTTGGGAAGCACGTTCGCATTGGCGTGCGCGTCCAGAGTATGCGCCACCCCGTCGGTGGCCGAATAGGGCTCGTTCAGGCGTGTTACAAATGGTGCGTTCGGTGGGGCCGCTTCCATCATCGCCACTGCAAACCGGTCGTCGCGCCCGTGCAACAGGCCCAGCTCAACATCTCTCTGCTGCCCGTGGTAGACTGGAGTGAAACTATGAACCGTCACCATCAACTTTAGCGAGGAGCGATTTTGCGCAATCTGCGCCGACAGGGCGTCAGAAAACGGAGCATAAACGTTCTCAATCCGTGCTTGCCGCTCTTTCGGTGTCATCGACACGTTGGCGGGTATTTCATACTCCTCGCTTTTGAACGGCATGGCTCCTGGGGCTTCGGGCGGGCGATTGCAGTCATAGACCAGACGAGATACGCCGCCGTAGATCAGGGGCGCGGACATGCGCGCCGCCATATGCTGTGCCACACCCAACGCGCCGGGGTCCCAGGCAATGTGGCTGTCCCGCGCCTCGGCGGTCAGCCCCATATCGCCCAGAAACTCCGGAATGCGGTTCGAGGCATGCTCGCATACCAACAACACCTCAGGCGTTCCGTCCGCTGTATCCGTGTGAACAACAGTTCCGAAGTCCAAAACACCACCCTGTGATTCCGAGAAATAGGTTTGTGGAAAAATTTCCACATGACGCATTCACCTGTCAATAATTTTCCTGTACAAATCCAAACAGACAATTTCGTGCTGAAAAATTCTTCACACAAGCGCGTAAAACTAATGCAGGAGGACTCACACGTGCGGGTGACGGACAGGCTGCTGGCCCATCGGGACGCAATGACCCCGTCTGAGAGGCAATTGATCAGTGTCTTGTTGGACGACTACCCGATGGCAGGCCTGGGTAGCATTACTGAGTTGGCCAGCGCTGCCTCTGTTTCCACCACCACCGTGGCGCGGATGCTGCAGAAAACAGGCTTTGGCGGCTATCCGCAGTTCCAGGCCGCTCTGCGCGGTGAGGTGAAAGAGATGATCTCGGGGCCAGTCGCCAAGCGTGACGTCTGGCAGAACGACCTGCCCGAAGAGCACATCCTGAACCGATATTCCCAACAAGCGCTGGCCAACCAGAAACGCACGATTGATGAAGTTGATCCCGCAGAGTTTGACAGTTTCTGCAGCCTGCTCAGCGACCCTGACCGGCGTATTTTCATTACCGGCGGACGCATTACCGGTACGCTGGCGCAATACCTTTACCTGCATCTGCAGATGATCCGCCCGGATGTCCGGCTGCTACCCTTTGCGGCATCGTGGACGCATGATCTGCTGGATGTGCGCAAAGGCGACGTGCTGATCGCGCTGGATGTTCGACGCTATGAGAACTCGACCATGCTGATCGGGCAGCTGTGTCAGGAACGCGAGGCCGAGATCGTTCTGTTCACCGATCAGTGGCGCTCGCCCATTCACCGGCTGGCCAAACACACCTTTGCGGCTCGGATCGCTGCGCCCTCTGCCTGGGACTCGATGGCCGCCATTCTGATGCTCATGGAATGCGTTATCGCTGAGGTTCAGGAACGCCTGTGGGATTCGGTCAAAGAGCGTACCGACGAGCTGGAACAAGCCTTTGACCGCACCAGGCTGTTCCGGAAATTCGGCCAAAGCTCAGGATCTTAGGTCTGAACCTCTACAACTGACCGTGAGGAGTGTTGCCAGCGTGAAGGCGCGCAGTCACTTTGGTGTCATGACCTTTGTGACCGAAAACCAGTTGCCTCTGCTGATCCTGTTCTTTGTTCTTGGATCCGTCGGCACCGCATTTCTGTTTCGTAAACCGGCCGGACACCGGGCGTGGAAACTGGCCGACCTGGTGTGGGTTGTTCTTGGCGGCATAGGCGCACTGGTGGCGGTTATGGCCGGGCTTTACACCGCTGACAGTTCGCGTCTGGATCGGCAGATCGACGTCGCCTACGCCGCGTCACTGGCCTTTGATCGTGATGCAGCGCGGTTCCGGTTACGCTTCTGCGAACCGGCCTATGATCCGGACACCGCTGTTCTGTGCGACAAGGTCGAATTCCTGTCCGCCTCCACCGCCAGCAATGCCGACCTGCCTTTGTTCATCGCCGTGACCAATGAGGTCGCCCCACTGCAAGGGTTGCATTTCCTGTTCGGGCGACAGGAAAAGGACGAGATGGACCAGATGGCCGCCAAAGCCGACGCGTTCGATATCGACCAGTTTCTGGTCTTTACCACGCTAGACGACGCGACCCGGACCGCCATTGACAGTATGCGCCGCAAGGTGCCCGCCATCGCCGGAGACTACCTGATCCTCGCCCAGAGCTATGACGACCTGATTGAGCAGGTCGGTAAGCTGAAGGATGAATGGGAATACCTGCAAGCCAACGCACATATTCTGGTGTTGCAGATCATCGCGCTATGTCTGGTCAGCTTTGCAGCGCCCTTCCGTCTGGGCAAATCCATTGTTGAACTGCGAACGACCCTCATCGCCGATACGCCTGAGCCAACCGTTCCGGATCAGCCCCCAGAAAATACCGCGTCAGAGTCCACAGGTTCCGTGCGCCCCGACGCAACCACCCCACCTGCGCATAGCGGTCCGCGCTCGTAACGGCTCGGGTGTTCAGCAACGTGAGGCGCGGCAAGCGACGCACCAGAGCGACATCTTCCATCAAGGGTTGGTCCGGGTAGCCTCCGGCTTTGTCATAGACACGACGTGGCACCAGCAACCCCTGATCGCCGTAGGGAAGCCCAAAAAACCGACTGCGTAGATTGGCCCAGCCCGCGACCCAACTCGGCCAGAACCCTTTCGCCCTAAAGGCCAAACAAAAAGCGGCGGGTTTACCCGAGGACAGATGCTCTCCCACCTCTTTGCTCCACCCTTCCTGCAACACGGTGTCGGCATGCAGGATCAACAACCACTCGCCCTTGGCCACCGCACAGCCGCGCCGCAACTGCCCCCCGCGAGAAGGCGTGCCGGTCACGATCTTTGCCCCGGCCTCATCCGCAATTTCAACGGTCGGGTCGGTGGAACCACCATCGGTCACGATCAACTCTCGGATCAACCCGGTGTGCAGCCCCTCCATCAGGGAGGGCAACGACTCTGAGAGGGCTTCACCCGCGTTCAGGGTTGGAATTACGATGCTGATCGGTGCTGGCAAGGCGGATACCCTCTGGTCATGGCGACGCGATCTCCTATATCACGGGGCCAAGGGAAAAGACGAGGACCGCCCATGCCCAATCGCCGTATTCTGCGCCTGAGTGGCTCGGACACAGACAGCTTTCTACAAGGGCTGGTGACCAATGATACTGCCGGGTTGGACAATGGGCTGGTCTACGCGGCCTTGCTTACCCCGCAGGGCAAGTATCTCGCGGATTTCTTTCTGAAACGCGACGGCGAGACGGTCTTGCTGGACGTGGCCGAAGAAATCGCGGACGGTTTCGTCAAAAGGTTGAGCATGTACAAACTGCGCGCCGATGTTGCGATTGAAGACAGCGGTCTAAACATGCAACGCGGAACCGGCCCGGCGCCCGAAGGCGCCCTGCCCGACCCGCGACATAAGGATATGGGCTGGCGCGCCTATACCACGGAACCCGAAGGCGACGACGGAACCGACTGGGACGCCATCCGTGTGCGGCACTGCATCCCCGAAACCGGGATTGAGCTCACTCCCGACAGCTATATCCTCGAATCTGGGTTCGAAGCTCTGAATGGCGTAGATTTCAAAAAAGGCTGCTATGTCGGGCAGGAAGTCACTGCGCGGATGAAGCACAAGACCGAACTACGCAAAGGCCTGCGCAGCGTGCGGGTTGACGGCTCAGCCCCTGTCGGAACCGAGATTACATTCGGTGGCAAACCGGCAGGCACGCTGTTTACGCAATCCAACGGTCTTGGGATCGCCTATCTGCGTTTTGACCGTGCCACTGGCGACATGCAGGCCGCCGACGCAACGGTCACTCTTCAGGCGTAGATGTTGCCAATCCGGCACGGCTGCCCCCTGACTGCACCGGTACGGTTTGTACGCAGCCAGCGTCGCTGCCAAAGTGGCGCCAGTTCACTGAACGGATGCGTATATGTTGAGGTTATACAGCGCGATCTGGCGCGCGAGCGCCGGGCGGCAGGTCATCCTTATTGCTTTGTCGATTGCCATCGCCGCCCTGGCGGCGGTGCCGTTGGAGTTTCAGCGCGATATCATCAACCACCTGACCGCTGACGACGTCAGCACAGATCGGTTGATCTATCTGGGCACAGGCATGATGTCAGTCATCCTCCTGAGCCTCGCCTTGAAATGGCTGCTGGGTTTTCGCGCAGGCACGCTTGGCGAGGATATAGTCCGCCTGATCCGCCAGCGGCTTTTGGTGCGCGCCGCCGATATCCGTGAGACCGGAGAAACGGTGCGCAAGGGCACCATGACCACCGCCATCTCGGCCGAGGCTGAGGAGCTGGGTAAGTTCGCCGGGGGGGCGTTCTCGGACCCCGTTGTACAGATTGGCACGCTGATCAGCGTAATAGGTTATATCTCGTCAACACAGCCAGGCTTGGGCATGATTGCTTTTTCGATGATTGTCCCGCAGATCGTCATCGTGCTGATCTCACAGCGCAAGGTGAACATCTTTGTGGCCGAGCGCGTTCGAATTTTGCGTAGCGCCACCGATAAGCTGACGATTGAAGACATCAACGATGTGGCACGTGATGTCGAAACCCAATTTGACGATATCTACGAAACCCGCCGACGTATGTTTCTGTGGAAACTATCCGCCAAGTTTCTGCTGAGCGTCATCAACGGCGCGGGCACCGTCGGCGTTCTGATGTTGGGAGGCTGGCTGGTTTTGCAGGGACGCACGGATGTCGGCACTGTTGTAGCTGCGGTCAGCGGCCTCGGCCGAATTCAAGGGCCAACCGCCTTTCTGATCGCGTTCTACCGGCAGGTCAGCGCCAACCGCATTAAATATGAGCTGATGCTGGAACTCTTTGGCCCCAATCCGGAACGCTATCGGTATTTGAAGGGCCGGCATTAAAAAAACCGCGCGGCTCGCGCCGTCGCGGTCTTAGGATAGTTCAACCGAACGTGGGCTTATGCGCGCTCGGAATATTCCATGGTTTCGGTGTTCACCACGATCATTTCATCCTGACCAATGAAGGGCGGCACCATGACCTTAACACCATTGTCCAGGATCGCCGGCTTAAACGAGTTCGCAGCGGTCTGGCCTTTCACGACCGGCTCTGTCTCGACGATCTTGCAGGTCACTTTTTGCGGCAGCGTGGCGTTCAGCGCCTCGGATTCGTAAAACTCGACAACAATTGTCATGCCGTCCTGCAGAAACGGGCGGCGCTCGCCCAGCAGTTCAGCGGGCAGTTCGATCTGCTCGTAGGTCTCAGAGTCCATGAACACCAGCATGCCATCAGATTCGTACAGGAATTGCTGATCTTTCTGTTCCAGGCGCACGCGCTCTACTTTGTCCGCCGAACGGAACCGTTCGTTCAATTTCGAGCCATTGCGCAGGTTGCGCAGTTCGACCTGCGCAAAAGCACCGCCTTTACCGGGCTTTACATGGTCAACTTTAACAGCTGCCCACAGCCCGTCGTTATGCTCAAGCACATTGCCGGGGCGAATTTCGTTCCCATTTATCTTGGGCATACCATAAATCCTTCACAAACGGTTGATGCGTCAGTTCCCGTCCCTATATCTGGCAGGACACCACCTGACAAGACAACGAGACCTAGTGCTGCACTTGCAGCAAGCCATGCACATGACGCAACGCAACTATGCATTTTAGCTGTATCCGAATCACGCCGAATAGGTCATAAGGACCGTCACGCCGAAAATGCAAGAGCAAGAACAACAAGGAAGACGAGATGAGAGATTTCGTTGACGGCACTGCCTTTAACAATGAGCAAGGCAATCGTGCACGCAAACTTTTCGCGGCCGTTGTGTTGGCTGCATTGGATGACGCTATCGCCGATGACAAGAAATACGGCAATGGCCCTGAACAAATCGCCCGTTGGGCGCGCTCACGCGATGGTCGCGAAGTGCTGTCCTGCGCGGGTATCGACCCGAACGAACGGGTTGTCAGCGGACTGATGGAGTTCGTTGGTCGTGGCGTGCGTACCTCGGTCGCACTGTCGCGTGAAGAAAGCGAGCGTCGCAACGCTGCTCAGCAAGCTGAAGCCGCCTGATCAAAGGCGACCTCTGACGGAAAAAGCGCGCTCCCGTACATCGGGGCGCGCTTTTCTTTTGCGCCGGTCAGAAAAACAGAAGCCATTGGCGGGCGACCCATAACTCGACCACCAGAAGCGAGGTAAAGAACAGCTTGGCAGCCACCGACAGCCCCCTGTTCCACAGCACCACATAAGACCCCACGCAGATCGCCACAGATACCGGCACGACCAAAAGCGCGTGGTGCGCGCTGTTCCAATAGCTGACCGGGCTGTGAAAGACCCAATCGCTCAGTGGCCAAAACTGCGGCCGACCGTCGTCCGCATGCACCGCGAAATCCATCGCCAGATGCAACAGGCCAGCGGACGCGGTCACCGTCAGAAACCGCCATCCGCGCCAAAGCCCAAACGCCAGTGCCACCCCCCACAAAATAAAAGAATTGTCGATTGCAAACACCGTCTGCCAGGCGGGGGAAAAATAAAGTTCGTCAAAAACTACCTGCGGCGGGATGCGTAGAATGAACAGGGATACCCCGACCATGACAAACAGTGACAGGTCAGGCAGCAACGATCCAAGCATCGCAGCCCAGAGAATTGCTCCCCGTGCAGGCCGCGCAAATGCCGCGGCACCGATCAAAAGATGCGAGGGCGTGTTCATCCGGGGCTTTCCCTTTGGCCTCAAATCAGGTCATGTGCGCGTCAACGTATAGGAGACGGCCATGGTTCGCGCCATCATGATTCAGGGCACTGGCAGCAATGTCGGGAAATCGGTTTTAGTGGCCGGACTGGCGCGTGCCTATACGCGGCGAGGGCTGAAGGTTGCGCCGTTCAAGCCACAGAACATGTCGAACAACGCGGCCGTAACCGAAAACGGCGGAGAGATTGGTCGCGCTCAGGCTCTGCAGGCCCGCGCGGCGAAACGCCCGACTCACACGGATATGAACCCGATTCTGCTGAAACCGGAAACTGACACCGGCGCGCAGATTATTGTTCAGGGCCAACGCGCGGGCACAATGAAGGCGGGTGACTATCGCAAGGATAAGTCCAAACTTCTGGGGGCGGCGCTGGAGAGCTTTGACCGCCTGTGCGGCGATGCCGATCTTGTGTTGATCGAAGGCGCGGGCAGCCCGGCTGAGACCAACCTGCGCAACGGTGACATCGCCAATATGGGGTTTGCCTGCGCTGCCGAAGTGCCTGTGGTTCTGGTCGGAGACATACACCGCGGTGGCGTGATCGCTCAGATCGTAGGAACCCAGGCCGTGTTGAACGCGGGCGATCTAGAGATGATCAAGGGCTTTGCCGTGAACCGGTTCAAGGGCGATGTATCCTTGTTCGACGAGGGGCGCGACGACATTGTTGCGCGCACTGGCTGGCCCTGTCTGGGCGTTGTGCCGTGGTTCCATGACGCGTGGAAACTGCCCGCCGAGGATATGATGGATATCCGCTCACACAGCGGCGGTGCATGTAAGGTCGTTGTGCCGCAACTCGAGCGGATGGCCAATTTCGACGATCTGGACCCGCTGTCAGCCGAACCCGGTGTTACGGTCGAGATCATCCCCGCCGGACGCCCCCTTCCTGGCGATGCCGATCTCGTCCTGTTGCCAGGCAGCAAATCCACGATCGGTGATCTGGCCTATTTCCGGGCGCAGGGTTGGGATGTCGACCTGTACGCTCATGTTCGCAGGGGCGGTCATGTGCTGGGCCTGTGCGGCGGTTTTCAAATGTTGGGCAAATCCATCTGCGACCCCGAGGGCGTCGATGGTCACCCCGGCACGGTCCAGGGGCTTGGGCTGTTGGATGTAACCACCGTCATGGCTGGTGAAAAGACGGTTACCCTTCGCACGGCTCGTACCGTTCCGGACAACGATCCGGTGACAGGCTACGAAATTCACATGGGTCGCACAGAAGGGCCGGATTGCAGCCGCGCATGGCTTGAGATTGAAAATCGCCCCGAAGGAGCCGCCGATCAAACTGGACGGATTCTCGGCAGCTATCTGCATGGAATCTTCTCTTCCGACGAATTCCGCGCCCGCTATCTGAAGCAGCTGGGTGCCGTTTCGGATTTGTCCTATGAGGATAGCGTCGAGGACACGCTTGACGCTCTGGCCGACCATCTGGAACAGCATATGGATCTGGATCAGCTACTTGAACTGGCCCGAGTTCCGAAGCGAGCGTAAGGCTTAATCCAGTTTCTGCTCGGCCAATGCCCGATAAATCTCGCGTCTCACCATCTTGCGGACGTTCCGGGTGATGCGCTGACCCAGCACACCTTGCAACTCTTCCCGTACGACCTGAGCAATCAGACTGCGCAACATATCCTCGTCTAAAGTCAACGAGGCAGTCTTCACCTTTCCCTCATCGAGTTTGGGTTCCTCGGCAGATGCTTGCCGAGGGCTTCTGACAAATGTCGCAATGGGGGCAGGTTCGGGCTCCTCTTGCACCGATTTTTTTTCGACCGTCGAATCTGTAGCGACCGGGGGTTTGGAGTCGATTAGGGCAAATTCTTCCTCGGCGCCCCAAACCAACGTCCCGTTCGGCGTTCCAGCATATTCGTCGTCACTGTCGCCGTCCGGCTCCCACTGATCTTCGGTTTTCGCGATTGCGGTTTCCAAAGCCTCAATTTTTGCACTCAAGCTTCCAACCGGGTCACTCTTCGGTGCGGGGTGAGGTTGCTGTGCGTCGGCTGGCTCCGCGTGCTGAACAATGTCGCAGGCCCTCAGAATCATCGGCTTAACCGAGTCTTCCACCCGGTATGGCGCTTCTTCCTTGGGGAAATGCGTCGGGTCTTCAACACCCGCATCCTCGCCGACCCGCAATGCGTCGGTCAAAACCAACCTGCCGGGTTTTCGTGTTATGGTTGTCGATTGCACGGCCTTAGATTTTCGGCCTTCTTCGTTAACCAAACGCTTGATCGAGGACAAGACGTCCTCGATTCCCGTTCGTACGACTTTATCCGTCATTGTTCTCTACCGCTCTATCCTCAAGAGCGAGTGTAGCCAAACAAGGCGGACCTCACAACAGGTAGTGTTGGAGCATTAATCCCGACGCAACGCTTTGAGGACGCGGTCCAGATCCCTGCTCTGCTTGCTGACCTGTGCCGGTGCGTTCTTGACCAGGTTGTAGTAGAGGGTCGGGTCATAGATTTGCACCGCCAAACCCAGACGCTCAGCCGTCAAAATACCTTGCGCCTGCAGCAATTGATACGCTGCCCGGGAACGTTCAGTACGCGATGCAACTTCGGCCAATTGAGCATCCAGCAGGTCTTGCTGCGCGTTCAGAACGTCCAGAGTAGTCCGCGCACCCAGAGTTGCTTCCTCGCGGATACCGTCAAAAGCAACCTGCGATGCACGTACGCGTTCGGTCGACGCCCGCAGGCTGGCACTGGCGGCCTGAAATGCCGCATAAGCATCCGCAACCCCTTGGGTGATGTCCTTCTGCACGTTTAGTAGGTTGGCGCGCGATGCGTCCCGTGTTGCCATGGCCCGACGGACACTGGCTGCCAGACGGCCACCGGCATAGATCGGCTGGTTGAAACGCAGCGCGATGGTCGCATCTTCGAGGCTGTCATCGTTGTCATAGCTTTCGCGGATGCCTGCATCTGCGTTCAGGCTGACATTCGGACCAAGGTTGGCACGTTCTTGCTGAACCACCAGATCCAGCGCACGCACCTGGTGCTGCGCCGACAGGATCGCCGGATGATTGCGCTGCGCCAGGCTGACGGCCTCAGCTTCCGACCGAGGCAGATTCGGCAGGCTCGGTTGACCGGCTGTGCGCCCGGGCTGTTTCCCTACGGCGTTGACGTATTCCGCCTGCGCAATGCTCAAGTTACCACGTGCAACCGCAAGATCCGCTTGTGAGCTGGCCAGCTGCGCTTCGGACAGCGCGACGTCCGTTCGGGTCACTTCGCCTACGTCAAAGCGGTCCTGAGATGCACGCAGTTCCTCAGCCGACACATCGACGTTGTTCAACCGAATCTGCACTGTTTCTTCCTGCAGCAAGACGCCCAAATAGGCGTTCAGGCCACGGAACAGAACCTGCTGTTCGACATCAAGAAGAGACTGCCGCGTCGCCAGTACCGTTTCCTGCGCCGACTGCTTGCCCAATACCGAGAAGCCGCCATCATAGATCAGTTGGCTCAACGTGAGTCCCGTGAAAAAGCTGGTAGGCTCATTTCTGACGACGCCCAAGTCTGTAGAATTGCGCGTATAGTCCTGACTGACTTCCACCGCCCAGTTAATGATCGGTCGCAGCGCCGACAGCGCAATCGCAACATCTTCGTCGGCCGCACGCAACAGCGCCCGGTTCTGCTCCAGCAAACCGCTGGTGTTATAAGCCCCGATAAAGGCATCGGTCAGGTTATCCGCCCAAACCGCACGCCCTGGAATAGCACTCAGCGCTATACCCGCCGTTAGTGCCAAAGCCTTCACAAACTTCGTCCCCGTCCTTGCACGCATAACGAAATCCTTCTCAAATCAAAATTACGCTGCCCTGACCGCAGTTTGCGCGTATGTGTTCAACTAATCAAGGCAGCTTTGTAATATGCACAAGAACTATAGCGAAAATGCACACTCCGTGTAAAATGCTTTCAAAATCGGGGCATTAGCATTGAACGCATGACGCCAGGTCAACTTGCCGCCAGATTTATGACCGATCCGAACCGTACCGAGCTCGCCCTCGACGAACAGGCAGGCGATGCGGCCGTGGTCCTTCAATTGTGCGATTAGTGCATCAGGCACCTGCTCAACCCCACCCTGAATCATGATGACGTCATAAGGACCATGCTCGGTGGCACCCTGCTCAAGCGGACCCACATGCACAATCGCGTTATCTGCGTCCGCCTCCATCAGGATAGTCTGAGCTTCGGCAGCAAGGGCTTCATCCTCTTCGACAGCAACCACCAATTGCGCCATACGCGCTGCAACGGCCGTGGAATACCCCAGCCCCGGGGCAATATCCAAAACGACCTCGCCATTCGAGATATTCAAGACGTCGAGCATTTTGGCGAGCGTACGCGGCTCGAGCAGACAGCGCCCCTCGCCAAGATCAATCACACCTTCGGCATAGGCGGCTTCGCGCTGCGCATCGGGCACGAAATTCTCGCGCTGGACAGTCAGCATAGCGTCAATGATAGGAAATTTCGTTACATCGGAAGGTCGAACTTGTGTATCAACCATCGTGCGGCGCCGGGTTGCGAAATCTGTCATTGGATCGCTCACTTTAAGTCCCAAGTATGCCCGGTTTGTGCCATATCCAGATTAAACCGGCAACGGCTGTAACGCTGAAAGCTCTAAAGGAAAGCAAGATCTTGGGATGGCATTGCGCCGCATGCCAGAAAAAGGGAATTGGATTTTTGTACCCTACCCACTGGACGCCCCAGACGAAAGGTGTTAAAACGCCGCCCACACCACGGCAAGTATTTGATATTACTTGAAAAGGCGAGTTGGCGGAGTGGTGACGCAGCGGATTGCAAATCCGTGTACACCGGTTCGATTCCGGTACTCGCCTCCACAACATATTGTAAAATCCGCCAAATTTACCCCCACCAACACAAGATATAGCCGCGCGACTTTCGTGCACAATTCGTACACAGTCCGCGTGCAGATTCGACTGCATTTTTTGACCTTTTGCCGTATACTGAGAAAAAACAGGCAACTAGGCGAAGCAGCACGCGATGAGCTACGGCGTTACCACTGAAAATGTGCACAAAAAACTGAAGTTGGATAAGCGCCAGGGCAGCGAAAATTGGTACGTGCGGCTTACTTTGGACAACGGCAAACGTGTTGTGAAAAGCACAAAGACGGACGACTTAGAAGAAGCAAAAGAACGCGCTATTGAATTGTACCACGAAACCAAAGCGCGCATTAAAAACCACCTCCCCGCTCAAACCCGCAAATTCAAGCATGTTGCACAGTATGCCATTGAGAGAATGCAGCGCGAACTTGATGAGGGTGGCGGCAAGCAAGCTTACAAGGATTACTTCTCAGCGCTGCGTATTTGGCTCATCCCGTACTTTGGCAATACGGATGTAGCAAAGATAGATTTGGCTGCGCTGACGGCTTTTGACGCGTGGCGTACTGAGACGAACAAAAAACCATTCTCACAAAGCGGCATCAATAATCACAATGCAGCGCTGAACAGAGTTTTGGATGAAGCAGAGCTGCACGGCTGGATCGTAAAATCCATGCGCCCCACTCTGCTAAACAAAGGCGTCAAAAGCGAAAGCAGAGGCAGCTTCACGGACGCTGAGAATAAAAAAATCTATACGGCACTGCGCACTTGGCACAAAAAGACGAAAGATAAAAAAGCAGCAGCAACGCGCGAGGTGCTACGCAACTATGTGCTGTTTCTCGCAAACACTGGCGTGCGACACGGCACAGAAGCATTAGGGCTGCGTTGGCGCAACATCGAATGGCAGGAAAAAGACGGCGAGCGTTACCTTCTTGTGAACGTAGACGGGAAAACGCGAAAGAGAAGCGCAGTGGCGCGAGACACAGTGGAAGGCTACTTGGACAGACAAAGTAAGCTGAACCCTGCTCTCAGCTACGACAGCTTCGCTCAGCTCGTCGCAGCCAAATCCAACGAACATGTATTCAAGACGCGCTTAGGCGCAGTTGCAAACATCGCGAGCTTAAACCGCGCATTTAATGCGCTGCTGGATGACTTGGGTTTGAAAGCTGGCGCTGACGGCAAATCCCGCACTCTGTACAGCTTGCGGCACTACTACGCGACACGCGACTTGAAGCGCGGCATCAGCACACACGCTTTGAGCAAACAAATGGGCAACAGCACGGCGATGTTGGACAAGCACTACAGCAAATACAGCCCCTTGCTAAACGCTGAAATGCACAGCGGACGCGACATGCGAAAAAGCCCAAAGAAAGAGGCAACGCCAAACAACGGCGGAGTGGTGGAAACGGCGTTCAATATGCTTACAGCGGGTAAACTAGATGAAACTGGGCTGCTGGCAGCTTTGGGCGTTGAACGACAGAACTACGTGGTGACGGAAGAGATTGCGATGAAAGCGCTGGCAGCAAAGAATGACGACTTGATAAAGGGTGATACATTACTGCGGATACTGAACGGCTAAGACACTGAAATGAAAAATTGGATAGCTGAAAAATTCCTGCGCCATGAAATCTGGGCGCTGCGATGGAGCAATAAGCTGCCTATTTTTGCCCTGTTTTTCACTGGAACGCTGTGGATATGGGGTCTTTTGCCTGTGCTACTGCTAGCTCCAATCTTTCTTATTCTAATAGACAAGGTGCCCTTAGTCTTTGTCTTAATTGGCTTTCCAATTGGGCTTGCGGCGTTGTTCTTCATAACGCCGTGGTTCTTTCGTTGGTATTTTGTGGCTGTTGGCTTGATGTTTGGCAATCAGCGTTTGGCAAACAGGAAGCAGCTTGATGTCGAAAAGCGGCTTCAAGACCTACGATAATACTGCATAGAAAACAGAACGTCGAAAAACTAATCACTCCAGCGCTTGTTTTGGGCGGTCAGCGAGTGTCGCAAAACGCTCGCGTCGACCAAAACGTCTTACTTTGCCTTCCTGCGCTGTGTCGCCTTCGCAATCGCCTCGTCAAGTTCGCCAGCTTCCGTCGCCGCTTTCAACACGCTCAACGCGCTAGCAATGTCTTTCGAAGTCTTCACAAATACTGCGTTTCCATTGCCAATCGCCAGCGCCTTGTTTCCGTATTTGCACTGCACGTACCAACCGCCGTCTTGTTCAAAAAGACGAACTAGAAGCCTATCTGCTTGAACGTCACAAGATCGCGGAAATTGCGGGCAACGAAGCATTCCCAGCAAAATGTTAGGTTTCCAATAATATCTAACTTTTTCACTGAACAGCTATTGATCTCAGTGGTTTAGCATCAGCGCCTTTTTCGATCGCTTGGCAAAATGTGTGGCTTTACAATGGATTGCAACGAAACCACACACTTAGGCTGAAACATGAAACAAGCAAAGCTACTGACGCAAGCGGAACAGAAACGCGTTTATGCAGTCATAGATGCCCATCGCTACAGCGCCCGCAACCGCGCCATCTTCGCATTCAGCTTTTTTGCAGGGTTGCGCGCATGTGAGATTGCAGGATTGAACGTTGGTGATGTTTTTGACGCAAGCGGCAACCCGCGTGACACAGTTTTTCTTGCGGCAGCACAAACCAAGGGCGATGAAGCAGGAACAATTCTTGTCAGCAATAGGTTGAGCAAAGCTCTTACTGTGTACGCAAACACCCATCCCCATCACGTTGGCAAACCTGACGCTCCATTGTTCTTCAGTGCAAAACGCGGCGGGTTCAGCCCTCAGACGATTGTGAACCTGTTTGCCAAATTTTATGCAGCGGCAGGCATTAAGGGCGCTAGCTCGCACAGCGGACGCAGGCAGTTTTTGACGGAGCTTGCGGACAAGGGAGTGAACGTGCGGGTAATACAGGCCCTGGCACGGCACAAAGACATAAGTACAACGCAACGCTACATTGACTACAACGAAAGCAAACTTCGCAACGCCATTGAGCTAATCTAGTCAGTAGCTACTCTCACTCCATCAGTTGTGCTGTCAGAACCTACAAACGTGCGGCCGTTGTAATCCCAAGAAGTAATCCATGGAAACCACCTAGAGAATTTTGTTGCAGCGAGAAATTCTCGAAGTACTAGTTTCTAAATCAAACGCTTGGATGCAGTACCCTTTGTAAAAACTCCCGTCGCCACCAGATGTACGCAATACCCAAAGCTGCCTGCCGCTTGCAACTCCAGTGGCCACCGCATCCAATACCACCCCCTCACCTTTCACAGCGGGAACGGTTATTGATTTACCTGCACGAAAGCCCCTCTTTGCTTTGTTCAAAAACACTTTCGTAGGTGCAGAGTTGCCAAATTCATGTCCTCCCACAAACAAGTCAAAACGTCCGTCGCCATCAACATCAGGAAGCTCAACTGTAAAGAAGTCTCCTCGCTTTTTTAGCTCTGACGGTACCGTCTTAGTCGTGACACGAAATCCACCTTTGCCGTCCCCCAGCCACACTCGCACGGGGCGCTCATCAAAGTTGTTTGTAACAATCACATCTGGGTTCCCGTCACCATTAAAATCCGCAGATGCTCCGCTATGAAAGAAGCCAACATCATTTGCAGCGTCCCGTATTGCGTAGCTACCATCTGGTTGGCTCAGTACGATTTTGTTTCGTTCACCTGGATATGGCCGCTTATCCCAACCGTGACAGACAACGAAGACATCCAACTGCCCGTCGCGGTTGTAGTCATTCACAACTGCTTTACGTGGATGAATACATCCCCTGCCCGCACCCGCTAACAGCTTCGTGGACCTTTTGTAGCCGCCGCTACCAGCACCCAAGAACAACACGAAGTCGCTCTTGCTCGCAGTGCTAGGAGTTTGACTAAAGTTGTATTTTTGCTGAGCGGCAAAGTAGTCCAGCCGTCGTCACCATTTGCATCGAAGAACGCTCTGGCAAGCACCCTCTTACTCATTGGGAGGTTGCGCGGCCTTTGCCCAGTCTTAGTGATGTTGGTTGAAACAGCGCTTGACGGTTGCGCGCTAACGTTGCCTGACAGAATCGGACTGGCGATCATAAGTGCAACCAGTGCTGCTATATTTGGTACCCGCTTAATGAGCATAGTTTTCCTAAATATGACTCGTGTTTTTGGGTTCTAAGACACTGAGAAATACATGAACCAAACCCCAGATCAGAGCGCTTACCTACTAAGCTTCTTTTGGCTGCCTGCACGCTTCACATTCGCGAAGTACACCGTGCCTGGGCGGACGTGCTTAACCCCTGCCGTGCAGCACAAATAAACGCCAATATCAAAGTGGTTCATTTTCGCTTTTTTGTGCGGGTGGTTTGGAGGCACGTTAAGTGTAGGACCCTTGTAATTCGCAACCTGCTGACCATCCAAATAGATGATGATTTGCCCATCTGACTGGTGGGACCACTTCGCAAAAACTTGAAAATTCCGCCACTGTCCTTTGAAATCCCGCATTTTCATCAATGGTATTCGAACAACGTTTTTGCATTCGTGATTGGCAGGATCACCACTCGCTACCTGCAACTTCAAAAATAAGGCGTCATCGTTACCTTTGCTCGTCCAATGGGATAGGGACGCGTGTGTGCAGCGATAACCTTTCCACTGCGCAAAAATGTAGCCGCCTTTAGTCTGTGACCCACGAGTTGGAAATGAATCTGGAATGAGCATGTCCCAGCCGTACCAAGCCTCTGACGGTTGGGGAAAAACCCAACGACCATCACCTTTCGATTCCCTAAGCATGGAGCGCACGGATCCATAGGAACAGTCACCCTTACCTGTTCCATCGCCGTAGGCTGATGTTACGCAATCACCGCCATAAATCGAAAACGAATGGATACGCTTTGCTTCGATTCCTTCGAATTTTCGCAACCGCTTGTATGAGTTTGGCAAGTTCGAAGCGCTCTGCTCAAATCTCACACCGCCCGCATTCGACGGACCACTGAATGTAGCTAAGACAATTGCCACCACCAAAATTACTTGTGGTACAAAAATTTTCACTGTCTCAATCCTCCAACTTTTCTAGTTAACGCGGCACAAAACGGTCTGTGCATTAGATATAAGTACAAAATTGGGACTTGTTGTGCGTGCCAGTCAAGCCCTATGTTGGAAGACATCTAGTTTGCAGTTTTGAGCTTAAGCATGGCAGGGATTGAAAAATTAGCACGTCTGAAGCAATTGCTACTTGGCATGGAGCGGGACTTAGGTATTGATGATTTAAGTGCCGTGCAGAGAAATATTGTGTACGCCGCAACGCTCCTGAGCGAAACTTCAAAAACGGTTGAGACGGAAGAACTGCGGCAACATGAATTGCTGAATGGCGTATCGCGCAGCGCCTTTTTTCGAGCATTGCGAGAGCTAGTAGAAGCAGGGTATTTGCAACACGCGCAGGGGCGACAACGATCTTCGTATGTCGTGTCGAAAGAGCTAGGTAGCTGAGCCGTTGAAAGCACTTAGAAACCAAAACCTGCTGACCCCGTTTCTTGTTATTTCGCTTGCGCACTTACTCGCATTTGGAATCTCAATTTACATTCTGCTCCCACTACAAGCCCAATACACGCCTGAGCTAGCACCCTATGCCAGTTTACTTTTCCTCCCACATGGCGTCCGCGTATTGTCAGCATGGATGATGGGTTGGAAAGCTATACCGCTGTTCGCTCCAACTGCCTTACTAGCGCACTGGATGAACTTTGGGGTTGCGGGTTTCACACTGGCGGGGCTTGCTGGTGTTTTCTCTGGAATAGTGTGTGCCGCTGTAACCTTTTGGGCGCTAGCAAAGATTGGGATGGACTTTCGAATAACGGCAAATCGAGCAGCAAATTGGCGAGATGTGATGGTAGCAGGTGCGATTGCCTCAGCAATCAACACCTTTGGGATGGGATGGGCGTTTAGTCACAACACAGATACGCTGATTGGCTATTTCATTGGCGACGTAAGTGGATTGTTCGCTTGTATGCTAATCCTCATGCTGGCTTTTAAAGTCATGCGCGAGGCAGCTGAAGAGGCGAATAAGATCAACTAATTGCGGAAAAATTTGATTGTACACAATATGGCGCACATTGAAAATTATACCACGTATAGTATTGAATTTATTAAATTATTATTAATGTAGATCTTTTGCAAATCCGTGTGCACCGGTTCGATTCCGGTACTCGCCTCCCATACTTGGTGAACAGTGCTTCGCCCGGTTTGCAGGCTAGTTCACACAATAGTTCGCAATTTTTCCTTTGCGTGACAAAAGTAATCCCCCGGCATAGCCTGGCGAAATGCGGGGTGAGGATTGGTCAGACTTCGAAAACAGCGCTCTCTTGGAGGACTATTTTTCTATACATTCTGGCGTGTTAGCGGGTAAGCGATACAGCAAAGCAAAACAAAATCTTCAAAAGCTAGTTGGCCGATCAAAGGGCGCGATCGAATTCAAATACCAGAATGTTTCGGCCACCCTCAAAGGTTTAGGTGAGAACTGGATAAACGGCTAAAAGCCCACATTCAGCTTTCAAATGTCTCTGGTTGATGCTTTCGCACGATCCCTTCATTCACAGGGAGCCCCCTGACACTGGATGATGTCGACATTCTCGAAAACGAGGCTCAGGAGTTTTTTACAGGGATAATTCGAACGGGAAGATAAACAAACCCATCAAATCTTAGTATTGGTACGATGCTTAAGCTCAGGTACGCTTTTTCTTACGCGTGTCAAACAGATCATTTAAATTGAACGTGGAAAAACGGACTTAGTCGTGGGCGATGTTGCTAAGTTTTCCTGAGATTGCATGGCTGGTTTTGAAGGCCGTCAAAGCTGGTGAGTTTGATGGTCTGATCAAAAGATCAGTTTAGCAACGAACTAAATTAAGCCGCCATTCTCAAAAGCTCTAAGCGCAGCACCCCTCAATTTGTTTAAATAGTTGACAACGCATTCGTGGACTCTTTTTCAAAAGGCAGCGTGCAAATAAACTAGCAGGCAAGGATATCAACGCGCCCTCAAATTTCTTGCGTGCTAAATAAACTGAATACTATTAGGCGCTACATTAATAACCTGAACGAGAACAAGTTGAGAAACGCGATAGATTTCACCTGAGACGCAGGCGTTATCAGAAGTTCAATCAACTTCCTACACTCCGATCGAATAAACTATGCCTCTTTACTTCCCAACTCGTCAAGCATTTCATAATCCTGCCAGTATATCTCGCGAACAACTCTCTCCAATTCCCCAGATACAAGATTAGACTTTCCGAAATTAACACCCTGTGAGCGCAGCTCCATCAAATCTCTTGCACAATGATCACCCAAAAACCGCGCGTAACTTGATGTATCAGAATCGGTGGAATTCACTCTAGCTACAAAAAATCTGTCAACCATGTCCTTTCTCAAAACTTTCAACATGGAGTCTCTAAGGTTCCCCATTTCAACTGCCAAATATTCAATCTCGTATAAATGGGCTTTCTGGGGGTACATATGGCAATCAAGGTCTTTCATTTCAAACTCGGCATATGCCAAGAAATCAAAGATAGTCGCTGCATCTGGGTCTAACCCAGTGATCGTTCTATAATTACTTAGTATATCACTCGCATATTCTCTTCGAACAAATTTATTTAAGTACACAGAGATGAACCTATCCAGCGGATTTCTGTATACAAATAGATTTAGCGCACCTGTTGCATCTTGCCCATCCTCAAGCTTCGCCTGATGATACGCCATATTTCCCTTAATGTGGAAGTGACCATATATATTTCGACCCACTAGCCTAGAGAGAAAATATCTGGGGTGAGTCTTGTCATTGATCAGTCGCTTAAATGCAGTGCACGCATTCTTTCTGATGTATGCATAATTTACGTCTACTCTTTTGCCGCGGATTCTATAGTGGTTCGCAAGTGATCGAAATTCACTGCTCGAGAATTGCGGCGTATAAAGAGTATCATTAGTCATGCACGAAGCCTAATAGTAATATTGCACGCACAAATCTCAACGAAAGCGTACCCAAGCCTCTACACTGAGGCCCCTGGATCTCTACGTAAAGCGTAGAGCATGCGCAATACTAAGTATCGCTTCATATGCGAGATGGCGCACTCCCAGCAGATCACAAATGCAGTTCACCTAAGAACATTGCGTAAGGGGCGTAGGTCCGCAAGGCGGTGGCTGACCATGTCCTACCAATACGCACTGCTTATACACCAATTCATGCACATGAAATGTTATTTCAACTATGCGACTGTTTTTATTTCGTCATTTACAATGTCGCCCTGTTGCAAATCCGTGTACACCGGTTCGATTCCGGTACTCGCCTCCACTTCTACGATCTGTACGCACACTAAGAAGCGCGCTCGTTGCGTCATTCGGCCTCACGTCCCTGCGGGATCACTTCATAGCCCGGCTCTTCTGGCTCGTCGTCCAGCATCTCGGGCGGGAAACCCGGCGCTGTGATGTCAAGGCCGGTCGCCTCTTCCAACCGCTTGATAATGTTGGGGGATAGTTCGCGGTCGCCGTATCGCGCGATGCCATCGTCGAAGATCTTGATCATTACCGGGTTGATTTCAAGCGGCACACCGGCACGGTCAGCGACCTCTTGGAACAGGCCAATGTCCTTTTTCACCAGATCCATCGTAAAGGAGATATCCCGCGAGCCGTTCAGAATGACCTGACTCTCTGTCTCATGCACGAACGAGGTGCCCGAGGAAATCTTGATCGCCTCATAGGTCGTGTTGAGGTCCATGCCCGCGGCCTTGGCCGTTACTAGGGCTTCGGCGCAGGTGATCAGGTTGGCGGTAGCCAGATAGTTTGTCAGTACTTTCAAAACCGACGCTGAGCCTAACTCACCGGTATGGAGCACGCGCCGACCCATTGTGGTCAGGAAAGGCAGGATTTGCTCAAAGGTCTCTCGGTCACATCCCGCGAAGATCGAGATATTGCCGGTAGCCGCCCGATGGCACCCCCCGGATACGGGGCAGTCGACCGCCGCGCCTCCGCGTTCGATAACCATGGCACCAAGGCGTTTGGCTTCAGCTTCGTCAGTGGTCGACATCTCCATCCAGATTTTGCCCGGTCCGACCTCGGGCAACATCTCTTGCATCACCGCGTCCGAAGCTGCGGGTGACGGCAGACAGGTGATGACCGCGTTGCAATCCCGCATCATCTGTGCCGGGCTTTCAGCGGCCTTAGCGCCTTGGGCCACGAACTCGGCCAACAGATCAGGATTCAGATCATGAACCGTCAGATCAACTCCGTTGCGCAACAGCGAGCACGAGAGTTTGCCGCCAACATTCCCCAAACCGATAAATCCGACTTTCATATTTCCCTCCTGACGGTCGCATTTTGGCCGAGTATCCTTGTTGCCTGCCGGAAACAAAAATGAATAATACGGCACGTAATGGTCAAAATAATTTGGTGATCAATGGACCGTCTGCCAAATCCCGCATGGTTGCGCAGCTTCGAATCCGCAGCTCGGCATCTGAACTTTACCACCACTGCGCGTGAGCTTGGCCTGACACAGACTGCCGTCTCTCTGCATATCCGCTCGCTTGAGGCTGAACTGGGGCAAAAACTGTTTACCCGGAACGCGCGTCGGCTGGAGCTTACCGAGTTGGGGCAGTCCTATTCTTTGACGGTGCGACGTGCATTGGCCGACATCGCTCTGTCCACCAACAGCCTGTTCGGCCCCGCTTCGCGCCAGACCTTGACGATCCGGGCGGCGATCTCAACGGCAACTTACTGGATAGCTGCGGAACTGCCTGATTTTACCGCGCAACACCCCGATATCCCCGTTCGTCTGATCTCGCACATCTGGAACGACAGTGTCGCCCCCGCTGATGTGGATGTGGAAATCCGGCTGGGTTATGGCGACTGGCCCGGTGTTCGAGCCGAGAAACTGACCGACGAATATCTTGTACCAGTATGTCGGGCTGATAACGGTTCAGCGGATCTGAGCGGCCTGCCGAAAAGCCCGCTCATCCACATCCTTGGATATGAGGACAACTGGACGCGGTATTTTCAGGCCAACGGTATCACAGCGACGCATCAGCCCCCTCAGCACTCGGTAGACACTTCGGTAGCCGCGCTGCAGCTTGTTATGGCAGGTGCGGGCTACGCGACGATGTTGGAGCGTTTCGCCAGAAACGCGATCCGGCAGGGTGCACCGCTAGACATCGCGGGCCCAGCGATTCCCTTTGCCCAATCGCATTACTTGATCAGCGCTCAAGGAGCCGCCCACCCGTCGGCGGCGGCGGGTTTATTTTGCGCCTGGCTGCGGGATCGGCTGGCCTCGGATGCCGCTGGTTGACACAACCTAGTCGCTTTTCTGATCTGAACGATTTCGTCTTACCCCTCGCGCTTGACAAGCCCCCTGCCCGTGCCGCATGTCCGGTGCGTTGGTGTCCATCACTTGATGGATGAAAAGGGAATGCGTCAACGGATCTTCCGCCAAACGCAGCCGCCCCCGCGACCGTGACCGGAGAGGGTGCCCAAAGCCACTGGCCCAAAAGGCCGGGAAGGCGGGACATCCGACAGAGGCCCGCCTCTGACATCCGCAAGCCGGGAGACCTGCCAGCACCCGAAGATGAATCCGGGCGGGGTGTTCCGGTGTCGGGTCCATGTCGCAACACGTGGCCCGCATGAAACCCCGTCCCCCGCAATGAGGATTTGGGGGATGAGAGACATGACCGTGACCGCACCAGTCGAGTTGCTGGTCTGTACCACGTGCCGCCGCGGCCTGCCCGTCGAGGACGACGCGCGACGGCCCGGCACCTTGCTTCACAAAGCGTTGGAACAAGCGGATCTGCCCGAGGGCATCACATTGAAAGCCGTGGAATGCCTGTCGAACTGTGATGAAGGCTGTTCCATCGTGCTGCGCGGTGGGCCGGATCGCTGGACCTTTGTCTACGAACACCTCAACGAAAACGACCATGTCGAAACCATTGTCGAAGGTGCCACCAAGTACCTCGCGACTGAGGACGGCTTGGTCAAATGGCGCGAGCGCCCCGAACATTTCCGCAAAAACTGTGCGGCCCGAATTCCCCCGATTGGAGCCCTGAAATGAGCAACCTCGAGAAACTCCCCGTCACTGTGATCACCGGCTTTCTGGGCTCGGGTAAAACCACTCTGGTCAAGCACCTGATGCAGAACCCGCAGGGCAAGCGTCTGGCCGTGGTGGTCAACGAATTTGGCGATGTGGGCGTCGATGGCGACATCCTGAAATCCTGCGCCATCCCGGATTGCCCGGCGGAAAACATCATGGAACTGGCGAACGGCTGCATCTGCTGCACCGTGGCCGATGATTTCATTCCGACCATCGAAGCACTGATGGCGCTGGAACCGCGCCCGGATCACATCCTGATCGAAACCTCCGGCCTCGCCCTGCCCAAGCCGCTGCTGAAAGCGTTCGACTGGCCGGATATCCGGTCGAAGATCACCGTGGATGGCGTGATCGCTCTGGCCGATGCCGAGGCCGTCGCCGCAGGTCGCTTCGCCCCGAATGTCGAGGCCGTGGACGCCCAGCGCCTGGCCGATGACTCGATCGACCACGAAACACCCCTGTCCGAGGTGTTCGAGGACCAGATCTCCTGCGCCGACATCATCCTGCTGACCAAGCCCGATCTGGCCGGTCCCGAAGGTGTGGCCAAAGCCAAGGAAGTCATCGCCGCCGAGGCCCCACGCCCCCTGCCCGTCGTGGAAGTGGCTGAAGGCGCCGTGGACGTGCGCGTCGTTCTGGGTCTGGAAGCCGCAGCCGAGGATGACATGGACGCCCGCCCGTCGCATCACGACGGCCACCACGACCACGAACATGACGATTTCGAAAGCATCATCGTTGAGCTGCCGGAACAGACTGACCCGGCTGACCTAGTTGCCAAAATCGAACGTCTGGCTAAAGAGCTGAACATCCTGCGCGTCAAAGGCTACGCGGCAGTTGCCGGCAAACCGATGCGCCTGCTGGTCCAGGCCGTAGGCGCTCGCGTCCGTCACCAGTACGACCGCCCTTGGGCATCCGGCGAAAAACGCCGCTCGCGTCTGGTGGTCATCGCCGAGCATGACGATATCAAAGAGGCCGAAATCCGTGATATCCTTGTTGGTGTGACCGAGGCTGCAGAGTAAGCCATGCATGTCGTCTTCCGCGAGAGCCACGGGTTAGAGGAAACAGAGACTCCAACCGATCTGGGCCAAAGCCCGGCGGATTTGGTGGTGCTGTCGTTCTCTGACAGCGACCTAGGCGCATTCGCGGCAGGCTGGCATCGCGGGGGCGGGTCCGAGGGTCGTATGCCAACGATGCGGCTGGCTAACCTGACGGCGTTGAAACACCCGCTGTCCGTCGACACCTATGTCGAACAGACGCTAGAGGGGGCCAAGGGTATTTTGATCCGCTTAATCGGTGGGGTGCCCTATTGGTCCTATGGCTTGCAGCAGGTTCTGACGTTGGCACAGGCCAAGGGCATCGCTTTGGCCGTACTACCAGCCGACGGGCGCGAGGACACGCGGCTGGACGACTACTCTACCCTGCCCGTCTCGACGCTGCGCCGACTGACGCATCTATGCGATACCGGCGGCGAAGTTGCAGCGCAGGCCGCTTTGGCACAGATGGCGCTGGCGGCCGGTCTTTACGCCGGGCCGGTGATGGGAGCCAAAACCCTCCCAGAGTACGGCGCTTGGTGCCCTGATCGTGGCGTTATTCCGGTCGACACGGCGTTTTCTGATGACGCAAAACGCATTCTGGTTACGTTCTACCGCGCCTATCTGACTTCTGCCGACACCGCCCCGGTCGCCGCGCTGATCAGAAGCCTGCGCGCCCGAGGACTCGAGGCCATTGGCATATTCGCCCCGTCCCTGAAAGCTCCAGCCGCCGCCGACTGGCTACGCGAGCATGTTGCAGCGCTAGCCCCGTCGGCCATCATCAACGCCACTTCGTTTTCGGGCAAAGGCGCGTCGGGCATCTCGCCGCTGGACGCCGCCAATGTGCCGGTGTTTCAGGTCGCCCTCGCAACCTCGCGCCGCAAGGCCTGGACCGAGGCGGAACGCGGCCTCTCGCCCGCCGACCTGGCGATGCATGTGGTTCTGCCCGAAGTGGATGGGCGCATATCAGCGGGCGTCGCGTCCTTCAAAGAACCTGGCAGGCGCGATCCTGACCTCGAATACTCGCGCTTTGCCCACCGGGCCGAACCCGAGCGGATCGACGCGATCATCGACCGTGTGACCGGCTGGCTGAGCTTGAACGACAAACCAAAAGAGAAACAGGTTCCGGCGCTGGTTCTCTCTACTTATCCGGGCAAAGACTGGCAGATGGCCCATGCAGTAGGCTTGGATGCTCTGGCTTCGGCTGAGGCGATGCTGTCCGACCTGCAAGGCGAAGGATATGACACTGCGCCTACCGAACCGATTGCCGAGGCACTATTGGATGCCCGAATTTCTTGGCCGCTGAAAGACTACCAGACGGCTCTGGCGGAATTGCCAGAGCAACTGCGTGCGGACCTGCAAACTGTCTGGGGTCGCCCCGAGGACGATCTCACCTTTGCAAACGACGCATTCCAGTTTACCGCCCTGAGACGCGGAAAAGCACTGGTCGCGCTGCAACCCGAACGTGGCACTCCAGAATTGCGCGATGACGACTATCACGACCTGTCGCGCACCCCGCGCCACAGCTATGTGGCCTTCTATCTTTGGCTGCGTAAGGGCCTCGGTGTGGATGCGCTGATCCATATCGGAGCGCACGGCACGTTGGAATGGCTGCCCGGCAAATCCGTCGCCCTGTCCCAAGACTGCTGGCCCGAGGCATTGATCCGCGATCTGCCTGTGATCTACCCCTTCATCGTCAACGATCCCGGCGAGGCTGCGCAGGCTAAACGTCGGATCGGCGCGGTCACACTGGGCCATATCCCGCCTGCGTTGAAGGAAAGCGGCACCCCGGATCGGATGGTCCGGCTGGAATCGCTGCTGGATGAGTTCTCGAACGCTGATGGCCTAGACCCCAAACGCCGGGACCGTTTGCAGGAAGATATTCGCGACGAAGCTCAGGCCATCGGGCTGGAGAGTGATCTGGGTCTTGATCAGGCCACCTGCACCGCAGAGGCAATCACCCGCATCGACCGTTTTGTTTGCGACATCAAAGAGAGCCAGTTCGGTGACGGCCTGCATATCTTTGGTCGCGTGCCTGAGGTGACCGGCAATTTCGACCCGACCCCTTCGGCGCTTGCTGAACGCAGTGCTTTAATCGACGCACTCGCGGGCAAGCGGATTGAGGCAGGGCCGTCCGGTTCACCCTACCGCGGCCGGTCGGATGTGCTGCCCACGGGGCGAAACCTTTACACAACCGACCCACGGTCCGTCCCTACACGCGCCGCCTATACGCAAGGCGTGAAACTTGCCGAAGAACTGGTGCGGCGACATCTGCAAGAAGAAGGCGACTATCCCAAGGGGCTGATCGTTGACATGTGGGGGTCCGCCACCATGCGGACAGCCGGGGAAGAGTTTGCCATGGCGTTGCACCTGTTGGGTGTCAAGCCCGTTTGGGACAAAGGCTCCGAGCGGGTTTCCGGTATCGAAGTGCTGCCTATCACAGACCTTAGCCGCCCGCGTCTGGACGTGACTCTGCGGGTCTCGGGCCTTTTCCGCGATGTATTCCCGACGCTATCGGCACTGTTCGGTCAGGCGATCCGTGCCTTGTCGGACCGCGATGAGGCATCGGACTGGAACCCCTATGCGGGGCATGCCCCAGCCGCGCGGGTCTTTGGCCCCGCTCCCGGCAGCTATGGCCTGAACATGACCCACCTTTCCGAGACCTATACGGATGAGGCCCGGTCGCAGGCTGGCGAGGCATGGCTTCAGGCCAGTTCCTTTGCTTTGGAAGGCGAGCAAATCGCGCAGGATGTCGACGGCATCACGGAACGCGTCGCCAACGCGGACAGTTTCGTCCACCTGCAAGACCTGACCGAGACAGATCTGCTGCTGGCCAATGACTATGCCACGCATGAGGCCGGGTTTGCCGCAGCCAAAAAGATCACCGGCGGTAATGCGCAGCTGTATCATTTGGACAATACCAACCCGGAAAACCCACGCGCCCGCACCCTGCCCGAAGAGATCAGCCGCGTTGTCCACGCCCGCGCTGCCAATCCCGGCTGGATCGCAGGGATGCAACGGCACGGGTTCCGCGGCGCGGCCGAGATCGCGGCAACGCTGGATCACATGGCCTCGTTCGCGCATCTGTCCGGCACGGTGGCACCGCATCTGTTCGACCTCTACCACGATGCCACCCTTGGCAACGAAGAGGTCGATGCCTTTCTGCAAGAGGCCAACCCGCAGGCGCATCAGGCCATGCAGGACCGGTTCCGTGCGCTGTTGGAAGCCGGGCTTTGGAATACGCGCCGCAATTCGATCCGCGCCGATCTGGAGGGTCTGAGATGAGCGCCCCCATTGTTCAAGGCTGGTGCCCCGGCGCACATCGCCCGATGATGTCGGGTGATGGATTGGTGGTACGGGTGCGGCCACGGTTGGCCCGGCTGAGCGCAGTACAGGCGCTTGGCCTGTGCGAACTGGCCGATCGGTTCGGCAATGGTACCATCGACCTGACCAACCGCGCCAACCTGCAAATGCGGGGGGTAAAAGAAGCCGACCATCAGGCTCTGCTTACGGAACTGGCGGCGCTGGACCTGCTGGATGCCGAACCCGGCATCGAAGTGCGGCGCAATATCCTTGTTACGCCCTTGTATGAAACGGGCGACCTGACCGCCCGGTTGGCACAACAACTGATCAACCGGCTGGGGGAACTGCCCGCCCTGCCCGCGAAATTCGGCTTTGCCATCGATACCGGCCCCGAACGCCTGCTGGTCGGCGACTCGGCAGATATCCGGCTTGAGACCGATGCCGAAGGGTTGATCCTGCGCGCCGACGGGAGTGAAACCGGATGCCGCGTGTCAGAAGCGGAAGCCATCGACCGGGTAATTGCTCTGGCTAAGTGGTTCGCCGAGCATTTCACACCCGACACACGCCGCATGGCGCGAGTGGTTGCGGCGCAGGGCTTGCCACAGGACTGGCAGGGCAGCACAGCGAATGCCACCGGCGCCCCACTTCAGCCCGGTGCCTGCGATCTGGGCGTACTGTACGGCGCGGCTTTCGGGCAGCTGCCCGCACGGCGCCTGATCGGCTTGATCGAAGACACCGGCGCGTCGGCCCTGCGTGTGACCCCGTGGCGGCTGATCCTGTTGGAAGGCGGTGCAGCGATTCCCGCTTCGGCCTTTGTCACAGATGGCACCGACCCTCTGATGACCACGGACGCCTGCCCCGGCGCGCCGTTCTGCCCTCAGGCGCAAGCGGAAACCCGTAACATTGCCCGCGCATTGGCACCGCGTGTCGCTGGCAGCCTGCACGTTTCCGGCTGTGCCAAGGGCTGCGCCCGGATGGGCGTGGCGGATGTCACATTAGTCGCCCACAACGGACGATTTAATCTTGTCAAACACGGCCACGCGGGGGATGAGCCCTGCCAGCACGGCCTGACCCAAGAAACACTCATGACCATGGACTTCACCTGATGCCCTATGAATACGAAACCGACGGTGCGGCGATCTACAAGGAGAGCTTTGCCACTATCAGGTCCGAGGCGGATCTCGCCCGGTTTGACGCCGACGAAGAACAGGTCGCCGTCCGGATGATCCACGCCGCCGGCATGGTCGGGCTGGAAGAGTTCGTGCATTTCTCCCCCGGTTTTGTCGCGACTGCCCGCACGGCACTGGAAAACGGTGCGCCGATCCTGTGCGACGCGCGCATGGTCAGCGAAGGCGTTACCCGCTTTCGTCTGCCTGCAGACAATGAGGTGATTTGCACTCTGCATGACGAGCGTGTGCGCCCGATGGCCGCCGAGATGAGCAACACACGCTCGGCCGCCGCGCTGGAGTTGTGGCGTCCACATCTGGAAGGCGCACTGGTCGCAATCGGCAACGCGCCCACCGCCCTGTTCCACCTGCTGAACATGCTGGAAGACCCCGATTGCCCGCGCCCCGCCGCCATCATCGGCTGCCCGGTGGGCTTTGTCGGTGCGGTCGAATCCAAAGACGCCCTGTGGGAGGCCCAACCGGTGCCGTCCTGCATCGTCAAGGGTCGCCTGGGCGGCAGCGCCATCACCGTGGCTGCCGTCAACGCCATCGCGAGCCGCGCGGAATGAACGCGGGCAAGATATACGGCGTGGGCCTCGGCCCCGGTGACCCGGACCTGATGAGCGTCCGCGCCGACCGCCTGTTGCGCAATGCGCGCCACGTCGCCTTCTTTCGCAAACCGGGCCGCAGCGGCCAGGCTCGCAAGATCGTCAACGGCATGATCCCCGGCGACGCGGTGGAATTCCCGATGGAATACCCCGTCACCACCGAAATCCCGGTAACCGATCCGCGCTATAACGAACTGCTTTCGGCTTTTTACAAGGACTGCGCCGCGCATCTGAAAACTCTGTCGGATCAGGGCGAGGACGTGGTGGTCCTGTGTGAAGGAGATCCGTTCTTCTACGGCTCTTTCATGCATCTTTACAGCCGCTTGCGTGACGAAACTGATGTCGAGGTTGTGCCCGCAATCACCGGCATGTCCGGCGCATGGACAGCGACCGGCGACCCGATCACCTGGGGTGATGACGTACTGACCGTTCTCGTCGGCACTCTGCCCGAGGACGATCTGGCACGCCGCATGGCGCAGACCGACGCTCTGGTCGTGATGAAGATCGGACGCAATATCGACAAAGTGAAACGGGCGCTGAAGACAACCGATCTGTATGATCGCGCATGGATCGTGGAATTCGCGCAGATGCCCAACCAGACCGTGACGAAGCTGTCCGAGGCCTGTGATAAGGTCACCCCCTATTTCTCGATCATCATCGTGCATGGTCAGGGGCGGCGGCCATGAGCGGCTGGGTCAAGATCGCGGGTCTCGGGCCCGGCAACGAAGACTTGGTTACGCCCGATGTGTCCGCTGCGCTGGCCGAGGCCACGGATATTGTTGGCTATATCCCCTATGTCGCACGTGTTGCGGAACGCCCCGGCCTGACGCTGCACGCCAGTGACAACCGGGTGGAGATCGACCGCTCGCAGCACGCATTGCAGATGGCGGCCGAAGGCAAGCGCGTGGTCGTTGTGTCCTCGGGCGATCCCGGAGTGTTTGCGATGGCCGCGGCGGTTTTTGAAGCATTGGAGAACGGCCCTACCGAATGGCGCAGCATCCCAATCGACGTCCTGCCCGGCATCACCGCAATGCTGGCCGCGTCGGCCCGTGCTGGTGCGCCTTTGGGGCATGATTTCTGTGCCATCAATCTCAGCGATAACCTGAAACCGTGGTCCCTGATCGAAAAACGCCTGCGTCTGGCGGCGCAAGGGGATTTCGCAATGGCGTTCTACAATCCGCGGTCGAAGTCCCGCCCCGAGGGTTTTGTAAAGACGCTGGAAATCCTGCGTGAGGAATGTGAACCCGAACGTCTGATCCTATTCGCCCGCGCTGTGTCTCGCTCAGATGAGGCGATCCGGATTTCGACCCTCGCCGAGGCGACGCCGGAAATGGCCGACATGCAGACAGTGGTCATTGTCGGTTCCTCGTTGACGCGTGTGATAGAACGGGACAGCGCCCCTATCGTCTACACCCCGAGGTTCACGCCGGAATGATCCAGCCAGTCCAGAACCTGTGCGACATTCGACAATTCGGTCCGCTGCGGCAGAGCCGGTCGATCGATCATGAGCACCGGCACGCCCAGCGCCCGCGCAGCGTCAAGTTTGGCGCGCGCGCCGGTACCGCCCGCGTTCTTGGACACAACCAGCTCGATCCCGAGGCGCTGCAACAGCGCCCGGTCATTCTCTTCGCTAAAGGGCCCGCGTGCGACAACCACATCGCAATTCGGCAGCGACAAAGCGTCGGGTTCATCCACCAACCGAAGCAGGTAGTGGTGCTGAGGCTGAGCCGCGAAGTCTTCCAGATGCATCCGGCCCACAGCCAGAAAGACGCGCTGCGGCGCACCGGACAGCGCGGCCACTGCGCCGTCGATATCCGCGACGTGGCGCCAGTTGTCACCCTCCTGCGCCGTCCATGCCGGGCGGGTCAGCGCGGCCAATGTCACTCCGGCTTCGCGACATGCATTAACAGCGTTCCCGCTCATCTGCGCGGCAAAGGGATGAGTGGCATCAACCACATGGGTCACCGCGTGGTCGCGCAGGTAACGCGCCAAACCTTCGACACCGCCAAACCCGCCGACGCGCACCGGCAAGGGCTGCGGGCGCGGGTTTTCCACGCGGCCAGCGTAAGAATAGGTCGCCGGGATGCCCCGTTCGGCCACGGCTTTGGCCAATGCATTGGCCTCGGTTGTGCCACCAAGGATCAGGAGGTGTGTCATGTCTGAAGCTCCGTGGCTGACCGTTCTGGGCTTGGGCGAAGATGGACTGGATGGCCTGCCCCCCGCAAGCCGTCAAGTGCTGGAACGCGCCGAAATCATCATGGCCCCCCCGCGCCACCTGTCTTTGGTTCCTGAAACGTCCGCTCAGCGGATTGAGTGGCCTGTACCCTTCGCTGACGGTTTGCCGATCCTGACAGGTTTCCGTGGGCGACCGACCGTAGTGCTGGCCTCTGGCGATCCGTTCTGGTTCGGCGCAGGCTCAGTCATCGCGCGCAAATTCGAGGCTGGAGAATGGGCGGCCCTGCCCGGTCAATCAACCTTTTCGCTGGCCGCCGCCCGGCTGGGCTGGCCGCTGGAAAGCACGCTGACCTTTGGCCTGCACGCAGCCCCGCTTACCCGGTTGCGGCCTCATTTGGCGCGCGGCTTGCGCGCCATCCTGCTCCTGCGAGACGGTAAGGCTGTGACCGAATTGGCGACCTACCTAACCGAGACCGGGTTTGCCGACACACGCCTGCATGTGATGGAGGCTCTCGGCGGCCCTCGCGAACGGTCGCGCTGCGTCTCGCTGACCGAGGCGCTTTTGGGAGGATTTGATCACCCGGTTTGTGTGGGGCTTGAAGTAGCTGGCGAAGGGCGCGCTTTTCCCAAGGCCTCTGGCAAGCCGGATGAGATATTCGAGACCGACGGTCAAATCACTAAACGCCCCGTACGGGCACTGACCCTGTCGGCGCTGGCTCCGCAACGGGGCGAACATCTGTGGGATATCGGTGGCGGCACCGGCTCGATCAGTATCGAGTGGTTGATGTGCGACCCGTCCCTGACCGCCACATCAATTGAGCCGCGCGAAGACCGTGCCGAGCGTATCAGGCGCAACGCCGATGCGCTGGGACAGGACAGGCTGAAGGTCATCCACGGCACCGCCCCCGAAGCGCTAACCGGTCTTCCTCTGCCGGATGTCGTCTTCATCGGTGGTGGGCTCAGCGCCAACCTGCTGGCCTCGCTACGCGACGCCCTTCCCGCAGGTACACGACTTGTTGCCAATGCGGTGACGCTGGAAAGCGAGGCGCTGCTGGCGCAATGGCACGACAAGCTGGGCGGAGACCTTCTGCGTATAGAACTGGCACAGGCCTCGGCGCTTGGCCCCCGACGTGGCTGGAAATCGGCCTATCCGGTCGTGCAATGGAGCGTCACCCTATGATTGTTGCAGGTTTGGGTTTCTCATCAGCAGCCACTACGGACAGCCTGCGCGCGGCTTTTGACCAGGCCAGTGTTGGTCAGAACATTGATGCATTAGCCACCATCGCAGAGAAGAAGGGCCATACTGCGCTGGCAGAATTCGCCGCAACCACCGCCCTGCCTCTACATTTCATTGCGCCCGCCGATTTGGCCGCGCAACGCACCCTCACCTGCTCGCCCCGCAGCCGCGCCACCTATGGCACCGGCAGTGTGGCTGAAGCATCAGCCTTAGCCGCAGCCGGACCGGGCGCGCGGCTTTCATCCCCCAGACAGATTTCGGACGACCGGCTTGCTACCTGCGCCGTCGCCATCGGAGGACAAACATGACCGTTCATTTTATCGGTGCCGGACCGGGCGCCGCCGACCTGTTGACCCTGCGCGGGCGCGATATCATAGCGTCCTGCCCCGTGTGCCTCTATGCTGGGTCGCTGGTTCCCGAAGAGATCCTCAGCCATTGCCCCGAGGGCGCAAAGATCATCAACACCGCGCCGATGGATCTGGACCAGATCATGGCCGAGATCGATGCTGCACATCAGGCCGGTCAGGACGTGGCGCGACTGCATTCGGGCGATCTGTCCGTCTGGTCGGCGATGGGAGAGCAAATCCGCCGTCTGAAAGCGATGGGTATTCCGGTCAGCGTCACACCGGGCGTGCCATCCTTCGCGGCAGCGGCTGCGGCGTTGGGCAGCGAACTGACCCTGCCCGGGCTGGCGCAATCGGTCGTGCTGACCCGAACGCCAGGGCGAGCCTCCTCGATGCCCGAGGGCGAAACGCTGGAAAACTTTGCCCGCACGGGCGCGACGCTGGCGATCCACCTGTCGATCGGCAATCTGGACAAGGTGATCGCTGACCTGACCCCGGGCTATGGCGCGGACTGCCCTGTGGCGGTGGTCTATCGCGCCAGTTGGCCGGATGAGCGGATCATCCGCGCGACATTGGCGACGTTGAAAGAGGCGCTGGACGAGAGCATCGCGCGCACCGCCTTGATCATGGTCGGCCCCGCGCTTGCGGGCGAAGGCTTTGACGAAAGCTGCCTCTATTCAAAGGACTACGATCGTCGGTACCGCCCGCAAAGCGCGAACAGCCCGTGGTCCAGCTGGAGCCATGGTGATGACTAACCCTCCGGGCCTTCTGATTTCTGCGCCCTCCTCGGGCACTGGGAAAACGACCGTCATGCTGGGCCTGTTACGGGCGCTAGCCGAGGACGGGTTAACCGTTCAGCCGTTCAAAAGTGGACCGGACTATATTGACCCCGCTTTTCACCGAGCAGCAGCGGGGCGGTCCTCGTTCAATCTGGATAGCTGGGCGATGGGTGAGCCGCTGCTAAATGCGATTTCGGCCCAGGCCGAGGGCGCGGATATCGTGGTGGCCGAGGGCTCGATGGGGCTGTTCGATGGGGTCGCCAAGCTCGGTGAGTTGGGCCACGGGTCCAGCGCCGAGACCGCGCTGCGCATGGGGTGGCCGGTGGTGCTGGTGCTGGATGTGGGCGGTCAGGCGCAATCTGCTGCGGCCACGGCGTTGGGGTTCAAGATGTACAATCCCGATCTGCCTTTTGCCGGTGTGATCCTGAATCGCTGCGCGAGCCCCCGGCATGAGCGACTTACCCGTTTGGGAATGGAGCGCGCGGGGTTGCCGGTTCTGGGCGTTCTGCCTCGTCGTGGAGACCTGACCTTGCCCGAACGCCATCTGGGATTGGTTCAGGCCGTCGAACATCCCGATCTGGAGAGCGCGATTGTCGGGTACGCCGCGTTTCTGCGCGAACATGTGGATCTTGAAGCGATCAAGCGGGCGGCGTCCTCAGGCCCCAAGGGGCCATCGTCCGCCGCGCTGCCGCGGCCTCCGGCGCAACGGATCGCACTGGCCCGGGATGCCGCGTTTTCCTTCACCTATCCGCATATTCTGGAAGGTTGGCGCTCGGCGGGTGCAGAGATTCTGCCATTTTCACCTCTTGCAGATGAAGCCCCGGCGGTAGACGCTGATTTGGTTTGGTTGCCGGGCGGATATCCTGAACTGCACGCAGGCACTCTGGCTGCAGCCGATACCTTCCTGACTGGGCTGCGAAAGCATGCTGTAACCAAACCAGTGCATGGGGAGTGCGGCGGATACATGGCTCTCGGTCAGGCGCTGATCGACAAGGACGGTGTTCAGCATCAAATGGCAGGTCTGCTGGGGCTGGTGACTTCGTATGAGAAGCGGAAGTTCAACCTGGGTTATCGCCGCGCGGAATTGCTGGCCCCGATGCCGGGCTATGCGGCCAACACCGCGCTGCGAGGGCATGAATTCCACTATTCTTCGATTATCGAACAGCCTGACGCCCCGCTGGCACGGGTGTTTGATGCTGAAGGGGCCGAGGGGCCTCAAACCGGGTCGGTGCGCGACAACGTGACCGGTACCTTCTTTCACCTGATCACGGAGGCCTCGGCATGAGCGGGTTCGTGTCTTTCATTGGCTCTGGCCCCGGTGACCCGGAACTACTGACGCTGAAAGCGGTTGATCGGATGCAGAAGGCCGATGCCGTGCTATTTGACGATCTCAGCAGCGGCCCGATCCTGAATCATGCGCGCGAAGATGCTGATCTTGTCGGAGTTGGGAAACGCGCCGGACGGCCTTCGCCCAAGCAGGACCATGTGAGCCGCCTGTTGGTGGAATATGCACAGACCGGTCAGCATGTGGTGCGTCTGAAATCCGGCGATGGCGGGATGTTTGGGCGGTTGGAAGAGGAATTGCTTGCCTTGCGTGAGGCTGGGATCGAATACGAGATTATCCCGGGCATACCATCAGCTGTCGCCGCTGCTGCAGCGGCGGGTATTCCGCTTACGCGTCGACTGACTGCACGTCGGGTACAGTTTGTCACCGGTCACGATGTCAGCGGCAAGCTGCCGGAAGACCTGAACCTGCCTGCGCTTGCAGATCCGGACGCGACGACTGTGGTGTTCATGGGCAAACGAACATTCCCGCTGCTGGTCGAAACCCTGCACGAACACGGGCTGCCGCTGAACACGCCTGCGCTAATGGCCGAATCCGTTTCAACTCCGGATCAATATCTGCACCGCTCGACAATTGGTGCGCTATCTGACCAATTGAGCTCTGAGATCGGAACAGCGCCAGCCCTGATCCTATATGGCCCGCTGGCAGAGTTTGACGATGTTTGACCTGACGCTGATTGGTATCGGAACGGGCAACCCGGATCATGTGACCATTCAGGGTGCGCAAGCTATCCGCGACGCGGACCTGATCCTGATCCCCCGCAAAGGCGAGAACAAGGCCGATCTGGCAGGGCTGCGCGAAGAGATCATCACGGCAGTGACTGAAACACCGCCCCAGATCGGCTATTTCGACATTCCCAAGCGCCGGGCCGACGATGGCTACCTGCGAGGGGTCGATGAGTGGCACGACGCTATAGCCTTACGCTGGCAGGAGGCGATCTCGGCCCACCCCGGAGCGCATCGGATTGCGCTACTGATCTGGGGGGACCCGTCGCTTTATGACAGTTCATTGAGAATCGCGGCACGGCTGGACCCACAGCCAAAGACGCGTGTGATCCCTGGCATCACTGCGCTGCAGGCGTTGACTGCTGCTCATGCAATTCCGATCAATGATCTGGGAGCACCATATGTTGTCACCACCGGACGCCGCATTCGGGATGAAGGTTGGCCTGAAAGCGCCTCAAAAGTTGCAGTTATGCTGGATGGAGAGTGCTCGTTTCAAACCCTTGAGATGGCTGACTATGACATCTGGTGGGGCGCTTATGTTGGCATGAAGGAAGAGATACTGATCAAGGGGTCACTGCCCGACGTAGCACAGCAAATCCTAGAAACACGAGCCAAGGCGCGCGCCGATCATGGCTGGATCATGGATATCTATCTGCTTCAAAAACGCACGGTATTGTGAGTACGCCGCGTCCGGTTCTCTGTCATCAATAATACCAGCCATGGTGTAGGAGGTGTCACGAATGCGCGTACTTTGGGCTTTGTTTTGCTGTCTGGTCGTGCCTGCCTGGGCCGAAGAACCCCGGTCCGGCTGGGCGGTTTATCCGACAGACAAAAGCTATGACGAACTTGTTGCCGCCACGAAGGTTGCGGTGAAGGAAAACGGTCTGATCGTGGTCACGCAGGCAGGGCCGACGAAAGCGGCTGCGGCCCGGGGCATCACCATTCCCGGCAATCTGGTGATCGGTGCGTTCAACAACGACTACGCCGTGCGCGTACTGGAAACTTCCGTACCCGCTATGATTGAGGCCCCTATCCGCTTTTACGTGACCGAGAACGAGGACGGCACCGCCACTCTTTCTTACAAAACGCCGAGCTTTGTGTTTGCGCCCTATGTCTACGAGGGTGGCGAGCCTCTGCGCGAAATTGCCCTGGAACTTGACACAAAGTTTCAGGCAGTGGCGGAATCCGCCGTCAAATAGTCACACTGACGTGAACCTGCTTGCGTCCGGGCGCGTCCTCCGCAATCTCCTGTGCAACAATAATTTCGGAGCACTACTGATGCAGGACCTCTCCCCCCGCGCGGCTGACCTGTTGGCGCAACGACTTTACGAGGCCGGGTGCCGTCACGCCTTTGGCATGCCAGGCGGTGAGGTCCTGACCCTGGTGGATGCATTGGAACAGGCAGGGATCAAGTTCCACCTGACCAAGCATGAAAACGCCGCAGGTTTCATGGCTGAAGCCGTGCATCACCGCGATGGTGCACCTGCGATTCTGGTGGCCACCCTCGGCCCCGGCGCGATGAATGGGATCAACGTTGTGGCCAACGCGCTGCAAGATCGGGTGCCGATGATCGTTCTGACCGGCTGTGTCGATGCGGATGAGGCGCTGACCTACACCCACCAGGTCATGGATCATGCGCAGGTCTACCGCTCAATCACTAAGGGGACGTTTACGCTGACCGCACAGGGGGCCGATATCGTCGCAGACAAGGCGGTTTCGCTGGCCAATCAACCCCGCCCCGGCCCGGTGCATATCGACGTGCCAATCTCGGTCGCGGATATGCGTGTTTCGGACGTCAAACGCCGCCGCCTGACCAAACCCGCCGCTGTCGCGCCCGAGGGAAATTGCGTTGAAAAGGCCCGCCGTTGGGTGGCCGAAGCCGAACGGCCCATCGCAATTATCGGGCTGGACGTCCTCTATGACGACTCGCGCAACGTGGTGCAGGCGTTCCTGGAACATTTCAGCATTCCCTTTGTCACCACCTACAAGGCCAAAGGCGTGGTGCCCGAGGATCACCCCCTGTGTCTTGGCGGCGCGGGCCTGTCGCCGCTGGCCGATAAACATCTGGTGCCGCTGGTCGAACAGGCCGATCTGGTGCTGTGTCTGGGCTATGATCCGATCGAAATGCGCCCCGGCTGGCGCGAGATCTGGGACCCCGAGGACAAACGAGTCATCGACATCTCAGCCGTGGTCAATGACCACTACATGCATCAGGCCGGGCTGAATCTGGTGGCGCATACCGGAGGGACATTGGAAGCCATCGCCAAGGGCAATCCCGCGCATGCAACATGGCCGGGCGGTGAGCCCGCTAAGGTCAAGGCCGCACTGGCGCAAGCCTTCCCCGTCGATGACGTATGGGGGCCCGCTGCCGTGATCGCAGAAACCCGCGCTGCGTTGCCTGCTGAAACGCTGGCGACCGCCGACAGCGGCGCGCATCGTATTCTGTTGAGCCAGATGTGGAACTGTTCCGAGGAACGCGGGCTGATCCAGTCCTCGGCGCTCTGCACCATGGGCTGCGCGGTCCCGATGGCCATCGGCCTGAAACTGGCCGAGCCCGACCGCCCGGTCATCAGTTTCTCGGGCGATGCCGGGTTCCTTATGGTTGCCGGCGAGCTTTCGACCGCAGCCGAGATGGGCGGAAATCCGATCTTTCTGGTGTTCGTCGATGCCAGCCTTGCCCTGATAGAGCTGAAACAGCGTCAGCGTCAGATGGGCAACAAGGGTGTCGATTTCGATCGTCACGACTTTGCCGCCATGGGACAAGCCTTTGGTGGCTATGGACATACCGTTCGCAACCGCGCAGAACTGCGGTCGGCGCTTGAACAGGCGGTCAAGGCCGACCGCTTTACCGTTATCGCCGCAGAAATCGAGCGTGGAGGATATGATGGCCGCATCTGAAGGACCGCTGAAGGGCATTAAAGTATTGGACCTTTCTCGCATTCTGGCCGGACCAACTTGTACGCAGCTATTGGGCGATCTGGGGGCGACCGTCATAAAGATCGAAAACCCCGCCACCGGGGGCGATGACACACGGCAATGGGGCCCTCCTTACGTTGAGGACGCCGAGGGCAACCGTTCGGACCTGAGCGCCTATTTCATGTCGGCCAACCGCAACAAGAAATCGGTGGCCCTCGACATTGCCTCGCCGGAAGGTCAGGCCGAGATCAAACGGCTGGCCTCGCACGCTGATATCCTGATCGAGAATTTCAAACCCGGCGGGCTGGCGAAGTACGGGCTGGATTACGCGACACTGTCGCAAGAGTTCCCCAGCCTGGTCTATTGCTCGATTTCGGGCTATGGCCAAACCGGTCCGAACTCCTCGAAACCCGGTTATGATCTTATGGCGCAAGGGTATGGCGGGATCATGTCTCTGACCGGCGATGCCGAAGGTCAACCGATGAAGGTGGCTGTAGGCATTGCCGATGTCGTGTGCGGGATGTACGCGTCAGTCGGCATTCTGGCCGCCTTGCGTCATCGGGATCAGACCGGCGAGGGCCAGCAGATCGATCTGGCCTTGGTTGATACGCAAGTGTCGTGGCTGATCAATGAGGGCGTGAATTATCTGACCTCGGGCCAGGTGCCGCAGCGACGCGGCAACGCCCACCCAAACATCGTGCCCTATGAGGTCTATGACACCGCGGATGGCCACGTTATTCTGGCGGTTGGGAACGACGGTCAGTTTCGCCGCTTTTGCGAGTTTATCGGCCACGCAGATCTGGCGGACGACCCGAGATATACCACCAACCCAGCCCGGCTGGAGCATCGCGAAACCCTCAACGCGATACTGCGCCCGGCGCTGCAATCCTACGACACCGCCACCGTGATCGCCGAGCTTGAAGCGCGCAAAGTACCGGTTGGTCCGGTACGGACTCTGGATCAGGTTTTTGCTTCGGATCAGGTCGCGGCACGGCAAATGCAGATCACCATGCAGGCCGGCCCGGGCGAGGTAAATCTGATCGGAAACCCGCTAAAATTTTCGCGCACACCGGTCACGTACCGCAGCGCTCCGCCGGAATTCGGGGCGGACACTCAGACGGTCCTGAACGCGGAAAACCCGTTCGAAGATTGAAACACAATGCCTAATTCGGCGGCATGTTGCTGAAACATGCCGTTGAATCGGCGGTTTTTTTCAAGTTTTCCACACACAGCTTTTCACCAATTCGAGAGCAGCGGCGATACTGATACGACGCCGTTAAAGTCTCTGCTACATCCATTATTGTAGAAATTTATAACTGGATCGGACCAATCGCATGAAACAAGATGTTTTCGGACAGATGAACACCCTCGGCCACCCGGCAAGTGTTGAGGCGTGGAACGGTGTCCTGCTTGGGTTCATGGCGCATTCGGCCAGCACTCCGGAACATCTGGGCAAAGTGCTTGAGCTTGAGCCTGACTTTGCGCTGGGACATGCGATCAAAGGTCTGTTCATGGTTCTGCTGGGTCGGCGTGAGATGACAGCGGTTGCGGTCGAAGCTTTGACGGCGGCGAATGCAGCCATGGAACGGCAACCGATTTCGGCGCGTGAAAAGCTCTACATTCGGGCATTGGAATTGTATTTGGCCGACCTGCCCTCGCAAGCGGTGCAGAAGTTCGAAGAGATCCTGCGCGCCCACCCCGAGGATACGTTGGCGATGAAGCTCAGCCACGCCACACGGTTCGTTCTGGGCGATGCGGCAGGCATGCGTCGGTCCATTGAACGTGTGATGCCCGCCTATGCGCCGGACCACGCCGGGCGCGGATATCTGCTGGGTTGCCACTCCTTCGCACTGGAGGAAACCGGCGCCTATGAAAAGGCCGAAATTGCCGGACGTCAGGCGCTGTGGATGGTGTCCGATGACGCCTGGGGTCTGCACGCCGTAGCCCACGTGCATGAGATGATGGGCAACGCGCAGCTGGGTCTGGACTGGCTGGCCGGGCGCGAAGATGCTTGGACCCACTGCAACAACTTCCGCTATCACGTCTGGTGGCACAAAGCGCTGATGCATCTGGACCTGGGTCAGGTCGATCAGGTGATGGAACTGTATGACAACTACATCCGTCAGGACAAAACCGACGACTACCGCGATATCTCGAACGCGACTTCGCTGCTCTCGCGGATGGAACTTGAAGGCATCGATGTGGGCAACAGGTGGGAAGAGCTGGCCGATCTCAGCGCCGCCCGAACCGAGGATGGCTGCCTGATCTTTGCCGATCTTCACTATCTGCTGGCGCTGACCGGAGACAACCGAACCCAGGCGACCAGCAAGATATTGCAGCGCATTCAGAAGGACGCGCAGCGCAATCAGGGGGATACCCCAATCCGCATGTCCGATCCGGGCGTCGCGGCAGCCAAAGGGCTTGAGGCCTTTGGCGACGGCCTCTACGGCGCCGCATTCGACTTTTTATCGAGCGCGCGCAATGGTATGCAACTGGCAGGTGGAAGCCACGCCCAACGTGATGTATTCGAGCGCATCACAATTGATTCCGGCTTGCGCGCAGGCCGTCTGGATGCTGTCGAGCGCATCCTGGACGATCGTCGCGCCAAACGTGCCGGTGGCGAGGACAATTACGCTCTGGCGCGCCGCGCATTGATCGACGCGGCACGTGACGACGGAGACGCACAAAGCGTCCCGGCTGAATAACAAAATAAAAAAAGACCAAAGAAGGACAGAATAAGTATGGCGACTGCTTCGCCCGCTTCTGATTTCGCGCCTGTGGCGGCCTCGGTGGCCGCCCCTGCAAGCGTGCGCGACCCGCGACTGGATTTTTATCGCGGAATCGCGATGTTCATCATTCTGATCGCGCATATCCCGAACGACCCTTGGGCAAAATGGATTCCCGCGCGGTTTGGCTTCTCGGACGCAACCGAAATCTTCGTGTTCTGTTCGGGCATGGCCTCGGCCATCGCCTTTGGCGGAGCCTTTGCGCGCAAAGGATGGTGGATGGGAACTGCCCGTGTCTCCTTTCGAATCTGGCAGGTTTACTGGGCACATATCGCGCTGTTCTTCTTTGTTGCCATGTCCATGGCCGCGCTGAACCAAAGCGGACTGTTTGAGAAAGACTATATCTCTGCGCTAAATCTGCAGCATTTCTTCAACGACCCTGCCCCGCAGATCGTCGGCCTGTTTACTCTGACCTATGTGCCCAACTACTTTGACATCCTGCCGATGTATCTGGTGGTTCTGGCGATGATGCCGCTGGTCATGGGGCTGTCACGGATCGGATTTTGGGCAGTTGCTATGGCGTCGGTCACACTCTGGCTGGTGGCTCAGACTGACGTCCTGGACCTTCCGGCCGAACCGTGGTCGAACCGCCAGTGGTTCTTCAACCCGTTCGGCTGGCAATTGCTGTTCTTCACCGGCTTTGCGTTCATGCGCGGCTGGATTCCGGCGCCTCCGGTGTCGAAAACCCTGATCTGGGCGGCGGCGCTATTCCTGATTTTCTCGATGCCGTTCGGATCGTGGAAGGTATTCACCTGGATCAACGCGGCGGCCCCTGATTTGGCCGACGAAATCCGCAAGGTCTGGCCTGTAACAAAAGAGCTCCGCGACAAGACCGATTTTGGCCTGTTCCGGTACCTCCACTTCCTGTCACTGGCCTATCTGGGCTGGGTCGTTGCCGGCGAACACGGCCACCGCCTGATCGCAACGGGGCAAGGAGCCGCCGCCAAGGTCTGGCAATTCCTGCTGACCGTGATCACCAAAGTCGGGCAGCAATCACTGGCGGTGTTCGTATTTTCCATGGCGGCAGCACGGCTTATTGGCGTCGGGCTAGACCTGAGTGGGCGGGATGTTGCCAGTGTGTTCGTCGCCAACATGATTGGATTTGCGATGATCATCGGCGTTGCTTACATGGCCGCTTGGTTTAAGTCACAACCTTGGAAGTTGAAAAAATGAATTTCACACGTCGCGCATTTCTGGCCTCAACTTCGGCGCTTGCCTTTGCGCCAGCCACATTTGCCACCGGTGGGGACACCCCCTTTGACCGCAATGACGTCATCGCGATGGCCCGGGATTTGGCGAGCCGCCCCTATGCTGAGCGCGAGATGGTGCCGCAGGAATGGCAGGACCTGACGTACCAGCAATACCGCTCGATCCGGTTCCGCCTGGACCGCGCGCTGTGGTATGAGACCGAGACGCCTTTCAACGTCGATTTTTTCACCCCCGGCCTGTACTTCCCGCGTACGGTTAAGGTGATGACAGTCGAAAACGGGATGGCCTCGCCTGTCGCCTTTGACCTGAGCATGTTCGACAAATCCGAGGACGTGCCGGAATTGCCGATCGACGACACGCTGGGTTTTTCCGGCCTGCGCCTGCGCACCGAAATGCACCGACCCGGCAAGACCGACGAATTCTGCGTCTGGCAAGGAGCCAGCTATTTCCGCGCCATTGGCCTGCACGAAGTCTACGGCCTGTCCGCCCGCGGTCTGGCCCTGAAAACCGGCGACCCGGATGGCGAGGAGTTCCCCGAATTCATCCGCTTCTGGCTGGAGCGCCCGAAACCCGGTCAGCGTGAAATGGTCGTCCACGCGCTGATGGACAGCCCCAGCGTAACCGGTGCCTATCGGTTCAACGTCACCGCAGGCGCGGATTGCGTCATGGATATCGAGGCCACCCTGTTCCCCCGCGAGGAATTGCCTCATGTCGGCATCGCGCCCGGAACCTCGATGTTCCTGTTCGACCAGACCAACCACAGCCGGTTTGACGATTTCCGCCCCGCCGTCCATGACAGCGACGGCCTGATGATCCGCAACGGTGCCGGAGAAGTTCTGTGGCGACCGCTGGCAAACCCAACGCGCCTACAGATTTCGTCCTTCGTCGATATGAACCCGCGCGGGTTCGGGCTGATGCAGAGGAAACGCAAGTTCTCGGATTACGCCGATCTTGAGGCGAACTACCACAAACGCCCGGGCCTATGGGTCGAGGCCAACGGCGACTGGGGTAAAGGCACCGTAACGCTAGTCGAAATTCCGGCCGATCAGGAAATTTATGACAACATCGTCGCCTATTGGCGTCCAATGGAACCCTATGCAGCAGGAAGCCAAGTCGACCTGTCTTATCGCCTAATCTGGGGTGAAGAACCTCAGCGCACCCCGATGCCGCGCGTAATCAACACAGCGATGGGTGAAAACACATTTGGTGAAGGGCGTCTGGCCGTCATCGACTTTGAAGAAAGCGAGCTGTTCGACGACCCCGAAGCGATGACCGTCTTTGTGGATTCGCCCCATGCCGAAACCTCCGAGGGCGTGCTGCAACGCAACCCCGACACCGGTGGTCTGAGGCTGGCGTTTTCGTTCGAACCGGGCGAGCGCAACCACGTAGAACTGCGTGCGCAATTGCTGAAGGACAAACAGCCGGCCTCTGAGGTCTGGCTCTACCGTTGGACCGCATGACCCAAGATTTGCATATCATGCCGCCCGAGGCGCCCATGGCCATGCCCGCGCAGGATTTTAGCACGGGCTTCCGGGACGCGCAGGTGCCCGAGGGAAAAAACCCTTCCGCTGGATTCTGGCGCGCTCTGGCGTTTTCACCCGCTATGGCAGCGACTCTGGGCCTGCTCTGGGTGATGAGCGATTGGTTCGGAGCCGAAGGCATCAACCTGATCGAAGCGATCCTGCTGGCGCTGATCTCGTTTAATTTCTTCTGGATTTCCTTCACGGTCTGCACCGTTCTGCTGGGCATGGTGTCCCTGTCGCGGCAAGAGCAACCGAAACGCGAGGGGCGACCGCAGCCTCTGCGCGTTGCTTTGTTGATGCCGGTTTACAACGAAGTGCCGTGGAACGTGCTGGGCAATGCCCGCACCATGCTTGAGGACCTGCGTGCGCGTGGCGGCCAGCACCACTATGCGATGTTCATCCTGTCCGACACCCGCGATACCGAGATCGCGGCACAGGAGCAGGCCAGTATCGAGGCGCTGCGCACCACCCTCGCCCCTGGGCTAGAGCTGTATTATCGCCGCCGTGCTGAAAATAAGGACCGAAAGGTGGGCAATATTGCTGACTGGGTCAGCCGCTGGGGCGCGGATTGGGACGCTATGTTGGTAATGGACGCCGACAGCCTGATGACCGGCCGCGCCATCCTGCGCCTAACGGACTCACTGGCGCGCGATCCGGGTGCAGGTTTGATCCAGAGCTACCCGCAACTGATCGGTGCGCAATCGGTCTTTGCCCGGATGCAGCAATTTGCCAATGGTGTCTATGGCATCGCCTTTGCCGAAGGTCTGGCGCGCTGGTGCGGGCAGGAAGGCAACTATTGGGGTCATAACGCCATCATCCGAACCAAGGCCTTCGCTTCGAGTGCGGGTCTGCCGAAGCTGCGTGCCTTCAACGGTCAGGAAAAGCTGATCATGAGCCACGATTTCGTCGAGGCTGGTCTGCTGCGCCGCGCCGGATGGGGTGTGCGTTTTCTGCCTCGTATTCGTGGCTCTTATGAGGAAACTCCACCCACGTTGATCGACCACGCGCTGCGTGATCGCCGCTGGTGTCAGGGCAACCTGCAACACCTGAAGCTGCTGGGCTCGGCTGGGTTCCGCGCCGTGACACGGTTCCACATGTTTCATGGTGCGGTAGGATACCTGATGTCCCCGCTGTGGTTTGCGCTGCTGGTGATGTGGGCGCTGATCGGTCAGGGCGAGGACGCGTCTGTCCTGCATTATTTCAGCCCCGACAACCCGCTCTTCCCGCAATGGCCCGAGATGACGGAAACCCGTCACGTGCTGATCATTCTGGTGATGTACGCTATGTTGCTGGCCCCGAAAGTGTTAGGTGTTCTGGCCTTGCCCCTCAGCGGTGTGCGATACGCGGATTTCGGCGGCGGCTCAAAATTCCTGACCTCCTTTCTCGCCGAGGTGATCCTTTCGATCCTCTATGCCCCAATTCTGATGGTGCAGCAGATGATCGCGGTTTTCCGCACCGCTCTGGGCCTGCAAAAAGGGTGGTCCCCGCAGGCGAGGGATGGCGGCAGCTATGGCCTGAAAACGCTGGTCATGTGCCACACGCTGGAAACCATCAGCGGCATCGCGCTGAGCGTTGGCATCCTTTCGGGCCTCGTATCGGCTTGGCTAGCTCCGATCGCCATCAGCCTTGCGCTGGCGATCCCTCTGTCCGCGCTCAGCGGTGTTTCGGCCGGAGCCGCCCGCCGCGTGGTCGGGATGAAAGAGGATGTCCGCGAGCCTGCCATCACCCGCTCGGCCCGGCGTCATCGGGATGAATTGAAGCGCTTGATCGAAGGCAAAGGCGTAATGACCCCTGCCGAGTGACTACCCGCCCGGCAGGCCTTCGTACCAATCGACCATCATATCCGCCCAACCCTGCGGTACATTGTGACCGCCGGGAAACAGCGCAAATTCCAACGCGCTGCCCTCGGCGCATCCGCTCCAGTAACGGCGCATGAATTGGCCGGCGGTGGCAAAGCCGCTGGGTTTGGTGTCGACGCATTCATTCGCGACACGCCAGATTTCCAGGCCTGCAAAAATGTCCCCCTGATGGAACCGCCCCCCGCCCAGAATGCGCCCCTCCAGAGGCACCACATTGTCGGTCCAACCGTGAGTGTGAAACATCCGCACCGGACCTTCGCAGCTATCGGGATGTGGGCGCCAGAACCCACCGGACACCGGCACATAGGCCGAGAACGTATCAGGTGCCGCACAGGCGAGGTAATAAACCATGAAAGCGCCCGCCGAGAATCCGCCCAGAACCACACGGTCAGCATCCACGCCAAAGCGGTCCGAGGCGTCCTCAACTACCTCGGACAAGAAGGCGGGTTCATCGCGCCCTTCCCATCCGGGAAAAAAGTTCCAGCTTTGGCGGCCATTCCTTTCAGACCCTTCGGGTGCCATCACCGCGTAACCCCGCGCCAAGAGCGGCTCGACCATATTGCGGTTCTTCAGGGTGCCGGTCGCCGAGCCGCCATAACCGTGCAGAAACACCACCAAGGGCGGATTTTCCGCTTCGGGTAGCTCTATGTGATAGCCACCGGACGCGGTTTCACACATACCCTCCCGATCGGCGCAAGCGGCCAGTGTCGCCTGAGCTGTTAGTGCCAACCCGGTTACCAACGTGAATGCCCGGATCATCCTGTCTCTCCTGTATTGTACTCAACCGGCAGCCCGGCACGCACCCATCCCGGCCCTGCGGCCGACCCCAGCATGCCCTCGGGCACATCAATGACGTTTGTAAACCCCGCCTCGGTCAAGCGGTTGCTCAGGCGGGCTGATCGCACACCGCGCGCGCATATCAGCGCAACCGGAGTTGCGCGGTCTCCTCCAATCAGCTCTGCCAATGCCTGCTCGAAATCCTCGCGGCGCATGTCCAACGGATGCGCTCCCTTGCCAATCCCAGTGGCCTGCCATTCGCGCGGTGTTCGGATATCCACCAAAAGGATATCGCCAGACAACGCCCGTTGATGCGCGTCTGTGACGCTCAGCTTTCCGCCTACATAGTCCTGGGGGATCAGGCGGTATTCCCGAATGGCAAAACCTGCGGCGATGGCCGCGCCGCCGCCCAACAGAACCCATCGGCGTGTTCGGTTCGCTTTTTCTGACAAGCGGCATCCTCCTGATCCGACGCATCGTGTTTACCACAGCCCTGATTTCGAATCCGCGTCGAAATTCAGCTTAAGGATCAAGTTCGCGTCATTTTTTCGCACCCAAAACTGTGGTCTAATCACAGCCCTAGAACTGAGTGAAAGTCTTGCAATAGCTGGACACTTAGAAAATTATCCTTACAAAATTAATACTACTTTTGACCGCTCAGACCGGAGTATCGCACTTGTCCCTATTCCTCATCGCGGCCCTTCCCTTCCTCGGAGCTGTTTTTCCAGCCCTCCTGATCCGGGCAGGACGAAACGCAGCAGCATCAGCCGCCGGGCTGACCACCTTTCTGGCTCTTATGGGGCTGTTGATCCACATCCCTTCGGTCATGCGCGGAGAAGTTGTAACCGCACGGTTTGAGTGGATACCGGCACTCGGTCTGAATGCAAACTTCATGCTGGACGGGCTTGGGTTTCTATTTGCGCTGCTGATCCTGGGGATCGGTTTGCTGATCATCCTTTATGCGCGGTTCTACCTGTCGCGTGAGGACCCGATGGGGCAATTTTTCACCTATTTGTTGCTGTTTCAGGGCGCGATGGTCGGAATTGTTCTGTCTGATAACGTTCTTCTTCTGCTTATTTTCTGGGAACTTACATCGCTCAGCTCATTCCTGCTGATCGGCTATTGGAAACACCTACCCGAGGGCCGCCAAGGCGCACGCATGGCGCTGGCTGTGACCGGCGGCGGTGGGTTGGCGATGATCGCCGGGATGCTGATCCTTGGCAATATCGTAGGCTCCTACGACCTCAGCGTCATTCTGCAGAACAAAGAACTGATCCAGGCCTCGCCCTATTACATGCCCGCGTTGATACTGATCCTGCTTGGTTGTTTCACCAAATCGGCGCAGTTCCCGTTCCATTTCTGGTTGCCCCACGCAATGGCCGCGCCGACGCCGGTTTCGGCCTATCTGCACTCGGCAACGATGGTGAAGGCCGGATTGTTCTTAATGGCACGAATGTGGCCGGTTCTGGCCGGCACTGATGCGTGGTTCTACATCGTCGCGACGACGGGTCTGGTGACCATGTTGATCGGAGCCTACATCGCACTGTTCAAAGATGACCTGAAGGCGCTTTTGGCGTTTTCGACCGTGTCGCATCTGGGTCTGGTGACAATGCTGCTGGGCTTTGGCACCAAGTTTGCCGCCGTGGCAGCGGTGTTCCACATCATCAACCACGCAACCTTCAAATGCGCGCTATTCATGACCGCCGGGATCGTTGATCACGAAACCGGAACCCGCGACATCAAACGTCTGGGCGGGCTGCGCCACCTGATGCCGATCACCTTTACCATCGGCATCATTGCCGCCCTGTCCATGGCAGGCCTGCCACCGCTGAACGGCTTCCTGTCAAAAGAAATGATGCTGGAAGAGACCGTCCACACCACTTGGCTGAACTCACACTACCTCGTACCCGGTCTCGCGCTGCTGGCAGCGCTGTTCTCGGCGGCTTATTCCTTCCGCTTTATCAGTCATGTCTTCCTTGGCCCGCAGCGCACCGATTATCCGCACCCCCCCCATGACCCGCCGGTTGGTCTTTGGCTGGCCCCGGCCTTCCTTGTGGTGCTGGTCGTTCTGATTGGCCTCTATTCGGCGGCGATCGTCGGACCTCTGGTCGCGGTCGTTTCGAGCGCCGTGATCGGCGGAGAGAAGCTGCCCTACTACTCGCTGAAACTGTGGCATGGCTTCACGCCCGCGCTTTTCATGTCGATTGTGGCCACGTTGGGCGGTTTGTTCCTGCTGGGCCTGCACCGCCGCGGAGAGCAACTGTGGAACTCCCTGCCTCGCCCCGAAGCCAAGGTTATCTTCGAGGCCATCATCGGCGTGCTGACCACGCTCAGCCGTTGGATCACCGACACGCTGCATAATGGTGTGATCAGCCGCTATGCGATCATCCTCGTCGCCTTCACCCTGGGGCTTGGCTACTACGCCTACACAACCGGCACGATTGGTCCTGTGACCCGCGACCCCCTGCCCATCCAAGTCATCCCGTTTATCGGCTGGATTTGTCTGGTGGGCGCGACGCTGGCGATCATGTGGTTCCATCGCAACCGCCTACTCTCGTTGGTGTTGATCGGTGTGGTTGGTCTGATCGTCTCAATGGCGTTCAACTACCTCTCGGCCCCGGATCTGGCACTGACGCAGATCTCGGTCGAAGTGGTGACGATGATCCTGTTGCTGCTGTCTCTGAACTTCCTGCCCACGGACACACCATGGGACAGCAGTGCCGCGCGGCGCTGGCGGGATGCAGCGATCTCGGTCGTGGCTGGTCTTGGCACCGGTGCGTTGATCTACGCGCTGATGCTGCGAGACTTCGCCTTTCCGACGATCTCGGACTTCCATCTGGCGAACTCGTACAAGGGCGGTGGCGGCACCAACGTGGTCAACGTGATCCTCGTGGACTTCCGGGGCTTTGATACCTTTGGCGAGATCATCGTTCTGGGTATCGCCGCGTTGATCATCTTCGCCTTGACCGAGTCCGTTCTGGGTTCGAATGTCCGTGCCTATTTGCTGAACCGCAAGCCGCACTGGCCGCAATCGGGGGACTCACATCCGCTGATGATGGTTGTGGCGACCCGCGTGATGATGCCGATTGCCCTGATGGTCGGGGCCTACATCTTCTTCCGCGGTCACAACCAACCGGGCGGCGGGTTCATCGCCGGCCTGGTCGTCGCAATTGCGTTCCTGATGCAATACATGGCCAGTGGCTATACGTGGGCCATCGAACGGCAGAGGTTCTATTACCACGGGACTATCGGCTGGGGCGTTCTGATCGCGGCAGCGACCGGCATAGGCGCCTGGTTCAACGAACGCCCATTCCTGACCAGCGATTTTGGCTATCTCAACTGGCCACCACTGGAAGAGTTTGAATGGGCCACTGCCATCCTGTTCGACACGGGAGTGTTCCTCGCGGTTTTGGGCGCGGTGATGCTGGCACTGGACAGCCTGTCGCGATTTGCCTGGCAGCCCGGTATGGCACAGGAATTCCCGATGGACATCAACCCGCTGCGGGACGACCTGAAAGAAGAAGAAAAGAAGGAGCAGGCCTGATGGAAGCGCTCGTAGCCTCAGCCGTAGGCATCATGACCGCCGCCGGGATTTTCCTGATCCTGCGCCGCCGCACATTCCCCGTGATCCTCGGGCTATCGCTAATCACCTATGCGGTGAACGTGTTCCTGTTCGCAACCGGGCGGCTGGCACTGGACGCACCTGCCGTTCTGAACAAATACGAAGACGTCCCCTACACCGATCCGTTGCCGCAAGCTCTGGTGCTGACAGCCATCGTGATCTCGTTCGGGATGACGGCGGTGATCGTGATGATCGCCCTGTCCGCTTACCTGTCCTCGAAAGATGACCATATCGACATGACCGCGCAGGACAGCGTGGACGGCGCAGGAGAAGACGCATGAATCACTGGATCGTAGCGCCGATCGTCCTGCCCGCGATCCTGGCTCCGTTCATCATCATGGTCCTGAGATACCATCTGGACCTGCAGCGTATCTTCTCGGTCGCTGGTGTCGTGGGTTTGCTGGGCATTGCCCTGACCATTACCGCGCAGGCCGCGGGTGGGGATATTCAGGTCTATGAGTTAGGCAACTGGCCCGCCCCCTTTGGCATCGTCATGGTTTTGGACCGTTTGTCGGCCATGATGGTACTGCTGACCGCCCTGCTGGCCTTGCCCATTGTGCTATATGCTATCGCATCCGGCTGGGACGAGCGTGGCAAGCATTTCCACGCATTGCTCCACTTTCAGCTTATGGGTGTTTGTGGTGCCTTCCTGACCGGCGACGCGTTCAACCTATTCGTGTTCTTCGAGGTTCTGCTGATCGCCTCATACGGCTTGATGACGCATGGGGGTGGGTCTGTAAGGCTGAAGGCCGGGGTGCAATATGTTGCGTATAACCTGATCGGCTCGACCCTGTTCCTGTTTGCGCTGGGGACGCTCTATGGCGTGACCGGAACACTGAACATGGCGGATATGGCAGTTCGCGTCGCTGAGCTGCCCGCGGATGATACGGCTCTGCTGCGTGTGGGTGCGGTTCTTTTACTCTTGGTGTTCTGCATAAAGGCTGCCGTTCTACCGCTGCATTTCTGGCTACCGGCAAGTTATGCGAACGCCCCCCTGCCCGTGGCCGCGCTGTTTGCGATCATGACCAAGGTCGGTGCCTATTCGATCCTGCGGATGTACACACTGGGCTTCGGTCCCGAAGTCGAGGCAACGCAGGGTTTGGTTGGCGCCTGGCTGCAACCTGCCGCTATGGTAACGCTGGCTATTGGCACAATCGGCATCTTGGGCGCACAGCACATTGCGCGAATGGTCGCGTTTTGCGCCATCGCCTCAATGGGTACCTTGCTGATCGCAATTTCGCTGTTCACGGAAACCGCCACTGTCGCCGCGCTTTACTACATCTATCATTCGACCCTTGCGACAGCGTTGCTGTTCCTTGTGGCCGATCTGGTGATGGAGCGCAGGGGTGGAGCCATAACACCCAAAGCACCGATGCCGCAGAGCGGGCTGATCTCGGCCCTGTTCTTTGTGGGCGCGATCGCGCTGGCAGGTATGCCGCCGTTGTCCGGCTTTATCGGCAAACTTCTGGTGCTGGACGCAGCGCGTGATGCACCGGATGCAAACGCGATCTGGGCTGTAGTCCTGATCGGGTCTTTCGTTACCATTGTCGGCTTGGCACGCGCAGGCACGTTGATCTTCTGGAAAAGTCATGCTGCAGAGTACAATCCCGCGCCTCAGGACGAGGACGAAAATGCCACCGCCCAGCCCGCGCCCGAGCCAAACCCTGGCCTCGCGTTTACAGCTGTCTTTGGCGCCATCCTGGGCCTTGTTATGCTGACCTTGTTCGCGGGACCTGCATTAAACTACGCTGGCAAAACGGCCGAACAGCTGTTCACCCCCGAAGATTACATCTCGGCCGTATTGGGAGGAGAAGAATGATGAGGCTTCTGCACCGGATTTTTCCTCACCCTCACCTGACCTTCCTGCTAACGGTCGTGTGGGTTCTGCTAGCCAATAACGGGTCGCTGAACTCTCTGGTCTTTGGCCTGATCCTGGGGATCATCATCCCTTTCATCACGCAACCCTACTGGCCCGACCGCCCCAAGCTGCGCAATTGGCCGATGGTGGTGGAATACATGCTGGTGGTGCTCTGGGATATCGTGATCGCCAACATCACCGTGGCCCGCATCATCCTGTTCAAACGTGACGCCGACCGGCAACCCAATTGGATCTGCATTCCGCTGGAACTGCGCACACCTGAGGCGATCACTGTGCTGGCCGGAACCATCACCATGACCCCCGGCACCGTCAGCTCTGACCTCTCGGCGCAGGGGCATAACCTGCTGGTTCACTGTCTGGACGCACCCGACCCTGACGCAGTACGAGATCAAATCAAACAACGCTATGAGCGCCGTCTGAAGGAGATTTTCGAATGATCGGAGTTGCGATCTGGTTTGCCTTCGCCTGTTTTGGAACGGCCATCATGCTGTGCCTCTATCGGATCATCTCGGCCGAGGGGGTCGGCACCCGCGTTCTGGCTCTGGATACGATGGTGATCAACACCATCGCGCTGATGATCCTGTACGGATTGGCCTTGGGCACCGAGATTTTCTTTGAGGCCGCCATGATCATCGCCATGCTCGGCTTTGTCTCAACCGTGGCCTATGCGCGCTTCATGCTGCGCGGCAACATCATCGAGTGAGGGCGACATGGAATTCATTTTCGAACTGCTGATCGCCTTCTTTCTGATCGTCTCGGGCATTTTCGGCTTTGTCGGCTCTTACGGGATGATCAAGCTGAAAGACCCAATGTCGCGCCTGCACGCGCCCACCAAGGCGACGACCCTTGGTGTGGGTGGCGTCTTGCTTGCGTCGATCGGCCACTCGGTCCTGCTGGAGGGCAAACTCTCCCTGCATGAGCTTCTGATCACTCTGTTCCTGTTCCTGACGGCACCGATCACGGCTCTGTTCATTGCTAAGTGGCACATACACCGCCATGAAAAACCCAGCGATCTGCCGGATGCGGGTGAGGACGAGCTTTGGGCCACTCACGCGGTCGAACAGGTCGAAGACGTTCCAGACCACAGCAAGACCTGATTTCCATGCACCAACCTCCGCTGCCCCTGACCCGTGATCTGGTTCTGATTGGCGGAGGGCATACTCACGCGCTGGTTTTGCGAAAATGGGGCATGAACCCACTGCCCGGCGCACGGGTGACTGTGATCAACCCCGGCCCCACCGCCCCTTATTCCGGTATGCTGCCCGGTTTTGTCGCTGGGCACTACAAGCGACCGGAATTGGATATCGACCTGGTGCGGCTGGCACGGTTCGCCGGAGCGCGCGTTATCCTCGGCCCGGTCGAAGGGATCGACCCGGAGCGGCGTCAGGTATACGTTCCGGGCCGTCCGCCGGTGGCATTCGATGTTGCCTCGGTCAATGTGGGGATCACCTCGGACATGCCTGCCCTGCCAGGGTTTGCCGAATACGCCGTTCCGGCAAAGCCGCTGGGACCGTTTGCATTGCATTGGGCGGGGTATCTGGCAAGCACCGGCCCCGCCTCGGTCGCAGTGATCGGCGGTGGCGTCGCCGGGGTCGAGCTGGTGATGGCGATGGCGCATGCCCTGCGCGCGAAAGGGCGGGCGGCGCAGGTGACACTGATCGACAATGCCTCGGCCTTGACCGCGACCGGAGACAAAGCTGCTACAATCATTCGACAGGCCATGGCCGACCTGGGTGTTGAGCTTCTCGAAAACACGAACATCTCACGTGTCAAGAAAGATCATATTGTTTTAGACGATGGGCGCGAGATACCGGCCGCCTTCGTAACCGGCGCCGCCGGAGCGCGCCCTTATGACTGGATCGCCCAGACCGGCTTTGAGTTGCACAACGGTTACATCCGCGTGAACGACCATCTGCAATCCAGCGTCCCCACGATCTTTGCTGCCGGGGATTGCGCACACTTGTCCGAAAACCCGCGCCCCAAGGCCGGGGTCTACGCAGTGCGTGAAGCCCCTGTGTTGTTCGACAATCTGCGCGCCGCCTTGGGCTCAGGGAAGATGCGGAAATATCAGCCGCAAAAGGATTACTTGAAGCTGGTCTCATTGGGCGGCAAATCAGCACTGGCAGAGCGGTTTGGCACGTCGTTTAGCGGGCCGTTGATGTGGAAATGGAAGAACCACATCGACCAGAGCTTCATAAACCAATTCCGCGACTTGCCGGACATGGTGCGTCCTTCTCTACCGCGCCTTCACGCAGCGGGATTGAAGGAGGCGCTAGGCGAAAAACCCATGTGCGGCGGCTGCGGGGCCAAAGTCGGGCCCGGCGCGTTACAGGCAACGCTGGCCAATCTGCCTGCGCCAAAACGCGCAGATATTACCCCCCTGCCCGGTGACGATGCCGCCCTTCTGACAACCGGCGGTGCGCGACAGGTGATGACCTCCGACCATTTGCGTGGCGTCACCAATGATCCCGTGCTGATGGCCCGCATCGCGGCCGTTCATGCGCTGGGGGATATCTGGGCCATGGGCGCCAGCCCGCAAGCGGCAACCTCGACGATCATCCTGCCTCGCATTTCGCCTGAACTACAGCACCGAACAATGGCCGAGATCATGGCCGCAGCCACCGAAGTCATCCGTGATGCAGGGGCCGAGATCGTCGGCGGCCACAGCTCGATGGGGGATGAGATGACCATCGGATTCACCCTGACTGGCCTGTGCGAACAGGACCCGATAACCCTGTCGGGCGCCCGTCCGGGGGACGCGCTGATCCTGACCAAACCACTGGGCAGCGGCGTGTTGATGGCCGCAGAAATGGCCGGTCGGGCCGAGGGACACTGGGTTGCCGAGGCTTACCGACAGATGGTTCACCCACAAGGTAAAGCGTCCCGCATTCTTTCCGCAGCCCATGCAATGACCGACGTGACCGGCTTTGGTCTTGCCGGACATCTGCTGGGGATGTGTGAGGCGTCAGATTGCGGCGCAACGCTTGATCTGGACGCGATTCCACTGATGGCTGGCGCGCTGGAGCTGAGCGCGCAGGGTGTCCGGTCAACAATTTTCAATGAAAATCGAAGCCTCGCCCCTAAGCTGCCGTCAGGCGACAAGGTAGACCTGTTGTTCGACCCGCAAACAGCCGGAGGACTGCTGGCCGCCGTCCCGTCAGATCAGGCGAATGGGCTGTGTGAAAAGCTTAGGCACGCAGGTTATCCTGCGATTGTTATCGGGCACCTGTCAGACACCCCGGGGCTGCGCCTTCAAAGCTGATCCAGAAGATGTTCAACTCGGGCGGCCATGTCATTCAAACCAGCCTGGTCCAGCGACATCGCCTCCACTTGGGCGATTATTTCAACCCTGCGCGCTCGTCGAGACTTCGTGTAGGCCGGATCGTAATGCTGTTCCATCAAAGCTTGCGTCAGCGCCAGTTTGTCTTTGGCATCAATCAACGAGAGCCAGCCATCCACCACCTCATGCCCTCGATGAGACCGCAACGGTGAGAGACGTTCGCGCAACCGCTCACCGTCGGACAGGATGTCATCATAAGCGCGGGCCAGATAGGCGGTGCGTGCTTCGATTGGTGCATGCACCTGAATACGCGGCGCGCGGCACAACGCGGTCCAAAGGCTAGGTGGCAGGATCAACGAGCCGATTTTGGACGACTCCGCCTCGACCACCACCGGACGCATCGGGTCCAGCTTGCACAATTCGGCGGCCAGAGCGGACTCGAAGGCTTTCTGACTGGGCTGCCCTCCCGGCATTTCACCCAACAAGGACCCGCGATGGTTGGCCAGCCCCTCAAGGTCCAAAACCTGTACACCGCGCAATTTCAAATGTGCCAGCAGCTCGGTCTTGGCCGTCCCTGTATACCCGTCCAAGGCAACCAACTGGTGCGGTAGTGGATCGTCGTACAAGAACCGATTAACCAGACGTCGATAGGTTCGATATCCGCCCTCGACCACCTCGGCCCGCCACCCGATTTGCTGCAACATCCAAGTGAAAGACCCTGACCGCTGCCCGCCGCGCCAGCAATAGACCAAAGGCTTCCAGCCGCCCTCGTGATGCGACAGGCTGTGTTCGATGTGATTGGCTGCGTTGCGAAATACCAGCGCCGCGCCCAGTTTGCGTGCCAGAAACGGGTTTTGCTGGACATAGATGGTGCCAACCTGAGCACGCTCTTCATCGTTCAGAACCGGAAGATTGATAGCACCGGACAAGTGGTCCTCCGCAAACTCCGCTGGGCTGCGCACATCGATCACGGTGTCGAACTCATGCGCATAAAGGCCGGGCAGGTCGCTGAATTTCAAAGCCATGTCAGAGGTCTATCTTGCGTTTCTGAAAATGAAAAGGAGCACCTCAGGCCGGGATCGGCTCGATCAGGTCCGGCCCACTGGCCTGGTTTGAATTCACCGCCGGATCGACACGGTAATACTCCAGTACGCCTTCGGCCCCGGGCGCCATCAGACGAGCTGCACCCTTTCCGACCTCACCCAGCCACAGTGGCCAGTCATCTGGCTCCAGAATAAGCGGCATCCGGTGGTGAATGGCGCTAAGTTGGCGGTTCGCAGGCGTGGTCACAATGGCGCAAGTGCCTTGTCGGGCCTCATCAGCGCCCCAGTCTTGCCAGACGCCAGCAAACGCGATCGGCGCACCGTCTTTGCGCTGGATATACCAAGGCAAGCGGTTGCCCTGTTCAGTCTTGGTCCATTCATAGAAGCCAGTCGCAACGATCAGGCAGCGCCGTTCACGGCAGGCCTCGCGAAAGGCGGGCTTTTCAGCCAGAGTTTCGGCCCGCGCATTGATCAATAAAGGCCCCGCTGTCTCGGTTTTGTACCAATGCGGCAAAAACCCCCAACGGAACGGGTCCAGCCTTCGGCCGGTCTCAGCTGTGCGCACGACGTGCACCTGATTTGTAGGGCACACGTTAAAATTCGGAACCTGTGGCAGCGTATTCGCTGGTCGCGCAGAAAACAGCTGCGCCATCGCGTCATTTGGAAGGGTTATTGCAAACCGTCCGCACATGGGTAATGAACCATCATCAATCGTTTCATACAGGCACAGGGTGTCACGGGGTCACATGCAAAATCAAACAGCGAAAACCCTCAAAGGCAAGGCGGTGGCCGCGTTGGACGCAGGCAAGCTGCAACAGGCGCTGAAAAAAGCGCAGTTGGGCGTTAAAAAATTCCCTAAAGATTCAGACTTCCACGCGATCTCGGGCTTTGTGTTGACAGAGCTGAAACAGTACAAAAAATCCATTCCGCATTTCGTCGAGGCATCTCGAATGAAACCGGACGATCCGCAATTCGTAGAGAATCTGGCCAATGCGCTGATGCAAACCGGACAGATTCCCAAGGCGCTGGAATATACCGAGCAAAAGCTTGAACAGTTCCCCAACAACAAAGAGCTGAACCGCGTTCTGGATGAGATCCACCTTAAGGGCAAAAACTGGCGCATGATCATTGAACATGCGACCAAAAAGCTAGCAAGCGAACCCAATGATGTGAGCCTTTTGTCCAGACGGGCTGAGGCCTTTTCCAAGATCGGGTTTGTCGATGACCACTCACGCGACCTCGCGCACGCATATGAGTTGGCTCCAGACAACCTGAAGATCGCCTTCCAGAAATCCGTGAACCTGCATCAGAGCGGGGACAAGAACGGATCCAAAGAAATACTGCAGCGCATTCTCGGCGAAATCCCTGAACATCCACAGGCCCTGCTGCAAATGTCGACAATGGTGTCCCAGGAGGATGCGCCAAAGCTGCTGGAGGCGGTTGAAACCACAATCTCCAACAGAGACGAGAACTTGGTGGAGCTGGAATTCGCCAAAGCGCATCTGATCTCGAAAATGGATGGATTGGCTGCAGCCATGCCGCAATTTGTGCTAGCAAATGCCCTGCAGCATGAAAGCAACCCCTATGATGAAGACAAGGAAAAGGAGAAACTGAGCCAGATCACAGGTCTCTTCCCTGTGGGAGCCGAGATACTGGAGTCTGGAATCAGCAAAACACCCGTTCCGATATTTGTCGTGGGCCAACCCCGTTCGGGCACCACGCTGATGGAGATGATGCTGAGTTCTGCCCCTGATATCGCCGGATGCGGAGAACTGATGTTGGGGTCCGATCTTTCGCAGAAATTCGAAAAGAAAGGTCATGGTTTTGATACCGAAAAAGCCGCCGAATTCGCCCAGGATTTCCGCAGGTTGATGCCGCCGATACCTGATGGATCTGTTGCTTTTGTCGACAAGCTTCCACACAATTACCAGCGTGTCGGTTTCCTGTTGGCCGCCTTCCCCAATGCAAAGATCATCAACATGTTGCGTGATCCTCGCGATGTCGGGCTGTCCAAGTGGATCAGGCGTTTTCCGGCCGGTGGGATGCGGTATGCCTCGAACCTCAAGTCCATTGCCCATTCGGCCAATTTGTACCGCCGTTATATGGCTCATTGGGATGCCGTGTTTGGCGACCGAATTCTGACCGTTCCCTACGAAAAACTGGTCGCCGACCCGAAAACCTACAGCCAGAAAGTCGCTGCGTTCTGTGACATTGAATGGAACGAGACCATGATGCGTCCAGAAGAAAACACCAAGCAGGTCAGAACGGCCAGCCTTGACCAGGTCCGTAATAAAATCTCCACCAAGTCTGTCGGTGGATGGCAGAGCGTTTCCAAACATCTGCAACCCATGCTGGACGGATTTGATCCGGAGCTCTGGCCGGAGTACAACTTGAGCTAACTTGCACAGAACAAAGGCCGCATCTAATGGTGCGGCCTTTTTTTTTCGCGTTGATGCGAATTTACTTCTGCTTGATACGGCCGTCCAAGTAAGGCTGGTAAGGTGCGTTTTCGGCCAAATATTCAGCCGTCACATCCGCCAAATCCGGACCGTAGTCATAGGCGTTTTTGTCATCGCCTTCGAACATGCTGTAGCCATCACCACCATTGCGAACATAATTGTTGGTCACAACCAGATAGGTCGCCGCCGGATCGATCGGCACGAACCCGTCACCTTCGGCAACCATGACCTCAGCTATACGCCCTTCGTTCGGAGCTACCGATGGATCCCAGGTAAATGTCAGCCCCGCGACTTGCGGAAAACGACCCTTGACCTCTTCGACCTGGCTGACGCCGTTTTCCAGCGCGTCGATGACGGTCTGACCACTGATCTCAAAAGTCGACAGAGTATTTTGGAACGGCAGCACAGTCAGCACTTCGCCCATTGTCACCTCGCCGGGATCGATCGACGCCCGCAACCCGCCCGAGTTGGCAATCGCGATCTGTGCACCCTGATCCGCAACCCGCGCCAGCATGGCATCGGCGACCAGATTGCCCATTTCGCATTCCTGCACACGGCAGACCGAGCGGTCGCCTTGGATTGCGGCAGCGGAATTGGCGACGACGCGCTTTTTCATCTCTTCAATCGGGGCACCCATTTCGGCCACGCGCGCGGCGATATCCGCATCGGGCTCGACGGACGCATCCAGCAGAATAGGTTCGCCTTCTGCAGAAATCAGGTTGCCGTCATCATCAAATGTCAGCGTCACCTCGCCCAGGTATTTGGAATAGGCATAGGCCTGAACCACTGGCACATCACCAACCATCAATGGGTAAGAACCGGCCGCGCCTTCCTGCGTGTTGGACAACAGCGTGTGTGAGTGCCCGCCGATCACAAGATCCAAGCCGGGCACTTTCTCGGCAATCTCAATGTCCTTGGCCAGCCCCACATGGTTCAGTGCAATGATGATATCGACGCCATCTGCCTGTAACGCTTTGACATCCGCTGTTAGGCTGTCGATTTCGTCTTGAAACACCACGTCCTTGCCGGGGCTGGACGTATCGACTGTGTCTGTGGCCAGTGCTGAGACGATGCCGATTTTTTGCCCGCCAACCTCAAGCACGAGGTGGTTTTCTACCTTCCCCTTCAACTCGCCCGAGGAGGACAAATCGAGGTTACCCGAAATCACCGGAAAACTCACAGCGTCGATGAACGCTGCCAGCCCTTCGGGGCCATCGTCGAATTCGTGGTTGCCCACGGCCATGGCGTCATAACCAATGGCCTCCATGAACTCGGCCTCGGCGGCACCTTTATAAGTCGTATAAAACAGTGACCCTTGAAACGGGTCACCCGCATCCAGCAAAAGCACGTTCTGATCCGCCAACTCATCCCTTTTGGCATCCACCATGGTTTTCAGCCGAGCAACCCCGCCGAAACACTTGCCTTCGGCTTCATCTTCGGCGTCGCACGTCGAGTCGTATTTATTGATTGATTCAATGCGGCTGTGAATGTCGTTGGTATGCAGAATAGTCAGCTTATACTCGGCGGCGGCCATGCCTGCGGTCAGGCCCAACACCGCCACTGACGCCAGAAAACGGGTGAACATCTTCATACTCCTTTTAATTGATTGGCGCGATGGTGCGCCGCCGCGCTGGAAGAGTCAAAGGGGGAAATCTGGCTTGATTCTACCCGTCGTGCGGGGCATCAGGACCTTATGCTGATTTACAAGATTTTCCGGGCCGACGAATGGGCCACGTTGCAGGAACAGGGTGCCTCCGACGGCGCGCCGATTGATGTATCCGACGGGTATGTCCACTTCTCAACCGCCGAACAGGCCGCTGAGACCGCGGCCAAGCACTTTGCCGGGGTCGAAGGCTTGACCCTGCTGGCCTGCGACGCGGACGCCATGGGAGACGAATTGAAGTGGGAGGCCTCGCGCGGAGGGGCACTGTTCCCGCATCTCTATCGCCAGCTACACATGACAGATGTGGTCTGGTCGCGGCCCCTACCCTTTGATGGAGTGGCGCACCAATTTCCCAAGGAGATGGAATGACCGTATTCATCGACCCCGATCGCGCTCAGTTCGAGGCATTCAAAGTTTTGGACCGCGATCATCCAATCGAGATGTTGAATCTGGTGAAGTTCCGCGCCAAGGCCAATTACCCAGAAGGTCATGATCTGGCGGATGCCGGTCTGACCGGCGCGCAGGCCTATCGCAACTACGGCAATGAAACGGCCCCGATCATCGCGCGTTTAGGGGCATCGATCCTATGGCGCGGTGCGTATCAAACCACATTAATCGGGCCGCAAGACGAGAATTGGGATGAGGTTTTCATCGCTCGTTATCCTACCGCGCATGCATTCCTGGAAATGGTGACAGACCCGGTGTACCAAGCTGCAGTCATTCACCGGCAGGCCGCGGTTGAAACCTCACGCCTGATCCGCTGCGCTCCAACCAAAAGCGGAGAGGCTTTCGGATGAAACTGACTGAAAAACTGGGGCTCGCCGTCCTGCACAAGATGGACCCCGAGGCCGCCCACGGCATGTCGATCAAGGCTTTGAAGGCTGGATTGGCCCCGATGCCAGGACCGGTGAGTTCGTCCCGCCTGAAAACCCGCGTGGCTGGGCTGGACTTACCCAACCCGGTTGGTCTGGCCGCAGGCTTCGACAAGAACGGAGAGGTTCTGACACCTCTGTCGCGCACCGGCTTTGGTTTCATCGAAGTGGGAGCCGTCACCCCGCGCCCGCAGCCGGGCAACCCAAAACCCCGCTTGTTCCGCCTGACCGAAGACAAGGCCGCCATCAACCGCTTCGGCTTCAACAACGAAGGAATGGAGGTGATGGCCCGCCGTCTGGCAGATCGCCCCAAGGACGCCGTGATCGGCCTGAACCTTGGTGCGAACAAAGACAGCGACGACCGCCCTGGTGACTTCGCCAAGGTGTTGGCCCATTGTGCCGCGCATCTGGATTTCGCCACGGTCAACGTCTCATCCCCCAACACTGAAAAGCTGCGGGATTTGCAGGGCAAAGCCGCGCTTGGCGCTCTGCTTGGCAGCGTGATCGAAACCCGAAACGCTCTGCCCCGCCCCTTGCCGGTATTTTTGAAAATTGCTCCGGACCTGACCGAAGCGGAATTGCAGGACATCGCCGAGGTTGCAGCTGAGACCGGCGTAGACGCGGTGATTGCCACCAACACCACCTTGTCGCGCGACGGTCTGCGCAGTTCCCACAAAGGCGAAACCGGCGGGCTGTCCGGTGAACCGCTGTTCGAGAAATCAACCCGCGTTCTCGCCCGTCTCAGTCAACTGACTGAAGGGAAAATACCGCTGATCGGTGTAGGTGGTGTCAGCAGTGCCGAGCAGGCCTACACCAAGATCTGCGCTGGGGCGTCTGCCGTGCAACTATATACGGCGCTGGTCTATGGTGGCATTTCTCTGGCGACCGAGATCGCCCGGGGACTGGATGAATTACTGGCACGGGATGGCTTCGACAACGTCACGCAAGCCGTTGGAAGTAAAAGAGAGGATTGGCTGTGATCAATTACTGGCACAACCCACGCTGTTCTAAATCCCGCGCCGGCTTGGCGTTGCTTGAAGAGAACGGCGCGCAGATCGAAGTTCGAAAATACCTTGAGGATGCGCCCTCAGCAGATGACCTACGTGCGGTTCTCGGCAAACTAGGTATCGAACCCATCGACATGATGCGGACGGGCGAAAAGCGGTTCAAGGAACTAGGGCTGAACAAAACCTCTCCTGCTGACGAGTTGATAAACGCCATGGCCGAGAACCCGATCTTGATCGAGCGCCCGCTGGCCATTGCAGGCGATAAGGCAGCCATCGGGCGTCCGCCTGAGAACCTGTTGACGCTTCTTTAAAACACCTGCGCTTCCAGTTTCGGATAGCGCCAGCCCATTGTGACGCCGCGTGCGATGTTCAGAACCATCAGCGCGGCCCAAAGCCCGTGATTGCCCAATGTCGGCACCAAGACAAACAGCGCTACCACGTAAATCGCAACCGATTGAATCATTGCGTTGCGCATAGCCCGGGTCCACGTGGCGCCAATATAGATGCCGTCGAACATCCAACTTGCCACACCGATGGCTGGGGCCAGCGCGGCCCAGATCAGGTAGTCCCGCGCCGCAAGCCGAACGTCAGGCGACGTAGACATCAGGTCGATCAAAAAGGGTCCGGCAAGATAAAATACGACCCCTAGGACGAGCGCCCCGCCTACACCCCATTGAGATGCCATGATCGACGCGCGCCGCACTTGATACTGATCTCGGGCGCCAACGGCACTGCCGACCAGCGCCTCGGCGGAAAAGGCGAAGCCGTCCAGCGCAAAAGCGGTGATCTCAAGAAATTGCAGCAAAACCTGATTGGCAGCCAGATTCACGTCGCCCAGATCGGAACCTACAAACAGAAACGTCGTGAACGCTCCGGTCACCAGCACCGAACGGATCATGATATCCCCGTTTACCTGCATCATCCGGCGCAGACGCGCGCCGTCGAATATCCGAGGCCAGTCACGCCATTGATTGCCAGCAAACGCATCTCGGCATAGCCAAAGACCTAGCGCCAAACCGGTCCATTCAGCGATCAGGGTGGCAATGGCTACGCCTTCAACGCCCCAACCCAGCCCCAGCACGAACCACAGGTCCAGCACGATATTCAGACCGTTCATCCAAACCTGCAGGACAAATACACCACGGGTCCGCTCAATCGCAATCAGCCAACCCGTCACTGCGTAAAGCGCAATTGTTGCCGGAGCGCCCCATATGCGGATTTCCAGATATTCCCGAGTCAGAGCCTCGACTTCGGGGCTGGCAGGCGACAGGGCAAAGGCGCCCCAGAACACCCAATATTGCGTCAGGACAAAGAGCAGACCCGCCGCGCCGCCTAGCAACAGCCCGCGCATCAACAGCGCGCCAGTCTCTGCTGTGTCCCCGGCCCCACGCGCCTGAGCGGCCAAACCAGTGGTGCCCATGCGCAGGAAGCCGAAGATCCAATAGATGCTGGCTAGAATCACAGCGCCCATACCCACCGCGCCGATGGGCGCCGCCTGCCCCATCTGTCCGACCACGCCGGTATCGACCGCGCCCAGAATGGGCACGGTGGCGTTGGACAGCACGATCGGAACCGCGATCTTCAACACCCGTTTATGCGTGAGGGGTGCCGAGCCAGGCTGCATCTTTATTCTTTGTCCGCTTTGGGCTGTGGCATCAGGAAATGGCCTGTGCCCTGCGCGAACAGCTTGGTGTGATGATCCTGCCAAGCCTCAACCCGGACCGAGGCATAACGGCGTCCGGACCTGTTGATAAACGCGCGTGCATAGGCATCCCGCGGCAGGCCAGAGCGCAGAAAGTCCACTGTGAAATCAATGGTTTTTGGAAAGCGAACCTCTTTCGACTTCAGAATATCTGCCGCATCCAGCTCACCGCTTTCGATTTGGGGAAACATGCGCTCCCAGCTCAGGGTGATGACCGCTGTAACCTCCAGAAAAGCGGCGGTTACGCCGCCATGCAACGCGGGCAACAGCGGGTTGCCGATCAGCTTTTCATCGAAATTTAGAACACCTGTCAGTTCATCGCCACGTCGATCAAAGCTGATGTTCAGAAACCGGATATAGGGAACCCCTTCAACCAGTGCATTCAGCGCGGTATCCCGGCGCTGTTTAACGACCTGCATGGGTTCAGGGCGGGATCGGGCCATGTTACTTCCCCTCCACAGTGAAAGCACCGGACGCGGTTGCGACAGGGTTGTCACGATCTTCATCTGTCGCAGTCGCGCGAACAAACGCTACGTTTCGGGTAATGTGATAGCAGGTTGCGCGGGTGGTAATGGTCTGCCCGGGGGTCGCCGCTCGCATGTAGTCAATTCGCAGGTCGATGGTTGCCGTACTCGAGGGCTGCGTCGGATGGCTCATGACGGCGGCACCACAGCTGGTGTCTAGCATTGTCGACACAGCACCACCGTGAATCACACCGGTTCGCGGATCTCCGATCAATGCCTCGTTGTAAGGCATAGTGATTTCGGCTTCACCGTTGCTGATATGAGTAAGCTCTAACCCAAGGGCCCTGGCATGAGGTATGGCTTCGATGAATTGACGCGCGAGTTGCAATTTGTCCGCCATTCAATTTGTCCCTGTCGTGGTGTCGCCTCTTTATGAGCCGCGGATGACGTAAAGGGCAACCCCGACTGTTGCGCTTACCTCCACGACGCCCTACGTTGCAGCCGAGGAGGCCGCGAATGACCGACAACCGTTTGTCATTGAACGAGATGTGCGATGAGTTCGATGTAACCAAGCGCACCCTTCGTTACTACGAGTATATCGAGCTGTTGCAGCCTGATCGGGAAGGCCGCACACGGTATTATGGTCCGCGCGAATGCGCGCGGATGAAGCTGATCCTGCGCGGTCGTCAGTTTGGCTTCTCGCTGGAAGAGATTCGTCAATGGTTGTTGATCTACGAAGATCAGGGAGACCAGATTCAGATGGCTGAATTCGTGAAACTCGCAGACCGGCAAATGACGGAGTTGCAGAAGCAGCGTCAGCAATTGGATGAAGCTATGGACGAGCTTCAGCGCCTACGCGACCAGACCGCCAAATCTTTGCGCTGATCTCGGTCGAGCTCAAGCCGTCATCCTTTTTTTTTAACATTTCGATTCAGTGGAGCCCGATGTCGCCGCGCCGAAATTGGCGCGTAATCTCCGGGTCTCAACCCCATCTCACTTAAGTTCCGCAGCGTCACAAACAAAAAAACTCAGCAATCGGCATCTTGACGCAAGCTGATGTTACGTCAACTTTCATTGTGACGTAGCGTTTGCATTACGTGAACGTCATCGTCGTGTTGTAACCTGCGCATCGACTGCGCAACTGACTTTAATAGACGCCAGTGACGAGAGTGCTGAAAACATGACCGAAGATCTGATGACCATCCGTGAAATGTGCGAGACATATGATGTCACGCCACGCACATTGCGATTTTACGAGGCCAAGGAACTTTTGTTTCCGATCCGCGAGGGCCAGAAACGCCTGTTCACCAAACGTGACCGGGCCCGCCTTAAACTGATCCTGCGCGGCAAGCGCTTTGGCTTCAGCCTGGAAGAAATCCGGCAATTGCTGGATTTGTACCACGTGGGTGACCAGCAGATGACTCAGATGACCCGTACCATTGAAATCGCGCGGGAACGTCTGGGGGATATGGAAGTTCGTCGCGAGGAGCTTACTCAGGCCATTGACGATCTGAAAGAACAGTTGCGCTGGGGCGAGAAAGTCATCGCCTCGATGAAAAACGAGAAAAAGGCCGCCGAATAACCTTCGCGGCCCAATCCCCGGACATCTGAATTTAAGGGAGCTTCAAATGCCCGTTTACAACGCGCCTACCAAAGACACTCAGTTCATTCTGCATGATGTGCTGAAAGTCTCGGACTCGGAAATTCCGGGGTATAGCGAACTGGAAGCCGAGTTCACCGGCGCCGTTCTGGAAGAAGCCGGCAAGGTCGCCACCAACGTCCTGCATCCGCTGAACGTCGTGGGCGACACTGAAGGTTGCCGGTTGGAAAACGGTATCGTCTATACGCCCACAGGATTCAAAGACGCTTTCGAGCAAATGAAGGAAGGTGGCTGGACTGGCCTCGACATGCCGGAAGAGTACGGTGGCCAGAACATGCCCTATGTGCTGGGTACAGCGGTAGGTGAAATGTTCTCGGCTGCAAACCAAGCCTTCGTGATGTATCAGGGCCTGACCCACGGGGCGGCCTCAGCCATTCTGACGCACGGAACCGACGAGCAGAAGGACAAGTACCTGCCCAACATGGTCAGCTGCGAATGGACCGGCACCATGAACTTGACCGAGCCGCATTGCGGCACCGATCTGGGCCTGATGCGCACCAAAGCGGAACCGCAAGGCGACGGCAGCTATAAGATTTCGGGCCAGAAGATCTTTATCTCCTCTGGTGACCACGACATGGCTGACAACATCATCCATCTGGTTCTGGCAAAAATCCCCGGCGGCCCCGAGGGTATCAAGGGCGTGTCGCTGTTCATCGTCCCCAAGTTCATCGTCAACGACGACGGTTCTTTGGGTGAACGCAACGGCGTTTCGGTCGGCAAGATCGAAGAGAAAATGGGCATCCATGGCAACTCGACCTGCGTCATGAACTATGACGAAGCCACCGGCTGGCTGCTGGGCGAAGAGCATAAAGGCATGCGCGCTATGTTCACCATGATGAACGAAGCGCGTCTTGGTGTGGGCATGCAGGGTCTGTCCCAAGCCGAGGCCGCGTTCCAGAACGCTTTGGAATATGCCAAGGACCGCCTGCAAGGCCGTGATGTGACCGGCGTGAAGAACCCGGACGGCCCGGCTGACCCGCTGATCGTGCATCCGGATATCCGTCGCAACCTGATGGATCAGAAGAGCTTTACCGAGGGCGCGCGCGCGTTCATCCTGTGGGGCGCGACCATGATCGACAAGGCGCACCGGTCGGATGACAAGGACGCAGACGGGCTGATCTCACTGCTGACCCCGGTCATCAAAGGCTTCCTGACCGATCAGGGCTATGACATGACCGTTCAGGCGCAACAGGTTTATGGTGGCCACGGCTACATCGAAGAATGGGGTATGTCTCAATACACCCGCGATGCCCGTATCGCGATGATCTACGAAGGGGCCAACGGCGTTCAGGCACTGGACCTTGTGGGGCGCAAACTGGCGCAGGATGGCGGCAAGCACGTCATGGCGTTCTTCGACATGGTTAAAACCTTCTGCAAGGAGAACGGTGGCAAGGATGAAGCCTATGACAAGGCCTTCATTGACCCACTGAAAGCCGCGTCCAAGGATCTGCAGGCCGCAGGCATGTATTTCATGCAGGAAGGCATGAAGAACCCGAATAACGCGCTGTCCGGTTCCTACGACTTCATGCACATGTTCGGCCATGTTTGCCTGGGCCTGATGTGGGCGCAGATGGCCAAAGCCGCGCAGGATGCGCTGGATGGAGGTGCCTCGGACAAAGAGTTCTACGAGACCAAAATCAACACCGGCCGTTTCTACATGGCGCGCCGCCTGCCCGCGACTGCGATGCATCTGGCACGCATCCAGACCGGCGCGGACACGGTCATGGCACTGGAGGCCGCCAATTTCTAATCTCACTCCGGCTCCGGGGCACTGCCCCGGCGCCGGACCTTAGGAGGAGACATAATGCCCAAACGCTTTCGCCTGACCCGCCGCTTTCCGGTCGCCATGACCGAGGACGGATATCGCAAGCTCCGTGGTTTCGCACACGAGGCTGGTCTGGATGAAGGTGAGGCGCTGTCTTTCCTGTTTGAGAATTTCAACAGTGTCATTCACGAGGAGAAATTGACCCGCCGGCTGCGCATCTTCAACTCTGAACTAGAGGCGCGCAAACGCTGACGGTTCCCTTCGCGCCCGTTCTGGGCGTGCGTGTTTTCAGCAAGACGACCCCCATTTTCGATACGACCGGTTCGGCTTTCTCGAAATACGCAGATCGTGGCAAGCCACCATGCGCCTTGGGAGGGGCGAACGCATGACCATCAAACTTCATTGCTTCGGCGAAAGCGGCAATTCATACAAAGCCGCAATCGCGCTGGAGATGTCTGGGCTCGAGTGGGAACCGGTCTACGTGGATTTTTTCAAAGGCGTCACCCGCGGGCCAGAATTTCGCTCTGAAGTCAACGTGATGGGCGAAGCACCTGTCTTGATCGATGGCGATTTCCAAACCTCTCAATCTGGTGCCATTCAGGCCTACGTCACAGAGAAATCTGGCAAGTTTGGCGGCAAAACGCGGGACGAGAACTATGACATTCTGCGCTGGGTGCTGTGGGACAATCACAAGCTCAGCTCGATGGCTGGGCTGACCCGCTTTCTGATCAACTTCCTGCCTGAACAGCATCGCAATCCGGACGTTATCGCCTTTAATCAGGGTCGCCTGAAAGCGGCGTACGAAATCCTGAACAATCATCTGGAGGGCCGCGACTGGATCGTTGGGAACGGTGTAACCAATGCTGACCTCAGCTGCTGCGGCTACCTCTACTATCCCGAACCCTTCGGCTTTGACCGCGCCGATTGGCCCAACATCGACGCCTGGTTGACGCGCCTCAGCGAACAGCCCGGCTGGAAACACCCCTATGACCTGATGCCCGGCAACCCGTCGGATCGAGCTTAAGGAGAAGACCTATGACCGAAGCTTATATCTATGACGCCCTGCGAACTCCGCGCGGCAAAGGGCGCAAGGATGGCAGCCTGCACGAGGTGACCTCGGTGCGTCTGTCAGCCCTGACGCTGAACGCGATGAAAGAGCGTAACAATCTGGAAGGCCACGCCGTTGAGGATGTGATCTGGGGCAACGTCACGCAGGTGATGGAGCAAGGCGGCTGTCTGGCACGTTCGGCTGTACTGGCTTCGGACCTGGATCAGTCGATCCCCGGTCTGGCCATCAACCGCTTCTGCGCCTCGGGCATGGAAGCCGTGAACCTGGCGGCAAACCAGGTCAAAGGCGGCGCGGGTGAAGCCTATATCGCAGGCGGTGTCGAGATGATGGGTCGTGTGGCGATGGGCAGCGACGGGGCGGCAATTGCCGTCGATCCGACGCTGGCGATGGACACCTATTTCGTGCCGCAGGGCATCTCGGCGGACATCATCGCCACCGAGTATGGCTTCAGCCGTGACGACGCTGACGCGCTGGCGGTGGAATCGCAGAGACGCGCGGCAGAGGCATGGGAAGACAACCGGTTCGAAAAATCGGTCATCACCATCAAGGATCAGAATGGCCTGACCATTCTGGACCGCGACGAATACATGCGCCCCGGCACCGACATGCAGAGCCTTGGGTCGCTGAACCCGTCCTTTGCGATGATGGGTGAGCAGATGCCGGGCTTCGACAAGGTCGCGATGCTGAAATACCCGCATCTTGAGCGGATCAACCACATCCACCACGCGGGCAACAGCTCGGGCATCGTGGACGGTGCGGCGGCTGTTCTAATCGGCAACAAGGAATTTGGCGAGAAATACGGCCTCAAGCCGCGCGCCCGCATCAAGGCAACCGCCAAAATCGGTACCGACCCGACCATTATGCTGACCGGCCCGGTTCCCGTGACCGAGAAGATCCTTGCCGACAACGGCATGAAGATCAGCGATCTAGACCTGTTTGAAGTGAACGAAGCCTTCGCATCGGTCGTGCTGCGTTTCCAGCAGGCGTTCGATGTGGACCCGGCGCTGGTAAACGTCAACGGCGGCTCGATCGCGATGGGTCACCCGCTTGGAGCAACCGGCGCGATGATTATCGGCACGCTGTTGGATGAGCTGGAGCGTCAGGACAAGGAAACCGGTCTGGCGACTCTCTGCATCGCGTCCGGCATGGGTGCAGCAACCATTATTGAGCGTGTCTGATGCCCAAGCTGGATCTCTCTCAGATCCCTTTCAAGGGAGGCTCGTCCTATCCCGGCAAGCTGGCCGAGGCGACCGCCGGTCGTTTCGTGCAGCGTGTGGGCGATACGGGTGGGCTGACCCAATACGGGGCCAATATCGTGCGGCTTGAACCAAAGGGCATGTCGTCGCTGCGCCATTACCATATGGAGCAGGACGAGTTTGCCATCATCCTCAGCGGCAAATGCGTGCTGATCGACGACGATGGAGAGCATGAGATGCTGCCCGGCGACTGCGCCGCTTGGCCTGCGGGTGAGGCGAACGGCCATCACCTTGTGAACAAAACCGATGCGCCCGCGACTTTTCTGGTGGTGGGCACACGGACCCCGACCGAGACCGGCTATTACAGCGACATAGACATGATGGTGAAGGATGATGAGAACGGATTCTCCTTCACCCGCAAGGACGGCAGCCCGCTGACGGCTGACCAGATTGGAGATGACAATGACTGATTTCACTCTGAGCAAAGACGCGGACGGCGTCGCCTTTGTTACCTGGGACGCCCAGGGCAAATCCATGAACGTCCTGACCCGCGAGGCCTTTCAGGAGGTCAGCCAGCTGATCGATCAGGCCCTGAATGATGATGAGATCAAAGGCGTCGTGATCACAAGCGGTAAGGAAGGCTCCTTCGCGGGTGGCATGGACCTGAACACGCTGGCCACCATCCGTCAGGAGGCCGGTGATGAACCGGCACAGGCGCTGTTCGACTTCGTCATGGGCGGCCACCACATCCTGCGCAAGATGGAACTGGCGGGCATGGATCCCAAGACCAAGAAGGGCGGCAAACCAATCGCCTGTGCCATCAACGGAACCTGCGCCGGGATCGGGACCGAAATCGCTCTGGCCTGTCATCACCGCGTCATGACCTCTAACGCCAAAGCCAAGATCGGCCTGCCCGAGATTCTGCTGGGCATCTTCCCCGGCGGCGGCGGCACCATGCGCTATAGCCGTATGGTTGGTGCGATGGCGGCTGCTCCGGTCCTGCTGGAAGGCAAGATGATGGACCCGAAGAAAGCCAAAGGCGCACAGCTGATCGACGATGTTTCGGACGATCCGGTCGCAGCAGCCAAGGAATGGGTTCTGAACGCCAAGGACGCTGATCTGGTCAAGCCTTGGGACGCGAAGGGCTACAAGATGCCCGGAGGCGCACCCTACCACCCTGCTGGCTTCATGACCTTCGTCGGCGCCAACGCGATGGTGAACGGCAAGACCCAAGGCGCCTTCCCGGCGGCTAAGGCTCTGCTGAGCTCGATCTACGAGGGTGCGCTGGTCGACTTCGACACCGCCCTGAAAATCGAGGCGCGTTGGTTCACCAACGTCCTGATGAACCCGTCGTCGTCGGCCATGATCCGGTCGCTGTTCCTGAACAAGGAAGCGTTGGAGAAAGGCGCGGTTCGCCCCAAAGATGTGGCCGATCAGCGCGTGAAAAAGGTCGGCGTTCTGGGCGCTGGCATGATGGGCGCCGGTATCGCTCTGGTCTCGGCGCAGGCCGGGATGGAGGTTGTTCTAGTCGACCGTGATCAGGCTGCCGCCGACAAGGGCAAGGCCTATTCCGAAAGCTGTATGGACAAGGGCATCAAGCGCGGCAAAGCCACGGCCGAGAAGAAAGAGGCCCTGCTGGCCCGTATCAACGCGACCCCCGATCTGGAGCATCTGAAAGGCTGTGATCTGATCATCGAGGCCGTGTTCGAAGACCCAGGCGTCAAGGCTGAGATGACCAAGAAGGTCGAGGCAATCATCCCCGAGGATTGCATCTTTGCCTCGAACACCTCGACCCTGCCGATCACCGATCTGGCGAAGGCCTCGGTGCGGCCCGAACAGTTCATCGGCATCCACTTCTTCTCACCGGTTGAGAAGATGTTCCTGGTCGAGATCATCAAGGGCAAGGAAACCGGGGACCGTGCAGTTGCCAAGGCGCTGGACTATGTGCGCCAGATCCGGAAGACGCCGATCGTGGTCAACGATGCGCGCTTCTTCTACGCCAACCGTTGCATCATCCCATACATCAACGAAGGTGTCCGGATGATTGCTGAGGGCGTGAACCCCGTACTGATCGACAACGCCGCACGTCAACTGGGCTTCCCGGTGGGTCCGATCCAGTTGACCGATGAGACCTCGATTGATCTGGGTGCCAAGATTGCCCGCGCAACCAAGGCGGCAATGGGCGATGCCTATCCCGAAAGCCCCTCGGACGATCTTATCTTCTGGATGGAAGAACAGGGCCGTCTGGGTCGCAAGGCAAACGCGGGCTTCTTCGACTATGACGAGAAGGGCAAGCGCGTCGAATACTGGAAAGGTCTGCAGGAGAAATACCCGCACGCCGAGGACCAGCCTGATCTGATCGAAGTACAGGAACGCCTGATGTTCGCGCAGGTTCTGGAAGCGGTGCGCGCGCTGGAAGAAGGCGTTCTGGAAGATATCCGCGAAGGCGATGTCGGCGCAATCCTGGGCTGGGGCTTTGCGCCGTGGTCCGGTGGTCCGCTCAGCTGGCTGGACATCGTCGGCACGCCTTACGCAGCCGAGCGCTGTGACCAGCTGGCCGAGACCTATGGTGAGCGCTTCGCCTGCCCGTCGCTGCTGCGTGAGATGGCCGAAAAGGGTCAGAGCTTCTACGGCCGCTTCAACCCCGAAGCAAAAGCCGCTTAAAGAAAAACGCTGGCGCATGCCCCCATGCGCCAGCGTTGCCTTACTATTTAAGTTCTAGTTTCCCGATCAAATCATCATCACGGGTCGACCCGGCCGCCCCGGGCGACGCGCGCCCCTCGCCGGTCTTGTCGGAACGATGGGATGATCAAATACTGGCGCAGGCAGCGACCCCAGCGAGTTGGCCAGTACACCAATGTCAGCACCCCGGGCTGTTAGATTTACCAAATTCGAAGCCGTCTCCGCCTCGACCACCTCGTACGACGAACTGCCCGCCCCGAAACGGCCCGAGGGGCAAAACGCGCGAAAACCACCTTCGATGTAGATTACCTCATCCTGATCAAAGAAAAGGGTGCTGATGTTGAAGCAAGAGGCTGGCACATCCGAGATGATGCGGAACGCGCCACACAGCAACCGTGCTGATACAACAGGCAAGCTGACCGGTAGCTTAATCGGATCCTGAGCCAGTTTGGTGTTATCCAACGCCACGCCCTGTTCGGGCATCAGCCAGACGGGGCGTACGTTGAACGCCGCATGTGCTGGCACGCGAACCGGCATGTTCTCAGCCTTGGTTTCGCCGGGCTCGACCGCGATAGTATCCGTCGCAATGCGGCTAACCGCTTTGAAACCGCTATCCAACGTTCTAATGAGATCTCCGGCCTGAAGCTGTTCTACCGGTTTCCACCCCCCCCTTGTGGAAACCTTGGTTCCATGAACCAAACCCCCTCGGCGGGCGTTCAAGGCCATCTGCTGATCCGGGCCGTCCCGATACTCAGGATGCTCGGAAAACTCAAAAACACTCTCAACTTTCAACAAGAACCAAACCCACTCTTCACACTCAACAACTGGGAAGAAAAGTTAACACAGGATTAATAGTTGCGGCTTATTTTTGACATATTGCGGACAAATTTAGGCCACCTAAGGCCCAAAAAGAGAACAAATCACAACAAAAATGACCTTTAGAACAAGATTAGCCCCACTCTGGAAACTATAATTAATTTCCGAAATCAAAGGTATAAGCGAATCTGTGGATGTCTTCGGCGCAAGCATCGCCGACCGCCTGGGCCGTCTGATCTGAGTAATACCTACGAAAGTCGTCAAGACGTTCGGACCTATTGAGGCGAGGTAACCTCACGCTGAACCCAAGATGGTCGAACAAGGGCGCTGCGTCCTGATCGAAATGCTCTAGCCGAATGTAGAACTGGCACTGCTCAGTCCCATCTGCACGGGTCATATAGTGGCGCGCTGGATTGTCTTGAAAAGACCGCGTTGTGTCCGGATGCAAAACAAAATCGTCGAACGTTAAGGACTTGGCCAACGAAACCGCGGGGTGATCAAATCCCTGTACGCGCAGCCAGTGGTAATAGCTGACGGCCCGGTCCCAAGGATTACGGACCAGTGTAAACGTGGTCAGGTTCTGTAATTCCTCAACCGATAGAACACCGTCGATATCTGCCAGCGTGGAGTGCTTCCACAATCGTCCCCTGCCTGTCAGCGCCTTGACCCGCTTGCGGCGTCTTTTGGCTTTCGGTGTATCTCCTATCAGTATGTCATCCTTCATCGCCCGTTCTTCCAACGCCTGCGCCAGCGACGTGCCGCCCGTCTTCGGGATATGGACGAACACATAGCGACGCCCGCGTGAAATGATCACGCTTCCTCCTCCAGCGCAGCAGCGCGGCGTGATCGCCAGCCCAACAGAGCCCCTGCCGCTGCAATCAGTCCGATCCCGGCGATCTGCATGACACTGATCGTCTGCCCCAGTGCCACCCAGGCGAACAGCGGACCAAAGATCATCACCGAATACTCGAACACCGCCACATAGGATGTTTCACCGATCTGATAGGACTTGATCAGCATGAAAACAGCAATTGTAGACCCGACCGCCTGCACAACGATCCATATCAGCGCGGGCCGCATGTCCCACACAATGCCGCGTGTTACGAACCCGTCTGGCAAGGAATGAGGTACGAACGAGAGCACGGCCAACCCGATTGCCCCAGCCAAACCCAGCATCGCAATATTCGCCGCCAGCAAGGCCACCGTGCTTTCTTGCGCACAATGGCTGCGCGTGATGATGGCGCTGAGCGCGTAGAAAAAGCCACCCGCAATGGGCAGCAACGTCTGAGTGTCGAACTCATAGGGTTTGGGCTGCAGCACACACAGAATTCCCGCAAAGCCGATCACAACCGCCAGAATACGCCAGGGACCAATTCTTTGCCCCATCGCAAAGGCTGAGATCAGCAATACGAAGATCGGTGACGTAAACAGCCCCGCCAGCGCCTGTGCAATTGGCATCAAAGCCAAAGAAGCAAAGTAGAACAGCATCGCCAGCGTTATCAGCACGCTGCGCAAAATGACCGGCCCCAACCGTCGTGGACGCATACTGCCCATACCCAGCAGCGACAGGCCGACGATCAGCGGAAACATCAAAACCGAGCGGCTGAGATGGAATTGCCACAAGCCGATCGTATCGGCCAGCAACGTAACCACATTGTCGATCACGCCGATGATCGCCATTGCGCTGACCATCAGCACCGAGGCCAATATCGGTGAGGTCTGAGTATCCGCCTGCATTCTGCGCCCTGATTTCCAAGTGATGCGCCAGACTGAGTTTCCGCGCTTCGTGATATCCAGCACATTTTTGAAACGACGCGCAACAGGTTTGCGCCTTTCGAAATTACCATGCTAAGCTATGGCAAAATAATTACGAGCAACCATCACCTTGAAGACGGCTTTTAAACAGTACCAACGGATCGAAGCCACCGGTCTGTGGCGCCCCTCGCCCGATGCGCAACGGCGTGAGGTAGTGGTGTCGATTGGTGAAGCCACGCTGACGATTTCGGATTTCAACGAACAGGCTTTGACCCATTGGTCGCTGGCCGCGCTAGAGCGCCAGAATCCTGGCAGTTTTCCGGCTATTTTCAATCCCGACGGAGACCCCGACGAAACACTGGAACTCGCCGAATCCGAAACCACCGTGATCGAGGCCATTGACCGGCTGCAACGCGCCATCGACCGTGCGCGCCCCCATCCCGGACGGTTGCGTTGGTTTAGCGTCGCAGGGGTTGCGGCCGCTGTGGCTGCGCTGTTGCTTTTGTGGTTGCCGGTGGCATTGCAGAGCCACGTTGTATCCGTTGTTCCAGATATCAAACGCAAGGATATCGGAGATACTATTTTGCAGCGGATCGAGCGGGTCTCAGGCCGAGCTTGCAACGCCGAAGGGGCGCAGGCTGCTTTGGATCAACTGGCCGCACGCACCGGCGTTCAGAAAATTGTCATTCTGCCTGCTGGTGTCCAAACCAGCCTCAGCCTGCCGGGCGGGATCATTCTGCTCAATCGAGCTCTAGTCGAAGATCACGAAGATCCCTCGGTTGCCGCCGGTTACATCATCGCTGAGCGCGCGAGGGTTGAGGCGCAGGATCCGCTGGACGACTTGCTGGATCGAACCGGGCCTGCAACCGCATTCCGCTTGCTGACGACCGGCGAGCTGACGCCTGGGAATATAGACACCTACACTGAGCAGGTTCTGTCGGAACCACGTCCATCGCTGCCAGAGGATGATCTACTGGAAGTCTTCGCGCAGGCTGCATTGCCATCGACACCTTATGCGTATGCGATGGATGTCACTGGTGAGACGGTTCTGGGCCTGATTGAGGCCGACCCGATGGCGGGTCGCCCTCTGCAACAAGTTCTACCGGACCGCGATTGGGTCCGGCTGCAAAACATTTGCGGCGAATAGCTTACTTCGTACCGAACATCCGGTCGCCCGCATCACCAAGGCCGGGCATGATGTAGCCTTTGGAATTCAGCTCACGATCCAGCGCCGCGGTGACAATTTTCACGTCGGGATGCGCCTCTTTCATACGTTCCACACCCTCGGGCGCGGCCAACAGGCAGAGGAAACGGATATCGGTAGCACCCGCCTCTTTCAGCAGATCAATCGCCGCGGCCGAGCTGTTGCCCGTGGCCAGCATCGGGTCAACGGCGATGACCAGACGATCCTTCAACCCTTCAGGTGCCTTGAAGTAGTACTGCACCGGCTTCAGCGTCTCTTCATTGCGGTACAATCCGACAAACCCGACACGCGCCGATGGGATCAGTTCCAACACTCCATCTAGCATCCCATTCCCGGCCCGCAGGATCGAAACCAACGCCAGTTTCTTGCCCGCCAGAATTGGAGCGTCCATCTCTTCCATCGGGGTTTCGATATGGCGGGTGGTCAGCTTCAACTCGCGCGTGACTTCATAGGCCAGCAACAGGGTGATCTCACGCAGCAACTGGCGGAAGACAGCGGTCGAGGTGCCCTTATCCCGCATGAGCGTCAGTTTGTGCTGCACCAACGGGTGGTCAACGACGGTAAGGTGTTCGCTCATGATCTCTCCAGTCTTTTCTTGACCCGCGCACGGGTGTCTTCATCGCAAAAGGCAGCCGCAAGGGCCGTGTCATTGAGGGCGGCGAAATCCTCGGCCTCCCAGCCGAAGGCTTTGCTCAGCATCTCATATTCGCGCCGCATAGTGGTATGGAAAAACGGCGGGTCATCGGTAGAAACGGTGACTTTGACGCCCGCATCGCGCAATTTCGCAATCGGGTGCGCGTTGAAACCGGGAAACAGGCCCAAAACCACGTTGGAACCGGGGCAGACCTCAAGTGTGATCTCGCGGTCGACCAGTTCGTGGACCAGATCGGGGTCTTCGATGGCGCGCACCCCGTGGCCAATGCGCTCCACGCCCAGGCTGCGCACGGCGTCCCGTACACTTTCAGGGCCACCGAACTCGCCTGCATGGGTGGTCAGCCGCAATCCGGCTTCACGCGCGCAATCGAAGGCCCATTGGTAGTCACCCTGAGTGCCCACGGATTCGTTGCCGCCCATGCCGAAGCCTGTGATCCAATCTCCAGCTGTTTCCGCCGCGCAATGGGCGCTGATTTTCGCCTGTTCCGGCCCGAAATGGCGGACACAAGTGACGACACCGCGCAGGGTGATATCAAATTTGCGCTCAGCCTCATCGGCGGCGTCCTGGATGGCGTTCAGGTAATCGCGCCAGGCGTGCAAGTCACCACCACCGCAGAAGTCTGGGCTGAGGAAGGTCTCGGAATAGACGACACCATTCGCCGCGCTTTCTTCAAGGATCGCCAAGGTCAGGCGGCGGAAATCCTCGGGCGTTTTCAGCACTTCGCAGGCGGCTTCGTAGACGCTCAGGAAATGCGCAAAATCGCGGAAATCATAGCTGCCGTCAGGCTTGAAAACACCGCTCAGGTCAATGCGCTTTTCATGGGCTAGCTGGCGGATGAACGCGGGCGGGGCCGCGCCTTCGTGGTGCAGGTGCAACTCGATCTTAGGCAGGTCTGCGACGGTCATAGGAAACTCTTCCCCGGTCCTTGCGCTGGAATGTTCAGGTGGTGGGCGATGCTGGCGGCGATGTCGGCGAAGTTCACGGCACCAATATCCCCAGCGCCCTGTCCCGCAATCAGCACAGGCACCTGCTCGCGCGTGTGGTCTGTGCCGATCCAGCTTGGGTCATTGCCGTGGTCGGCGGTCAGCAGCATCAGGTCGCCGGGGCGCAAGCGCGACAGGACCGCGCCGATCTCACGATCAAACCATTCCAAAGCGCGGGCATAGCCGCTGATATCGCGGCGGTGGCCGTAGAGGCTGTCGAACTCAACGAAGTTGGCGAAGGTCAGGCTACCCTCTTCGGCCTCATCGACCAGATCGGACAGATGGCCCATCAACTCGGTATCCGAGCCCTTACGCAGCGTGTCGATCCCCTGCATCGAAAAGATGTCGCCGATCTTGCCCACCGCATGCACGCGGCGCCCGGCATCCTGCGCCCAATTGGTCAGAACCGGCGCGGGTGGCAGAATGGCAAAGTCCTTGCGGTTGGTGGTACGGGTGAAGCCTTCTTCAACAGAGCCAACGAACGGTCGCGCGATGACCCGACCCACCTTCATTTCATGCAGGCGCGGCGCCAGCGTCTTGCACATGTCCAGCAGGCGGTCGAGACCAAAACTCTCCTCATGCGCGGCGATCTGGAACACGCTGTCGGCCGAAGTGTAGCAGATCGGCCAGCCGGTTCGCATATGCTCGGCCCCCAGTTCCGCAATGATGGCGGTACCCGAGGCATGGCAATCGCCCAATATGCCCTCGGTTCCAGCGGCCTCGGCGGCGGCACGGCTTAGTTCGGCCGGGAAGGACGGCGTGGTGTCCGGGAAATAGTGCCAGTCCCAAGGCACCGGCAGACCGGCCAGTTCCCAATGGCCCGATGGCGTATCCTTGCCCGGCGAATGCTCCCGCGCGCAACCCCACAGGCCGGTTGGTTCGGCCTGCAAACCCGGCGTATCCACGCCCGAGGCCAACCGCGTCGCCGCCCCCAACCCCAGCGCATCAAGATTGGGTAGGTACAGCGGACCTGACCGCCCATCCTCGGCGCGCCCTTCGGCACAGGCTTGCGCGATGTGGGCCAGCGTGTTTGCTCCGATATCGGGAACCTCGCCGTTGAAAAATCGGTCCGCATCCGGTGCGCCGCCGATGCCGACAGAATCCATCACCACAAAAAACGCACGAGTCACGACGTTATCCTTTCATGGACAAGTGTCGGCGTTGTCGGCGTGTCGGCACCAATTGTGATCGCCTTCAAAACCGCATCCGCAGCCCTGCGTGCGGCATCTTCGCGGGCCGCATGAACCACCGCCAAGGGCGCACCCTTGTCAACTTTGTCACCAAGCCGAACGATGCCCGACAGGCCGACAGCCGGGTCGATCACGTCATCCTCGACCTGCCGCCCCCCGCCCAGCGCCACAACGGCTAGCCCCAGTGCTTCACCATCTATTGCGGTGACATAGCCGCTGGTCGCAGAAGGAACCTCAAGGATCACGCTGGATTCGGGCAGGTAGCGAGACCAATTGTCGACAAATTGCAAAGGCCCGCCAACCGCAGCCATCATTCGACCGAACCGTTCGGCGGCGCGACCGTCGCGGATGACGTCCGTAATTTTATCGCGCCCCTCATCTGCGGTGGTGAACATACCAGCATCGGCCAGCAGAACCCCGCCCAGTTCCGCCGAGATTTCAGCCAAGGGCGCATAATACGCTTCGGTCAGAACTTTCATCACTTCAGCTACTTCCAGCGCGTTACCCAACGCCGGGGCCAAAGGTTGGTGCATATCGGTGATCACCGCCGAGGTTCGGCACCCCGCCGCATTCGCCGTTTCCGTCAGCGCCTGCGCCAGCTTGCGCGCATCGTCCAGCGTTTTCATGAAGGCGCCAGAGCCGACCTTAACGTCCAGAACCAACGCTTCGGGGCTGGCCGCAAGCTTCTTGGACAAGATCGACGCGGTTATCAGATCCAGGCTTTCCACCGTCGCAGTCACATCCCGGATTGCATAGAGCCGCTTGTCTGCAGGTGCAATCTGCCCGGTTGCACCGACGATGGCCGCTCCGGTGTCGCGCAGGATCTGGGCCAGACGCTCCTGCCCGATCTGAGTGCTGACGCCTGGAATGGCTTCCAACTTGTCCAGGGTTCCGCCAGTATGGCCCAATCCTCGGCCCGAGATCATCGGGACGTAAGCACCCAGTTCGGCCAACGCGGGCGCCAATACCAGCGAGACGCTATCTCCCACCCCTCCGGTCGAGTGTTTGTCAATCACCGGGCCATCAAAATCCCAGCTGAGTACATCGCCGCTGTCGCGCATCGCCACGGTCAGATCGGCACGCCCTTGTGCGCCCAGCCCACCCATGCAGACAGCCATGGCGAAAGCCCCGGCCTGAGCGTCACTGACGCCGCCATCGGCCAGACCTTGCGCGAACCAGGTCAGTTCTTCACCAGTCGGCACCATGCCCCGGCGCAGCTTTGCGATAATCGAGCGGGCATCCATGTGCTCAGACATCCTCCATATGCGACGCGTCGAACGCGCCCGGCAGAAGATCGCCGATGGTGGTTTCAAACTCAGCCCCGTCGACCGTCGCCAGCGTCACCTTTACGTCACGCTTGCCAAACTCGGCCAGCTTTTGACGGCATCCGCCGCAGGGCGGCACCGGTTGCGGAGAGGACGCGACCACATAAACTTCAGTGAGGGCCTGCTCGCCCGCAGCGACCATAGTGGCGATAGCTCCGGCCTCGGCGCAGGTGCCTTCCGGATAGGCTACGTTTTCGACGTTGCAGCCCGAAAAAACCTCGCCTGAGGCCGACCGGACCGCCGCGCCGACCTTGAAATTGGAATAGGGCGCGTAAGCTTTTTCCCGGACAGACAGTGCTGCGTCTTTCAAAGTCATAGCGATTCCCCAATTTTTGATCATCTGGTCAGAAAGTCATACCCTAAATGAAATCGCCCGGGGAGTTGAAGCCCCGGGCGCGAGATTCCTTAGCCCAATGTCGTATTGAACGTACCCGGCAGAGTGACCTCAAGCAGTTCCACGTCCCTAGACGGATCAGCCAGCCGAGTGCGCATACCAGGTGGGATCACGAAAGCGTCGCCCTGTTCCAACCGATAAGGATCGCGGCCTTCGCCTTCCAGCGTGACTTCTCCGTTCATGACAAAGGTAAAGTGGATATCCGTATCATGGGTCGCCCAGACCGGATCGCCCTGCCCTTTGCGCACAACCTGCACCCCGGCGACGCCTTTGGTGTTCTCGGCAATGGTCGTGTCGCGGCAGATATAGCCTGGCAGGCGGAACGGCTGCCACTCGGCGCCTTCGGCCTGATTGAAAACGAACCGCTGACCCTGCCATTCCCGTTCAGGGTGGTAATGAGGCGTAGGCAGTTCCATGCCGTGATCAATCTCGGTGACATGTTCGGCAGGAACGCCGATCTCGATTACCTGCACATTGTCCGAGGCTTCAAGCACGCGGTGGCGGATTTCCGGCGGCTGAATAAAGCAATCACCGGCAGTCAGTCGCATCTTGTCGCCCTGATCTTCATAGACCACGTCGACCCAGCCGTGGATGCAGAAGATCAGCTGAAACCCGACCTTGTGAAAATGCACCATGTCGGGCACCGGGCCGCCGTCGGGAATACGGATATGGCTGGCAATGATCGACCCGCCCAAGCGATCCGGCACCAGATCGCGATAATGCATCCCGGCCCGTCCGATAATCCACGGCGCCTGATCCTTGAGCCTGCGCACTACGAACGAATGCACCGTATCGGGCATCACCAGAGGTGGGTTCAACTCGTCGATTTCGACCCGCGTGCCATTGGGTGCCACAAGGGAGCGCTGGCCATCTGCGAAATCGTCGGGTTTGTCAGTCAGGATGCGCAGTGTTCCGGGGGATTCAGGAGCATCCTTTTCAATCCGAACACGAAGCCCATGACCCGAGAACACGGCAACGCGCGGATCATCGGCGGGATAGATCATATCCATCCGCATACCCAGAACCTTGGTGTAGAACGGAATGTCGTTGCGTAGTTCCTGCGTAGGCAGGCGGATTTCAGCGCATATCCGGGCGTGCGGTTTGCTCATTTGATATCTCTTCAGCCTTGGTTTTCGGCCATCCGATCAGAACGGCGGCCAAAATGCCAATCGAAAAGAACATCTCAAGCGTTTCTTCCAGCACGAACAGACGGGTCACCATGATATCCGACATATCCGCGCCAAACGCGCTGCTGACCTCTTCCAACCCCTGCGCCACAACAGCCGACATTCCGGCCAGAAAGAACACCAAAAGGAAAGGCGCGCGTGCTTTCAGCGCGCGCCAGGCGCTCGGCACCCCATGCAAAACGAAACCGCCAAGCACGACAACCGCCAGCACCACGCGAACAATTGTCATGTCCAGCAGATCATCCAGCCCACTCAAAACAGCGTATGCCACGCTATCCACAGCGTAAATATCGGCCTCAAGCTCCCGTTCCGCCAGCAACAACAAGACCACGCCGATATACAACCGGCTGATTCCTGGATACCTGTAGAACGCCGCCAATCCCGAGCCCAATAGCGCCACTGCTGATCCAGTCTCGATCAGGCCACCCTCTTGATTGAACACTGCTGCCTGCATCGGCCACACCCAGATGGCGCACAATACCATAGCGGCCAAAAAAATGGCCGCGCGGAAAGCAAACCGGTCGGTTCCAAAACCACCAGAATTCAGAGGGAGGGCAGCGCCCACCTCAAAATCTTCTTTATAGCTCATGCCGATCTTCTCGATGCGGGGAAAGTGAGTGAGTGTGAAGGTTGCGAGAATGTAAGTCTTTTGTGACGGAAATCAACCGCAGCGACAAAATGGCCGTATTTTAGTTCTCAAGTGGCGCAACGTAGCCAAGCTGAAAAAAATAGTTTAAGGCTAAATCAAATTTCAGAAGGGAGCTGAAACAGCGATGTCGGATACACCCAGCCTGCGGCAGGCCGCGCTTGACTATCACGCCCATCCAAAGCCCGGAAAGCTTGAGATCAAGGCGACAAAACCGATGGCAAACGGGCGCGATCTGGCCCGAGCGTATTCCCCCGGCGTCGCCGAAGCCAGCCTTGAGATCAAAGCTGACCCGGCCAACGCCGAACAGTACACGGCGCGTGGAAACCTTGTTGCAGTTGTCTCAAACGGAACAGCGGTTCTGGGGCTGGGCAATATCGGCGCGCTGGCCTCGAAACCGGTGATGGAAGGCAAGGCGGTTCTGTTCAAGAAATTCGCAGGCATCGACTGTTTTGACATAGAAGTCGACCAGCCCGACCCGGAAAAGCTGGCCGATATCGTTTGCGCACTTGAACCAACCTTCGGCGCCATCAACCTGGAAGACATCAAGGCCCCCGATTGCTTTATTGTGGAAAAGCTGTGCCGCGAACGGATGAATATCCCCGTTTTCCACGATGACCAGCACGGAACAGCCATCGTGGTTGGCGCAGCAGCCAAGAACGCGCTGCATGTTGTCGGCAAAAAGTTCGAGGACATCAAAGTCGTCTCGACCGGCGGCGGAGCCGCGGGGATCGCCTGCCTCAGCATGTTGGTCAAACTGGGCGTCAAACGCGAGAACATCTGGCTGTGCGATATTCACGGACTGGTCTACGAAGGCCGGGCCGAAGACATGAATCCGCACAAAGATCAGTTCGCTCAGAAGTCCGACCTGCGCACGCTGGATGAGGTGATTGGCGAGGCAGACCTGTTCCTTGGCCTCAGCGGACCCAACGTTTTGAAACCCGAGATGGTCAAGAAAATGGCCAAGCAGCCGATCATCTTCGCACTGGCCAACCCGACACCGGAAATCCTGCCTCAAGCTGCGCGCGAGGTTGCTCCGGACGCGATAATCGCCACAGGGCGCAGCGACTTCCCCAATCAGGTCAACAACGTTCTTTGCTTTCCGTTTATTTTCCGGGGCGCCTTGGATGTGGGTGCGACCGAAATCAACGATGAAATGCAGATCGCCTGCGTGGAAGGCATCGCCGAGATGGCACGTGCCACCACAAGCGCCGAGGCCGCCGCAGCTTACAAAGGGGAGCAGCTGACCTTCGGGCCGGACTATCTGATCCCGAAACCGTTTGATCCCCGCCTAGTGGGGGTCGTTTCGTCGTCCGTTGCAAAGGCTGCGATGGATAGCGGTGTAGCCAAGCGTCCGATAGAAGATATCGAGGCTTATAAAGAGCGTCTGAACCAAACTGTGTTCAAATCCGCGCTGCTTATGCGCCCTGTCTTCGAAGCCGCTGCAGCCGCCTCGCGCCGGATTGTGTTTGCCGAGGGCGAGGATGAACGGGTACTGCGCGCAGCTCAGGCCATTCTCGAAGAAACAACCGAAACCCCCATTCTCATCGGGCGACCGGACGTGATTAGCGCCCGATGCGAGCGGCTCGGATTAACTGTTCGTCCCGGTCAAGACTTCCAGATCGTGAACCCGCAAGACGACCCGCGATACTACGACTATTGGAACTCGTATCACGAAATCATGCAGCGCCGCGGTGTCACCCCTGATCTGGCCAAGGCCATCATGCGCACGAACAACACCGCGATTGCCGCCATCATGGTACACCGGGGCGAAGCTGATAGCATGATCTGTGGCACGTTCGGCGAATACCGCTGGCACTTGAATTACGCGCAACAGGTCTTGGCCGATGGCGACTTACGTCCACATGGCGCGCTGTCTTTGATGATCCTGGAAGACGGCCCTCTGTTCATTGCCGACACGCATGTACGGCAATTGCCGACACCTGAGGAACTGGCTGAATCTACGCTCGGAGCCGCCCGCCACGTGCGCCGGTTCGGGATCGAGCCCAAGATCGCTTTCTGTTCGCAGTCTCAATTCGGCAACCAGACAGAGGGGTCGGGAAAACGGCTGCGCGCCGCTTTGGAAATCCTCGATTCCGAACCGCGCGACTTCACCTATGAAGGTGAGATGAACCTCGATCTGGCACTGGATCCGGAATTGCGGTCGCGGATTTTCCCGAACTCTCGACTGGAAGGCCCGGCCAACGTGCTGATCTTCGCCCACGCAGACGCGGCCAGCGGTGTACGCAATATTCTGAAGATGAAAGCCGACGGGCTTGAGGTCGGGCCAATCCTGATGGGGATGGGTAACAAGGCTCATATCGTGACGCCCTCAATCACCGCACGTGGGTTGCTGAACATGGCCGCCATTGCCGGAACACCGGTCGCGCATTACGGCTGACCGAAAACCGCTCAGGTGCCTGCTTGGGTGCCTGAGCACATCACGAATGTGATTCTTTGCACCCAAAAATTTGCTAATTTGCAAAAACTAAAGATTTTCGGCTGTAAGTTTGCTTCATAAAAACAGTTTGCAAAAATTTGCAGCTCATTTTGGGCGATTCTGCAAATACTTTGCGATAAAGTGACGCTTCGTCATTACCCTTGCTTGTTTGCGCCCCCCGGGCGGCCTTACACACTTCACAAGGAGTTTTAGGAGGAGACCATCTTGGCTTATCGCGACGTTTACGAGGGCTGGAAATCCGATCCAGAGGGATTCTGGATGGAGGCCGCGAAAGGGATTGATTGGGTTCGCCCCCCGTCCAAAGCGCTGTATGACGACAACGCGCCGCTCTATGAATGGTTCTGCGATGCCAAGGTCAACACCTGCTGGAACGCAGTCGACCGGCACGTCGAAAACGGCCGGGGTGAGCAGACGGCGATCATCTATGATAGTCCGATTACACACACCAAGCGTGAGATTTCCTATGTCGAGCTGCGCAACCGCGTGGCCACTCTGGCCGGAGCGCTGAGGGCCAAGGGCGTCGAAAAAGGCGACCGGGTCATCATCTACATGCCAATGATCCCCGAAGCGCTTGAGGCGATGCTGGCCTGCGCACGCCTTGGCGCGGTGCATTCGGTTGTGTTCGGCGGCTTTGCCAGCAACGAATTGGCCGTTCGGATCGATGACGCCAAACCCAAAGCAATCATCGCTGCCTCGTGCGGGATGGAACCGGGCCGTGTAGTCCACTACAAACCCTTGCTGGACGGTGCCATCGAGTTGGCCAGTCACAAACCCGATTTCTGCGTGATCTTCCAGCGCGAACAGGAAGTGGCGCAGCTGGTCGAAGGACGTGACTATAACTGGCACGGGTTCCAGTACGGTGTTGAGCCGGCGGAATGCGTTCCGGTCGACGGCAATGATCCGGCCTATATTCTCTATACCTCAGGCACCACCGGTGCGCCCAAAGGCGTCGTGCGGCCCACTGCAGGTCATCTGGTTGCGCTGAACTGGACAATGAAGAACATCTATAATGTTGATCCAGGCGATGTGTTCTGGGCAGCGTCGGATGTGGGCTGGGTCGTTGGGCACTCCTATATCTGCTATGCCCCGCTGATCCACGGCAACACAACCATCGTGTTCGAAGGCAAGCCGGTCGGCACCCCAGACGCGGGCACGTTCTGGCGCGTGATATCTGAGCATAAAGTAAAGAGCTTTTTCACCGCCCCAACCGCCATCCGCGCCGTCAAACGCGAGGATCCGGCCGGCGAGATGATCGGGAAATACGACCTGTCCCACCTGCGCGCCTTGTTCCTCGCGGGTGAACGGGCCGACCCGGACACGATCATCTGGGCGCAGGACGCGCTAAAAGTGCCGGTGATCGACCACTGGTGGCAGACGGAAACAGGTTGGGCCATCGCGGGCAACCCGCTGGGGATCGAGGAGCTGCCAGTCAAACTGGGCTCTCCGGCAATGCCAATGCCAGGTTATGACGTACAAATCCTGGATGAAGGTGGTCATCCCGTGGCACCCGGTGAGCTGGGCGCTATTGCGGTGAAGCTGCCTCTGCCACCCGGCACACTGCCGACGCTTTGGAACGCCGAGGAGCGGTTCAAAAGCTCGTACCTCAACCAGTTCCCCGGGTATTATGAAACCGGAGATGCAGGGATGATTGATGAGGATGGTTATCTCTACATCATGGCACGCACCGATGACGTGATCAACGTCGCGGGCCACCGCCTGTCGACCGGTGGGATGGAAGAGGTTTTGGCCGCCCACCCCGACGTTGCCGAATGCGCTGTGATCGGCGTGTCGGATCAGCTCAAAGGTCAGATGCCAGTTGGGTTCCTGTGCCTAAACGCGGGCTGTGACCGCGACCATGGCGAGGTCGTGCAGGATGTCGTCAAGCTAGTGCGCGAAAAAATCGGCCCGGTAGCGGCCTTTAAACAGGCCGTTGTCGTGGATCGCCTACCTAAGACCCGGTCAGGCAAGATCCTGCGCGGGACGATGGTGTCGATTGCGGACAGCAAAGACTACAAGATGCCCGCAACTATCGACGATCCAGCAATTCTGGACGAAATCGCCGTCGCCCTGAAATCCATCGGGTTTGCGCAGTAAAAGGTTTGTGGGCGGCCATCGGTCGCCCGCCCCTCCGGCTTTCGCTTGCAACCGGACCCAAGGCCCCTACTGTCTGACCAAGACAGTGAGGCCCCATGACACAATCCGACATCTGGCGTCTGAGCGCCACCGACCTGACCACCCTGACCCGAAGCGGAGACCTGAGCGCCGAGGACGCGGTTCAAAGCTCCATTGATCGGATGAAACAGGTCAACCCTGACCTGAACGCGGTAGTTGAAGACCTGAGTGCAGAGGCATTGGACCGTGCACGCGCCCTTGATCGGACCAGGGCCCAGGGGGGACCGGTCGGGCCACTGCACGGGGTGCCGGTGACGATCAAGATCAACGTGGATCAAAAGGGTCACGCCACATCGAACGGAGTTGTGGCTTTGAAAGACGTGATCGCACCCGACGATGCGCCGTTTGTCCGCAACCTGAAAAATGCCGGAGCTGTGGTGTTCGGGCGTACCAACACGCCCGAGTTCTCGTTCCGCGCTGACACGGACAACCCTCTGCATGGCCGCACACACAACCCGTGGGGGCGGCATATCTCGCCCGGCGGGTCGTCAGGCGGTGCGGGAGCGGCAGTGATGGCCGGGATCGGCGCGCTGGCGCATGGCAATGACATCGGCGGCAGCCTGCGGTTTCCGGCCGCTGCGAACGGGGCGGTTACTGTGAAACCGGGCCTCGGCCGCGTGCCAGCGTGGAACCCCAGTCAACAGTCCGAGAGAGGGCTTCTGGCGCAATCCATGTCGGTGCAGGGCTTGATCACACGCTCTGCCGCCGATCTTCACCTGTCGATGCCTAGCCTGATCGCCGCAGACCCGCGCGATCCGTTCCATGTCCCGATGCCCTGGCACGGTGAGCCCTTGGACGGCCCCATCAAGGTCGCATTTACCAAAGAAACTTTTGGCTACGCCCTGCATCCCGAGGTCGAAAAGGCACTGGACACAGCCCGCGATGCACTGATCGACGCGGGTTACCGGGTGGAAGAGGTCTCACCTCCGGACGTGTTCGACTGTGGCCGGACTGGATACCGCACACTGATGGGCGAGGTTCTGACCTTGTTGAAAGGCGATATCGAAGCTGCGGGTTCCCAGACCATTCGTGAAATCTTTGACGTCTATTTTCAGGAATTTCCGCCTATCACCGGAACCGAACTGGTTCGTATGCTAGCCAAACGCACCCACTATGCGCGCGAATGGTCGCTGTTTTTGGAAGGTTACCCGCTGGTTCTCTCCCCTTTCCTGCCGCAACCCTTCTTCAAGCCAAACCGAGACACCGAAGGTGCCGAAGGTGTGCATGAGGTTTTGGGATGCGCAGTCTATTCCTATGCGATGAACTTTCTGGGCCTACCCGCCGCCTGCGTACCTGCGCGTCTGGCCGACCTGCCCCAGGGGTCGCAACCAATCAATGTCCAGATTGCGGCGCGGCGCTGGCGCGAGGACTTAGCCGTGGACGCCGCCGCTTCGATAGAGGCGCGTGTGGGTCAAATGTGCTTGTCGCTTTGGGACAAAATGGGTGCGGCCGGATAAGGCGCGTCACAGAAATAGACCCCGGGTTTTTGTGCCCGGGGTCCGCTTGCTTAAATAAACCCGGAAATCTGACAACGAGCGTAGCACCACCTACCCTCGCCGGCGCGAAAACTGCGCAGTCGTTCGAAAACGCCGTTTGGTGGCCACTCACTCCCACCTTTGGCGTGTTCTCCGGGCAAGTTCAGAATAACAAAGGATAAACGATCCACCTGTGAACTGGATCACACAAACCAAAAAAAGGTTCAATTTTAAGACATCAAGTGAACTGTTCCGAGATCAGACGCTCTTCCAGACCATGACCGGGGTCGAAGAGAATGCGATGTTGAATCGATGGCTCGGATCGGATTTCAACCCAATCTATATCAGGAAAGGAAACGGAATCTGCATCCGCCATGACCGGGCGTTTATCCGCGTCCAGTACATCGAAACGTACTTTCGCGATTTTGGGCAACAATGCCCCTCGCCATCTGCGCGGGCGGAACGCGGCAATCGCGGTCAGAGCCAGTACATCCGACCCGATAGGTAGAATGGGCCCATGCGCCGAGTAGTTATAGGCCGTCGATCCTGCAGGCGTAGACAGCAGGGCTCCATCACAGACAAGCTCGGCCATCCGCACCCGCCCATCGACGCTGATCTTCAGCCGCGCAGCTTGCGGGCCTGCCCGCAACAGTGACACTTCGTTAATCGCCAGTGCTTCGTGTAATTTGCCGGACTGATCCATCGCCTGCATGGCCAGAGGATTAATTACCTCTTCCTCGGCTGCAGCCAGACGCTCCATCAGGTCAGCTTCGTGAAACTCGTTCATCAAGAAGCCGATGGTGCCGCAGTTCATTCCATAAACCGGCGTATCAAGGTGCTGCATATTGTGCAGCGTGTGCAACATGAAGCCGTCTCCGCCTAAGGCGACCACCACATCTGCGTCCCGGGGCGCTGCATTGCCATGCCGTTTCACAAGGCTGTCCCGCGCGGTTTGCGCCACTTTGGCGTCACTAGCGAGAAAGGCGATTCTCTTTTTCATCTTTTCCGGTTTCCGGTGCTACACATTTGGTTCCGAAACAAACATACCTTTCCCCAATAGGCCAGAGTTGACGCCACAGCGGGCCAAATCGTCGCTTTACAGCTTTTGCATATATACCGTTTCCGATAGGAAATCCGCGAGATAATCCCCAGCCGTTTGGAGCCCCCATGAACGCCAATCTTCGTGATACCGGTTTTTTCACCCAGTCCCTCGCCGAGCGTGATCCTGAGCTTTTTGGCTCGATCACCTCCGAGCTAGGCCGCCAGCGCGACGAGATCGAATTGATCGCGTCCGAGAACATCGTCTCTGCCGCCGTGATGGAGGCGCAGGGCTCGGTGATGACCAACAAATACGCCGAGGGCTATCCCGGTCGTCGCTACTATGGCGGCTGCCAGTTCGTCGACATCGCCGAAAACCTCGCCATCGACCGCGCCAAGCAGCTGTTCGGTTGTGAGTTCGCCAACGTCCAGCCCAACTCGGGTTCGCAGGCCAACCAGGGTGTGTTCCAGGCGCTGATCCAGCCCGGTGACACCATTCTGGGCATGAGCCTCGATGCTGGCGGTCACCTGACCCACGGCGCGCGCCCGAACCAGTCGGGCAAGTGGTTCCACGCGGTGCAGTACGGCGTCCGCAAGGAAGACAACATGCTGGACTACGATCAGGTCGAGGCGCTGGCGAAAGAGCACCAGCCCAAGCTGATCATCGCCGGTGGGTCGGCCATCCCGCGCCAGATCGACTTCGCCCGCATGCGCGAGATTGCTGACATGGTTGGCGCCTACCTTCACGTGGACATGGCCCACTTTGCCGGTCTGGTTGCGGCAGGTGAGCACCCCAGCCCCTTCCCGCACGCCCACGTTGCGACCACCACCACCCACAAGACCCTGCGCGGCCCGCGCGGCGGCATGATCCTGACCAATGACGAAGCGATCGCCAAG